>NZ_JADVOP010000022.1 GCF_016508585.1 Acinetobacter baumannii
ATATTGCAAAATAGTGACATAGTTTTACTTTTTGATAAATTAACATTATTTTAGTTGAGAGTTAAGGATTTAAAAATAAATTAGTATTTCTAAATTTATTTTTAAGTTATGTTATTTTTCAGGTAAACTTTATATTAAATAATTGATGCTAAAAATAACTCGGCATACAGAAAATACTAGAGCAATAATAAGAACGGATTAAATATGAAATTCTCTTCATAGGATAAAACAGAAGAATGTTTCATAAATTACTTTTAAATTGATGTTGAGTTCGCTGTTTTTAACATGGATAGACATTCGGGCTATCTTGAGAAATAAGCATATCAACAGAAGGATATAAAAGGCTTTATTCTTCAATCTTTGGTTTATGTTTTAAATGTTTTATTTAAAATTTTTACATTATCAGGGATTCACATCCGTTTAAAGGTATCAGGTTGTAATGCCTATACCTCTGCCTCTGAGCATGATAAATGTCAGACACTTTGCAAATGTGTATAAATAAATTTATTCATACTGTGGTTGGTTTAAGAAAAGTTGATTGTGCCCATATGAAAATATACAAGTGTAAAAAAATAAGCGTAATTGTGATTGTTTTTTTTTGCTTTTGCTTAGACAATCCTCGAATTAATTTTTAAGGCATACAGGTTATATGAAAAAGTTTCTGGGAGAACTTACCTTCAAGCTCTCTGGCTGGTCTTATGAAGTAGATCAAAGTGTACTTGAAAAAAAACAAGTGATTATTGGTTTTGAGCACACTTCTATGATGGATGCTGTTCTTTCACTTGCTATATTTCAAATTTATAACATCAAAATCCATACTTTGATCAAGAAAGAACTATTTAAAGGACCCATGAAACCCATTTTGGAAAAAATTGGTGGAATTCCTGTCGATCGCAAATCAAATAAAGACATTGTTGCGCAGATGGTGGAATTGTTTCAAAGTCAGGATGAATTCAATTTGGTGATTGCGCCTGAAGCGACACGGGCCGAACGTGGTGAAGCACGTAAGCCGATCCGTACGGGTTTTTGGCATATTGCAAAAGCAGCGGGTGTACCGATAGTTTTAATGTACGCAAATTCAAAAACCAAGCAAGGTGGAATTTTTGGAAAAATTTATCCAACTGATCTAGATCAAGATCTCGCACAAATTAAACGGTTATATAAAGAGCATACAGGATTGGATATTGTAATTCCTGAGCCAAAAAATTCTTAATTTGCATCAAAACTAAAAAATAAGCACTTTCTCATAAAAAAGTGCTTATGTTAGAATTGCTGCAATTTGATATGGCATAAAGCCAATCTACAGGAGCATATTTCGCATGGCGGGTCATTCCAAGTGGGCCAATATTAAGCATCGTAAAGCAAAACAAGATGCGACGCGTGGTAAAGTTTTTACTAAATATATTCGTGAATTAACCACAGCTGCCAGACTCGGCGGTCCAGATGCAGGCAGTAACCCTCGTCTACGTGCTGTTGTTGAAAAAGCACTTTCTGTCAATATGACACGTGACACCATCAACCGTGCAATCCAACGCGGTGCTGGTGGGGACGATAATGATGATTTAAAAGAAGTCACTTATGAAGGTTATGGTGTGGGTGGTGTTGCAGTTCTCGTGGAGACGATGACCGACAATCTAAACCGTACAGTGCCAGATGTTCGACATTGTTTTTCTAAAACCAATGGTAACTTAGGTACAGCAGGTTCTGTTGCATACTTGTTTACAAAGCGTGGTGAAATTACTTTTGAGGATGTTTCTTTAGAAGACAAGATCATGGACATTGCTTTAGAGGCAGGTGCTGAAGATATCGAAGTCGATGAAGATGAAATCTTGGTGATTACTACCCCTGAAACATTTGGTGATGTACAAGATGCTCTAACGGCTGCGGGCTTAAAGTCTGACAATGCAGAAGTGGTCATGAGCCCTTCAACCAAAGCATTAATTTCAGATGTAGATCAAGCTAAACTGATTGTGAAAATGATTGATATGTTTGAAGATTTAGATGATGTTCAAAACGTATATACCAACGTTGAGTTTACAGATGAAGTTCTGGCTGAATTAGAAAATTAATTCTGATTTTTACAAAAGAAGCGCACTATCTAGTGCGTTTTTTTTATGGCTCGATTTCCTTTGTTAAATATGCTGTGGGAAATAATCTATAATAAATAAAATCAATAACTTATCGTTGTTTTTTAGCTGCAATGATCAGAGGCGTAACGATTTACTTTATCTCTATAACGCATACATCCTAAGTTTTGAAGCTTGAATAAGTCTTAATTTATTAAACATAGAAGCATTTAATCTATCGTATATTTAACATTTACTTAAAAATGTTTGACTTGTATCTCATTTTTGATTAATTTTAGATGAACGGTTGATCATTCAAACTGATTCATTCTTAAGGATAAAAAGTGCTTGTAAAATATAGAGATAAATACATCAATTCAGCAAACATCAAGTTTATGGAAGTCGAAACCATCCAAGGGAATATCCATCAGGCGAAAATTTTTTTTATTGATGGAAGCAATATCGATTTAAAGTTTATTGATAAAGTGCAGTTTGATTCATTTCTACTTAAATTAACAAATAACAATTAAAGAAATTCTGGTTTGAAAGCATGACATACCCACATAAGGGGAGGAGAGATCCTTCATTTTTGTAGAATGTCAGCACAGAATCAGCAACTAAACCCGATTCAATAAACCGGTACAGTTAAATACTCGATTATATTCTTTGATCACAAAGCTTGAGTGTAGTGCAACCACATGATCAATTTTACCAATACGTTTAAGTAAAATCTCACTGTAGTTTTCCATATCTTTAGCAATGACTTCAACCAAAAAATCTGCGGTTTGTCCCGTTACTAAAAAGGCATTGATTACTTCTGGAATATTTTCCAGTTCTTCTAAAAATTTTGCAAATGTATCTGTGTCATGTTTACTGAGTGAAATCTGTAAAATCACATGGAGCTTAAAGCCTAATTTTTCGAAGTTAATATCACGTTTTAGATTGGTCATGATATCCGTTTCAATCAAATGCTTGATGCGGCGGTGTACTGAACTCACCGATAGATTTATACGTTCTGACAGTTCATTTAAGTTAATATCTTCATGGGTTAATATTTCTAATATTTGTTTGTCGTAACGGTCAAGTTCCATAGCCATACTCAGTGTGAAATTTTTTTCTAAACTAATGTAGAATGAAATTTATAAATTTTCAATATTGAAATAATACTTGAAAAATATTTGCGATAAATAAAATAAACCAGCAACTTTCTACTTTTGATCCGCAGTTGAGCAAATACTGTTGTTCAAGCAGTTATTTTGGGTTCAATTTTACAATGTTCTACGTGATAAACCTTGAAAATGTTATATTGCATATGGGTAGAGTGGAATTGATGTTAGTACATGATGGATATGGATTTAGAACTGAACGAATCTGAAATGTATCTTTATTCACGCCAGATTTTATTGGATGGCTGGGATTTAGAGGCGCAGGAAAAATTAAAGCTCGCCAATATTCTGATTGTTGGCTGTGGTGGCATTGGTTGTATGACAGCTGAGCTGTTGGCGCGCGCAGGTGTAGGTAAAATTAGTCTGATTGATGCAGATATTATAGAAATGAGTAATCTACAAAGACAGATTGCTTATGTCGAGCAAGATATCGGTTTCTATAAAGCAGAAATTTTAGCCAAGCGATTGCGACAGATTAACCCATTTATCCAAGTGGAACATCATACCATCCAACTTGATCAGCAGAACGCACAAATGCTTATCTCACAACAAGATTTAGTGCTTGATGGTTGTGATAACTTTGCTACACGTTATCTGGTCAATCAAACCTGTACACATGCTCAAGTGCCTTTGATTAGCGCATCAGCAATTGGTTTTCAAGGGCAGTTGTTTATGGCTGAAGGGAATTCAGCCTGTTATGAATGCCTATTTCCCAAAGAGCAACAGCAAAATGAAAATTTACGCTGTGCCGACACAGGCGTATTGGCAACAACGCCAAATGTTATCGCCAGTTTACAGGCTCATCATGCACTTTTATATCTAGGTCTGGGAAAGACACCACTCAAGCAAAAATTATTGCTTTGGGATGGTTTAACAATGAAACAACGAATTTTAGCCTTTGAAAAAGATCAAGATTGTACAAACTGTCAGCTTAGCCATACTGCAAATGCTGATTAATTTGTTAAACTCCAACAAACTCAATTTAATGTTGACATTATGAAAAATAATATCTTTCTCGATGGTCTGCGTTCAGTCGCCCGCGTTGGGGAAACGGCTGTAATTGCAGCGAAAGCAGGCATTAAATATGCCACAGAAAAACCCAGTAATGCCAAACTGATGCGTGAAACCTTTGAATCATTAGGTTCAACGTATATTAAATTAGGTCAATTTATTGCCAGCACACCCTCATTATTTCCTCGTGAGTATGTTGAAGAGTTCCAAGGCTGTTTGGATCAGACGCCTTATTTACCATTTAGCTATGTGAAAGGGGTGTTGGAGCAAGAGTTCGCGGGGCGTGACTTAGCAGAGATATTTGCTTCTATTGATGAAAAGCCATTGGCCTCAGCATCCATCGCCCAGGTACATGCTGCACGTTTAGTTACTGGCGAAGATGTAGTCATTAAGGTACAAAAGCCAGGCGTTGAAACCATTCTTTATACTGATTTAAATGTCTTGCATTGGGCGACCAAGGTTTTGGAAAAAGCCATTCCTAAAGTTAAATTTGCTTCTTTGGCCGATATTGTTGAAGAAATCAAAACACGTATGGTTCGTGAAGTTGATTTTATTGAAGAAGCAAAAAATTTAGATGATTTTGTCAATTATCTGAATATTTCTCGCAATACTGCTGCGACAGCACCTAAGGTATATCACCAATTTTCAACACGTCGTGTACTGACCATGCAACGTTTGTATGGTGTACCATTGACCGATTTTGATGTTGTCAAAAAAGTTGCCAAAGATCCTTCACAGGTATTAATTACAGCAATGAATACTTGGTTTGGCAGTTTAATGCTGTGTCAATCTTTCCACGCAGATTTACATGCAGGCAACCTGATGTTGCTAGAAGATGGACGAATCGGCTTTATCGACTTTGGAATCGTTGGACAGTTAAAACCGGAAGTCTGGCAAGCATGCATGGCATTTATGGATGCATTGCAAAAGACCGATTACAAGTTGATGGCTGAAAATATGCTGCAAATGGGCATGACCAGTACCCAAATTGACACTCAGGTTTTAGCAGATGATTTGGAGCGTTTATTTAGTGGTGTATTGCTCGCTGATCCTCAGCAAATCATGACTTCGAATCCATCTGATCTTAACGATATCATGATGGATATGGTTGCTGTCGGAGAGCGTCATGGTATACGTTTCCCACGCGATTTCGCTTTACTGTTCAAGCAAATGCTGTATTTTGATCGTTTTATGCGAGTGCTTGCACCCTATACGGATATTTATGCTGACCAACGTTTACAGATGGTTCAAAATATCGACCCGGCATCATTATTAAAGCATTAATATTAAGCGCCCCTTGTGAGAAGTATTTCAAAGATTTGACTCAAGTCTTGGTCAATACATTTTCGCAAGGGTTTTTCATTGAACAAGAGAATTTTTTTAATCATGGATGCAATTATTATTGAAGGTTTGAAAGTCGATACTGTCGTTGGCTGTTTTAACTGGGAACGTCAAATTATCCAGCCTTTAATGCTTGATCTGCATATTCAAACGAATTTAGAGCAAGCTTCAAATTCAGATGAACTTGAACATACTTTAAATTATGCAGAGATTTGTGATATTTCAGCCAAAGTGATTCAAGATGCTGCCCCAAAATTGATCGAACATGCTGCGAAACTGGTATTAAATGCGCTTTTCACTACCTTTCCTGCAATTGAATCGATTATGATTACCATCCGTAAGCCTGCTATTATCCCGCAAGCAAATTCTGTAGGAATTCGTCTTGAACGCCACCGAAACGATATTCGCTCTAGCGCTAGCCAGTAATAATCAACCACAACATCATTTTCAAAAATCGCTGACTCAAATTAAAAAACTGGGAGAAGCAGTTTTTTCTCCTATTTATTTAATTCCCTGTCGTGATGGAATTGGTGCGGATTATTGGAATGCTGCCTGTTTATTAAAAAGTCATTTGTCTGTCGATCAGATGATTTTTCAATTAAAACAGATGGAAGCAGAGTCTGGACGTACCCGACCATCTCATCATATTTCTTTAGATATTGATTTAATCGCTTGGGGAACCAAGTTAAATACGATGCATTTTAATCCCAAAAAACTTCCACTGGCTTTAGACGTTAAAATTCCAATGTTTGATCTTTGGCAAGATGCCCGATTCAGCTATCCACCTCATCAATTTCCAGTGATTGATCTACCCGCATAAGGTGAGTACATTTGAACATTCAATCAATGATTTTAATGAGTGCTGCATTATTATTAACAGCCTGTACAGCGCTTCATGAAAAATCACTCCAACAGCCTGAGCTTTCTTCAAGCCGTCTGCAGTCATTGCAACAGCGTGACATACATTTAAAACAGCAAGTAGAAGCTTATACTCAGGGGCAGTCTACATTCAATGTCGCATTCAATGACCTGAATCAAGATGGAATTGAGGATGCGATTGTTTTGCTTAATGGACTGGATTGGTGTGGCTCAGGTGGTTGCAGTATGCTGGTCTTTAAAGGTGGAGAAAATCAGCAGTTTGAGTTTTTAAGCAAAACAACTTTGGTAGACACACCTGTATATGTGACCAGTTATATGCACAACGGTTGGAAGCAACTATTTATATATACACCGAAGCATGGGCAAGTGATGTTAAAATTTGATGGAAAACAATATCCCTTCAATCCATCTTTGTTGCCACTACAAACTGCAAAATTGGCTCCGAATAGTGCCCAATTGATATTTGGCGAAGAGTGATATTCAATCTAGGTAAATATGGGTTTTGTTCCGCATTTAACTATTCATAACGCTTAATGTGTTGAAAAAAAGATGTTAAAAAATAAGCCCAATTCAAGGGCTTATTTTTTGGATATTGTCATTAGATATAATAACTGGTCTTGGTCATCAGTTTGGAAATGGCAGTCATGGTAATTTTAACAGGGATTGGAAGTTCAACACCGCCCGCGGTTAAAGCTGTATCACGATGATGTAATTCGTCTTCATTCATCTGTACCAAGATCTTACGCGAACGTTCATCTTGAGCAGGGAGTTGACTGATATGATGCTGCAAGTGAAGACTCACTTGGCGTTCAGTTTCAGCCACAAAACCCAAACTGTATTTGTCGCCAGCGATCCCTGCAATTGCCCCCATACCAAATGAAAGACCGTACCATACTGGATTGAGTAAACTGGTATGACTGTCCAACTCTTTTAAACGGTCCTCACACCATGCCAAATGATCTTGTTCTTCAATGGCAGCAAACTCCATTTCACGACGGACATTGGGAAGTTTTGCGGTGAGGGCTTGTCCATGATAAAGGGCTTGCGCGCAGACCTCACCACTGTGGTTGACCCGCATTAAACCTGCTACATGGCGTGCTTCACTGACAGCCAGTTTAGTTTCAGTCTCAGTGGATGGATTGGCTCTTTGTGCAGATGTTGCTCCAGGAACTAAGCTTCTTAACGCTTGATCAAAAGAATGAATCAATTTATCAATGCCCGTATATTGACGCATATTAGTCCTCCAAAGAAACTTGAGTGGTTACGATTAAGGGTTTTAAACGAATTAATAACCATGTGCTAAACAAAGCACTTAACACAGCAGTTATGCAAAATAGAATTTTAATATCTATTTTTAATATACTTAAGATGATAATGGAAAAAATCGCCGATGAAACCATGAATATTGCATTAAAGATATTATTCGCAGCAACAACGCGCGCTCGATGTGATTTTGGTGCATACGCCTGCATCATGGCATACAGGGGGACGATATAAAAACCTCCACTAATTCCCAGTAAAGTCACAGCCAACATTACGTGATAGTATGGGGCGCCAGAACTAAACATATCTGTAACGGAAATCAAGTCACCGGTACGTTCAGGAACAAAAGCCAGACTGCCTGCAAGGTAAACTGCAAATAAAGTTAAGCCGATCGCACCCAGCGGTACCATTCTGATATGCACTTCAGCTCCACCGATTTTGCGGCACAGCAATGAACCAACACCAATCCCCACAGAGAAAAATGTCAGGAGCAGACTCACTACATTTTCATTGCCATGCAGGTTTTGTTGGGTTAATTGAGGGATTTGAGTAAGGTAGGTCGCACCATAGAACCAATACCAAGAATTACCTAAAAGTATCATAAAAATTAAAGGCAAACTTTTTGCATAGCGGATGGTTTCAAAACTGGTTCTAAAGAAATTCCAGTCAATCTCCAGATCTGTATTAGAGGTTGATTGTTTGAGAATAAAGCGACTCGATACATAGCCCACAGCTGCGATGGAGACAATGGTTAGACAAATCCAAATCATATGGCCTTGAGAGAGTGATATAACTGCACCACCCAAAATCATCCCGATTAAAATGGCTATGGATGTTCCAGACTGAAATAAGGCATTTCCTGACATTAACTCATTTGGTTTTAAAATTTCAGGCAGAATTGCATATTTAATTGGACCAAAGAAGGTGCTGTGCGTACCCATCAAAAACAAAGCAAACAGTAATATCCACAAATTACCCAGTAAAAAACCTGCCGACGCAATCAGCATAATGATGATTTCAAGAATTTTAATGTTTCTAACTAAAAATGAACGTTCATACTTATCTGCAATTTGACCCGCTGTCGCAGAAAAGATGAAATAGGGCAATATAAATAGAAGTGCGGCAAGGTTGTTTAAAGTGCTGACACTTGCTGATTGTTGCTGAATCCATCCATAGGTAATGACGAGCAATAAGGACTGTTTATACACATTGTCGTTTAAGGCGCCAAAAAATTGGGTGAGGAACATCGGTAAAAAACGTCGGGTCCCTAAAATATGCTCATTTTTTTCCATTGTTGAAGACTTCATTTAGTTATATATAAGAAATGTGTTGAAATGGTAACTATCTCTCAAAATCATGTATCATGTTTTTACCTTAAATCATGTGTAAAACCAATTGGTTTGAGTATTTGAAAGATTTTTAATCATGGATCTTTCTACAAATAAATTTAGGTCATTCGAGCGTGGTATGCCAGCAAAAATTAATTTTAAAAAATCTGTGCTTTCACATAGTGTTCATTTACACTTTGATCGTTATCATATCAATAAACTGATATGTTCAAGTGTTTTTTTAAGTATTTTTGTAGTACCTGTGAGTTACGCAGAGCAAGCACAGAATAATCAGAACATAAACTCAAATACTGTAAACATTACACATGATCAAGAACAATTAGAGTCGGCAGCAAGACAAGAAGGGTTGTCGAACGAGAAAATTGATCAACTCGATGAGAAAGTCAAACAGGCTCAACAGCAGCCTGAACAATTTGATAGTGTAAAGATGCTTGAACAGCAACAGCAGAATATTGGTGCTCAGGATGATTTCAAACCTATTGAATTTGAAGACTTGGAAGATTTGCCCGCGGTCAGTGTAGACCCATCAATGGCAAATGAAATTTACAGTGTGGCAGAACAGGCTAAAACCGAAGCACAAAATTTCCGTAATGGCGTGAGCAAAACGCCTGAGGTCGAAGTCAGTAACGCCACGCAACAAGAGTTAACCGAGATCACTCAGGCTCCTGTCAATGTTGATCAATTGATACAAACCATTCGTGCAGATAACCAAATTTCTGTCCAAGAAAATGAAGCGGGTAAAACCCTGGTTGATCATAGCGCAAACCTTCCCGAGGAAGAGCAACCCAAAAAAGGTTTCTTTAGAAATCTTGTCAGTAAAATTCGCGGACCACAGGACAATGGTGCTCCAATTGCAAAAATCAGTGTATCTGTTTCAGGCGCACCACCAGTTTTGGCAAACAACTTAAAAGCCAAACTCAGTACTTTTACTCAAGAAGCTTATTCTGATTTTAATGGTTCAGTGCCTCAGCTGCGCACACTTGCGGTTCAGGCGGCACAAGCTGTAGGCTACTACAATGCACAATTCAGGTTCAGTAAAATTGATGATAGTCATTTAGGTGTTAAAGTCACTCCGAATGATCCAGTTAAGGTCACTGAACAAAATATAGAGTTTACAGGTCCTGGTGCAAATCTTGCCCAATTCCAGGTGATTGGTGTATTACCTGACTTGGAGGAGGGTGATGTTCTCAATCATGGTTTATATGAAACAACAAAAACCCGAATAGCGGATGCAGCATCCAATAATGGATTTTTTGATAGTTATTGGCGTTTACATGATGTCAAAGTGGAGCAACCACAAAATAAAGCGCAGATTAATTTAAAGTATGAAACAGGCGAACGCTATAAATTAGAAGATGTCGAGTTTAGAATGAGTGACCCTTCTAAACCGTTACCGATTGATTTAAAAATCTTAAAAACTTTGGCGCCATGGAATGATGGTGCAGATTATACTGCCTGGCGTGTCAATGGTCTGGCAAATAACCTGACCAACTCTCGCTATTTTAATTATACGCTTGTAGATGCAGTTAAACCTGATGCGATCGTAAAACCATTGGAGCTACCGGCAGATTTGCAAGCTTTGGTCGATCAGGAAAATGTTGCTGAATCAACTTTTGCAGCACAAACAGATGCTGATAAGGCACATCTATCAGATAAAGAAGTTACCCAGAATGTAGTCAATGAAAATCAATTTGCCGGGACTCAAGGGGAAGAAGCCAACCCAAATTTAAAACAGCTTCAAGCACAGCAAAAAGAAAAAGAGTCTGATGAGGATCAGCTCAAGGATAAAGCGCGCGAAACCAAAAAAATCCCTGTGATTGTGACTTTAAATGCGGATCGTTTAAATAGTCTGGAAACAGGGATCGGTTATGGAACAGATACCGGTGTCCGTTTGCGTGGTCAGTATAGACGTGCCATTGTCAATCATCTGGGTCATTCCTTTGATGCCAACATGGAGTTGTCACAGATTCGTCAATCGATTGATGCGCGTTACAACATTCCTTATAAACATCCTTTAAATGATTATTTCAGTTTGGTTGCGGGTTATGAACGAGAAACTCGTGATGGTATTGGTAATGACATGGACCTGGTTATTGAATCTGCTGTTGCTGGGGTTGACCGCATTATCAAAGGATCACGTAAAGAGTGGCAACATATTTTGGGTGTACGCTATCGTTTAGACCGCGTCACACAAAATGGACCAGTCGATATTGCCAATATTCCTGACGCATTTTTGATTCCAGGCTCTGATCAAGAGCAAGAATCGTTACTATTAGGTTATGAAGCAACCAAAACAATCAGTGATAACCGTGTAAATCCAACACGTGGCTATAAACAAAGTTATAAAATCCAGCTAGGCAGCCAGTCATTACTGTCTGATACGGATATGGCAATCACCAGCGCTGAATGGAAAGGTTTGTATTCTTTTGGCGAAAATGACAACCATCAAATTTTGGGTGGTTTGAATGTGGGCTATATTTTTGCCAAAGATTTCGAAAAAGTACCTTATAACTTAAGATACTTTGCAGGCGGTGATCAAAGTCTCAGAGGTTTTGACTATAAAAGTTTATCGCCTGTTGAGTATGGGTATAAAGTGGGTGGACAAGGCTTAGCGGTAGGGTCTTTAGAATACAATTATCAATTTAAAGACGGTTGGCGTGGTGCTGTATTTAGTGACTTCGGTAATGCTTATGACAAGTCATTCAGCAATGATACAGAATATAGCGTAGGTGTGGGTCTGCGTTGGAAGTCACCGATTGGTCCGATTCGAATCGATGTTGCATCCGGCATATCTGATCCCGCGAAACCGATTCGTTTGCACTTCTTTATTGGTTCGCAACTTTAATTAACTAAAAATATAAGAGAATTACTGGAAATATTATGGCTGATGAAGAACATCAAGATGTTCAAAATGAACAGCAAAATGATCAACCCAAGCAGGAATTGATGCCGAAGAAACGTAATTTATTACGTAATATTCTGATGTCTTTACTTCTGGTCATTATTTTATTGATTGCTGCTTTGGCTGTAATGTTTAGTACCGATAAAGGCAGTAAGTTTTTACTGGACCGTGTTGCTGCAAGTCAAAAAATCATTGCTTATCAATATGAAAGTGGAAACTTGCTGCAAGGGATCATTCTTAAAAATGTCTTGGTTACCTTAAGTGCAGTGGATGTCAAAATTGATCGTGCTGATATTTCTTTAGGGTGGCGGGCAATTTTAGATAAAGAAATCCATCTGAGTCATGCGGATGTCAATAATTTAATCATTATCAGTAAGAGTCCGCCAAGCGATGAACCTTTTAAATTCAGTGAAATTAAATTGCCATTTGTTTTGCGTTTAGACAAGGCTGACGTGGATCATTTGCAATTCCAGACCAGTTCTTCAAAAGTAGATATCAATGATATTTATTTGGAAAATGCGTTGTGGTCTGGAACTGCACTGAAGTTTGAAAATTCAAAAATGGACATGGGCTATTTATCGGTCAAAGATGCCACTGGAAACATGGATTTTAAACAAGGTGATTATCCACTTAACGCCAAAGCTATTCTTCGTCTTCCTTCGTTAAAAAGTTTAAATGTTGAAGATATCTACGTGCACGCCCGTGGTTCTTTAGCCACCATTAAAGCAGGAGTGGCGACGAAAACCCCGGATTTGTTGACAGGTTGGGCAGTCATTCACCCAATGCAGCATGACGTTCCAATGAACGGTGCACTGATATTTAAAGATTATCATTGGCCATTGATGCTAGACCAACAACTTTTATCTAAAAATGGTATAGCTAAATTTCAAGGCGATGTAAAAGGTCTGAATCTAGAGCTCAACACCGACATCAGTGGTAAAAATATTCCACAAGGGCAATACACGGCTCTGGCACATACTGATTTGGTTAATCAACTGAATATCAACAATATAAATGGTCAGTTGATGGGCGGGGCGGTCAACCTTACCGGTTTAGTGGGTTGGCATGATGTAGTACATTGGGATATCCAAGGGCGTTTAGACCGACTTAATCCAAAAGATAAAGTGATACCTCAGGCGATTCAGGATTTTCTGCCAGCCTCATTGGATGCAAAAATTGCGTCGGTGGGTCAGTTAAAGCAGGGTATGCATTTAACAGCCAATCTTGATTTTGATAAATACGAATCATGGAAGGTTAAGCTTGATCAAGCTGAACAAAAAGGCAAAAAACCCGAACCAATGCTATTGGGAGTAAATTGGAATAACATCGATCGGGCGGTGCCTTATGTAGGCTGGTTGAGCAGTGAGCAGGGGCAAGTCAATGTTGCACTTGTAGAAGGTCAGCAAAATATTCATGTTGCGACTGTTGTTCGTCAACATGAAAAAGGCAGTTTGCCAGCAGGTAAATATAATGCTCAGGTCGACCTAAAAGGCAATGATCTACATATTCCTGCATTTGAATATGTTGCGACCAAAGGCAGTTTATCTGGAAATGCTGTGGTTGAATTACCAACTGAAAAACGTCAATTGAAGTGGAATGCACTGCTCAACGCAAAAGATTTTAATCCACAGAGTATTGTTGCCACTGCACCAGTGGATCTCTTAAATGGGCAAATCAAAGCCAATGGTTATGCGAAACCAAATCAACAGTTGATTAATTTGGAGGCGATTAATTTAACGGGACGTATTGCCAACCAAGCCAAAGCAGAAACCATTCAGTTAACCGGTAAAAGCACAGCAGCAATAATTTTCAATGATGCGAAAGCTGGTGGGGCATTTAAAGGTTTTGCTGTGAATTATGATGGTGCTTTAAATGCGTCACAAATGAAGCAAGGCAGTGGTTTGCTCAAAATTCGTGTTGCAGGAACACCTGAGCTGATTAAAATTTCTGAACTTCAACATGATGGTGTTGCCGGGAAAATTCTAGCCAATGGTTTAGTCCATATCAGCAATGGTGTGGGCTGGGATATCAATGCCTCTTTGGTGCGATTTAAACCTCAATATTTTGTGTCTTCAATTCGTGGAGAAGTTTCAGGCAATGTTAAAACTCAAGGTAATTGGTCAGATCGTTTAAAGAAAATCAATATTCAGCAATTGAATCTTGCAGGCATGATTAACAATAAGCCATTGCGAGGAAAAGGCAATTTAGCAGTCGTGCTTAACTCTGACCTCAAGGGGTTGATGCCTCAACAATTTGAAGCAAATAATCTATTTTTATCTTATGCAAGCAATCAGGTTCAAGCATCCGGAAATGCGCAGAATTTGAGACTAAAATTGAATGCACCTGCATTATATGAGCTTTACCCGGGGTTGCGTGGTACAGCGCATGGTTATTTAAATTTACAAGCACAGCCGCGTTTAAGTGCGACAGCCAATCTCGCAGTGGATGATTTCAGACTGAATGACAGTTTAAGCATCAAGAAATTAAGCTTAAAAGGTGAGTTACCAACATCGGAAACTGTACCATCTAAAATGGTTGCACAAATGGAAACCTTGCGTAGTGGCAATCGAGAGATTCAGCACGCAGGCATTACACTGTCAGGAACCCGTAAAGCCCATCTATTACAATTACAAGCATGGAACTATTATTCAAAGTTTTATGTGCAGTTTGCTGGTGGGTTCAATGCTCAAAATGATTGGCTGGGTCAGGTTCAAAAAGGTGAGTTCGACTCGGTGCGAGCGCATTTATTGCAACAGCAACATGCACCGGTTATTTTCAATGCAGCTAAATCAGAGCTATATGTCGGACAGCATTGTTGGTTGAGTCAACAAAGTCAATTATGTTTTGATCAACCCGTTCGTGCGAGTCAAAAGCATGGCAATGTTTCATTTGTCACTAAAAACTTAGACTTAAATGACTTTGCTGCATTTATGCCAGAAGGTTTAGCCCTCACAGGTAAGCTAAACGGTTATGCAAAAGCGTCATGGACACAAGGTCAGCAACCTAAATTGGATGCCAAATTGGTGACACGGAATGGACAGATTGGTATTGCAGCAGAAGATCCAAATGATCCATCAACATCAATGAACTATGATGAAGCCAGTATTGTAGTGAAAAGCATCAAAGATGGCTTGTTATTGCGTACTGATTTGAAAGCACCGAACGTGGGAACAGGATATGCGAGCGTTGTAGTCAATCCCTATGTCGACGCTAAACCGATGCGTGGGGAGGTTGCTTTTAATGAAGTTCAATTGAAAATTTTAAAACCATTTATTGCAGATGTACGCAAATTGGATGGAACATTATCACTGGCAGGTAAGATCAATGGTACGCTGACACAACCGTTATTCGATGGTGAAATGCGTTTGAAGAATGGTGAAATCAGCATGATTTCACTACCAGTCAACTTAAATAATATTCAGCTTTATACTTCAATTCGCCAAGATGTTGCCACAATCAATGGTGCTTTTAACAGTGGTCGTGGGGTTGGTAAGATTTCAGGCAGTGTGGATTGGAAAAATGATCCACATGTGCAAATGCGTTTGACTGGTGACAAATTATTGATTCGCCAAGCCCCTTTAATCACTGCAATTGTTGATACGGATATGGAACTTGATGCTTTGCCGTTAAGTAAAAAATTAACAGTGAAAGGTAAAGTGGATGTACCACAAGCACTGATTTCAATGCCGGAATCAAGTGCAACCGTGGTCAATGTATCACCCGATGTCCGTATCGTAAAAGAAGGACAAAATCAGCTTGCGTTACTCAAGGCGGCTCAGCCATGGGCAATCCGTGCTGATGTTTCAGTGAACTTGGGGGATAAAGTCATTTTCCAAGGTTTTAACAGCCGTATTCCTTTAGTCGGGCGTTTGTACCTTTCACAGCGTGGTTTGGAGACGGCAATGCGTGCCAATGGTGCGATTGGTGTCAGTCAAAAAGTGACTGTGGAAGCCTATGGTCAACGTCTTGATTTAAACCGGGCGATCGCGCGTTTTAATGGTCCTTTGTCGAATCCAACCTTGGATGTGGATACCAACAAGAGTATTTCGGGAAGTACGGTCGGTTTGCGTGTGACTGGAACAGCTTCAAGTCCAAATATCCAGGTTTATAATGATGCTGGACTATCAGATCAAGAAGCCATGAATGCGCTGATCACAGGACGTATCAATGAAGGTTCAAGCGGATTAAGTAATGCAGAAGGCTTTAAGTCTGATGTAAACAATACCATTGCTGCAGCAGGAATCAGTCTAGGCTTAGGCGGAACCCGCGCATTTACCAATCAGATTGGAAGAACGTTTGGTCTGAGTGGTTTGTCTTTTGATGCGCAGGGGACAGGTGATGATACTCAGGTGAGTTTAACGGGATATATTACGCCAGACCTATATATCCGTTATGGCGTTGGCGTATTTACTCCCGTGAATAAATTGACTTTACGTTATCAAATGAATAAACGTCTGTACTTGGAAGCAAGTCAGTCTTTGGAAAAAGCGATCGATTTGTTCTACCATTGGCGTTTCTAATTTGATCATCGTTATCGTTTTAACCGGACTTGGATTTTTCGAAATTTAATCTGTGAAATAGAAAGCCCAAATATCGAATATTTGGGCTTTCTATTTGAGAAAATCTAATAAAATTTTCAAAGCGATGATTGTTGTACGTATTTTTACACTAGATTTAAATGGATATGTATATGTTGGTTTTTTATTGAGTCACTTGGACCGTCTTCCCTACGGTTCAGCCTTTTCTTGCACCCGCAGTTTTATTTCCTTTTTCTTCAAAACATCAGCTTGCAAAGTCGATTGATTATTTTGGTGTCGTATTTTTGAAAGTTCAATAATGGCTTCTTTGGCTGATTATGCATCTAGATCTTGAGCGATAGAGCCTATAGAGATACTTTTTTAATTATCATTTTATTAAGCTGAATAAGTTGATATTAGATTTTAATTTCTGAGTTTTTTCGATTTAATCAATTGAAACATAATCAGGTCATTGATATAAAAGAATCTAATCATGAAAAGAATATAAGGACAATAACAATGTACAGTCAGGAAAGGATGACTCGACTTGAGCAAGAATTACGTAAAAATCCCAAGGCTTACCACCGAAAAGTAAAAATACTGGCATGGTTGGGAAACTTATATATAGCATTTGGTGTTGTGCTTTTGGTGGTTTTATTGATTTTAGCCTGTCTGTCAATTTTGGTTTTAAAGGCTTTTGCAATAAAGATCATTATTCCTGTTGCAATATTTCTGTATGTGATTGTTAAATCACTCTGGATTAGTGTAGAAAAGCCCCAAGGCATCTCTATTCAGGCGAAAGACGCGCCTGAGTTATTTAAAATCATTGATGAATTAAGTCTAAAATTAAATTCACCTTCATTTCATCATGTACTTATTACAGATGATTTTAATGCAGCGGTCGTTCAGACGCCTCGACTCGGTCTATTTGGGTGGTATGAAAATTATTTGATAATTGGTTTACCGTTGATGCAATCCTTATCCGTTGCACAGCTTACTTCAGTGCTGGCACATGAATTCGGGCATTTATCTAAAAATCATGCCAAAACAGCAAACTGGATTTATCGTCAAAGGATTCGATGGGCGCAGCTTTATCAACTTGTAGAGCAAAATGCCAGTCGGATAGATATTATTTTTAGACCGTTCTTTAAAATGTTTGTGCCATATTTTGCCTCTTTCTCTTTTCCTGTTGCCCGTGCAAATGAATACGAAGCTGATAAAATTTCTGTGCAATTGACATCTGCTGAAACTGTGGCACAAACCTTGACTACGGTAAATGTCGTAGGATGTTATTTAAGTGAGGAGTTTTGGCCAGCCATCTTTAAGCATGCTGAAAATATGCCCAAACCCATAATTTCTCCCTATCTCGGTTACGTCAATCAGCTGATTGAATTTTCTGAGCCGAATAAAACCAAGAAATGGTTGGATCAGTCTTTAAAATTACAAACCAGTTTGGAGGATACACATCCTTCTTTAATGGATCGCTTGGAGGCAATTGGTCAAACGGCTCAATTGGTATTTGCTGAAAAAGGACATACAGCCGATTTACTTCTGGGGGATCAGCTGGCAAAAATAACGGCCACGTTTGATCATCAATGGCAGAACAATGTTTTGGGCGTTTGGCAGCAGCACCATCAACATATCCAACAGCAAAAAGAATATTTGAAGCAATTGAATGAAAAGTTAGCACGAGGTGAAAAACTATCTACTGAAGAAAGATTTACACATGTAGAGCTCACCGATACCGTTTTGCATCAACCTGATATTGCATTTGATTTAATGAGAGAACTCTATGAGGAAGATCAAGAAAATGCCCTGGCCAACTATATCTATGGACGTCTTTTGTTAGAGCGAAAAGATCAATCCGGATGTGCTATTTTAGAAAGATCAGCACAAATGAATGAATTCTATCAAGTGCAAGTCTATGAAATGCTGTATCAGTTTTATCTAGCGCAGGATTTTGCTGCTGAAGCTGAAAAATATCAAAGACGCATGCTGGATCGCGTCGAGCTTGAACAGATGGCAATGAGCGAGCGTCAGGAGGTGAGTTTCAGAGATCATTTTATACCACATGGATTGACCCTTGAAGAATTGGAAGATTTATTACAGCAACTTAGAAAATATACCGGTATTCAACAGGTCTGGTTGGTGCAAAAGCAAGTGCAGCATCTTAAGCATATCCCTTGTTATATTCTAGGTTTCAGTCTGAAGAAAGGGTTTAACAAAGTGGATATTGAGACAATCGTACAGACCGCAAAAGTATTACAGGAAAATGTGGTCTTTCCCGGTGAAACATTCCTACTGTGTTTTGATGTTGATGAAAATCAGAAGATCAAAAAGAATGTTAGACAAGTACAATCTGCTCAAATCATTTAACTTTATTGATCTAAAAATATTTCAAAATTTCGATAAAATAAAACATCCCAACGAGCGATGGGATGTTTTAGGCTGTTTGAATTCTTTAATCAATACGTTACTCGAGTTAATCTGCTAATAAGACATCAGCATATTGTTCGCGTAAATCACGTTTCAACATTTTACCGGTACCTGTTAGCGGAATAGATTCTACGAATACCACTTTGTCTGGAATTTGCCATTTGGCGATCTTATCTGAATAATAAGCAAGTAAATCTTGCTCTGTAATTTGAGCACCTTGATGTTTGATCGCAATCACCACTGGGCGTTCATCCCATTTTGGATGATTTGCAGCAATCACCGCGGCCATCGCAATCTCAGGATGGTTCATGGCAATATTTTCAAGTTCAACCGAAGAAATCCATTCACCTCCAGATTTGATCAAGTCTTTGGCGCGGTCACTTAAAATGAGATAACCATCTTCATTGATTGTCGCAATATCACCTGTGTCAAACCAGCCATCCGCACTTAACGCGTTTTCGGATTTTCCATAATAAGATTCAATAATCCAATGTCCTTTTACCTGCAAGTTACCCGTGGTATGCCCATCACGAGCAACTTCATGTACGCCATTTTCCTCATCGGTAATACGCAAGTCTACTCCGAAAGGTGGACGACCCTGAGAAAGTCGGATTTTAAATTGCTCTTCAGCACTTAGATTTTGATGTTTGGCCTTGAGTTGATTGCCAGTGCCAAGAGGACTCATTTCTGTCATTCCCCAAGCATGAATCGTTTCACACTGATAAATGTCTCTAAAAGCTTTCATCATGGCAGGAGGGCATGCTGAACCGCCTACAACATTTCGTTTAAGGCTTTCCAGCGTGCTTCCTGATTGTTTTGCAGCAGCAAGTAAACCTTGCCAAATAGTTGGCACACCCAATGCAATACTGACTTTATAATCATCGATCATCTGCACCAAACTCGCACCATCCAAACCTGGACCAGGTAGAATCAGGGTACAACCCACCATTGCCGCTGCATAAGGTGTTCCCCATGCATTGACATGGAACATGGGAACTACGGGTAACATTATGTCTTTGGCTGATAAATTCAAAGAATCAGGCAACGAGATTGCATAGGTATGTAAAATCGTCGAACGATGGCTATACAAAGCACCTTTAGGATGACCTGTAGTACCAGAGGTATAGCATAATGAACTTGCAGTATTTTCCTCAAAGTTTGGCCATTCATAATCTCCCGCATTTTCAGCGATGAGTACGTCGTAAAATTTGGCGTCTGGAAGCGCATCTGCAACATCTTGGTCGAAAGCACCAAGATAGACAAAATGTTGAACATTTGGCGTGTGTGCTTTAACAGCACGAATTAAGGGAAGGAAAGTCTTATCAAATAACACCACCTTATCCTGGGCATCATTGATAATAAAAATCAGTTGTTCAGGAAAAAGTCGAGGATTAATGGTGTGGCAGACGAGTCCGCTACCTGAAATTGCGTACCATGATTCTAGATGGCGATGATTGTTCCACGCAATTGTTGCCACACGATCTCCTGAATCAAGCCCAAGATGTTTCAGTGCATTGGCAAATCGTTTTGCGCTTTCAGTAACATGTGTCCAATCTGTCTTGGTGATTGTACCATCGGTATTTTTAGAAATTATTGCGGTATCACCATGATAACGTGCAGCATGTTCAATCAAGCTGCTGATTAGCAACGGTTGTTGCATCATACGTCCTTGCATGAAAAATTCCTTTATGATCTTGTTGATAGGCTTAAATTTTGGTTTTTTCAAAAGCTTTCTAAATTAAAAATAGAGGCAAATAGAAAAAGCTATGATTTCATCCTATATAAAAGTCAGATTAAATCAAGCTTAAAAACCATCTTTTTTTCAACTATTTTTTCTTTTTTAAAGCAATATAAAACAAGTATTTAGGTGGATTATCATGATTTGAAAATTTCAACAGAAAAATAAGGATCTACGACTAAAGGTGAATAAAAAAAATTACGTAGCAACTTTTTAATATGATAAACATAACACATGTCTTGCAAAGACAGAGATGTTTCGGGATGAAACTTCGAATGAGGTAGGATTTCTAAAAAGGAGTTTGATAATGTTGCAAAAAATCAGAAAATTATTGTGTATCCACAGTTTTGAATATGAAATTGGTCAAAATATTGTGGTTAAAGAGTGCCGTAAATGCGGAGCTCACCATTAGTTTTCTTAAACTCTAGCGAAATATCACCATATGATGATTTTATGGAATCAGTATGGTGATCCTAAAAAAGCATAATAATAGAACTCATGATTTGAATATTTTCTTGGTGATCGCAAAGCAAATATATCTCGGGTTTATTTGACTGATCAAAGTTGTGTTAGATGCGTTACAATAGCATCAATTTTCTGATTCCTATCTGATATGTCAAAAGATTTCTTGGCTGAAAGCTATATTGTTGATGAACATCTTGTAGATACCTTAAATTGGCTTTGTCAGCATCAAGATTGTTATGATGCTTTGCAATTTGATGTACTTACCCAAGAGCTCAAAGTTCACCATGCCAATGGCACCGACATCATTCGTCAAGGGATGTATCTCACAGCAAAATACGGCATTTTAGTCACTTCACTTTAGCTGAAGGATGTTATTCATGGTGGTGGATGAGTATTTGCTGTTTTATTCTATTCCTGAAGCCTAATTTATCCGCTTTTTAGTGTGGATTGATGCGACAAAAAAAACAAACATCGCTAGAATATAGGGTGTATGAAAAATATTGAATCTGTAATGAATGTGAATGTATCAGAACATCAGCGTAGCATTTTGGCTGTAATGGGAATTGATCTGTGGATTAGCAAGGTCGATGTACAGACACGCCATTATCAAAGTGCTTTATATCGCGATATTGAACCTTCACATCCTGTCATACATCAACCGATTGAGTTTAAAGATCTATCATCCACACCTATTGATGCTGATCTAGCGAAAAAGACATCGATCCTGACCACTGAAAAGACTCAAATCTCTGAAGTCACTTTACTCAAGCGTAATCCTGCTACTCAGCAGACAGAAGAAGTTTCAATATCACAGCACATTCAGCAACAAACTCATTTTGAGACAGAATCCGTATTGGTGCTGCCGCCATTTGAAATTCAAGCCTTTGCGATTGAGAATTGCCTATTATTGGTTGAAACAACTGACTTGAATGCTGAACATTTGACCTTGTGGAATAATATTCAACGTGCAGTCAGTGGACATGCTTATGAATTAAAATGGCCTTTCCCTTTGCCGCAGTATCAAGATGGTCGGGGGGTAAACCTTTATATTCAAGGTTTTATCGACGCATTGAGAGCAGAGCGCAAAGTGATTAGTCTGGGACAAATTACTCATTTTGAACAGCAGGATATTATGGTGCTGTCGAGTTTGGATGAAATGCTGAAAGAACCTTTGCTAAAACGTAAATTATGGCAAATGATGCAAAAATAAATACTTTAATCCCATAAAATGGTTGTGCTGAAAGGGAGTTTGATCTAGATGAAACAAAAAGTCGTAGTTTTTAGTCAAATCGATTCAGAAATTCTGTCACTTTTAAATGATCAATTTAAGGTGGCTGTTTTAGACCCGAAACAGGGTGACATCAATCAACAGATTAGAAATGAAGTGGTTGACGCTGATGCTATGATTGGTGCAGGACGTGTACTGAATGAATCAAATCTAGCACCGGCACAGCAGTTAAAAGTTATATCTTCAGTCAGTGTGGGTTATGACAATTATGATCTCGCCTATTTAAACCAACAGAAAATATGGTTGGCGAATACCCCCCATGTACTGACAGAAACAACCGCAGATTTAGCTTTTACACTATTGATGAGTGCAGCAAGAAAGGTACCGTCTTTGGATCGGTGGACCAAGCAGGGATCATGGAAACGCACCGTCAGTGCGGATCAATTCGGTCAAGATATTTTTGGTCAGACTTTAGGGATCATTGGTTTGGGACATATTGGTGCCGCGATTGCCCGTCGAGCTTTTTATGGTTTTAATATGAATATTTTATATCATAACCGCCGTGAAAAAATGGAAGTCGCTCAGCAATTCAATGCACAGTACAAAAGTCTTGAAGATTTACTTCAGCAGTCTGATTTTGTAGTAACCGCAGTTGATTTAAATCAGCAGTCTCAAGCGCTAATCGGTGCAGATGAACTAAAACTTATGCAGAAGCATGCGATATTTATTAATATTTCTCGTGGTTCTGTTGTCGATGAACAGGCGCTGATTGAAGCTTTGACCAATCAACAAATTTTTGCTGCAGGACTGGATGTTTATCAGAAAGAGCCTCTGGCTGAGTCACCCCTATTTCAGCTTGAAAATGTGGTGACGTTGCCACATGTTGGTTCGGCAACTGCAGAAACCCGTAAAAAAATGGCCCAATTGGCTTATCACAATCTGATTGATGCCATGGCGGGCAATACGCCAAAATATTTGGTGAATGAACACTTCAATTAAGATGTAAAGTAAAGTTAAAACAATATAACACTTCATTGCAAATTCGTTCTAAATTCAATGTTATATTGAAAACTCTAAGATTATTGAGCCGATCTATTGAACAAGACCTTACTCAGCTTGTGTTTATGTTTGAGCATTTCAATCAGCTCAGCAGAGACATTTACCCAACATCAAAATGGGGGGCAATTTGATGTTCCTGAAATTGGTGGGGGGGTAGGGTTTATCGATCAACAAAAAGAAAAAACCATTGGTGAAAAAGTATATCGTCAAGTTCAACAGCAGATGCCTGTACTCCATGACCCATGGTTGGAAGACCAGTTTATGATGGTTTTCTCCAGAATTCTTAGCCAGACCCAACTTGGACAACCTGTCGGCTTGGTGCTTATCAAAGATTCACAAATTAATGCTTTTGCTGTTCCGGGTGGTTTATTTGCGCTCAATACCGGAATGGTCACCGCATCAAACAATATCGATGAAGTTGCCAGTGTGATGGGACATGAAATAGCTCATGTTACCCAACGTCATTTCAGTCGCTCGCAAGAAGCATTTAAAGGGCAGGGATTATTGGCACTCGCAGGTATTATTGTAGGGGCAGCATTGGCTTCCAAGGCAGATGGTGATGTCGGCGGTGCGGTGATGATGGGTACACAAGCGGCACTCATGGACAAGCAATTGAGTTACAGCCGTAACCAAGAACGCGAAGCTGATCGTATCGGTATGCAATTCATGTATGGTGCGGGTTATGATCCAGAAAGTATGGCTGACTTCTTTGAAATCATGCATCGAGCAACCAGTCAGCTCAGTTTTTTACCTGATTTTTGGCTAACGCACCCGTTAACCACAGAGCGGATGAGTGAGGCGAGATTAAGAGCAAATCAATTTCCTAAAGTCACAACACATAGCTCGCAACAAGAATTTGATATCATCAAATGGTACACCTTGGTGGTTTCTGGACAAGCCAATGATCGTCAGTTAATGGCTTTTGCACGAAAAAATAATTTTCCAGGTTTGCTGGCATTAAGTGAGTTTTATTTGCTTCAAGGCGATTATGACAATGCTCAAGCTCAGCTGAATTTAGCCAAACAAATCAACCCGGATCATACTTTGGTCAGTTTAATTCAAACCAATATTTATTTGGGAAAAAATAAAATTGATGATGCTTATCAAAGCATTATCTCGAAACAGCGTATTACACCTGAAAATCGGGCATTAAGTTATAAATTGGCTGAAGTGTATTTAAGACAAAATAAGCCGAAAGATGTTGAACAATTGGTTAATCGATTTGTCAGTAAAAACAATAAAGATATTATTGGCTGGCAGCTGTTACAGCAGGCAGCGAATTTAGACAAACAAAATCCGATGCGTACCGTAAATGTTTTAAGAAATAGGGCAGAAGCTCAGTACTGGACCGGTGATGAAGAAAATGCAATTAAATCACTTTTACATGCCAAGCGTCTTGCTAAAGACAACAATGCAATGAGTGCCCGCATTGATACACGGCTTAAAGTGATGCAAGATGAGAGAAAAATGAAGATTTAATCCTATTCTCTGTTTTAAACAGAGACATTAAAGAAAATTTACTTTCTATTCTGTCATGAACAGGTTAAGCTTCAAATATTGAGAATGTATAATAAAGTATTTGATTCACATGAAGAAAATTCTAATTGCTTTAAGCATTTTACTATTTACACATAGTCTATCGGCAGCAGTGCCAGAACAATATGTCCGTGAAGTAGAGCGTATTTCTGCCCAGTATAATGCTGATATGAAGTTTTTTTTGCGTAGTTTAGATCCTAAACTGACTCAATTTAATGAGCAACAAAAAGCCCAATTCTGTTCGATCGTTCAGAAATATGTGAACGATATGTATAAAACAACGGATGAAAGTCGACAGCATTTACCTTTGTCAGTGCAGTCGATGACTAAACAGCAAGTGATTGATAAAGTGATGGCATCCCCAGAAATGCAGTTACTTTACAAGTATAATATTCAATGTGATTTAAAATAGATTCGCGCTTGATCAAATTGTATCTGGGAAACACGAGCCTATGGAGATGATGCAGTTTAAAATTGAAAATGATCAAATCGTGCTGCAAATTATTCAAACCTCTGATGCACATGATTTATTTTCTGCAATACAAAATACGTTGACCGAACTGAGGAAGTTTCCTGCAAGCTTGGTCTGGGCGCTGGAAGAACCGAATTTGCAGGCGTCGAAAGCTTTTTGTCAATCACGCCTGATTGCATTGTTAAACCAAGAAAACTTTGTATTTATTATTCGTTTAAATACCTCAAATGATTTTTTGGGTGTGATGGATATTCATAATATTGATTGGCAGCTCAATACCGCATCGATTGGTTTTTGGGGAAATGCAAAATTCAAGCAAAAAGGTTATATGACCCAAGCATTGAGATTATTTATCCATACCTTATTTTCAAAATGGAACTTTGTTGTTTTAAATGCATATGTCGATGCTGAAAACTTGCCGGCACGAAGGTTGTGTGAAAAGAACGGGTTTTTACTGAAAAATATTGAATATGACTCTGTAAAGAATCCAGTTGATGGCAGTTTCAGAGACATTTGCCATTATCGAATTGAACGTTGAACTGAGATGATTTGAGAAGTGATTATTTGGACTATTCAATCTGTGATTATTTCATTGCAAAATAATTTGATTAAATAGACCAAATCAAACAGTTAAGAAGTGATAGGGGATTAACCAAGTTTTGCTTTAATTTTAGCGGAAACTTGTGCAGGATCGGCACGTCCGGCTATGATCGGACGTAGAGAATTCATCACCTTACCCATATCTTTCATGCTAGTTGCACCTTGCGCTTCAATTGTCTGCGCAATGAGAGAATCAAGCTCGTCCTCTGACATAGCTTCAGGTAGAAATTGAGATAAAACTTCAATTTCGGCTTGTTCTTTACTAGCTAAATCTTCACGGCCTGCGCCTTCAAAGGCTTTGACCGATTCTTTACGTTGTTTGATTTGCTTTTCAATGACCGCAAGAACTTGACTATCGTCAAGCTCTATGCGCTCATCGACTTCGATTTGCTTGATTGCTGCCTGTAGACTACGAATTACCGTTAACTTATCCATTTCTTTAGCACGCATTGTTGCTTTCAAAACATCAGTTATTTGGTTTTTTAAAGTAGTCATTATATTTTCCAGGTTGAGTCAATCAATCACAAATTAATCTTAGTAAAGGCGAGTTGTACGTACTGATTCACGCGCCAATTTCTTTTGGTAGCGTTTAACAGCAGCAGCTTTTTTACGTTTACGTTCTTGAGTTGGTTTCTCGTAGAATTCACGTTTACGAACGTCTGCTAAAACACCCGCTTTTTCGCATGAACGTTTGAAGCGACGGATAGCTACGTCAACTGGTTCGCCTTCTTTCAATTTAACTTGTGGCATGAAGAATCCTCATTAAGTTATGGATAAGATCAGGGTCGAATTACCCTAGATCACAAGTGAAGGTCAGTATTTTACTCATTTACATCTCATATCACAAGTCTATAATAGCTTTGGCAATATTTTGAAATAGGTAAAAGGCAATTTAATGATCGTTCTTGGCTTAGAAACTTCATGTGATGAAACAGGTTTGGCACTTTATGACAGTGAAGTCGGCTTAAGAGGACAAGTGCTATACAGTCAAATTAAATTGCATGCTGAATATGGTGGTGTGGTTCCTGAGTTGGCATCTCGCGACCATGTGAGAAAATTAATTCCTTTGATTAATCAGCTGCTTGAGCAGAGTAATGTGAAAAAGTCCGAGATTGATGCGGTGGCTTATACGCGGGGACCAGGCTTAATGGGGGCGTTGATGACAGGCGCTTTGTTTGGTCGAACCTTGGCTTTTGCTTTAAATAAACCTGCGATTGGTGTGCATCATATGGAAGGACATATGCTGGCACCATTATTATCAGAAAATCCTCCAGAATTTCCATTTGTTGCTTTATTGGTCTCGGGTGGGCATACCCAATTGATGGCTGCGCATGGAATTGGTCAGTATGAAATTTTAGGTGAGTCGATCGACGATGCTGCCGGTGAGGCTTTTGACAAAGTTGCGAAAATGTTGAAATTGCCGTATCCAGGTGGACCAAACATTTCAAAATTAGCTGAACAAGGCAGTAAAGAAGCATTTGAATTTCCACGGCCCATGTTACATCAGGGACTGGATTTTTCATTCAGTGGTCTAAAAACTGCGGTTTCAGTGCAACTCAAAAAACTTGAAACTGTACATGCAAATACTGAACACCATCATGCGGATATTGCAGCATCGTTCCAAGAGGCTTTGGTGGATACTTTGGTCAAAAAATCCCTAAAAGCACTTAAACACACTGGTATGAAAAGCTTGGTGATTGCCGGTGGCGTAAGTGCAAATAAGCGCCTAAGAGAGCGGTTAGAAGCAGACTTGGTTAAAGTGAAAGCAACCGTTTACTATGCTGAGCCTGCTTTATGTACGGATAATGGCGCCATGATCGCATTCGCTGGTTATCAGCGTCTAAAAGCGGGACAACAGGATGGATTGGCTGTGACCACAACACCGCGCTGGCCAATGACAGAATTAACACAGCCTGTTTAATTCAATTTTATAATTTGATGGTATTCAAAAAGAGGCAGAAGCCTCTTTTTTTAACTACAATATAGTTGTGGCAGTCAGGGCAAACTCAAATCTTTGAAATAAATACAATCAATCATTAAAACTATTCTGATCGACCATATCAACATATTCAATATAACCACGCCCTTCTACGGCATGCTCTAGATATTGCCCTGCAAAATTGTAGGCACTGGCATAGCCGCGACCGTGACCATAACGATAAGGACTGTCAATTTCAGCAGTAATCTCTAATACAAGTTCATCTACATCATTATGAACTGTCCAACTAAATAGACGTGGTAATCTCATCTTATGGCCGTCTGGAGCAACATAGTCGTCGACATCATGTGCGATCACTTTAAATTCTACGCGTGTATACACTTCAGCAGGGCGATCAGTATGTCGTATATGTAAGGTATACGCAGCAGCTTTTCCAAGCACATCAACTTTGGTTAACAGTAATTGTGTTGTACTGTCCAAATTAATGATTTGATAGGTAAAGAATGTTAAAGGAATTTTATTGTGCTCCTTAAGTAATGTTTTTGAAAGATTATATGGACCGACTGCACGGGCATATTCATACGTGCATAATCCTTCTGTAAGCGTACATTCACCTTGATATTCTAATTTTCCTTTAAAGCGGCTTAAAAGACTAAAATGATCGTAAACCGATGATTTTACGAACCATGACGCATGATCGGAAACATTTAAATCGAATTCAAAATCTAGTCCACAATAATGTCCTTGCAGATGAATATAAGGCAATTGACCAGAAATTGTGACTTCTTCTCCTAAAGCTATCAGATTATCTGAATCAGAAATATGCGTTTCTTGTGGAATCATATAGGCTTTGAGTAAATGCCGTTCCAAGGCTGCTGTACTGGAAAAGAGGGTAGCAGATCGTCGAGGATCTCCATGGGTAATCGCGTCATGATCAAAAGCCAAAACACCTGGCGTACCGATAAAAATCATAATATTTAAGTAGCGATGTGGTTCAGGCAATAAGGGAAAGAAAATTCCATAGTGAGTCCAGGAATAAAATTTATCATCTACTCGAGGGTGAATGATGTCTGCATCTGAAAATGGTAAAGTTGAATATTTAACAGCTTGATCAAGCAAAGCTTGTCCCAAAAGCAAACTCTTTCCAGAAAACTTACTCAATAATGAAAATTTAGGGAGTATTTTGTTCATTGTATTCAACTAAATTCTGTCATTTTTTTATCCTAGGGTGAATCGTATAGGCTCAGAATTGGAGTTTGGGACAAGTTTTATGCTTTACAGGACATCACGGATTTATTTTGTCTGACAATCTTATGCAAATGATAAACTAGCACAATGGGCTAAAATAAAAGATGCGGGATTGATTGACACTGTGGTTAAGCTGATTGAGCAGATAAGATCATTCAGTCGTGATGCAACCAAGATGAATTCACAGAAGTACTTCATCTTAAATGATTATTCAAGTTGGGAATGAGTATATATATTGGTATGAACCAAGGTTGTTAAATTGACTAATTTACATCGGGAGTCCAGGTCTTTTTTTTATCATCATACTGATATTGAACTTTGTCCGTATAAGTAGAATCAAAAGATGTAAATGAACGCTCTTTTTTAATGCTAAAACAGTTTCGGATATTGCTATAAGTTTCATGGGTACCCGGATGATCACCATCAAATTGCGACCCCATCAAACACAGTTTTGGGTCGTTTAAGGAAAATGTATAAGATGGTTTCTTTTTCACATCGCCTTGGTTATCTTCCCATCCGGTAAATTGATAATTGAGTGGGTAGGCAATACCGGTTTGGGTATCCAATGCAATCATTTCCAGTGAGTCAGAAGTGCCTGTATTCAACAGGATGTATTTTTTATCAAAATTAGCCTTCATGCCTTTAAGTGCAGTTTTATATTTGGCCACATTGGCTTTAGAGCAATAATTGCCATTAAAATAATCGCTATTACACTCGGATACTTTTTTAAAAGGGACATTGGCATATGGGATCGAAAGACAACAACCTGAAATTATGAGGAATGCCATCAGCTGTATTTTCATTATTTTCACCAAAATGTTGTTGTGGTTTTTGCTCAATATTTATTTTAACAATCATCATCAAAAATGCCACATATTGGCGATGCTAAACATCTCAATATGCGGCAAGTATTTAAACTAAAGAATTAATATTCCCAGAACATACGCTGGATTTCTTTTGGATCTTTAGTTTTTGTAAGCGCCAATGCTGCTAAAAGCTTGGCTTTCTGTGGGTTTAAATCATGTGCTACAACCCAACCGTATTTATCATCCGGCTGTTCGGCATTACGTAAAATAAAGCCTTGTGGAACACGTGATGAGCGAATGATCTGTACACCTTGTTGTTGAAGTTGGTTCAATGTTGGCACAATATAATTCGCAACAGAACCATTTCCTGTTCCTGCATGAATAATTGCTTTAGCTCCAGCTTTTGCATAAGCCAGATATGCATCTGGAAGCATATTGCCAGAACCATAGACAATTTGTACAAGAGGCAGGCTATCACCTTGAATATTTTCAATATTGAATTCAGAACTGTTGTTGAAACGTTTAGCTACATTTCTAAACCAATATGGCTTACCTTCAACTAAAGTTCCTAACGCACCCCATTGACTTGCAAATGCATCGGTATGGATATTGATTGCTTTGGTCACATCTCGTGCTGCAAAAATATCATCATTCATCAGCACAAAAACGCCTTTTCCTTTGGCAGTGTCGGAAGCAGCCAATGCAACAGCACTATAAAGGTTCAAAGGACCATCCGCAGAGAGTGCTGAAGGTGGACGCATAGAGCCAACTACGACAATCGGCTTATCCGTATGAACTGTGAGACTGAGAAAATATGCAGTTTCTTCTAATGTATCTGTTCCATGTGTAATGACGACACCATTTACATCAGGTTTTTTGACCAATTCATTGACTTTACGCGCGATGGTCAACAGTTCTTTATCGGTAATGCTTTCAGAAGCGACCTGTAAAGCCTGTACACCAGTCACATTGGCAAGGTTCTGGATTTGTGGAACAGCATTGAGTAAATCGTCCACGGGAACTTTTGCCGCAGTATAGGTTGCACTGTTGGTCGAGCTTGCACCTGCTCCAGCGATTGTTCCACCTGTTGCAACGACAACGACATTATTTTTTGCATAGCTACTAAAGGGCAAAATCATGCCAATTGCAAGCGCAAGTGCAGTAACCGTCTTTTTCATAAGTCTTCCTTTTCAGTCTTTGTTCTGATCATAAGCATTTTTTATGCCAGTTTTAAATCTATATAAATATTGGGGTGTTGCCCATACTTATTTAAAAATGCAACTTTCTAAATAATCATTCAAATTTATAGTTGCATACTCTTAAAACGAGATAAAGTCACCGTCAGCATGATTTTTCAGCATTCGATGAGTAGATTGTGCAATATATCGGCAACAGTGTTGTTTTAAGACATCTTGATCTATTAAAAAAAGGCATTCAAAAATGAATGCCTTTGGATATGTTTAAGATTGGAGATAATTAACGCATTTTAGCCAGAAAACGGCTTAAACGGTTCATGGCCTCACGCAATTCGTTTTCAGCAGGCAGGAAAACCACACGGAAATGATCAGGCGTAGGCCAGTTAAAACCTGTACCTTGTACCAGTAAAACTTTTTCAGCTTTCAAGAAATCTAACATGAATTTTTCATCATCTTCGATTGGATAAATTTCTGGGTCAAGTTTAGGGAAACAGTACATTGCGCCTTCAGGTTTTACACAAGATACCCCTGGAATGTCATTCAACATTTCCCATGCAATATTACGCTGTTCGTACAAACGACCACCAGGGCGAATCAAGTCATTAATTGACTGATAACCTCCCAAAGCCGTTTGAATCGCATATTGTGCTTGATGGTTGGCACACAGGCGCATCGACGCAAGCATGTCTAAACCTTCAATATAATCTGCAGCACGTGATTTATCACCTGTAATTGCCATCCAACCTGAACGGTAACCTGCAATACGATATGCTTTGGATAAACCATTGAAAGAAATACATAACTGATTTCCTGCCAGAGCAGCGACAGAGACGTGTTCGATGCCGTCATAGACGATTTTGTCGTAAATCTCGTCAGCAAATAAAATCAAATCATATTTTTTAGCCAGTGCAACAATTTGTTCCAATACATGGCGCGGATAGACTGAGCCTGTCGGGTTATTCGGGTTAATGACCACAATCCCACGGGTATTGGGCGTGATTTTACTTTCCATGTCGGCAATATCTGGATACCAATAGTTTTGATCATCACACTTATAATGGATCGCAGTACCGCCAGAAAGATTTACTGCGGCTGTCCATAATGGATAATCAGGCATAGGAACCAGCATTTCATCGCCATCATCCAATAAGCCCTGCATTGCCATCACGATCAGTTCAGACACACCGTTACCGATATAGACATCTTTGACATGTAAGTCCAGAATGCCTTTCTGCTGGTAATACTGACAAATGGCCTTGCGGGCAGGGAAAATACCCTTTGAGTCGGTATAGCCTACAGCATTTGGTAAGTTTAAAGCCACATCGTTGATAATTTCTTGAGGGGCTTCAAAGCCGAACGGGGCGGGATTTCCAATATTCAGCTTAATAATTTTGTGACCGGTTTCTTCCATCTCATTGGCCGCTCGTAACACTGGTCCACGAATGTCGTAGCAAACATGCTCTAGCTTTGACGATTTTTTGATTTCGCGTGGGGTTGTGTTACCTAAAACGGACATAATCTTATCCAATTATTCTGAGTTAAAAATATAGATTACTGAAATATCACAATCTATGTTGAAATTTAGCTAGAATTTTTCCAAGCTCTAGCGTAAATATGGAAGTACTGAAGCATGACATTGAATGTCAAAGATTTAAAGGAGTTTAATGATGGGAAAACTCAATAAAACAGACCGAGAATGGCAAAGAGAGTTATCACCTGAGGAATTTAGAATTACCCGACAAAAGGGCACAGAGGCTCCTTTTACAGGCAAATATTGGAATACCAAACAGCATGGAACCTATGTTTGTCGATGCTGTGGTACAGAATTATTCAACTCAGACACCAAATACGACAGTGGTTGCGGATGGCCAAGTTTTTTTAAGCCGATTAATAATAGTGTTATAGAAGAACAAGATGATCACTCTCATGGGATGGATCGTGTTGAAATTATATGCCATCATTGCGATGCACATTTGGGACATGTGTTTGAAGATGGACCACAACCGACGGGCTTACGCTATTGCGTAAATTCCGCTTCTTTAGAACTAAAATCACAAGAAAAAGGCGATGAGGAAACGTATCCATGACCAACATTTATCAGTTCGAGGCTGAGTTGTTAGAGGGTGAAAATAAATCTTTTTCAGATTTCGAAGGAAAAGTTTTATTGATTGTCAATACTGCAAGTAAATGTGGTTTCACTCCACAGTTTGCAGGATTAGAAAAACTTTATGAAAAATATAAAGATCAGGGACTTGAAGTTCTAGGTTTTCCTTGCAACCAATTTGGTGGGCAAGATCCGGGTACCAATGAACAAATTGGCAGTTACTGCCAGCGTAACTATGGTGTTTCATTTCCTATGTTCGCAAAAGTGAATGTAAAGGGACCGGAAGCACATGTGATTTTCCGTTATTTAACCAATAACAGTAAAGGTATTTTGGGGAATGGCATTAAATGGAATTTCACGAAATTCTTGATCAATAAAAAAGGAGAAGTGATCAACCGTTATGCGCCAACAACCAAACCCGAAGATATTGAGCAAGACATCGAAAAAGCCTTGGCTGAATAATCAGTGCGTATCTCAGTCCGATTGCTCAGATGATGTATTTAAAAAGAGTACGGTTGAATTTTGGAGTGATCCGCGAATGCCCTATGTTGAAACACGTAGGGCATGTCAAAGTCGGGTGTGCTATAAATCCCATAGCCATCCCACCTTTTCAATTGGGGCTGTAGACTGTGGTATCAGTCGATTCAGCAGTTATTTTGCTCAGGATGAACAAATACAGACAGGTAGTTTGGTTGTTATTCCCGCAGAAATTGAACATTCCTGCAATCCACTGGAAAATCAGGCGTGGAGCTATCAAATGATGCATCTCGATGCACATTGGGTTGCCCAACTGTTTTCAGAATTGATCGAGGATATTGAACAGCTTTATCCTCAGCATATTCCACTATTAAAGCCTCAGATTATTCATCATCCAGACGCCTATCAGTCTTTCACGCAACTCAATCAGGTACTATTTGATCCATCTACAGCAATTTCCTTAAAACAGCAAAAATTAGTCGAGGTCCTGTCTGAAATTTTGCTTTCACATTTTGAGTTGAATCTTTTAAAACAATCTGAATATTTTCAAAAATATTTGAGTAGAGTGATTGCTTATATTGAAACTAGCCAGCATATGCTTTCTTTGGATCAACTTAGCCAAACTGTGGGAATCAGCCGTTATGCGATCATTCGGCTATTTAAGAATAATTTTGGTCTTACACCACATGCTTACCAACTGAATCAAAAAATAAATACTGCCAGAAGCCTTTTAAAGTCGGGTGAAACAATCGTTCAGATTGCGCATGCTTTGGGATTTAACGATCAAAGCCATTTTCATCATGTGTTTAAAGCCCACACAGGCATAACACCGAAACAGTTTCAAATCCAATTTCCGAGCGCATCATTGCGCAATTTTTTACAAGATTAGATGGTCAGAAAATATTTAAGCTGATTTAAATATTTTTGGAATTGGCTAATGGAATTGTTTTTAGTTGTTGCAGTCACACATTTTATTGCTTTACTTTCTCCTGGACCTGATTTTTTTCTGATTTTAACCACTTTATTCAGAGAAGGACGGCATGCTGCAAGATGTGTATGCCTGGGTATTGTATGCGGCAACATTGTGGTGATTGGATTCGTCTTTGTTTCACTGTTTATGCTGGGGCAACTCAATCATGGCATTCTGGATGTGGTGAAATGGGGGGGCACGATTTATTTAAGCTATCTGTCCTATCGGTGTTTTGCATATGCATGGCATGCTGATTTTACTCCTGATACTCAAATGGACAGTGGTGGCCAGAAAGTCTCAGAAAAACTAAAATTACTCTTTTATGGTATTCAATCCAGTGTTTTAAATCCTAAAAATATTCTTTTTTACGCTACGATCATTTTAGCAATCTATCAACCCTATGCGGCTTGGAAACTATGCTTGGTCAGTGTATGGATGGTCTGTGTAGTATTGTTTTGGAATCTATGGTTAATTCGTCTGATGAGCCACAAAAGGGCATTAAATTGGTTTCAATCGAAAATAAAAATGATTTATTCGCTCTCTGGTTTATGTTTTGCCTTATTTGCCGGGGTGTTGTTGTTTAACTGATTAAAAATGCCGTTCCAGACTTGATTTGGAACGGCTGTAGATGACGGGTATTTTTTTTCACACCTCATTTATCAATGTGGGTGTATAGTGCTTGAAGATTTAGCCATTTTGTTACGCTTAAACAGTTTGTTGTGGATATCATCAATAAAGGTGTATACCACTGGGATCACCAATAATGACAGGAACGTACTGGTGATCAGACCACCTATCACAGAAATTGCCATTGGTGCCCTAAAGCTTGGATCAGTTCCGATACCCAACGCAATTGGCAACATTCCTGCACCCATCGCTAAAGTTGTCATAATGATAGGCCGCGCACGTTTATGACAGGCATCGAGGAGTGCATTGATACGGGAATACTGCCGTTCACTGCGGGCGATGATGGCATAATCCACCAATAAGATGGAGTTCTTACTGGCAATGCCCATCAACATAATCAAACCGATCAGACTTGGCATGGAAAAACTGCTCTTTGCCAGAAGCAATAATACAAATGCACCGCCCAGTGATAAAGGCAAAGCCACTAAAATTGTGATGGGCTGCAAGAAGTCTTTAAACAGTAATACCAGTACCACATAGATGCAAAGTACACCCGTTAACATGGCGAGACCAAAGCTCTCAAATAACTGTTGCATCACATCGGCATCGCCAAGGTTGGTACGTTTTACCGAAGGCGGTAAGTTTTTAATGGTCGGTAACTGTTCCACTGCATTGGCAACATCCCCAAGAGGTTGATCATTCAGTTCGATATTGAAGTTAATGTTCCGTAAGCGATTAAAACGGTCAATTTGCGAAGGACCACTTTCAATATTAACCTGAGCAATCGTACCGAGCATCACAGGACCTTTACTGCCTGTAATCATCAAGCGCTTAATCAGGTCTTGATCCTGACGTGCTGATAAAGGCAGTTTGATCACGATGGGAATCTGTCGCTGAGAAAGATTTAATTTTGCTAGGTTTTGATCAAAATCACCGGCTGTAGCGATGCGGACAGTTTCAGCAATATTTTGTGTCGTGATGCCTAAATCGGCAGCTTTTGCAAAATCAGGACGTATTACTAATTCCGGGCGAATCAAGGCTGCACTGGAGGTAATACTGCCAATATTGGGAATAGTGCGAATTTCTCGTTCGACTTGACGTGCTGTACTGATCAGAACATCAGGGTCATCTCCGGAAAGTGCAATCTGATATTGACTGTTATTGCCCGCAATACCTACTTGAATGCGTGCGCCGGGAAGTGGAGCTAAACGTTGACGTATATCGTTTTCAATTTTTTGCAGACTCGCAGAACGATCGGAGCGATCAGTGACTTGAATGGTTAATGTGGCTTTCCGGGGTTCACTGGATGCACCACCAGAAAATGGATCAGTTCCAGAAGATCCTCCCCCAATTGTGGTGTATACACTTTTAATTTCGGGATGGTCTGTGATTAAATTACGTGCATATTCAGCGGCTTTCAAGGTGTCAGGAAACTGGGAGCCAGGTGGTAACTCTACACGTACTTGAGTTTGTCCAGTATCTGGGGGTGGCACAAAGCCCGTTGGCAAGAGGGGAATCAGCATAATGGAGCCGACAAAAAATAAAATGGCACTCCCCAAGGTGATCCAACGGTGATTTAAACACCATGTGACCATTCGCATATAGGCTTGCATAAAGCGCCCGTCTTTTGCTCGATCATGTGCCAACTCAAGATCACCCTGATCATTGAGAGGTTGTATCGGTTTCACTTGTGCTTGTGGTTCTTCTATTTTACCGATCCATGGTTTAAGAATATAAGCCGACATCATTGGTGTCAGCAAACGTGCCACAAGAAGTGAAGCAAAGATGGCTAATGAAGCAGTCCAGCCAAATTGAACGAAGAATTTGCCTGCGATACCGCTCATAAATGCTGTCGGTAAAAACACTGCAATCAGGGTAAATGTTGTGGCAATGACGGCTAGACCAATCTCATCAGCGGCTTCCATTGCAGCTTCATAGGGTGTTTTCCCCATCCTGAGATGACGGATGATATTTTCAATTTCAACAATAGCATCATCCACTAAAATTCCGACCACCAATGACATCGCCAAAAGTGTGACAGTATTTAAGCTGAAACCCAGATAGTACATACCGATCAAAGCGGGTAGGATTGACAAGGGGAGTGCTGTTGCAGCAATGATCGTTGCCCGCCAATCTCTTAAAAACAGCCATACTACCAAAATGGCAAGAATTGCACCTTCATACAACAAAGACATAGAACCTTTATAGTTATCCACCACAGGATTAACAAAGTTAAATGCTTCGGTAATCTTGATGTCTGGGTGAGCTGCTTTTAACTGATTCAAGGCTGCTTTGACCCCTATTTCAACATCAACCTCACTTGCGCCTTTACTTCGTGTAATTTCGAACCCAATCACTGGATGACCGTTTAATAAAGCGGCAGAACGTCGTTCAGCAATCCCATCACGCACACTAGCAACCTGATCAAGGCGGATATGCCTACCATCACTCAGCGCAATATCCATGTCACCAATTTCAGCAGCAGTTTTAACGGTAGCAATGGTACGAATAGATTGTTCACTGCCTCCAATTTTCGTTTGACCACCTGAGGCTTCCTGCTGAATCAAACGTAGTTGACGGGTAATGTCTGTCGCAGTGGCATTGAGTGCCAGAAGTTTTTCGGGATCAAGTTCAACTTCAACCTGACGGGTAACTCCACCAACACGGGAAACGGCACCCACACCTTTGACTTTTAACATGGCACGGGCAATGTCGTAATCAACAAACCAAGACAGCGTTTCTTCATCCATTCGTGGTGACTGAATGGTATAGGTTAAGATTGGTGAACCGGATAAATTGATTTTACTGACAATAGGGTCACGTAAATCCGCAGGTAAATCTGAACGCACTTGTGAAACGGCATTACGGACATCATCGACAGCTTCCTGCAAAGGTTTTTCGAGCTGAAACTCGGCAGTAATGACCACTACACCATCTTGGATGTTGGTATATTGATTTTTAAGTCCTTGCAAAGTTGCAATTGAATTTTCAATTTTACGTGCCACTTCAGTTTCAAGCTGCGGTGGCGCAGCGCCTGGCAAAGCTGCTGTAACAGTGACCATTGGCAATTCTATATCAGGGAACTGTTGTATTTTCATCCAATGGAAACACATCAAACCTGCCAAGCCCAACATGATAAAAAGTAAAATGCCAGGGATAGGATTTTTAATTGACCAAGCAGAGAAATTCATATTATTTCTCCTGCGGGGTCACGAGTTGTTTTGTTAAGGGTGTATCTGGAATGGTTTGACCCAGCTTGACCAAATCCCCGTCTGCCAAGAACCCGGTTCCTGAAGCTACAATTCGAGTATTGGCAGGTAAATCAAGAATTTCTACTCGATCATTGAAACGTCTTCCAATGGTGACTTTTTGTTGAGTGACACGATTATCTCTATTCACAATAAATACATAAGAGAAGCCATCACGTAATAACACTGCAGTTTGCGGTACAGTTAAAGCAGGTTTTTGACCTAAATCAAATTCACCCTTCACAAACATACCCATACGAACTGCATCTGTCGTTGGAATATCAACGTAAACCAAACCATAACGTGTCTGTGGGTCAATTACAGGTGCAATCATGCGCACCGTACCTGTAACCGCAGAACGCTGCGGGTCAGGAGAGGTAATATGCGCAGTCATGCCTTTCGTCAGTTTGTATAAGTCAGTTGAGGTGACTTCTGCGCGCCATTCCAAACGATTATCGCGAATCAAGCGAAACAGTTCTTGACCTGTCTGCGCCAATGAACCAACCGTCGCTGTACGTGCGGAAATGACACCATGATCTGGGGAAATCACTTGGGTTTGTTTCAGGCGCAGTTGATTGCTGTCAATTTGTGCCTTGGCAGCATCTAAACGTGCTTGTGCGGTACTTTGTGAGGTCAGGTATTTAGTCGCTTCTTGTTGTGATATTGCACCTGTATTCTTGAGTTGTTGAATACGTTGATTGTTGATTGCTGCATCTGTAAGTACTGCTTTTGCTTCAGCATAATTGGCTTTTGCTGTTGCCAATTCAGCACGAATACTCTCACTATTGATTTCAGCAAGCACCTGTCCACGCTGAACAGAGTCCCCAACATTGACATTGACTTTGGTTATTCGTTGTCCGGATAGTTCACTACCGATGACCACTTCTTGCCAAGCCGCAATATTTCCATTGGCGGTAAAGTTTTGCTTCCAGTTCTGAAGCTCAGGCGCTACAACGGTAACTGTGAGTGAAGGTTTGGTATTCGAAGAAAGTGTCTCGACATTTTGTGAAGAAGCCTGTTTTTTATTTGAAGATTTCCACGCAAGTAAAATCACCAATAAAACAATAATAATCACTGCAACAATGATCCAAATTTTTGAATTTATGCGTTTTTTTTGCATCGGGTCATGCGATTTCATTTTAGTTTTGTAAATAGGGAAAGATAGTTCAGTATCTCTAAACGATCTAGGTTTGGTCAAGCTGCCAGTGGGTTGTATCTGTGATATTTTGCATATTTAAACGTATATTTTTCTTATCTTGAACATGCATTGTCTGGCTTATTCAGCATTCGATAGGGGCGTTTATGGTTATATTTTGAAGTGTTGAAATTATTTATATGTTTTCAGTATAAAAACAATCAATATCATGATGAGGATTGGGTGAAAATACAGCACAATATTTGATCCATCATTTTTTTAATAAATAGCATAATAACTTGAATGTTAATTTAAAACTGCAATTGAAATGAGCATGGGAATTTAAGTAACAGTTATTATGGAGTATTGCGGCATGATTTAGGCTGAGTACCTTTAAATATCTTGTCTAAACCTTAAATTCTTCATCCTAAAATGGCTATCGCTACAGGCACAGCCATCAATCATGTTCAACCACAAAAGTTTTGTTTTTGATTTATCTCCGTCGGGATAAAAAACTGCCCCATCATAGGGGCAGTTTTTTATTGTGGTCTACAAAATTGTTTTTAAGCGATGGATCACTTGTTCACATTGCGCAAGATCTGCAACCAATGCCATACGAACATGACCTTCACCTGGGTTGCCTTGAGCAGTATCGCGAGAAAGATAACGACCGGGCAAAACCTTGATATTGGCTTTTTCCATAAGCATCTTGGCAAAATTTTCATCGTGATCTACTTTTAACCAATAATAGAAACCTGCATCTGGTTTTTGTAAAGGTAAAAGATGACCCAATTCACTTTGGAACAATTCAAATTTTGCGCGATATAACTGGCGATTTTCTTCAACATGAGATTCATCATTCCAAGCGACAATCGAAGCCAACTGATGTTGAACAGGCATTGCAGTACCATGATAAGTGCGGAATTTTAAATAAGGCTTCAGCAAGGCTGCATCTCCAGCAACGAAGCCTGAACGCATACCTGGTAAGTTAGAGCGCTTAGAGAGAGAATGGAATACAATACAGTTCTTATAATCATCGCGACCTAACTCAGCACAGACTTCCAACAGGCCGGCAGGTGCTTCATCAAACCACAACTCGGAATAACATTCATCAGAAGCGATCACAAAATCATACTGATCAGAAAGCGCAATCAGCTTTTTGAATTGTTCTTTTGAAAGGACTGCGCCAGTAGGATTGCCGGGGGTGCAAACAAACAAGAGTGCGGTTCTTTCCCAAACTTCAGCAGGGACCGCATCGAAATCCCCCAAATAGCCATTTTCCTCGGTACAGTTGATAAAGTAGGGTTGAGCACCTGCCAGAAGTGTTGCGCCTTCATAAATTTGATAAAACGGATTAGGCATCACTACATAAGGTGCATCATCACGATTAATCAATGCCTGCACAAATGAAAAAATCCCTTCGCGGGTACCCGTCACGGGAATGACATGATCTTCAGCACTGATACTGTTGAGATGAAAACGCCGACTCAGCCATTGTGCAATACTTTCACGCAGTTCAACTAAACCTTTACTATTCGGATAGCTAGAAAGATGCTGAAAATTATCAATAATCGCTTGCTTGACAAACTCAGGCGCAGGATGCTTCGGTTCTCCAATAGAAAGTGGGATCAAAGGTAAATCTGCGGGTTTTACATCCTGAAAAAGTTGGGTTAACTTTTCAAAGGGATAGGGATGTAATAAAGACAAACTAGCGTTCATGAAACAATTACCACAATAGAATTAAAGATTAATGTTGCCCACAGATTTGATTTGATGCCTCATCTAAAGCCGCTTTTAATTTTGCGGTAAAGACTTCTGCTTCTGTTTCTGTAAGAGGAGTACCATCTTTTTTAGTGACGAAGAAAATATCTTCTGCCTTTTCGCCAAGTGTGGCAATTCGGGCAGAATGAATATCCAAACCTTGCATCATAAATAAGCCGCCAACACGTGCAAGTAAACCAGGTTGGTCGAGGGTTGAAATTTCAACCATGTTTTGTTGTAGCGCTTCATTGAGTGTTACATCGACAGTATTTTCAATATCAAAATGACGAAGCTGACGTGGAATGCGACGTTGCATCAAACCGGGATATTTATCTGATTCAGACAAGGCTTTAATTAAAGCCTGTTTTACTGTGTTCTCACGCTCTGGATCAGTTAAAAGCGTGCCAAAGCGATCTAGAACGACATAAGTATCCAAACTAAATGCTTTGGTGGCAGTAATAATCCGGGCATCTTGGACGTCGAGATTCATGCGGTCTAAAATGGCCACAGTGGTTGCAAATAAGTTAGGTTGATCTTGAGTATAGATAAAGATCTGAACCGCATCCTGTGCTGCTTTACGGTGCGCACGCATGAGCACGAGAGGAGCAGGGTTGTCGCCGTGCTGCAAAATGGCGCGAGTATGCCACGCAATTTCATCAGCAGATTCTTTAAGAAAGTACTCGTCTCCCAACTCCTGCCAAACCTTTTCCACTTGGTCGAGCGGGAATTCATCCACCAGCACTTCACTTGCTGAAAATTTAGTATCCTCTATCAGCATTTGGTAGTCCACTGGACGACCTAAACCAGAACGAATCACATCACGTGCATGTGTATACAGTTGACGCATCAAAGAAGAACGCCAGGTATTCCAGAGTTTTGGATTGGTTGCATTGATATCTGCGACAGTCAGCGTGTATAGATAATCTAAATGCTCCATATCTCCCAGTTTTTCAGCAAACTCTTTGACTACATCAGGGTCAGAAATATCTTTTTTCTGGGCAGTCATCGACATTAATAAATGATTTTGGATCAGCCAAGCCACCAAATTACATTCACGCTCCGTAAATCCGTGGGCTAAACAGAACTCAATGGCATCTTCAGCACCCAATTCACTATGGTCACCGCCACGGCCTTTGGCAATATCATGGAATATTGCAGCAAGAAAAACGATATCACGACGTACTAAACGCTGAAATACTGAACTCACAACAGGGTAATCTTTGGCAAATTCGGGTTCTTTAAAACGATTTAAATTGCGAATCAACAATAAAGTATGTGCATCGACAGTATAAATATGGAACAAATCATATTGCATCAACCCCATAATCTGACCAAAGGCAGGGATATAATTGCCCAGTACGCCATAACGTTTCATCGCCACCATGGTTTCGTATAAACGATAAGGGGAACGAATAATCGCCATAAATAAGGCTTGATGGTTCGGATTATCCCGAAAAGCCTGATCAATGCGTTTTGCTGCTAAAGTCAACAGACGTAAAGTACGTGCACGAATCCCTTCAATCTCAGGACGATTCGCCAAGATATAAAAAATTTCTAGAATTGCGCTTGGGTTTTCAGAGAATGTTTTATGTTGCTGAACAGCAAGTTTGCCATCCACCAGTTTAAAATGTTCGTTAATATTTTCAATTTTACGCTCATAGTCTGGTAAGCGTGGCGTAATTACTGACTCATTGAAATATGCCAATAACATTTCATTTAAGGTCGAAACCTGTTGAGCCGTCCGATAGTAACGTTTCATAAACTGTTCGATCGGATAATTGGGATGATGGTCATCCTCGCGTGTATAGCCAAATTTAGCTGCAATATCACGTTGATAGTCGAACAACAAACGGTTTTCATCGCGTTTGGTCAAACGATGTAAATGATGACGAATTTCCCAAAGGAAATTTTCTGCTTCTTCCAGTACACCCAGTTCAAATTCAGAAATAAAACCCAAATGGACCAAATCATAGATACGATTCACGCGAAAATGTCGCTTTGCAATCCAGCCAATTTGATTGATGTCTCGAATACCGCCTGGGGCATTTTTAATATCGGGTTCTAGGTTGCTTTCCGTGTTGTTGTGTTGGGCATATCGGTGTGCTTGTTCAGCCATTTTCGCATCAAAGAATGTTTTGTCCGTCCATGTCTGAGAAACAACGCGACGAGGCCATCTTGCCAGATGCTGATTGCCAATAATTAAACGTGCTTCGATCAGGGACGTGGCAACCGTCAGATCTGTGGTGGCCTGCTCAAAACAACTACGAATGGTACGTACACTGATACCTGGTTTGAAATTACCGACATCCCATAAAGTTGAAATGAATTGAGTCACTGTTTGTTCTTGTTCAGGGGAAAGATCTTCCTCTGATAAAATCATGATGTCTACATCAGAATAGGGCAGCATTTCTCGTCGCCCATAGCCACCAACAGCGAATAATCCCAAATCTGTCTGATCTAAACCCGCATGCTTCCATAAAAACATCAGGGCTTCATCTACCACATTCGAGCGAGCACGGAGAATCTCACGAATAGTTCGACCATGATCATAAGCCTCGTTTAACTGTTGCTCAACATCACTGCGCCATTGATTGATTGCTTTGATGTCGTTGCTGTCACTAACATATTCCAACAGAGGAGAGGTGTTGATCATGGATATTTTGTCCGCAAATTTATAGGCTATTTGTTTAAATGAACAGTCACTTTTGACGCAGCATCATGTGCAAGTTCACGTGCTTGATCTGTCGTTTCGGCACGGGCGGTTGCCACACCCATACGACGACGCTTAAATCCTTCAGGTTTACCAAAAAGACGTAAATCTGTAGCAGGATTTTGCAAAGCAAGATTTAAGCCAGAGAATGAAAGATTAGTTGCATCTTTACCCGCATAGATGACCGCACTTGCTGCGACGCTATGACGTTCAGTATTCACGGGTAATCCTAAAATAGCACGGGCATGCAGTTCAAATTCACTTTGGAATTGAGATGCAAGTGTAACTAAACCTGTATCATGTGGGCGGGGTGACACCTCACTAAACCATACTTTATCGCCTTTGACAAACAGTTCTACCCCAAAAATACCACAGCCACCTAATGCAACAGTAACTTTATTGGCAATCCGTTTTGCTTCATTCAAAGCTGCTTCGCTCATGGCTTGCGGCTGCCAACTTTCAACATAGTCGCCTGCATCTTGGCGATGTCCGATCGGGTCACAATACGAGGTTTCAATTTCACCAGTTTCAGAATTTTTTGCACGTACGGTAAGTAGAGTAATTTCAAAATCAAAGTCAATTTGAGATTCGACAATCACTGTTCCTTGATTTACACGACCACCAGTTTGTGCATATTCCCAAGCAGCATCGACTTCAGCATACTCTTTTACCCGTGATTGCCCTTTACCAGAAGACGACATGACAGGTTTTACAAAGTTCGGATAACCAATATCGTCACATGCAGAACGGAAACTTTCCAAAGTATTTGCAAAGCGGTAAGCAGAAGTGGGTAAGCCTAATTCTTCAGCAGCCAAACGTCTGATCCCTTCACGGTTCATGGTCAGATTTACTGCTTGAGCAGAAGGAATGACAGTGGCGATATTTTGCTGTTCAATTTCAATCAAGACTTGTGTGGCTATCGCTTCAATTTCCGGAACAATCAGGTGAGGTTTGACTTTTTCGATTAAAGCTTTAAGTTCATTTGCATCTGCCATATTCAAGGCATAAGAGAAATGCGCAACTTGCATGGCAGGTGCGTTTTCGTAACGGTCTGCCGCATGGACTTCCACACCAAGTCGTTGTAATGAAATCACCACTTCTTTACCCAGTTCACCTGAACCCAACAATAAAACTTTAAACGCAGATGATTGAAGTGGGGTACCAATAGTCACGCTCATGTGATTCTTCCATGCTTGTCTTATGGACTGTTAGCATAGCAGAAGTCAGACCTCTGTTCAGGATTGATTCACATAAAATAATGATATTGTCTAACAGATTTTTTTATATTGACTCAGACAACAGTTTTTTGAGGAGTTCCAATATCTTGAATGAAAAATTAATAGGCTAAAATTAGCACCATTATCCTGGGTTCGATAAAAATTCTTGATGAAATCTGATACTCAGAAATGTCGTCCTCAACTGACTGAGACAACTTGATCTAAAAATGGATGAGAATTGAGCTGTGCTTGAATAATATTTTTTCAAGCAGCTAAATTTAGGGGGACATTAACCGCACTTTTTTAAATTTTTTCTTTTTTGAATATAAAGCACCCATGCAATGATACAGATCAGAATTTCAACAAAAAAAGACCAATGTAAAATAAAATTGAGCCACCAAGGCTGATAACTAGCACTAACATTAAAGAAAACATAAGGTTGATCAATAAATGGTGCAAACAACCACACATCGCCTACAAAGCAATCCAAGAAAATATGCAGCAGTGCCGCAACTGAAAAAAGGCTGAGTATCCATGCTATTTTAGAGTTGTATTTTGATTTCACCAAATACAGGAGTGCAATCAGAAAGATGGGAATCCAAAATGAAAACCAATGTAAAAAATATTTGTGATGATGCACGGATCGATGGTCAATCAGATAAAAGTAAAAGAGATCTATATCTGGAAAGACTGCGCCAAGCATGATGATACCAAAGAATGCTTTGCGGCTGATTTTAGTGCGCTTGATCTTTTGATGAAGAAATTGGGCAAGTATATAACCTGAAGGTAAGTGTGCGATAAACATGTTGAATTTTTATTATCTGGTTAAAATGAAGACTACACAAATTGGCTGACACAAAAATGATGATTGCAAAAAATATTGATTGACTCAATCAATATTTAGTTTGCACTGATTTTGACAAGCCAATCACCCTATCGCTAAATTAAGTATAGGTATAGACCAGACCATAGGCAAGCGCCGCAACTAGAGTCGCCAAAACAATTCGTTTGAATTTAAAATACAACCCGGTCAGTACGATGAATCCCACCAGCATTGCAGAACTCTTGTTGGGCGTTTCAATTAATGGGGGAAGGGTTGCAACAATCAACATCGAGCTGATTGCTGCAATACCGATACTGCCCAACGCGATTTTTAACCAAGTTGAACCACGTGATTGTTGATGTTGCTGACTTTTTTGCAGTAGATAAAAAGGACCAAAGCGAGAGGCAAAGTTTGCAATACCCACCAAGATTCCGACCATAATAATCTGTAAGTCCATGTTATATACTCACTTCATCTTTTTGTTTTAAAATATAATATTTAAATAGTCCAGCCAGAATACCAGAGGCGATGCCGATAAAAATTGCTGCTGACATATTGATAAAATAACAAGCCAATGCAGAAACCACCAGAGAGACGACGACCACAAAAGTATGTTTTCTTTCAAAAGCTGCTAACAAAAAGCTTAAGAATAATGCAGGCAGTAAGAAATCTAATGCGGCTTGCAGGAATTGAGGCAGGTGAGTGACTTGATCAGCAAATAATCCGCCTAAAAATGATCCCAGTGCCCATGACATCCAACTAAACAGACTGAGTCCAAGCATCCAAGATTCTGACCATTCTTGGCGCCGTTGCGACAGTTTAATCATGCCTGCTGCAAAAACTTCATCGGTTAGCCCCCAAGCCCATACAGCAGTCTTTTTTAAGTTTAAACGGTCTTGAATAAGATTCTGCAAGGCGGGACCATAAAGGACATGACGAATATCAAGGGCAATAACGGTTAGTGCTGTCATCCAGATTGATGTGCCACTGCCCAATAACGCTACAACCAGAAACTGACTTGCACCTGCATACATCGAACAAGACAAGAACAGGGCTTCCCATGCACTAAACCCGAATTGGGTTGCCGATACACCAAAGGCAAATGAAACAGGAAGATATGTAAAAATAATGGCTTGGCTATCTTTTGCGCCTTGCCAGAAGCCAGCTGTTTGGACTGGAGGATTGTGCTCAGACACAGGACACCTAAAAACCAGAGTAAAACAAAAGGTAAAATCAAGATTGAGTATTCTACCTGAATTTACTAGCATAGGAGTGAAATGTTTATTTAGGCGTGACTTTATGTTCGCAAATCAGTCGAAATTATTATTTAGTATGACCTTGATTTTGGGTGTTTTAGGTTTACAAGCATGTGGTAATTCGTCTTCTGAACCTCAACAAAAGGTCGAAATTAAAGCAGCGCCAAAACTCACCAATGATGCAACCACATACGCTCATGCAGCTTGGAGCTTAATTAATCAAGTCGAACCCTATGTTTATCGAAAACAATTAAATTTAATCGAAGACAATGTGCGAAAACCCATTCGTAAGTTGAGTACTGATTGGCGGATCAATGTAAAAATGACTGATTCCGTGACTGAAGGAAAATATGCTTTATGTCGTAAAGCGATGACCAGTTTAGACAATTGGGCAAGATCTACACTTGAAAAAGATGGTGAAATGCAAAAAAATCAAGCGCAATATGAGCGAGATAAAGCACAATGTAAAGATGCAATTGATAATCCAAGCTTGGGAAATACCAAGGCAAATAATAATATTTTCTGATTTGTTATAAAAAATGGCGCAGATAAAGCGCCATTTTTTATTGATTAACTGAACTGTTTAGAGTTGATTAAGGTTTTAAAGGGTTTGTTGAAGTCGCTTTTACAGCTTTGTCTTTTGCTGCAGTTGTTTTTGCAGCAGTATCATTTTTGGCTTTTGTCGCTGCATCAGCTTTTACTTTTGTTGCAGTCTCAGCCTTTGCCTTCGTTGCAGCAGTTTCAGTTTTTGCAGCAGCTTTCGCATCTTTAGATTTTACTTCAACTGCTTTGCTGCTATCTGCTTTTGCTTTGGTTGCAGCAGTTGATGTTTTAGACGCAGCTTGCGCTGCAGGATTGGCAGCTACACACTTTCCGCCTTTATGGTTTGGACCCGTTCCGCCAACGAGTGTTGTACCTTTGGGACATGCAAAAGCAGAAGCGCTAAGTACAGTGAATAGTCCCGCCGTGAGAAGAGTTGTGATTTTTTTCATTTATTTCAACTTTTATTGAGATGGCATTAGCGCCTAATTCAAATATAAAACTATTTTTTAACAAGTTGAATAAATAAATTGTATATTTTATTTATGAAATGATTATATATTCCAACTATTTAAGCTTATTTTAATGTTTGTTGAAAAATACCGTGTAGAGATTTTAATGGGTACAATCATGGATTGAATGGGCAATTGCAGATAACTGATTGATATCTCGAATTTCAATTTTTTTAAAGGCAATTTTTAAAATACCCTTTTGCTCTAATAAGTGAAGTTCTTGGTTAATGGTTTGTCTTGAACATTTCAGCATCTGTGCCAATTGATCTTGAGACAAATGAACCGCGTTCTTTTCAATCTGCGCATGATTACCATAACCATTCAAAATAAACATTAAACGTTGAGCCAAGCGCTGCTGTATATGCTGGGTTTGAATCGAAATCAGTTCTAAAAATGCAAAACGAAGTTTTTGACTGGTTAATTGTGCGATATGGAACCAACACTGCGGTTGCTCTATTAAAAAATTCTGAATAACTAAACTTGGGATATGCAATGTTACGCATTTTTCTACAGCAATCGCATCATGTGAACGTGGCTGTTGGTCTACTAAAGATATTTCTCCAAACCACATGATCGGTTCTGCGATTGCAGCGACAGATTCATTGCCATCTATATCAATATATCCTAAACGTACACGGCCATTCAAAACAGCATAAATACCATTGAACAGATCTCCAGATCTGAAAATAGCCTGATCTCGATCAAATGCCCGACAAACTGAATGTTGTTGAATAAATTGCTTGAATATTGCAGGCAATTGAGCGTACCAGATGTTTTTATTTAATAATTCAAGGTCTGTAGAGTTCAGCACAAAAGTTCCTTTTTTATTCCGCTGAGTGTATGTCTGATATTTCCGTTGTATCACATCATGTCGGATCAGTCATCGCAGTTTTAAAAGATGAGTTAAGCCCTATAAATTGCATTAAATAGACCCTTTTTAGGGCGAAATAGGCGATTTGAGTTTATTCAGCATCATAAAAATTGCAATGAATTTGATCTTTTCCATATCAATATGTTGAATCAAAAAACGCATACATTGTTTCGCCATCATACTAAAAAGATTCATTTGTCAGCTAGCCGACAACTTTTATCTGCAAGATTTTATATAGTGGCTAAAGTAATCAACAAGGATGCTGAAAATGAATCGATTAGAACAATTGCTAAGCCAATACGCAGCATATCATTTGGATCAAAAAAATGTGCTAACTCATTTTATAGGTATTCCCATGATCGTATTTTCAATCATGTGTTTAACTGCACGAGCAGGTGTGATGTGGTCTGGTTTTGAAATCACTTTAGCCCTGGTGCTATTGGTCTTGAGTGTGATCTACTATTTAAGACTGGATAAATCTTTAGGCTTTTTGATGTTATTGATTTATGCAATCGCCTATCCATTTGCCTATAAGATTGCCCAATTAAATGTGGGTACATGGCTTACGATTAGCATTGCTAGTTTTGCTGTTGGATGGGTGTTCCAATTTGTCGGACATTTTTATGAAAAGAAAAAACCAGCTTTTGTCGATGATATTGTTGGTCTCGCGATCGGTCCTTTGTTTGTCCTTGCAGAATTTGTCTTTTTACTCGGTTTCCGTAAAGACCTACAAAGAAAAATGTTGGCAGAAGCCAGAAAACAACGTAGTGCAATGGATCAAAAATCGTTACAGACACTGCACGCAAAATAAAATCAGCTTGCGAGTTAAATCAACCCTCTTTGAGTGAGCGATTCACCAAAAGAGGGGAATCGCTAAATTTTTATACAATATAATTTTTGATGAAGATGACGAGACCAAAAAAAAGTATGGCACAGCCAATATAGAATTTTATTTTTTTAATTACTGAAAAATGAGACATTGGCATGAGCATAGGATCTATATAGGATTTCATTTAATCGCTTCTAAATAACGGCGATTCACTTCTTCCCAATGAATGACATTGAAAAATGCGGCAATATATTCAGGACGACGATTCTGGTATTTTAAATAATAGGCATGCTCCCACACATCAAGACCCAACACTGGAATATTGCCATTCATCAGAGGAGAGTCTTGATTGGCACTGCTTTCAACGATCAGTTTTTTTTCTGGTGTGACGCTTAACCATGCCCAACCACTGCCAAACCGTGTTAATGCTGCTTTGGTAAATGCTTCTTTGAATTTTTCAAAACCACCAACATCTTTTTCAAGCGCTGCTGCAATCTGTTTGATTGGCTCTCCACCGCCTTGCGGAGACATGACTGTCCAGAATAATGAATGATTGGCATGACCACCTGCATTATTAATCACATTATTTTTTAACTCAGCGGGGACTTCATTTACTTTTGAAACCAATGCTTCTACAGACAGCTTTTCCCATTCTGTGCCTTCGATCGCTGCATTGATATTATTGATATAGGTTTGATGATGCCTGGTATGGTGGATTTCCATGGTTTGAGTATCAATATTGGGTTCAAGTGCATCATAAGCATAAGCCAGTTGTGGAAGAGTGTAAGCCATGAAACAATCCTGTTTAAGTTAAATATAATGCGAATGTTAATAATTATCATTATTATATAGGATTTAAAAAAGTGCAACCAGTGATCGCCGATTCTTGTTGGTATATTTTCAAAATACGAACAATGCAATGGTGAAAAATTCAAAAAGGTAGAAAGGTGTGTTACCACCACGAAATGAATGAAAGTTAATATAAATTTAAAAAATTTTAAATAAAATGCTTTTATTGTTAAGTAAATATTGATAAAAAGTGATTAAATCCAGATTGTAACGATGGCTGTGATGTTTAAAAAATATAAACTTTATCCAATAAAGACGATTAAAGATTGGCAAGGTGAGGATTGGGATGTTTATGAGGAACGAAAGTCGCTTTCAGGTATTATGATTTATCAAGGCTGGCCATACTCATTAACACCTAGAGATGGAATTGGTGGTCAGTTTTCATATATTTTAAGTCCTGAGATTGCAGAGTTTCTTAAAGTACATTCCATTATGGAGAGTGAACAGCAACTTGGTCTAAGCAACAGTATGGTTGCTAAATTCAGAAGAAGGCTGGGTATTCAAAACAAGTTTATTTATCGAAATGATCAGTGGATACTTGAGCATAAAGACGAGCTTCTTTATGACAGTCTTGATACACTAAAAGCAAAATATGGGCTTAAACGAACCCAAGTTTACCAACATAAAGAATGGTTGTCAGAGTTAATTGATATACCTAAAAACAAAAAAATGAGAAAAACTTCAGCAGATGATCTGCAAGAACAATGGTTCCAAAAGCATAGAGCGCAAATGACAGAAATGGATGTAGAAGAAATAGCTTTAAAGTTTAATGTTAGTCCTTTTATCGCAACAAAAACCTATAATCGTATTCGGCAAGAACTTGGAGAGTTAACTTTTTCAGCACAATTTCAGCAAGACAGGCAGGATAAATATCAATGGCTACTAGATCACCAAGATGAATTATTAAATTCGGGTAAAACAGTTGCAGAACTGGCTGAGCAATTTCAAAAGACACATGGACAAATTTTAAGAGCGAAAGCAAGATTAAGAGAAATCTTAAAAATACCCAAAGTTCAAGATCAAAATCGCGAATGGTTGTTGGCAAATCAAAACATTCTACTTGATTCAAAATTAAGTAAAGAGGAAATTGCAAAAAAGTTAAACATTGAGCTCAGCCAGCTCTATAGAAAAAAAGGGCAACTGAAAAAGCTGCTGAATATCCCACATTACAATGATCAAGTTCAGGCTTGGCGTTTAGAGAATCAAGCGGTTTTACTTTCTCTGCATTTGTCGATTTCTGAAATTGCTAAAATACTCAATCGCAAAGAGAACTATATTGTCAGAAATAGAGTGATTCTTCGTAAATTTCTCAATATTTCATTCAAAGATCAAAAAAAAGCATGGGTGCTTGAACACCAAAGTGATCTAGAAAATTTAACAATGGGCGAACTCCAAGAAAAATATAGCATTGGGAAACGTACCATTCAAAGATATCAAAAGCTTTTAAGCGACCTAAACATAAAAGAGAAATAATTCAGAGTGGGCTAAATCAACTCTAGCACTTTAACCACCAATAACTTCTTTTTTGGATTTATCGTTTTAGAGGTTGTACTCGGTATGTAGCAAAGTGGTAAATGCTATGGGTTTAAATTATTAGGCTTCTTGTTAAAACAAACTTTGGGCATTTTTTAAATGTGGTTCAATTTCATAATAGAAAGACCATCTATATTTTAACTAAAAACCATATCGCGATCATAGGCTCATTTTTTAACTCAGCTTAGAAGCTTATTTTTTAAACGTTGATTTGAATTTTAATAATTATTTGATGATCGTCTCAACAATAAGAAAAAAACAAATAAATGTCTAATTGATAATGAGATTTTTTAAAGACCATAAGCTTAAAAATGTAATTGATTATTATTTGAGATATTCTTCACCTTGTGTTAAGTTTTTCTTTATTAAATATAAGGGCATAATAATGCTTAATAATATTTTTACTTTTTTCGATAGATTGGGATATACAACACAAAAACGTGCCATTCGTGTTCAGTTTTCAAACTCACAACTCAATGCCCAAGTCATGCTGCAATGTATTGATGGTTATCATGCCATCAATGCGGGATTGTCCTTTGCATTATCCCGATGGAATGCCTGCAAAAAAAATTGAAATATAAAATAACTGCTGATGATGGGCAAATATTTGAAGGTGTTTCAGATGAAAATGGAAAAACAAGAATGCAAAACTCGAATTCAATGAAAATTTAAAAATTGAAATTCTAACCGACGAATGAGATTGCGAATGAAAAAACTGAAGATTTTACTGCTGCTGTCTTTAACGTTGCTCGGGACATCTTGCTCAAAATTTCAAAGTGAGGATGAAAAAAATAATATGATTAATTTCAAAGATACAAAAAATATTTGTTTGGGACGTATTGAATTTACTGTGCCGAAAGAAACTGATGTTAAATTTGGTGCATTTTCGTTTGATGGAAGTGATTTTGAAATTGTTGAAGAGGTAACAACCCTTGATCAGTATGATCAATTTATCAAAGATAAAATACAAACCTTAAAACAAGAAAAGCACGAAATAGAGGGCAGTTTACTTAAACTAGAAAAAATGGGCAGTTTAAAGCTGAACCAAAGATCAATTAGCCATATTATTGTTTATAGACCTACTGAGTACACTGATGGTTTGTTCTTTATAGATGCGTTTATTTATTTAAATCGAAAATTAATAAGGATGAAAAGCCCCGTTGACACCGATAAATTAATGGATGGTCTAAGAAGAACAGAAAATATTATTCAAAACTTTAAATTAAAACCATCCAAAGGTCCAAATCAGGCAGGCTTATGCTGGAAAGATTATTTTATTGCAGATGATATGACTGAAAACCGTTTCTTTTTAAGTGAAGCATTTTTATCCTTTCCTTCTTATCCAGAAGTGACCATGAATATTGAAAATAGAGCAAGGGATGAGTCGGATTTACCTTTAGTACATATGATTCAGAAAAATAGGGAACAAATACCAGAAGAACTCAAAAAAGTATTTAAAGTCATTGATATTCGATCTGGTTCTAAAGAAATTAATGGCATGAAAGGCGAAGAAGTGATGACCCATTACCAGCAAAGATTAAGCTTTGGTCGAGGCTTTGAATCTGGTGCTTGGCAATATTTAGGGACTTTGGATGATCCTAAAGATCCGTATATATATTTAGGCTTAGAAAGTGTCGATAAAGTCATCAACAAAGCGCTAAATGCGCCTCTAAATCATAAAATCGTGCTTGGATTAAATGATTTTGTTTTAAATAGCATAAAAATAGCGGCATTTAACCAAGGAAAACAACATGATTGAAAAAAATAATAACATTCACGCGATATCAGCAACCAGTCCAAGCAGCAATAAAACAGGAACATGGGTAGAAATTCCCAAACCTGATACCATTCCTATTATCTTTATTCCCGGGATTATGGGATCAAACTTAAGAAACAAAACTGACAAAAAACCCGTTTGGCGTATAGGCAATTATGCTGGAGCACTTGCAACAGTTTTAGAGCAGGCCAGAAAATCACCTGCCCAATTGCAAAGAGAATTGGATGCTCAGGAAACCGAAGTTGATCCAACAGGTGACTTATATATCGATCCAAGAGCAAAAATTACCAGCGAAGAAGCCAAAAAGCGACTATGGGGAACGGTACATTGGGAAAGTTATGGACCCACCTTGATGTTTTTTGAAGGGGCGCTTGCCAATGTTCGTTTAGAGGCAACCGACAAAAGTTGGTTGGAAAGTCGACGAGGTTACCAGTTAATCGTTCAAGATGATAAATATACACCCGAGTGGTTAAGTTTATTGAGTTCAAATGAAAAACAGACATGGCACCCTCAAACTGGGTTTGAAAGTATTGAGAAAAATGATATCGAAAAACTCAAAAATTTTAATTTTCCCGTTTATGCACTGGGCTACAATTGGCTTCAGTCCAATGCACTGTCAGCAGATGACATTGTAAAAATCATGAAAAGTATAAAAGCCAAATATGGGAGGAATTTTCATAAATTTATTGTGATTACACATTCGATGGGCGGTTTGGTGGGGCGAAGCTTATCTCAAAAAATGGGAGAAGATATTGCAGGGATCATCCATGGGGTGATGCCTACTGTAGGTGCGCCTGCTGTATATCGTCGCTTGGTTGCCGGTTCTATTGAGGGAAGTGATGTAAAAGATATCGTAGCTGGACTGGTTTTAGGAAAAAACACAGAACATGTAACTGCAGTATTGGCAAACTCTCAAGGTGGCTTGGAATTACTTCCCAGTAAAGATTATCGCATTATCAAAAAAGACAAAACAACAACTCCATTTTGGTTGAGTTTACGGGGTGCCGATGAAAAAGGCACCATCCATGTTGTCAATTTGCCCAAAGCTGATCCTTATAAAGAAATATATAAAGCCCACAATGTCTGGTGGGAAATGGTCAAAGATGAACTGATTAATCCACTTAATAAAAAATATCCTGTTGGTTCTCCAAGAGCTATGTTTAATACATTAATTGATGGAGTACAAAAATTTCATAAATCTATTGCAACACATTACCATCCCCATACCTATGTACATTTTGGTGCTGACCCTAAAAACCTGACTTACGGTACACTGCACTGGAGTCTAGATCGACCTTTGACAGGTCTAAACCCAACCCAATTACACACCTTACCGCGTGTAAATGGGCAAGAAATTGAAAATAAAAATAACCAAGTACTAGCCCAAATGAAGCAGATCAAAGACAAAAAGGAGAAAAAAGAATACCTTGATAAAAATTTTATTCCGAACAATGGATTTAGATATATAAGGTTAGCGAGTGGTAAATATGGAAAATTTACGATTTCCAGTAAGAATCTATATGGGGATGGGACTGTTCCATTTTTTTCAGGTGTTGCTCCAATATCACCAACTAAACAAAATGGCATCAAACAAGTATTTCAAATGGAAGGGTTTGATCACCAAGGGAGTTATGCTAACCAACACGTGAGAAGAAGTGTCTTATATTCAATTGTTAAGATTATTAAAGACAATAACATTCAGCCTAGAAATCGATAAATATTCTGATACAGACTGATTGCGATAAAGAAAGATTAAATGATCTGATCATCACATTGCATGATGAAATTTGAATCAAAAAAACAGGTTGAAGAAATCTTCAACCTGTTTAATGAGTGTGTTAAACGTTAAAACGGAAGTGCAATACATCGCCGTCTTGAACGATGTATGTTTTGCCTTCTAAACGCCATTTGCCTGCTTCTTTCGCACCATTTTCACCATTGAATTGAATGAAGTCATCATAAGCAATACATTCTGCTCGGATAAAGCCTTTTTCAAAGTCAGTGTGAATTACACCAGCAGCTTGAGGAGCAGTTGCACCCACTTTCACAGTCCAAGCACGAACTTCTTGTACACCCGCGGTAAAGTAAGTCTGTAAACCCAGTAAGCTATAGCCTGCACGAATCACCACATTTAGACCTGGTTCTTCCATTCCCAATGCTTCAAGGAATTCTGCACGATCTTCATCATCCAACAGGGAAATTTCAGCTTCGATTTGATTGCAAAGCGGAACAACAATAGCATTTTCCTCAGCAGCTAACTTTTTCACAGCTTCAAGGTGTGGGTTGTTTTCAAAACCATCTTCTGCAACGTTTGCAATATACATGGTCGGTTTTAAAGTCATTAAACCAAAACCACGAACCAGTTTACGCTCATCATCATCTAAATCAGCAGCACGTGCAGGTTTACCTTCATCAAGCAATGGTAAGATTTTGTCGAGCACAGCCTTAGTTGCAACAGCTTCTTTGTCGCCACCTTTTGCTGATTTCGCTAAACGGGTAACCGCTTTGGTCACCGTTTCCAAGTCAGCGAGCGCAAGTTCAGTATTGATGGTTGCAATATCATCGAGTGGATCAATTTTACCATTTACGTGGATCACGTTTTCATCTTCGAAACAACGAACAACATGTGCAATCGCATCAGTTTCACGAATGTTTGCAAGAAATTGGTTACCTAAACCTTCACCTTTCGATGCGCCTGCAACCAAACCTGCAATATCAACGAATTCCATTGTGGTTGGAATGACACGTTGCGGTTTTACAATGGCAGTCAATTTGTCTAAACGTGGATCAGGTACAGGAACAATACCCGTATTCGGTTCAATCGTACAAAATGGGAAGTTTTCCGCAGCAATAGCAGCTTTAGTCAATGCATTGAAAAGAGTAGATTTACCCACGTTCGGCAAGCCGACAATACCGCAATTAAAACCCATGAAATGACTCACAAAGTGTTATATAAAAATTGCCAGTGATTTTACATGAAAGCCATAACAAAGTCAGGTCTACGCGCTATAAGTTTTTAAACAGATCATGTCTATTTGGAAATGGTGATCGATTTTTAACTATAAATCGAGTTTTTATTGGGCAAAATAGAGATGCTATTAGCGTTAAATACAATTTTATAAATAAGATCTTAGCGATCTTATTTATAAATGAAAGATCATTTAAATTTTTCGTTTGTCCAGTTGATTTGCCAGACTGTCGCCAAAAGCTTGAACAAGCATGACCAATGCAACTAAAACCACGATGACAGCAAACATGATTTGCATATCAAAACGCTGATAACCATAGCGGTATGCGATATCTCCCAAGCCGCCTGCACCGATTGCCCCTGCAATAGCAGATGAATTGATCATGGTGACAATGGTAACCGTAAAACCTGCAACAATTCCGGGTAATGCTTCTGGTAAAAGTACATGCCAAACAATCTGTTTACGGTTACACCCCATGGCTTGCGCCGCTTCAATTAAGCCTTGATCGACTTCACGTAAACTGACTTCAGCGATACGGGCAAAAAATGGGGTTGCCGCCAAGGTCAAAGGAACAACAGCAGCCCATACCCCATAACTCGTTCCAACAATCCAACGGGTTAAGGGAATCAGAGCGACCATCAAGATAAGAAATGGCACAGATCGGGTAATATTGATCACTGTGCCTAAAGCATGGTTGATCTTTTTAGAGGGATAAATTCCTTGCTCCGATGTGTTGACCAACACAACAGCCAAAGGCAATCCAATTAAAAAAGCAATAAAAGCAGAAACACCCACCATCAGGAGTGTGTCAATTGTCCCTGTAACCAGTAAGTCAATGAGTTGGTCTTGCATAACCCAATACCTCTATTTGTGCAATGTGATGCTTTAATTTTTCTTGTAACGCTGCAAGGTCAAGGTCGATTTGTTCAGTACCTACAATCAATGTACCGATCAAATGATTTTGAATACTGTCGATATGGCTTTGATATAAATGAACCGATGCTTCAAATGCTTGAAAAACTTGCAGCAGATCAGGAGAGTTTTTTGGATCTGTTTCGTAGCGTAGTTTTAAAATACTATGCGTTGAATCTGGCTGAGGTACTTCAACTAGACCAAAAGGTAAATCAAGTTGTTCCAAATTTAATAATTCTTGGGTAATTTTTTGTTCAGGATGAGAAAACACAGACCAGACTTGACCAGATTCTACGATTTCTCCATGTTCAATCACCACCACTTGATCGCAAATTTCACGAATCACTTGCATCTCATGGGTAATCAAAACAATGGTGATACCTAATTCCCGATTGATTTTTTTTAATAGGGATAGAACCACTGATGTACTTTCAGGATCAAGTGCAGATGTGGCCTCATCACACAGTAAAATTTCAGGATGGTGTACCAATGCACGTGCAATACCGACACGCTGTTTTTGACCGCCTGAAAGTTGTGAAGGGTAGTTTTGGGCTTTGTTGCTGAGTCCAACCAGTGCCAATACTTCATTGACACGTGTTTCGATTTCGATTTTATCGACTTGGGCGATCTTTAAAGGCAATGCTACATTTTCCCAAACAGTCTTGGCTGACATTAAGTTAAAATGTTGAAAGATCATGCCAATTCTTTGACGTGTCTGGATCAATTCTGCATGGCTCAATTCTGCCAAATTCTGTTGATGGATATGAATACTTCCATCAGAAATACTTTCAAGACCATTGAGTGTCCGAAGTAGTGAGGATTTACCTGCACCACTTTTACCGATTATGCCGAAAATTTTGCCTTGAGGAATATCCAGATTGATATTCTTCAATGCATGAACTTTTTGATCCTGTCCCGCATAAAACTTGTTTAAATCACGGATTTTGATATGGGGGACTGAAAAGTCAACCTGTGAACCGAAACTCACCATTTCTATGCTCCTTATTTCCAGCCTGCAAACCACATATCTTTGCCGAAATCTTTATCTAGAATATTTCGAACTTGCTGTGAGTTTTGGAAAGCTTGAATAAATTTCTCTAACTTTTGATTCTTATCTTGATAATCACGACGTGTAACAAAAAGAATGGCGTATTTTTTGTCAATCGGATCTAAGAACAGCGCACTATGTGGATCTGCTTTTTTTGCCATATTGAGGTAATGGGGAAAACCAAAGATGAGGTCAGCATCATCATATGCCAATGCCGTTTGAGGACCTTCAACTTCTAAAAACTTCAACTGTTTAGGGTTTGAAACAATATCTTGCAAGGTTGAAAGTTCATTGTTGACATCTTTAATCTGAATCAGTCCAGCTCGATGGAGGAGAATCAATGCACGTGCAGAATTTACAGGGTCGCTTGGAATCACTACGCGTGCGTGCTGCGGTAAGGCGTCTAAGGACTTGTACTGTTTTGAATACAGACCGACATGACTCCCACTTCCAATACCAAAAGCATGTAAATCATAGTTGGTCTGCTGAATGGCATTTTTTAAAAAGACACTTTGCTGGAAAAAATTAGCATCTATATCGCGGTTTTGAACTGCAACATTGGGTGCTTGCCAATCTGAGAATTCAACCAGTTTGACATGAATGCCATCTTTCTCGACTTCATTGGCAACCGTCTGTAATAACTCAGCATAAGGCGGACTGATACCAATGGTAAGGACATTGTCTTTTTGCTGATTCTGTAGATAACGATAGCCAAATAAACCGAATATCACGACCACAACAGCAAGACCAATCCATAAATTTTTGTTTCTGAGTTTGGAAATTTGAGACATGAATATTTCCTTATTTCCAACCAGCGAACCATAAGTTTTCACCAATATCATCATTTAAAGCTTGTTTGACTTTGTCGGATGTTTGATAAATCTTGATAAATTCTTTAAGTTGTTTGGCTTTGTCAGGATGTTGCTGTTCATAGTCGTCTTTTACTACAAACAAAATCGCATAGCGTGTATTGGTATTGTCATCAAGTAATAATGCTTTATTTGGATCAATGGTTTTTGCCAAACGTAAATAAAGCGGATAACTGAATACAAGATCAGCATCATCTACAGCACGCGCAGTCTGTGGACCTTCAACTTCAATAAATTTAAAATTCTTGGGGTTTGCCGTGATGTCTTGTAGGTTGGATAAATGATTGTTGGGATCTTTTAAACTAATCAGTTTGGCTTGTTGCAAAAGTAATAATGCACGACCTTGGTTAACAGGATCATTGGGTATCACCACACGTGCATGTTCTGGTACAGCAGTCAATGTATCGTATTTTTTAGAATATAAACCCACATGTGTTGCCACACCCGTTGCAATCGGTTTGAGTTTAAAGCCAGTTTCTTTTAAAGCATTGCTGAGAAAAGGTTGATGCTGGAAGTAATTCGCATCTATATCACCATGATTCAGGGTGATATTGGGCGTATTCCAGTCTGAAAATTCCACAAGTTTAATATGAATACCTTGTTTCTTTGCTTCTTCTGCTGCAACGAGTAAGGGTTTGGCAAATGGCGGACTAATCCCAATCGTAATCTCTTCCGATGCTGTTTTTTTATGTTGATTCCAATAAAAAAGCCCTGCGATTACAGCTATAACAACAATACCAAGCAGAATAAACCTGTTCTTGGCATTGTTTTTTTGGGACGAGTGTCCATTGCTTGGCGTGTTTGTTTGTGTCATGTATGACCCCTTAAAATCAATAATATAAGTCAATGATGTTTAGACAGTTTGTGGCTGTAGATTTTCCGTTTCGATGCTGTTTTTTTGTTTGATGTTATGACATCGGAAATCAGCGGCAGGATGTTGCTGATTTAAATAGTGACCCTGATTAAAGATTTTGTTGCGTAAAGTACCGTTTCCATATTGTGTTTTAAATCGGCCACGCTGTTGCAATTGTGGAATTACCAAACGAATAAAATCCTGATGGGATTCTGGTGCTACGGTTCGAGTCAGGTTAAAGCCATCGATGCCTGTTTCATCGATGAGTTGAATGAGTTTTTCTGCAATAGATTCGCCACTGCCGACAATCAGTGGATAACGACCGCCCAATTGATGTTGCGCCCTGAGATCATTTGGGGTGATCTTATTTTCTTTAAACTTATTGTTGACCGAAGCAATACTGTTGGTTTGGCGATAAGGAATCGCCTCATCATCTGCATATTGTGAAAGGTCGATACCGACTGAGCTGGAGTAATGTGCCAAACCTGCCTCAGGACTTGCATAACTGGCATATTCAGCTAACTTTTGTTGTGCCAGCTGATCTGTCTCAGCAGTGACCACGGTGATGCCGACAAAGATTTTAATGTCTTGTGGATCACGCCCTTGTTGCACAGCCAATTCTCGAATCTGATCTACTTGCCGTTTGATCTTTGCAGGTTGATCACCACCAATAAATACGCATTCAGCATGTCGGGTCGAGAAGGCTAATCCGCGTGGAGAAGCGCCTGCTTGAAAGAGTACAGGAGTACGTTGTGGAGAAGGTGAAACTTGAAATACCCCCTGACTTTGATAAAAGCGACCTTGGTGATTGATCTGATGTACTTTTTTCGGATCAGTAAAGATACGCTTTTGCTTGTCTTTTTGTATGGCATCATTTTCCCAAGAGCCTTCCCAGAACTTATAGCAAAGTTCTAAGAACTCCTCAGCTTGCTCATAACGTAAATCATGATCTTTTAAGCCTTTTTCTCCAATCAAACGCTCTGCACTGTCTAAATAACCTGTCACAATATTCCAGCCAATACGACCTTGTGTGAGATGATCTAAACTCGCAAAACGTCGTGCAAATTGGTAAGGCGTTTCGTAACTTAAATTCACGGTCACCCCAAAACCTAGATTTTGAGTCACTGCGGCCATTGCCGAAATCAGGGTAGAGGGATCATGACTCGGCAATTGAATGGATTCTTTTAAGGTTAAATCAATCCCGTTCTGATAAACATCATAGACTCCTGTAATATCAGCAATGAATAAGCCATCGAATAGACCTTGTTCCAATGTTTTGGCAAGATCAGTCCAATAACTCAATTCATTAAATCGATGCGATTCATCACGTGGATGCGTCCACAAACCATGATTAATATGACCCACACTGTTCATGTCAAAGGCATTGAGTAAGATTTGCTTTTTATGATTTGATTGTTGAGATGTATTTGTCATTACAATGTCCCTCTACGTGGTGGAAGGATGCTGTTTAATACATAGTTTCCAATAAAATAATATTTCCAGCGTGAGGCATCATGTAATGTATGTACTCGTGCATTACGCCAATATCGATCCAAGCCATCTGCACGTTGGCTACCACGGCTTCCCGCCAATTCAATCAATTTGGAGGAAGCTTTTAAGGCAGTTTCAGTGCTGTGTGCACGGACTTTAGCAACATCAATCGATGCTTTTGCAATATTTTCAGCTGTCGGATGAGGCTTGGCTTGGTCTATGGATTGAGCGGCTTGTTTCAATAAAGCTTCGCTTGCGCGTACATCAGCAGCCACACGGCCTAACTCATAAATAGTCAGCGGATCTTGATCGGCACGTTCTACATTGGCATCAATCCAGGCACGCGCTTTTTTAATACGCTCAATGGTTTCTTCAAATGCTGCACGAGCTATACCCGTTTCTATCGCTGCGTGCATGATTTGTGCAAATGGACCTACCAAAGTAGGTTCTGTAAAGGCAACATCAAAGCGAATCACATCTTCAGCTTCAACAAAAACCTGATTAAATTTGACTGTGCCGCTCCCTGTTGTCTTTTGACCGAATCCAGACCAATCATTGATTCGTTGTAAACCCTGAGCATCTGCTGAAATAAAAGCCAGATATTCTCGATCTTGTGCATCACGTACCAATGTCGGGATACGATGCGCAAAAAGACTGCCTGTGCAATAAAATTTTTCACCATTGACCACATAACCATGTTCAGTTTGACTGATTTGGGTATGTTTTTGTGCTGCAGTTTTAGTTTTAAACTCTGCCAAGGCATTACCAAAGCGAGCGCCGTCAAGGACTTCTTGATAAAATTTTTGTTTTTGTCGTGCTGTCCCTGTATTGCGCAAGACTTCCAAAGCATAAAAATGATTTTGTGGAATTTGACCGATTGAACCATCTACACCACTGAACAAGGCAATTACTTTGGCAACGGTATGGCTTGATACTTCCGCACCTCCATATTGTTTTGGAACGGTGATCGCCCATAATCCAGACTGGCTGAAAGTTTCAATTTCCTCAAAAGGCAAAATGCGCTCAGCGTCACGTAAAATGGCATTTTGCTTAAATTGCTGACTCAGTTTTTGTGCAATCTCTAAAGCTTCAGCATCAGTTTTAATGATGTGTGCCTTGGCAAATGCGTGGTTTGGTACATTCAGTGTTTTACTGATATTCTGATAAGTGCTCATATATTTCCCCTGAATAGATAATCAGATTTTTAAATCCATGCGTGGCGTTGGTCTTGTTTGCCATTTAAGTAGTAGTTTCCAATGGCATGCAATTTCCAACGAACAGGGTCATGTAGGGTATGTACACGAGCATTTCGCCAGTGTTGGTCAAGATTGTGGGTAGACAGGCTGGAACGACTGCCGCCTAACTCAAGCAGCTTTTCAGAAATCTGTAATGCGGCATCATTGGCGTACACTTTTGCTTCAGCCACAATAATGGATGCTTTGCTGGCTTGTTGTGGCGTGACAGTGTCTTGAGCATCTAACTGATCTAAATATTCAGCGGCTTCGTCTAACAATAAAATCGATGCATCAAGTAAAATATTGAGCTTGCCGACTTCTTGTAGTGTATAAGCTTCGAAACTGGCTTTTTCCACATTGGCATCTACAATTGGACGTGCTTTATGTATTGCAGACAAAGTATCGTCAAAAGCTGCTTCAGCAATTCCTACATCTATCGCAACTTGAATCAGTTGAGAGTAAGCGCCTCGATATTTTGATGCATCCGCAAGTGGTTTTTCATCCATGATCAGTTCTGGATTGACCACCACATTTTTTAAACGTACTGTGCCGCTGGCAGTCGTGCGTTGACCAAAACCATCCCAATCGTTCGCTATCTCTACACCTTGAGCTTGGGCATTGATTATCGTGAGGACAGTATGCCCCAAAGGATGAATTGCACGTATTGCAAGCCAATCTGCAAATGATGAACCTGTTGAATAAAATTTTTCACCATTTAAAACATATTGACCATTCAGCTGATCCAAGCGGGTTTCTATGGTTTTGGTATCCTTGCTATGACGTTCAGGACCGCCATTGGAAAGACGCTTACCTTTTAAAATTTCAGCATAAATAAACTGTTTTTGTGATTCGCTGGCAATGTTTTCGATGGCATTTAATAAACCAAACTGATTCTGGGGAATCTGTCCAACGCTGGCATCTGCCTTAGACAGAATACGGAAAACATGCGCAAGGGTTTTATTGGACACCTGAGCACCGCCGTATTTTTTTGCAATACGAATTGCACCTAACCCTTTAAGACTAAATTGTTGGATGACATCAACAGGTAAAATTCGTTGTTGATCACGTATATTTCGTTCTACCAAAGCAAAATCAGCAACTTGGTAAGCTGCATTAATCGCCTGTTGATCATTTTGGATCACTGTGGCTGAGGTAGAAGAATTCAAACTAGACATATCGGCACCTTCTTATAGATACCAAAACGCTAAGCAATATTGCGGGAAAAATTAACCGAAGTATTGTGCTTAGCTTATCTCTAATTATTTTTAATAAAAAAACAGCATAGTATTTTATAAAATAAGATAAATTAAGTCTTTGATATTTATGTTTTAATTTTAAAAATGATTGATTTGTATTTTGTTGAAATGGGTTCCTTTATTCCTGATTTAAATAAACACTAAAGAAACATATATAACTGTCGAATAAGCAGTGGGTCAGATGACGAGCGATTGATGTAAAAAGTACATTGTAATTCAAGTCATGAATGTCTAAAGTATAGAGGATTGCTCAGGATTCATTCCTGTGGTTTGAGGTTTTCTAAGCCTTTAATTAAAAAAATAATTTGGAGATTACATGCGTACGTTGTACCAATTCCCACTCTCACATTACTGTGAAAAAGCGCGTTGGTTGCTTGATCATAAAGAATTGGATTTTGTTGCGCAGAATTTAATACCGGGTGTGCATCGTGCTTTTGCACAATTAAAAACAGGGCAAAATAAATTGCCTATTTTAAAAGATGGTGAACGATTTATTGCAGGCTCTACACAAATCGCCTTATATCTTGATGAAATCTATCCTGAGCATCGTTTGATCCGCCATGATCCTAAATTACGTGAGCAAATCTTAGAAATTGACCAAATTGCCAATGAATTAGGCATTCATGTACGTCGTTGGGGACTGGCTCATGCGTTGGCGGAAGGTGATGAACCTTTAGAAATTATGATTGGCGAAAAAGGCTATCTGCGTCAATTTGAAAAAATTTCTAAACCCATACTTAAAACCTTGGTGTCCAAGAGCTATCAACTTGATCAAGAAAAAGTAGAAGAGTCGAAATATAATCTCGACTTGACCATTGCCAGTTTAAATCAAACTTTGATTGACAATGGCTGCCGTTATTTTGTCGGTGATCGTTTTGGTTTGGCTGATATTTCTGTCTGCTCAATGCTGGCGCCTTTATTGGAACTTGATGCTACACCGTGGGAAAAAGAGGACGCTGAACATATTTCGCAAGCGTTTGTTGATTTCAGCCAATATTTACTTGAATTACCTTTAGGACAGTATGTCAAAAGAATTTATGCTACTGAACGTAATGCGCGTGTAGATTGGCGTGGTATGTAACATCACATCAATAAAGACTCCAATTTACTGAAAAATTCAGTATCATAGTCAGGAATTGGAGATTTTTTAATGCAGAAATTCATGATTTTGGGTGCAATAAGCACTGTTTTATTGATGGTCGGTTGTACTGAAAAAAAACCTGCAACGCCTGAAGAAATTTGGAAAGGTTATTGTACCAGTATTGGTAATGCGGCACGCTCAATTACTTTAGACCGTCAAAATGGTATCACCAAGAAAGAAGCACTTGACTATGCCGATAAAGTCACTGATCCAACCACAAAAGGTTTTGTACTGGAGTATTTGGAAAAAGTTTATGCATTGCCCGATGCTGAATTAAAAGCAGATAAAGATGCAGTCCAAGCAAAATTTAAAAATGAAGCTTATGAGCAGTGTGTCAATACGCCACATGATCCCAAAAAAATGCCAGATTACAAACCGTTCTAAGGAGCGGTTTTTTATTGTTTAAATCACATCCTTTCTAATAATTACAGTCAATCAGCACTGAGTTTAATCATGCCGAATAAAAGATCGATATCAAAAATTTCTTTACTCTCATTTTTCTTGACTTTTTCAGTCATGGGGCAAGCTGAAGAAACCCAAACCGTGACCAGACAAGTTCAAACAACCCAGCCTGATATCGCACAACTAGAAACACAAGCAGACAAGGGGCAAGCCAAGGCACAGTACCAACTTTTTTTGTTTTATAAAAACCTAGATCCAATCCTGGCGCTCCGTTATCTCAATCAAGCTGTTCAACAGGATTATCCTTTGGCTTTGAATGCGATGGGCTGGTTGTATTATAAAGGTGATGGCATAACTCAAGATAACCAAAAAGCTGTAGCGTTTCTAAATAAAGCTAAAGATAAAGGTCAAGTATTTGCTTATGTTAATCTGGCAACATTGTATGCACGTGGTGATGCTGTTGCTAAAGATGAAAGAAAAGCAGCAGAATTATTGAGTTATGCTGCTGATCATGGTGACTCTGGTGGTGCTTTTAATTTAGCTTTAGCCTATGCACAGGGAGTGGGGGTGCAACAAGATACGGACAAGGCGATTTTTTATTTAAAAAAAGCTGCGGAAGGTGGATTGGCGCTTGCTCAGCAAATGTATGGAGACATGTTATATAAGGGGGAAGTTGTGCCACAAAATATTAAGCAAGGTCTCCATTTACTGACACTATCTGCTGAACAGGGCGATGTAAAAGCTCAAACTATTTTAGGCGGATTATATGGCGCTGAAAATGAGTATGTTGAGCAAAATCCTGAGTTGGCTTTCAAATGGACAGAACGTGCAGCTCAACATAACGATATAGATGCATTGGCTAATCTTGGCTGGATGTATTATCAAGCTGTCGGTACTCAAAGAGATGTGCAAAAAGGTATTCAAATGCTGATTCATGCGAGCGAACATGGCAGTGTTCAGTCAGCAATGAATTTGGGGATGATTTATGCTAAAGGGGAATATGTCAAAAAAGATGCAAAAAAAGCCTTTGATTATTTTTCCAAAGCTGAACAAGCTGGAGATATCAGTGCAAATTTATTTCTGGGCGATGCCTACTATCAGGGTAAAGGTGTAAAAAGAGATGAGAACAAGGCATTAGAAGCTATGCTCAAAGCTCAAAAAGCAGGTTATACGTTGGACCTTGCCACCATGAAAGAATATGATTTATGCAAATTGGAATCACGAATGGTCAGTGGTCGATATATACATGCTTTTGAATGTCCCATATCGTAATTTAACCAGATTTTATATAGACCGTCTAATGGCGGTCTTTTTTTAACCGGAGTTATCAGAAATATCGCTATATTCTGTAAAGCTCGCCATAAAAAATGATTAGCATAAAAAATGAAAAGCATATATAAAATATAGAAATAGAAAATAAAAAAAGTCGAGGAGTGTGTCATGGAAGTGGTTGCATATTTACATAATGCGGATTTGCTCTTAGAAGATGAACAGGGTGTTGCTGTGATTAGCGGAAGTCATTATGTGCTGAGTTTAGGTGATCAAGTTTTTTTTCAAGACCTTATTGATGAGCAGGCAAAATTGTATCAGGTCAAAATCTCTTTCGCTTGTGCTGAACATGCCATGTTGCATGAAGATGAAGTGCAGATGAAATTTGAAGGCTGTCGAACAGAATTTCAAAAGTATGTAGACAGTACAACAGTCCACTAAGGTGGAATGGACTTATCCAACAAAAAAAGGCAACATCAGTTGCTTTTTTTATATGTGAAACAAGTTCAAACCCATGCCAGACACTTTGAACCGGAAGTGCTTTGTAAAAAATGATCTTATTGTTTTATTTCTTAAGCAAAGAATGATCTTCAATGCACACTGAAAGTGAATGAAGGTTGAAGAGTGAAAAAACCATGAGTATTTATTTACAAAATAATGGGCATCACGAATTAATACGCTCATCGCATTAACTTTTGGCTTGATTTTTAGTAAAATTTGACAGTCCATATTGCCTGTGAAGCTTTTATAAGCAGGAATTCACAGGTAAATTTTTAAAAAGAGGAATAACACCGTGCTAGAAGCTTACCGCCAACACGTTGCAGAACGTGCCGCACTCGGAGTCCCACCGAAGCCACTTGACGATGCTCAAACTGCTGACTTGGTTGAATTATTAAAAAATCCACCAGCAGGCGAAGAAGCATTTTTAGTAGATTTGCTTGAAAACCGTGTTCCAGCAGGTGTTGACCAGGCAGCCTATGTAAAAGCAGCATTTTTAACAGCTGTGGCTAAAGGTGAAACGACTTCTCCATTAGTTTCTAAAGAACGCGCGGTTTACTTACTAGGTACTATGCTTGGTGGTTATAACGTAGCTCCGTTGGTTGAATTGCTTGATGACGCTGCACTTGCTGAATTAGCTGCAGAAGCATTGAAGAAAACTCTTCTTGTATTTGATGCATTCCATGACGTTGCTGATAAAGCGAAAGCTGGTAACGTACATGCGAAAGCAGTAATGCAGTCTTGGGCAGAAGCTGAATGGTTCACTAGCCGTAAAGATGTTCCTGAAGAAATCAAACTGACTGTTTTCAAAGTTACTGGCGAAACGAATACTGATGATTTGTCTCCTGCACAAGATGCTTGGAGCCGTCCAGATATTCCATTGCATGCCAATGCGATGTTGAAAAACGTTCGTGATGGTATCAATCCAGAAGTTCCGGGTGAAGTTGGTCCACTCAATCAAATTAAAGAACTCATTGCGAAAGGCAATCAAGTTGCTTATGTTGGCGATGTTGTGGGTACAGGTTCTTCTCGTAAGTCTGCAACAAACTCTGTTCTTTGGTTCTTTGGTGACGATATTGCTCACATCCCGAACAAAAAAGACGGTGGTTACTGCTTAGGTTCTAAAATTGCACCAATTTTCTTCAATACAATGGAAGATGCAGGTGCATTACCTGTAGAAATTGATGTTGCGAACATGAACATGGGCGATGAAATTACGCTTAAAATTGATCATGCTGCTGCAAAAGTTACCGCATTTAAAGCAGGTGAACAAATTGCTGAAGCTGAGTTGAAAACGCCAGTTCTTCTAGATGAAGTACGTGCTGGTGGTCGTATCAACTTGATCGTGGGGCGTGGTTTGACTGCGAAAGCTCGTGAAGCGCTTGGTCTTCCTGCTTCTACTTTATTCCGTACGCCAGTTCAACCTGAGAATACAGGTAAAGGCTTTACTCAAGCTCAAAAAATGGTTGGTCGCGCTTGCGGTCTGCCTGAAGGTCAAGGTGTTCGTCCAGGTACTTACTGTGAACCTAAGATGACTACTGTTGGCTCTCAAGATACAACAGGTCCGATGACACGTGACGAATTGAAAGACTTGGCTTGCCTAGGTTTCTCAGCTGATCTCGTGATGCAGTCTTTCTGTCACACTGCTGCATATCCAAAACCAGTTGACGTTCAAATGCAACACACGCTTCCTGATTTCATCATGAACCGTGGTGGTGTTTCTTTACGCCCAGGTGACGGTATTATTCACTCTTGGTTAAACCGTATGCTTCTTCCGGATACTGTTGGTACTGGTGGTGACTCACATACGCGTTTCCCAATCGGTATTTCTTTCCCTGCGGGTTCTGGTCTAGTCGCTTTCGCTGCTGCAACGGGTGTTATGCCACTTGATATGCCTGAATCAGTGCTTGTTAAGTTCAAAGGTAAAATGCAGCCTGGCATCACACTACGTGACCTTGTACATGCGATTCCTTACTATGCAATTCAAGCGGGTGACTTAACTGTAGAGAAAAAAGGTAAGAAAAACATTTTCTCTGGTCGTATCTTAGAAATCGACTTAACAGAAATGGAAACTGACTTAACTGTAGAGCAAGCATTCGAACTTTCTGATGCTTCTGCTGAACGTTCTGCTGCCGGTTGTTCAATCACACTTTCTGAAGCGAAAGTTGCTGAATACTTACAATCTAACATCACAATGTTGAAGTGGATGATTTCTCAAGGTTATGGCGATGCACGTACTATGGCGCGCCGTGTTGAGAACATGGAAAAATGGTTGGCAAATCCATCACTTCTTAAAGCTGATGCTGATGCTGAATATACGAAAGTGTATGAAATTGATCTTGCTGACATTAAAGAACCTGTTCTTTGCTGCCCGAACGATCCAGATGACGCTAAACTTCTTTCTGACGTTCAAGGCGTTAAGATTGATGAAGTGTTCGTTGGTTCATGTATGACCAACATCGGTCACTTCCGTGCTGCTGGTAAGTTGCTTGACAAAGTACCTGGTGGTTCATTGTCTACGCGTTTATGGTTGGCTCCACCAACACGTATGGACGAGCATCAATTGATGGAAGAAGGCTTCTATAACATTTATGGTAAAGCTGGCGCGCGTACTGAAATGCCAGGTTGTTCATTATGTATGGGTAACCAAGCACGTGTAGCTCCGAACACGACTTGTGTATCGACTTCTACACGTAACTTCCCGAACCGTTTAGGTCAAGGCGCAAATGTTTACTTGGCTTCTGCTGAGCTTGCATCTGTTGCTGCGGTATTGGGTAAATTACCTTCTCCAGAAGAGTATCAACAATATGCTGCGCAAATCGACAGCATGTCTGCTGACATCTATCAATACTTGAACTTCGACAAGATGGGCGAGTATACAGATGCTGCTAAAGACATCGATACTAAGAAAATTGCTGCTGCTCAATTAAGCTAATCTATTGAAAAATAGATTAAATTGAGTTAAAACAAAGGGCTGATTATTCAGCCCTTTGTTTTAGAAAATATATAAATCAATTTAAAACTACTGAAAAATTAATCACCCTTTTAAAGGGGTTATCTGAAGAAAGCAGATTTGAAAATCACCAATGAGACCTATCAGAAATTGTTATATAGAAATTACAGAATCAAATAATTCAATATTTAAGCAAATATATATTTAAAAGAAAACCTATGTTTCATTGTACGGAAAAGCATAATTTAAATCATTGTTATTCAATCATTTTACAATCAGATGAAAAAACATCATGCAAACAGAATCTGACGAATGATGAAAGAGCGATAAAGTTTATTGAAGAACTTTAAACTACACAATTGACGAAGAATTCTTTTGATCGTACTTCATTATTTTCTAAAGTTGCTTCCATTTACTGATCCAGATCATTTTTCAATTTATGATTCCAGTGCTAGCTATGCATTAAACTGGTTGATTTTGAATTATGCGTCTGAAATACACTTATTTATCCGAACCTTAGGCAGCTGTACAGTGAGAGCCAAATATGATGTGTAAACGCTTTTCCGGCTCATTCGAAAAATCATACCTATACAAATCGTAAAAGTGTCTATCAAGATTATTGTCGGTGAAGCAAAAATTATCCATAGAGATTTATGGAACAGGAACTAAACCATACCTATTGAAAAGGTTAATTTATATAATTGCTCCAACAAAAAAACTCAAGATATTGAACAAAATGTAGCTATTATGATTAATATATGGCTTGTTATAACTATTTGAAGTCGTACGTATTCTATTTCATTAATTGGATACTGATTGCTGTGAATCATAATGAAAACTTATGAAATATATAAAATTTCTATAATATCAGTCATCATCTTTTTAAAATCCAAAATAACGATCATACTATTGATACTTGATGGATCAAAATCAGTATTGATAGAGTCAAAAAGTGCCAAGAGCACTGGATAGATGTGTTGATCATCAATGAATAAAGTTTTATTTGGATTAAAAATTGAGAATAATAATCAATCTTAATATCTGCGTATCCTGAATTTATAAATTGAGAGAACATGAATTTTTTATCTACTGCACATAATTTATTTGAACAGATGGTAAATAATAATGCTGTACAAAAATAGTCAAATTCTTCTTTATTCACGACTTTAACATTTAAGTCTGATAAATAATTTTCGAGGTAATTATGAATAATAATAAAAGTCTCAGCTAATTCTTTTGATATTTTTTTAACAATATTTGAATGCATCATCATTTTTCTAAATTTTAGTGAATGAGTGGGTATTGTATTGCAAAACTATTGTTTTGTAAAACAATACTTTTGATGCAGAATATATTGCATTGCAATACGCTTCGGATACTTTGTTAAGCTAATATCAAGGAATGGATATAGGTCATGCAATACGTTATTTGCGAAAACGGAAGGGCTGGACTCAACAGCAACTAGCCGATTTTTCCAATACTTCAAAAAGTAACATTTCCAATCTTGAGAATGGCAATCAAGGGTACAGTCCTGCAATACTCCAGTACCTTGCGGAAGCTTTTAATTGTTCTGTCGCACAACTATTCTTGTTGGCTGAAAGTTTGGATGAAGAAGAGAATGTCTCAGAAAATTGGGATAAGATGCCTATCGATGCTTTATTTATACAATTACCCAAAGATATTCAAGACAACTTAAAACAATTGATATATAGCTTAATACAAAATAAATCCTGATCATCTATTCTTATAATCAAATAAGTACACTCAAATCTTTTATTATTCTAAAATTTTAATCATGTGTTTTAAATCAATTCACTTCATTTAAATATATAAAGTCTTTGCTCAATTTTTAGATATTAATTGATTGAGTAAAGTTGAATTTATTTTAATAATCATTTGCTTAATCAGAAAATTTTGCGCGCGCATTAAAAAGCCCCATTTTCAGGGGCTAGTCGTATAGCTGACGCTATACTCATATAAGGCTCATCTCATACTGCATATATTAAAACATAAAATGAATCTCTCAGCCATAAAAAGATGAGCCTAAGCTCATCTTCTTATCAATGCAAATTAATGTGCATTTGCTACAGCAGCGGCTGTCGCATCATTTGCAGCTTTACGTGTAGGCGTATAATTTAAACCTAAAGTTGAACTGGTATAGGTACGTACTTGATCCAGTAGAGCAGGGTTGGTATTTAAATCCTGTTGATAAGATTTTACAATCTCGTGTAACTTAGGATTCCATTTACCTTTCACTTGCTCAGGGAACGCTTTTTCCATCAAGCTCAACATAATGTAAGGAGAGGTTGATGCGCCTGGTGAGGCACCGAGAAGCGCAGTGATTGAACCATCTTTAGAGCTAAAGATTTCAGTACCAAACTGAAGTGTAGCAGGTTTACCTGGTGCTTTTTTGATGATCTGAACACGTTGACCGGCTTGACTTAAAGTCCAGTCTTCAATTTTCGCATCAGGGTAATACTTTTTCAGTTCATTGAACTGATCCTGCTTAGACATTGCAACTTGACTCACCAAGTATTTCACCAAGTCCAGATTTTCCATACCAATGGTGGCCATTGGAATGACATTGTTTTTGTTGGTCGCATCAATCAAATCAAACTGAGAACCATTTTTAAGGAACTTGTTTGAATAGGTTGCGAATGGACCAAACAACACATACTTTTTACCATCAACATAACGTGTATCAATGTGTGGAACAGACATTGGAGGTGCACCTAACTCAGGCTTACCATATACTTTTGCAGTGTGTTGTGCGGTAACAGCAGGATTATCTGTCATCAAGAAGATACCACCGATCGGGAAGCCAGCATATTGCTTGGTTTCTTCAAGACCTGTCATCTGCAATAATCTGATTGCAGCACCACCCGCACCAATAAATACATGGCGAGTTTTAACGTGGCTTGCTTCATTGGTTTTCAAATTCTTAAACGATACAGTCCAAGTTTTATCTTCATTTTGACTAATGCCAGTGACTTCAGTCGATGTTTCAAGCTTGAAGTTTGGTTGCTTCTTCAAATGATCAACCAATTGTGTGGTGATTGAACCATAGTTGACATCTGAGCCTACATCCATACGCGTCGCTGCAACTTTTTGGCTTGCATCACGACCTTGCATGACTAACGGCGCCCATTGTGTGATTTCATCAGGATTTTCAGTATATTTTAATCCTTCAAACATTGGACTTTGACGCATTGCATCGTAGCGCTTCTTCATATAGTTCACGCTATCGCCCCACACAAAGGCAATATGAGGAACAGGATTAATGAAGCTTGAAGGTTGACCCAATACGCCATTTTTAACTTGATATGACCAGAATTGCTTACTGACTTCAAATTGAGATGCAGTATCAATGGCTTTTTTAATATCAACTTTACCGTCTTTTTCAGGGGTATAGTTCATTTCCATAAAACCTGAATGTCCAGTACCTGCATTATTGAATCCTGCAGAACTTTCCTGACCCACTTGATCCAATCTTTCATACATATGGACCGTCCAATCAGGTTCAACTTCATTGAGGTATGTCCCCAATGTAGCACTCATAATTCCACCACCGACAAGTACGACATCTAACACAGGCTCATCTGCTGCTGTAGTGACTTTTTTAGAGCTAATTGGTCTAAATAAAAAGATCAGTCCAATAACAAATACAACTCCGATGACAATCAGTAGGTATTTCAAAAATCTCTTCATATATTTCCTGTTTCATCAAGTTTTAATAATATTGTAATGTAGAAAAGTTACATAAATGTTGGTTTGTGTAATGTTTTTT
>NZ_JADVOP010000023.1 GCF_016508585.1 Acinetobacter baumannii
CTTTAAATAAGTGTTAAATTATTATATTGGATTTAAATTAATGTTCTGCTGTTAGAAAAAAAATATAATAAAACCTCAAACAATCAATGAGGTTTTATAACAAGATTAAATGAATTTTTACTTTACTGACTCGGTGTAGAGTCCGGAACTGGCGTTGAAGTCTGAACTTTTGACTGCTTTGGCGTTAGTAGCAAATGACTGATCATTCCAATACAAATACCCCAAAAAACCGAACTAAACCCTAAAAAGTGCATTCCAGAAACCGTGGCAAGAAATGTAATCAATGCAGCATCTCGCTGAGAATCATCTTTCATAGCAGCACTCATATTGGTTGCAATTGCCCCTAGCAATGCCAAGCCTGCAAGTGCTGCAATCAATTCTTTAGGTAAAATACTAAAGAGCATGACGAGGCTACCGGCAAATAAACCACCAAGAATATAAAAAATACCATTGGCAATGCCTGCAATATAACGTTTTTCTTTACGCTCATGAGCATCTTTACCTGTGCACAGTGCGGCAGTAATTGCAGCAAGTACAATGGTGATTCCTCCTGTAAACGCAACTACAATCGAGGTGATACTTGCGACTGTTAAAATAGGTTTGGCAGGAGTTTGATAACCACTGAGTTTTAAAATAGCCATACCAGGTAAAAATTGCCCGGTTAAGCTGACAATGGTGAGTGGAATCGCAAGGTTTAGTGTAGAAGACCATGTCCATTCAGGGTAAATCATATGTGGAATCGCAAGAGCAAAATCCATTGCAACAGGTTGGATTTGCCCTAGACTGAAACTCAGTACCACACCTGCAATCAGTACCCAGATAATGGCATAACGGGGAGAATACCGTTTTGCCAATAGAAAACAAATCAGCATACCAAAGACAAGATAAGGCATGTTATCCGAAGCTTTAAAAAGTCCCAGACCAAACTGAAAAAGAATGCCTGCCATCATGCCTGCCGCCAGTCCTTGAGGAATCCATTTTAAAAGTCTATCAAAGGAGCCAGTGATGCCGATTAAAAAAATAATAACCGCTGAAGTGATATAAGCAGCAACGACTTCATTTAAAGAAATATGTGGAAATAATGCCACAAGCAATGCTGTTCCGGGTGCAGACCATGCTGTAATGATTGGGGTTTTAAACTTGATGGATAAAATAATACCCGCAATCGCCGCGCCAATCGAACTTCCCCAAATCCATGATGCCATCATGGAAGAAGAAACGTTGGCTTGTTGAGCGGCTTGAAAAAAGATAATCATGGGTCCCGCATAAGAAATCAGTACAGCTAAGAACCCAGCGACTGTTGCGGAAATAGACCAATCTTGTTTAAGTGTTTTTAACAGGGTTGCCATTGGGCAAAGCCTCCATGCGATGAGTTCAATGTTCCTGTTGCATAATATGGATGATCAGTTTATCCCTGATCACCACCACCGACAGGGACAACCGTACCTGTCATATATGAAGATTCATCTGATGCCAAAAATAAAATGGCATTGACCTGTTCTTGGATCGTGCCATAACGTCCCATAAAAGTTCGATCTATGGTTTGGTCAACAACATCCTGCATCCATTGTTGTTCATTTTCAGTCAATGCTGTGCTATTGCGTGGCACTTTACGTGGCGGCGCTTCTGTGCCTCCTGTCGCCACGGCATTAACTCGAATTCCATCTTTGGCATGTTCAAATGCGAGTCCAGTGGTTAAGCCATTGACGCCACCTTTGGATGCCGAATAGGGTACACGGTTGATACCGCAAGTTGCGATTGAAGAAACATTGACGATCGTACCGTGTTGGTTTTTGATCATTTCAGGTAAAACCGCGCGACAACACCATAAAGTCGGGAACAATGAACGATTCACTTCTTTGATAATTTCCGCTTCAGAAAATTCCTGAAAAGGTTTCATCCAAATTGCACCACCGACATTATTGACCAAAATGTCGACTCGTCCGTAGCAAGCAATCGCTTTGCTGACGACGGATTCAGCACCTGCAAAGGTTTCCAAATCTGCATGAATCGTGACGGCTTTGCCGCCCAGTTGTATGATTTCAGCCAATACTTCTTCGACATATTCAGAACGATCAGCCATGACCACTAGTGCACCTTCAGCTGCCATTTGTAATGCAACGCCACGGCCAATACCTTGAGCCGCACCGGTAACAATCACCACTTTATTTTCAAATCTTTGTCTATTTGACATTTACTCAGCTCCAAAATCAGACCAAATTAATTGGCTGAGAATTTTTCAAATAAGAAATTTGCAGGTTGAATCCCTTCTTGATCTAACCATGTACGAACGGCTTCAACCATAGGTACGGGACCACAGAGATAAACATCGACATCGCCTTGATTTAACCAGTCATTTTCAATATGACCCGTCACATAACCTTTACGTTCATGTGTCGATTCTGGATGGGCAACGACTGTTCGAAACTCAAACCACGAGAACTTATCTTGCAGTTCATTGAGCTTGTCTAATGCCACAAGATCAAAGTCATTGGTGACACCGAAAACCAAACGAACCGGCTGTGTTGAGCCTTTTTCTTCAAGCACCTGCAACATGGACATAAACGGCGCAATGCCCGTACCGCCTGCGAGCATAAGAACAGGGCGGACAACATTTCTAAGGTAAAAACTTCCAAATGGACCTGTAAATGTCATTTTGTCACCAGCTTTGGCATTGGCACTTAAAAAATCACTCATTTTTCCATTGGGAACATTGCGAACCACAAAGCCTGTTAAACGATGTCCTGGTTTGGAACTAAACGAGTAGGAGCGTGTTTCACTGGTTCCCGGAATAGCAACATTGACATACTGTCCTGCGAGGAAATGAATATCAGGCTGTCCCTCATCCAATTGAATATCAAATGTGATGGTTGAATCAGAGAGGTTTTCTACCCGTGACAGTGTACCTTGAAAGGCATGAATTTCGGTTTTACATACCTCAGATGAGGCTTGAATTTGAAAAACAGCATCTGAATTGGGTCTGCATTGGCAAGCTAAAATATAACCTTGTTCTGCTTCTTCTGCTGTTAACGCATCTTCAATATAGCTTTCTTCAGGCATATCGAATGTACCTGATTCACAAAAAGCTCGACAGGTTCCACAAGCGCCATCACGGCAGTCTAATGGAATATTAATTTTTTGACGGTAGGCTGCATCAGATAAAGTTTCACCTTGTGCAACTGAGATAAAACGAGTTACGCCATCTTCAAATTGAAGTGCAACATTGTGGTTTGACATGGCTGGTGGTCCTATAAAAATCTTTAAACATTGGATCGCACTTAGCCCAACGATGCTTGAGCTAGAGCGAAGATCAGCTTATGGTGTCTGCACAATTAGAGGTGATAGATATCAATCACTTGATTGATGTAGTCATTTTTCAAAACCACATATTTATTTAAAATCTGGGGTTGAGGGCCTGAAAAGTCGATTTCGTAGCGTGACATTCCAAAGTAGCTGTAACTGGTTTTGTAGCGGAAACTTAAGGTGTTCCAATTAAACCGAACCGTGACTTTAAGCCCATCAGTCGCAACCACTTCAATATTATTGATATTGTGACTGGTACGTGTATCGGGCATTGTTGCTGAAGAGCGTTCGGTTTTTATACGGAAGATGCGATCTTCCAATCCTTGGCGATCTGGATAGTAAATCAATGAAATTTCGGCTTGCGGGTCTTCTGTAAGACGATCATCATCATCCCAAGCAGGCATCCAAAAAGACGCAGTGGGTGCATAACATGCCAACCATTGGTCCCATTCTTCATCATCTAAGAAGCGAGCTTCACGATAGAGAAACTGAGCAATATTTTCTAAAGACACTTGTTCAATATGTGCTGTTGCATTCATGCGATTTCTCCTTGCATGCTCGTTTCCTGTTGAGCCAATTTTTTTTCTGATTGGATGGCATGTTTCATCACCTCTAACCAGTATTGATGCTGTGCAAGGTATAAACCTTCATCTTCTGTTTTAATGCCGCTGAGTTTTGGCTTTAAACCAATTTCATTGGCAGCATCGTCTGGACCTTGGATCCAATGCTTTGAGCCGCGGCACATATCGTTCCATTCCAATTCAATACCCGCATAACCCGCTTGGCAGGCACGGAACTCTTCGAGGTCGTCAGGAGTCGCCATACCTGATGCATTAAAGAAATCTTCATATTGACGGATACGGCGTGCACGTGCCTCTGGTGCTTCACCTACAGGTGCAATACAGTAAATCGTGACTTCTGTTTTATTGACTGAAATCGGGCGGAGTACACGAATTTGTGATCCGAATTGATCCATAAAATAAACATTCGGATATAGACATAAATTACGAGAGCGTTCGATCATCCACTTCGACATGGGTGCGCCGAATTTTTCGGCATATTCTGCGGCTTTTGGATAGTTCGGACGATCTTCAGGATTTGCCCATTGGGTCCACAACAGCATGTGACCATGCTCAAACCCATAAGAACCACCACCTTGTTTACCCCATGCACCTGCACTCATGGCACGAACATTATCATTTTCCTGTTGTTTTTCTTTTCGTTGTTGGGTGGTTGCAGCGTAGTTCCAATGTACAGCCGAAACATGATAGCCATCAGCACCATTTTCAGCGGTAAGTTTCCAGTTTCCATCGTAGGTATAAGTCGATGCGCCCCGTAAAACCTCTAAACCTTGATCAGACTGGTCTACAATCATGTCAATGATTTTGGTGGTTTCACCAAGAAATGAAACGAGGTTGGGTACATCAGGGTTTAAACTTCCGAAAAGAAAACCTTTATAACTCTCAAAACGCGCAACTTTTTTGAGATCATGAGACCCTTCTTGGTTAAAGCAATCTGAATAACCTGCTTCGCTTGGATCTTTAACTTTGAGTAATTTACCTGAGTTATTAAATGTCCAACCGTGAAAAGGACAGGTATAAGTCGCCTTATTGCCACGTTTATGACGGCATAACTGTGCGCCACGATGGGAACATGCATTGATCATTGCATTTAATTCACCATTGCGATTACGCGCAATGATGATCGGCTGGCGACCAATATGTGTCGTGTAATAATCATTATTGTTGGGAATTTGACTTTCATGTGCCAAATATACCCAATTACCTTCAAAAATATATTTCATTTCAAGATCAAATAGACTTTGATCTGTAAATACTGAGCGATGAAGTTTAAATTCACCTGTTTCAAAGTTATCGACCAAAAGCTCATCAATACGATCAAGATGGCTGGTGTTTATCACTGGAATACGTGGCATGTTGTTTCTCCGGATTTCCAAATAAGATTGCGGAACCGAAATATCGAAATGAATTTTTTTTTCGGTTCAATACGTATGTTCAAGCGTGAGCACGTCGACGATCGACTTCTGTCGATGGGGTTTGAGCTTGCGTCTGGATCAGTTGAATATTGAATTCAATCTTTTTAAAGGCTTTGTCTAAACCATAACGGGCAATTTCAACTTCATCGGTGACGTCTATGGCAGCTGCGACCAGACCTTCACGTGTAGCAAAAGCAAAGTCATCCCAAAGGTACTGATCACCTTCGATATTGAATTGGGTGGTCAGTTTTCGATAACCTGGTGCTGAGACAAAATAATGTACATGCGACGGACGATTGCCATGACGCCCCAATTGATTTAAAAGAGCTTGAGTTGTCCCATGAGGTGGGCATCCATAACCCACAGGCATCGTGGTTTGAGCGACATATTTTCCATTTACATCGGTCAAAATGGTGCGGCGTAAATTAAAATCAGCTTGCGATTTGTCAAAAAAGGAATATGCGCCTAGGCGATTGGCATGCCAAATCTCAACTTTGGCATTGGGAATGAGATTGCCTTGGAGATCTGTAACAGTGCCTTCAATCAACAGAGTATCAATCAGAGCGACTTCAGAACCATCATCCATACGGGCGAAACCGACTGATTCTGGTGCGCCAGAAACATAAAGTGGACCTTCGATGGTACGTGGTGTTCCACCTGTAATCCCTGCTTTGACATCGGCTTCATCAGCACGCAGATCTAAAAAATGCTCAAGTCCTAAACCTGCGGCCAAGAGACCAAGTTCATTGGCTTGACCTGCATCGGTAAAATATTCCAGTCCTTTCCAGAGTTCAGTCTGGGAAATATCGAGATCATCGATGGCTTGAAAAAGATCAGCGACTAAGCGAACCACAATTTGTTGAATACGAGGATCAACCTTAGCTGTTGCTGTATCGATATTCATTTGCTTGACTAAAGCATCGATTTCTTGACGATTCATACTAAGCTCCTTAAGTATGAGTGGTTTGGCATCGCATGCTGAATAAAATTTGCTCGCAACTTTGCTGCCCACTTTCCGTGTTGTTGGCAACAAGACTTAACACTTAAACTGCTGTTGGTTATTCATTGGGCTAACAGAATGTCATGCTTGGTTTGGCGATGAATAACTAAAATGTTCAGTCTTGCTTTACATCTTGCTTTTGATATACCTTAAAAGAATGAATGATCGCTGTCTAAGATCAAATTTGCATTTTTTTATATCTTAAAAGTATGGAGTTTGAGATGGAACTCAGGCATTTGCGCTATTTTGTTGCTGTTGTAGAAGAACAGAGTTTTACCAAAGCGGCTGAAAAGCTTTATATTGCTCAACCCCCGTTGAGCAGACAGATTCAAAACCTTGAGAGTGAATTGGGGATCTCGCTTTTCGAACGGGGAAGTCGTCCATTAAAGACCACTGAAGCGGGACAATTTTTTTATCAACACGCCGTTAAACTTTTGTCTAATGCTGAAGAAGTAAAGTCGATGACCAAACGGATTGGTTTGATCGAAAAAACAGTCACCATGGGTTTTGTCGGCTCACTATTGTACGGTTTACTGCCCAAAATTGTTTATATGTTTCGACAACAACAACCCCATCTAAAAATTGAATTGGTTGAAATGAGTACCAAAGATCAAATTCAAGCTTTAAAAGAGGGGCGTATCGATGTTGGATTTGGGCGTTTAAGGATTTCTGATCCCGCTGTTCGACGAGTTTTATTGCGAGAAGAACCCTTAATGCTGGCTGTTCATATCAGCCACCCTTTGGCTGATTCAAAAGGGACGTATTTTGCGGATATAGAAGACGAGAATTTATTTCTCTATCCAAGCCATCCGAAGCCCAACTTTTCTACACAGGTTCGTCATCTGTTCTCTGAACATGGTTTAGATCCTAAAAATTTAAAAGAGGTTCGGGAAATTCAATTAGCCTTGGGGTTGGTCGCAGCAGGTGAAGGTATGTGTGTTGTGCCTGAAAGTGCAAAAACCATTCAATTACCGAATTTAATCTATATCCCCATGTTGGACAGCTCTGCAAAAAGTCCTATCTTTATGGCAATTCGTTGTATGGATGAAAGCGAGGATATTCGATCCTTGTTTGATTGTATTTACCAGGTTTATGATTTGGAAGGTTTTCAATATGATCGTGCAAGTTTTAGCACAATATATTAGAGGTGATAACTCATCATAAATGGTTGGCGTTATGGGCTGAAATTAAGTATTGAATCTCTCGTCATGCAGAAAACATGAAATAAGATAGCGTATTTAAAAGCTCATAATGCAGTTAAAAAAAACTGTTTATTTGTTCATACTGTTTTAATCACATTGATCAGTAAAAATATAATCGAATAACCAAGAGTACTTAAATATTTTAAGGCAAGCGCCATTATTGTTGATATTTTATGTGAAAAGTAACATATTGAAAAAGCAGAATAAGTCTTTTTATGTGCATTAATAATCTAAAAATAGCCAATTAAAATTTAAAATAAAAAATAAATGATCAAAAATATAAGGCTGTATTATTTTAATCATACTTTTTAATCTATTGTTTATTCAAACAAAAATATTAAACCGACTTTTTAGGTATGGATATATATTCAATCGGTTTTGGACAAAAAATAGGGCTTACTCCATTGTCTGAGAAAACTTAGATGACGTTTCTCAGCAGGAGGCTGAATATGCAATTAAATATCAATCAGATTGTGGACGAGGCAAAATTTACCCCATTTCATTGGGGGGTTTTATTATGGTGTTTATCTATCATTATTTTTGACGGTTATGATTTGGTTATTTATGGCGTAGCTTTACCGTTGCTGATGCAGGAGTGGGGGCTCACTGCTGTTCAAGCAGGAATGCTTGCCAGTACAGCGTTATTTGGCATGATGTTTGGTGCAATGAGTTTCGGGACTTTATCGGACAAACTTGGTCGTAAAAAAACCATTATGATTTGTGTGGCAATTTTCAGTGGCTTTACTTTCTTAGGTGCTTTTGCAAAAACACCTGTTGAATTTGGAAGTTTACGTTTTTTAGCAGGTCTTGGAATCGGTGGTGTGATGCCAAATGTGGTGGCTCTGATGACTGAATATGCACCTAAACGTATTCGCAGTACATTGGTTGCAGTGATGTTTAGTGGATATGCCATAGGAGGTATGGCTTCAGCATTATTGGGGGCTTGGTTGGTGGTGGATTATGGCTGGAAAATTATGTTTTATATCGCCATTATTCCTTTTTTAGCGCTTCCTTTGATCTGGAAATTTTTACCTGAATCTTTGATGTATTTGACTCAAAAAGAAAAAACTGATCATGTCCGTGAGATTGTGCAAAAAATAGCACCACATCAGAATTTAACGGCATCAACTCAATTTGTTCTGAATGAAGTCACTGCTGAAGATCAAGCACCATTACGTGCGTTATTTCAACAAGGTCGTACTTTTAGCACCCTCATGTTTTGGGCTGCATTTTTCATGTGTTTATTGATGGTTTATGCACTGGGGAGCTGGTTACCAAAGCTGATGATTCAGGCAGGTTATTCTTTAGGTGCAAGTATGATTTTCTTATTTGCATTGAATATTGGCGGGATGGTCGGTGCGATTGGCGGAGGTGCATTGGCAGATAGATTTCACATTAAACCTGTATTGACCATCATGTTTGCTGTTGGTGCTATGGCACTCATTTTACTTGGTTTTAAAAGTCCACAGGCCGTGCTTTATACACTGATTGCAATTGCAGGTGCAGCAACAATCGGTTCGCAAATCCTACTTTATACCTTTGTTGCTCAATTTTATCCTGCTGCTGTACGTTCAACGGGGATGGGATGGGCGTCTGGTATTGGACGTATCGGTGCAATTGTAGGTCCAGTCCTCACTGGTGCATTGCTCACGTTTGAACTTCCTCATCAAATGAATTTTCTTGTGATTGCGATTCCGGGCGTAATCGCTGCATTGGCAATCTTTCTCGTTAACCTAAAGGCTTCTGTAGAAAAAAATCCAGTCCTTTCTTCAGCCTCAACACAACAAAATATTGTTGGAAATACAACAAACTAATCTTTTTTTCAGCCTGAATCATGGAGATTAAGGCTGGTTTAGAATAATCAATCGTAGAGAATAGGATGCTTTCTACAATGAAAAAAATGAATTACAGTATTATTTGGGTTTCAATCGGTTTATCTAGTCTAGGGATGACTCATGCAGGCTCACTTTCAGAGCTTGAACAATTGAAAAGTGAGGTCAAACAGTTGCGTGAAATGATTGGGCAGCATCAAAAACAGCAAAATCAAGCTGTTGAGCTGATACACAATCAGCCACAGACCATTCAACTGCCAGATGCAAATTCCTCAACCTCACCGTTATTAATGCGTTCTAAAGCCGGCGTTGATGTCAATCTATATGGCAATGTCCGGGCAGATTTGTTATATCAGGCAGAAGGTGGAAGTGCTGATCGACTTTATAATCAAATCAATAGCGTACCATTGAAAGGCAATAACGAGAGCAGTGATGTACTGAGATCGACCCTTGCAGCGACGCGCATAGGATTAGATTTTAAAACCGCGGATCAGGATCTAAATGCAAAGATAGAAGTTGATTTCTTGGGCGCAAATGAGGCATTGAGAATCCGTCATGCTTATTTCAATTATGGCGCATGGTTAGTTGGTCAAACTTGGTCAAATTTTGCTGTTCCAGATTATATGCCCGAAACGATTGATGCACTGGGTTATGTCGGTGGAGCAGTAAAGCGTGATCCTCAAGTCCGTTATACGCATAAATTCAATGCAGAAACACAATTGGTCAGTGCTGTGGAGGATTCAAAAGATGCGTTATCGCAGATGCGTTTGCCTTTATTTTCCACACGTTTGAATCATAGCTTTGCAGATCGTGCAGGTAGCATGAGTGTAAGGGCAATGATGAGTCAAAAGCGCACTGCTACAGATGATGAATTGGCATGGGGTGTGGGTATCGGAGCAAAATATGAACTCAGTACAAAAACCACATTAAAAGCTGATTATTATCATGTTAAAGGCGACTCAAGTTTAGTGTCATGGACCAATGCTGGGTTTTCTGTGGATGCCAACAAGAAAATCATGGCAATGAATGAATTTGATTCTATTACTCTGGGCGTGACCCAACAGTTTAGTCCACAATGGCGTTCAACCTTGGGCTATGGTTATATGAAAGCGGATGAAAATCAGAAATATATTCAATATTTGAGCGATCCGACGAAAGCCAATAAGCATGTGTGGCAGGCTTGGGCAAATGTATTTTACAGCCCGAAAAAACCGTTAAGCTTTGGACTGGAATATGTCTATGGCGAGCGTAAAGCCTTTGCTGCTGGTGTCAATGGGCAAGATACAGGGGAGGATAATCGTTTTAATGCAGTGGCGATGTATAATTTTTAATGGGAAATCTTAAACCAGGTTTCCCATAAAAATTTATAAAACTGCATCTTAAAATGGACAGACCTTTTCACATTTTAAAAGCACTCGTTTAATTAGGCTTAAACAAGTGCTTTTTATATATCACTCATGCGGATTCTTTTAAAAAAGAACGAATTTCTTGACTAAACTTGACTGGTTCTGTGATGAGTGGGGTATGTCCAGAACGTTTAAAAATAATATTCTTCGCATTGGCTAGGCGATTGGAAATTTGTTTTTGTCCTTCAGCTGGATAAAGTGAGGACTTTTCACCAATGAAAAAGGTGGTAGGACAAGCCAATTGAGCAATGGCATCCCGGTAATCTTCATTATGATGGAGATAATTGTCGATATACCAAGTTAAATAGTCCATACGACGGATTGGCAAGAGGTGTTTTTGCAGTTGCGGATGTTTTAAGGCTAAATTAAACATAAATGGACTTAATTTGTTACTGCCTTGAATCTTAATGAAGTTCAGCCAAATTTGAATCAGTTCTGTTCGAGGTTCAAGTGGCAATTCATCGACAAAACGATAGTCGGAATACTGATGTAAAAAGTCTGAAAAATCTTTGAGTAATCGCTTTATTTTAAAATATTTTTTCCCAAATAAACCAAATTCCCAAGTCTCGTCTGTTGGAATTTTAGGGGTTTGATCAATATGTAAATAGGCTTTCAATTTGCTGGCTAAATTCCCATACTGCATGCCATGCATTGCTGTGGTGGCACCCATGGAATACCCCATGAGAATAAAATGATTTAAATTCAGTTGCTCAATTAAACTTTCCAGGTCACGCCAGTGATTGGATATCGCATCAATATCCTGTGGAATATTACAGGTTCTTGAACCACCAAAACCGCGCCAGTCGGGAATATAAAATTTGTATTGTTTGATGTTGGGCAATAAGAAAGGGAGCCATTGCCAGCTATGCATGCCTAAACCTGACAAAACAAGTACAGGTTCACCTTGACCAATTTCACGGACAAATAATTTTTCGCCATCAGGCATTGTATAATGTGGCATGCATATTCCTACGGATTGTCTTTATTCTCAAATGCTTTTAATTGTGGAATCACTTCATTGAGCCAGTTGATCCAACCAGTTTCCAAATCTATTCCCAATTGTAAAATCATTTTATGGATATATAAAGTACGATCAAGTGTCTCAGTGTGTTCAAAATCTTTGGAAAAGATTTGAAGATAGAGTTTTAGGTTTTCTTGATGCAATTTTAAATGACGTTCTAATTCAGGTAAAACAGTATTTCCACCAAATTGTGCTTCAGCACGTAAACGTACCATCAGTTCTTCACGGAGTTGAGCAGGTTGCCCTTGCTTGACCATCCAGTCCGCCAGTTCAACGCGCCCTAGTTGTTCAACCTGATAGGTTTTTTTACGACCTTGATCCGCTTGGTCTTCTAGAGTCGAAATCCAGCCCTTTTTTTGCATGCCATTGAGTTCACGATAAATTTGCTGATGGGTTGCATTCCAAAAGAATCCCATCGATCGGTCGAAACGTCGTGCCAACTCAAAACCTGTGCTTGGTTTTTCAATCAGACTGGTCAATAAAACATGGGCTAATGACATTGTGTAATATGAGATCAATAAAATAAATATAAAGTCATTATGCAACATGTTGCATAAAAATCAAATCTCGATTATAAATAGTCAAACTATGCAACTTGTTGCATTAAAAAATATTAGACTTTTTCATCAGATTGATAGCTAGCGAATGCACGCCAAGGAGTTTACATGTCTAATTATCCGCATCTACTTGCGCCTTTAGATCTAGGCTTTACCACATTAAAAAATAGAGTGCTGATGGGTTCTATGCACGTTGGACTGGAAGAAGTTCAAGGTGGATATGAGCGCATGGCTGCATTTTATGCAGAACGTGCTGCAGGTGGTGTAGGTTTGATTGTGACGGGTGGTATTTCACCCAATGATCATGGTGTGACATTTTTTGGCGGCTCAAAGTTAGACCATTTGGAAGAAGCAGAAAAACATAAAGTCATTACCCAAGCGGTACATGATGCAGGGGGTAAAATTGCGCTGCAAATTTTACATACCGGGCGTTACTCTTATCAGCCTCAAAACGTTGCACCTTCTGCGATTCAAGCACCCATTAACCCAACCAAGCCGCATGCATTGACCTCTGCTGAAGTTCATCAAACCATTGCAGACTTTGCCAACTGTGCAAGATTATCGCAAATTGCAGGTTATGATGGTGTCGAAATCATGGGATCAGAGGGTTATTTAATTAATGAATTCATTGCCGCCAGAACCAATCACCGTGATGATGAGTGGGGAGGGAGTTATGAAAACCGTATCCGTTTTCCGATTGAAATCGTAAAAAGAACCCGCCAGGAAGTGGGTGAAAATTTTATTATTATTTACCGTTTGTCTATGCTGGATCTGGTTGAAGGTGGTTCTACGCTTGAAGAAGTCATTCAATTGGCCAAAGAAATCGAAAAAGCAGGTGCAACCATCATCAATACAGGAATCGGTTGGCATGAAGCACGTATTCCGACCATTGCAACCAAAGTACCTCGCGCAGCATTTACTTGGGTCACCAAAAAATTGAAAGGTTCAGTCAAAGTCCCTTTAATTACATCGAATCGTATCAATACCCCTGAAATGGCAGAGCATGTGTTGGCTCAAGGGGATGCAGATATGATTTCAATGGCGCGCCCAATGTTGGCAGATTCTCATTTTGTACAGAAAGCAGAACAAGGGCGAGCAGATGAAATCAATACCTGTATTGGATGTAATCAGGCATGCCTAGATCATATATTTTCAATGAAAATTGCCACTTGTCTGGTCAATCCGCGTGCATGTTATGAAACCGAACTGATTTTTAAGCAATCCGATGCTGTTAAAAATATTGCCGTGATTGGTGCTGGACCTGCTGGTTTAAGCTTTGCAACCTATGCAGCAGATCGTGGGCATAAAGTTACAGTTTTTGAATCATCCAATCAGATTGGTGGTCAGTTCAACATTGCCAAAACCATTCCTGGCAAAGAAGAGTTTTACGAAACGCTACGTTACTTCAAACGTAAAATTGAATTACAGCCCAACATTAAGCTGGTACTCAACCATACTGCGACCTATGAGGAATTAAGCACTGCCAAATTTGATGAGATTGTCGTGGCTACAGGGGTGACACCTCGTCATTTAAATATTCAAGGCATTGATCATCCAAAAGTATTGTCCTACATCGAAGTTTTACGTGATCGTAAACCTGTTGGAAAAAAAGTCGCAATTATTGGTGCCGGCGGTATTGGTTTCGATACTGCTGAATATCTTTCACATGAAGGTGAAAGTGGCAGTTTAAATCCTCAGAAATTCTATGATGAATGGGGAATTGACACTTCTTATGCGCATGTAGGTGGTTTAAAGCAGCCGGAAGTTGAACAGTCGCCTCGTGAAATCTATTTGCTGCAACGAAAAACCAATTCTGTGGGTGCAGGTTTAGGTAAAACAACAGGATGGATTCATCGGACAGGCTTAAAACATCGCCATGTCAATATGATCCCAGGAGCGAGTTATGACAAGATTGATGATCAGGGCTTGCATATTACTGTTGGGGACAAAGTCATGGTTCTGGATGTTGATCATGTGGTGATTTGTGCCGGACAGGAATCATTCACGGCAATGTTTGATCAATTACAGGCTGATGGAAAGTCAGTACATTTGATCGGAGGTGCGAAGGAAGCGGGAGAATTGGATGCTAAACGTGCGATTCGCCAAGGTGCAGAATTAGCTGCAGTGATTTAATCCAACTTAAAAATTAGTCAAAATCCTCTCTTGATCAAGCGGTTTTTGAAACCGTTCTAGAGAGGATTATATTCAGGATGAAAAAAAATGAGTTTTACACAAACCAAATCGGCAATTCAAAAATGGCATCATATGCTTGAAAGTCGTGATATGAGTATATTAAATGAATTACTTGCGGATGAAGTGGTATTTCGCTCACCTGTGGCTTATCACCCTTATGAAGGAAAGCAAGTTGTAAATTTCATTTTAACGAATGTGATCCAAATTTTTGAGAATTTTACTTATCATCGTGAGTTTTATACGGAGAATGAACAAAGTGTTGTTCTGGAATTTTCAGCCAATGTCGGTGAGAAAAGGTTAAAAGGGATTGATATGATTCGTTTTAATGAGGATGGGAAAATCATAGATTTTGAAGTGATGATTCGACCAAAAAGCGGATTGGAGGCTTTGGCTGCTCAAATGGGGCAACGTATGGCTGCATTTATACCGCAAGCATAATAGTATAAATAAATCGAGGGGGCTTGACTCCCTTATTTTCAATATGATTGTCATCAATACCAATTGAGGTGGAAAATGTCTGTACTGCATAAGTTTACTGAGATTACCCAAGGTTTATTAGATCAAGTGACAGGTGCTGAACAGCCAAAGCTGTATTTTAATCAGCATGGAAAAATGTCTGAAATCTTAGAGAAGCTACCTCAATTACAAGATAAGTATCGTCCAACACTGTGGCTAACCAATACGCATGCACATCTTTTATATTTTGATTTAATCAAAAAGAAGACCGTTAAGCTGCAATATGATCGAATTGATCAAATCACCATGCAAGATGGGGGAATTACTGCAATCGCATGGTATGGCTATGATTTACCAAAAAATACCCCCACAATTGTGATCATGCATACCATTACTGGAACGCCAGAGAGCATGCGTGAATTGGTTAAAGATTTACATGAGTATACAGGCTGGCGAATTGCACTATGTTTACGCCGTGGGCATGCAGGTTTGCCAATGCCTGTTCCATTGATGTCAATTTTTGGTTCAACATCCGATTTAAAAGAGCAATTGGCGTATATACAGGATTTATTTCCACAGACTGAGTTATATGCAGTGGGATCATCGGCAGGCACGGGATTGTTGGTACGTTATCTGGGTGAGCAAGGTCTTGACACACCTTTTAGAGCAGCATTTGCAATGTGTCCGGGATACGATACTGAAATTGGGTTTGAAAATGTACATCCTTTTTATACCAAGGTGATGACCAAAAAACTGTTTAAAGCATTTATCACGCCTTATGCGCAAACATGGACACCAGTACATTCAGTACAAAATGTATTGAAAACAAAAACCTTACAAGAGTTTCAGAGTGAATATTTTGAAATGGCGGGTTTTTCAGATTATGACAGTTATTCAAAAGCCACCAATCCTATCTATGTTTTTGAAAATGTCAAAATTCCATTAATGATTTTGAATGCAGAAGATGATCCTGTGTGTTCAATTAAAAACTTGGAACCCTATAAAGAAACCATTCAGAATATGGAGAATGTGGTGGTGGTGACAACCAAAAAGGGGAGTCATTGCGGTTTCTATGAGGGCTTGAATACCAAATCTTGGGCTTCACGTTTAATGGCAGACTTTTTAAAACAGTATTCAGTACAGTCAGTCCGTTGAAAAACCATACTGTAAAATATCTTTTCTCTTAATCACTTAAATGAATGCGATCAATATATGGTTCGATGATCTAAAGCTTGCACTGCCACGCTTTAGATCTAAAGTTTAAATCGTTTTGCGCAGGCGATGATAACTCGCTTTTCAGAGATGAAAAGTGACAAAAATCTTTCGTTGAGCGAGGGGCACATCCTATACCCCCGTTCAACATGACGACATCCATGTCGCCTCACGATAGCACCACCTATGATTCAAAATAGTAAAATAAATGAATCCTCAAAATCTTCTAAAAGCATAAGGTTCATTGGATATGAATGATGTATCTAAAGCACTTGTATGAATAATTAGGTGGTTTTACCGTATCTTAATATTATGTTTGCTATGAAGATTATAAGTATCAAAAAACCAGTCATGAATGACTGGTTTTTTGGTTAAAACATTATTTCTGTGCAGAAAAGTTGTGTTTTAGTTTTTCAACGCAGGTGTAGCAGCAGCGATTGCAGCAGCAACTGCATCATCTTCAGATTGTGCCGTGCCAGCACTTGCTTTCGGTGCAGTCTGAGTCTTTGGCGCTGTTTGAGCAGTTTCATTTCTTACTGCTTCTGCTTTTGCAGGTTTAGCTTCTGTTGCAGCAGGTTTATTTTCAGTTGCCTGAGTCGCCTGTGTTGTTGCAAGCGCTTCATGTGTTGGCTCACGACGAATTTCTGTAGTCGTATTCGCTGTTTCAGTGCGTTCAACTTCAACATGTGCAGGAATTTCGGCTTGTTGAGTATTTTGTTCAGCGCTCGGCAAGCTTTCAAACTGAGCTGGTTCAGATGTTGCTGTTTGAGCAGTTTCAACTTTCTCTTGCTCAGTCTCTTTCGGCTCTTCTTTTTTTACACAAGCAGATACAAGTAGTGCTGTCGCAATTGCGCCACAAATTAAAAGTTTCTTATTCATAATTACTCAAAACAAAACAGATTAGAGAGATGTTACCTAGTATAACAGTAAAATGATATTTAAAAATCACCTTATCAAGTGCTAATTTTTTATTGGAAATGCTGATAGAATAGCCAATTGTTTATTGTTCTATGAATTGATGTGAATTGACTTTGCTTTCTTGGTACAAGGTAAAGTAAAATCGCACAACATTGTAGGCCAATTTAGGCTCCATTGTACGAGAAACTTGATGACCCATTTTATATTCGTAACTGGTGGTGTTGTATCATCACTAGGTAAAGGTATTTCAGCTGCTTCAGTTGCTGCACTTTTAGAAGCCCGTGGTTTAAAAGTAACCATGGTCAAAATGGATCCATACATTAATGTCGATCCTGGGACGATGAGCCCATTCCAGCACGGTGAAGTATTTGTCACAGAAGATGGTGCTGAAACTGATTTAGATTTGGGTTATTACGAACGTTTCTTACGTCGTGCCAAAATGACCAAATTGAATAACTTTACTTCTGGTCGTGTATATCAAGATGTTTTAAATAAAGAACGTCGTGGTGATTATCTCGGTGGTACAGTCCAAGTTATTCCTCATATTACGGATAATATTAAAGAACGTGTACTTCGTGCAGGCGAAGGTTATGACGTTGCTATCGTTGAAATCGGTGGTACGGTTGGTGATATTGAATCTCTCCCATTCATGGAATCTGTACGTCAGTTAATGGTTGAACTTGGTCATAAACGTACCATGTTGATGCATTTGACTTTATTACCTTATATCAAGTCTGCTGCTGAACTTAAAACCAAACCAACTCAACACTCAGTTAAAGAGTTGTTGTCAATCGGTATCCAACCTGACATTTTGATTTGCCGTACTGAGCATGATGTTGATGCGGATACTACGCGTAAAATTGCACTCTTTACCAACGTTGAAGCGCGCGCCGTTGTGGTATGTAAAGATGCACGTTCGATTTATCAAATCCCACGTACATTCTATGAGCAAAATGTTGATGATTTAATCTGTGAACGTTTTGGTTATATCAATTTGCCAGAAGCAGATCTTTCTGATTGGGATCACGTTGTAGAAGCTTTGCTTAATCCTGAATATACCATCCGTGTTGCCATGGTGGGTAAATATGTTGAATTGCCAGATGCTTATAAATCTGTCAATGAGGCACTTTTACATGCAGGTATTCAAAATCGCGTTAAAGTTCAGATTGATTATATCAATGCAGAAGAACTGGAAAGCCAGAACCCTGCTGAAATCTTAAAAGATGCTGATGCAATCTTGGTTCCAGGCGGCTTTGGCGAGCGTGGTACTGAAGGCAAAATGCAGGCCATTCAATATGCACGTGAAAACAAGGTACCATTCTTGGGTATTTGTTTAGGTATGCAATTGGCTGTGATTGAATTTGCACGCCATGTTGCAGGTATGCCAGACGCGACATCTACAGAATTTAATCGTTCAACAAAATTCCCACTGATTGGTTTAATTACTGAATGGTTAGATGAGCGTGGTGAAATTCAGCATCGTAGTACTGAGTCAAATCTTGGTGGAACCATGCGTTTGGGTGCGCAGACATCAGAGCTGGTGGAAGGTACGAAAACTCGTGAAGTCTATGCAAAAGCAGAAATTACCGAGCGCCATCGCCACCGTTATGAAATGAATGATCGTTTTATTCCTGCCATTGAACAAGCAGGCATGAAAATTTCAGGCTATTCAACTGCGCAGCATCTTGTTGAAACAGTAGAAATTTCTGACCATCCTTGGTTTATTGCTGTACAATTCCATCCGGAATTTACAAGTTCGCCACGTGATGGGCATCCATTATTTGCTAGTTTTATTGACGCCGCAAAAAAGCAGCACCAAAACAGTAAGTAAGTGTGTAAAACAAACTAGGAAGTTTAAATGTCACAATTAAAACCACAAGAAATTGTACGTTTAGGCGATATACAAATGGCAAATCACTTGCCATTTGTACTATTCGGCGGAATGAACGTACTTGAGTCGAAAGACTTGGCTTTTGAAATTGCAGAGACTTATGTCGATATTTGTACACGCTTAAATATACCCTATGTATTTAAAGCCAGTTTCGATAAAGCCAATCGCTCAAGCTTACATTCATTTCGTGGTCCAGGTTTGGAAAAGGGAATTGAATGGCTAGCCGACATTAAGAAACAGTTTAATGTGCCGATTATTACGGATGTTCATGAACCTTACCAGGCTGCACCTGTCGCTGAAGTGGCAGACATCATTCAGCTTCCTGCATTTTTAAGTCGTCAGACTGATTTGGTTGAAGCAATGGCGAAAACACAAGCCATTATCAATATCAAAAAAGCACAGTTCCTTTCTCCGCGTGAAATGAGCCATATTCTGAATAAGTGTCTAGAAGCAGGTAATGATAAGCTCATCCTGTGCGAGCGCGGTACATCATTTGGCTACAATAACTTGGTTGTTGATATGCTTGGTTTTGATACCATGAAAGAAATGAATGTTCCGGTATTTTTTGATGTTACCCATGCTTTACAAACACCAGGCGGTCGTGCAGATTCTGCGGGCGGACGCCGTGCGCAGATTACCACATTGGCGCGTGCAGGTATGGCAACAGGATTGGCCGGATTGTTCTTGGAAGCACATCCTGATCCTGAAAAAGCAAAGTGTGATGGACCTTGTGCATTGCGGATGTCTCAACTTGAGCCATTCTTAGCACAATTAAAAGAATTGGATACCTTAGTTAAAGGTTTCAAAAAGTTAGATACTCATTGATGCCCTTAAACAGCATCTTATTTTTAATCAACTGAGGAATTATTCATGAGCCAAATCGTTGACATTCGTGCACGTGAAATTTTGGACTCTCGTGGTAACCCAACCATCGAAGCAGACGTAATCCTAGACTCTGGCGTTGTTGGCCGTGCATGTGCACCATCTGGTGCTTCAACTGGTTCTCGTGAAGCTTTGGAACTTCGTGACGGTGATAAATCACGTTACTTAGGTAAAGGTGTTCGCACTGCAGTTCAAAACGTAAATGGTCAAATCAAAGACTTATTAAAAGGTCAAAACGTATTTGAACAAAAAGCGCTTGATGACAAAATGATTGCGCTTGATGGCACTGAAAATAAAGAAAAATTAGGTGCAAATGCAACTTTGGCTGTATCTTTGGCTGCTGCACGTGCTGCTGCAACTGAGAAAAAAACAGAATTGTTCCAATACATCGCAGATTTACGTGGTCAAACAACGTTGACCATGCCTGTTCCAATGATGAATATCTTGAATGGCGGTGCTCACGCAGATAACACTGTTGATATTCAAGAGTTCATGATCGAGCCTGTAGGTTTCACTTCATTTGCTGAATCTTTACGTGCCGGCGCGGAAATTTTCCATGCTTTGAAATCTGTTTTGAAAAAGCAGGGACTCAATACTGCTGTAGGTGATGAAGGTGGTTTTGCACCAAACCTACGTTCAAATGAAGAAGCGATTACAGTCATCCTTTCTGCAATTGAAACAACGGGTTATAAAGCAGGTTCTGATATCATGTTGGCGCTTGACTGTGCATCTTCTGAATTCTACAAGAATGGTCAGTATGTGCTTGCAGGAGAAGGCAATAAAGCATTTACAAGCAACCAATTTGCTGATTATTTGGCAGGTCTTGTAAAGCAATATCCAATTATCTCAATCGAAGATGGTTTGGATGAGTCTGATTGGGAAGGCTGGAGCTATTTGACGTCTATCCTCGGTGATAAAATCCAATTGGTTGGTGATGATTTATTCGTAACCAATCCGAAAATCTTACAGCGCGGTATTGATGAGAAAGTAGGTAACTCAATCTTAATCAAATACAACCAAATCGGTACTCTGTCTGAAACTTTGGATGCAATCTATCTTGCTAAAGCAAATGGCTACAGCACAGTCATTTCACATCGTTCAGGTGAAACTGAAGACTCTACGATTGCTGACTTGGCTGTAGGTACTGCTGCCGGTCAAATCAAGACAGGTTCACTTTGCCGTTCTGACCGTGTTGCAAAATATAACCAATTACTTCGTATTGAAGAGTTGACTCATGCAGCTTATCGCGGTAAAGCTGAATTCAAAGGTCTGAATTAATCTCTTTGAAATGTTAGAAGTCTTTAAAACAACTTCAAGTAAAGTGATTGCAGTACTGGCGATTTTAATCGTTGCAGTATTGCAATATCGCTTCTGGTTTGGTGAGGGAGGTCATTTTCCTCACCAGGCTTTAGTGCAGCAAATTGAACAGCAAGCTGAAGTCAATGCTGATCTAAAAGAACGTAACCGTATCCTTGCTGCTGAAGTGTATGATTTGAAAAATGGTTCCGAAGCCATAGAAGAACATGCACGCTTAGACCTCGGTCTAGTGAAGCCACATGAAACATTTGTACAAATGAGTACCATCAGTACCCATTACAAGCAGATTTATACAGATCCAAATGCAGACTTAAGAACCAATGAAGACGAAAACGAACCTGTGCCAGACCAACCGTAAAATTTGGGCAATTGTCCCTGCTGCTGGCTCAGGTCGTCGTTTTTCAAAAACACAACTCAAGCAATATCAAATAATTCAAGATAAAACCGTCTTAGAGCATACAATTGACCGTTTGAATGCATTGCCACTTGCAGGTTATGTACTTGCAATTGGTGAGCAAGACCATTATGCCAAAACCCTGGCTCTAAAAAATAAACATTTAAGTCATTTTTGTTTAGGTGGCAACGAGCGTGTTGACTCCGTATTGAATGCTTTAATGTATTTAGAACAGTTTGCGCAGGCAGATGATTTTGTATTTGTACATGATGCGGCACGTCCATGTGTGACACCTGAGTGTCTTGTTGATCTATTCAATACAGCGCTCCATTCGAATAGCAATGCGATTCTTGCGATTCCAGTAAGAGATACTTTAAAGTTTGTTGATCAGCAACAAAAAATTGTCAAAACAGTGAGCCGTGATCAATTATGGCAAGCACAAACACCTCAAATATCCACTTTTTCAATCTTAAAAACTGCCATTGAAAAAGCACTGGAAGATGGGGTCTTGATTACAGATGAGGCGAGTGCTTTAGAACACAGTAATCAGATTGTCAAAGTCGTGATGGGGCGTTCAGATAATATTAAAATTACCTATCCTGACGATTTGGAGCTGGCAAATTTAATTTTACAGTCGCAACAATCGCATTAAAAAAAACTGCGAAAATAAAAATTATTCTCAAAGGATAGATGTTCTCCTTGAATATTTATCTCTATAATTTGGCTAGATTAAGCTAGGTTTAAGATTTGCATTTATGACACCCTCGCCCCAGTATAAGTTTTTACGTCAGTCCGTTCGAGATGGTTTAAGTATTAATCAGAAAATGTCGCGGTGGGATAGATTGCACCTGGATCCTTGGCTATTGGGCTTGTTATTAATCAATATGGTTCTTGGTCTATTAATGGTCTACAGCGCTTCTTCTGAAGACATGACCATGGTGGTTCGCCAAGCTGTCAGTTTTAGTGTGGGCTTTGTTTTGCTGTTTATATGTGCACAAATCCCCCCAAAAGTTTATCAAGCGATTAGTCCGTGGTTTTATCTGTTTGCTATTTTTTTACTGATTTTGGTGTTGTTGATTGGTGATGTGCGCTTAGGTGCAAAACGTTGGCTAACCATCCCTGGAATTGGCAGCATGCAGCCCAGTGAATTTATGAAATTTGCCATGCCATTGATGATGGCATGGTATTTTTCACGTAATCCCTTGCCTCCGAAATTTAAACATATCGTGGTGGCTCTAATCATTATGGTGGTGCCATTTGGGTTGGCACTGCTACAGCCTGACCTAGCCATAGGTATTGTCATTGGTGGGGTCTTTGCCTTATTCCTCAGTGGCATGTCATGGACTTTAATCATGGGTACTTTGGCTGCTTTAGCAATGGCTTTTCCCTTGATTTGGACATTTGTGCTGCAAGCCTATCAAAAGAAAAGAATCATGACTCTATTTGATCCCGAGTCAGATGCATTGGGCGCAGGATGGAATATCATCCAGTCTAAAATTGCAATTGGTTCAGGAGGAATGACGGGTCGCGGATTCTTGGAAGGCACGCAATCCCAATTGGGGTATTTACCGGAACACCATACCGATTTTATCATGTCGACTTATGCAGAAGAATTTGGTTTTATCGGGGTATTTTTCTTATTTGCATTGTATACCGCAATGATTTTTAGATGCATGATCATCAGTTTAAACAGTTTCCATAATTATGGACGCCTTTTGGCTGGAACAATTGGCCTATCATTGTTTTTCTATGTTTTTGTGAACTCAGGAATGGTGAGTGGCATCTTACCTGTCACAGGTGATCCATTGCCATTGATGAGTTATGGTGGATCGGCTGTAATCGCATTGCTGGCAAGTTTTGGAATCGTAATGTCCATTCATACCCATCGATAAATGCCTGGGGTGGATCGATTCTACAACACTCTCTGAATCGTCATGGATGAAGAGAGTTTTTTATTGTGTTCCGATCGATCGGCAATCATGTTTGAAACTCAATGATCCGCAACGCAGTTAATCCATCGCAGAAACAATACCTCCCAAAACAATTATTGCCTCAGACAAATGCGGATGATGCTGCCTTTGAGCATATTTCATCAACAACTTTTGTGGAACTCATATTGATTAAATATAAAAAACCATAATTCAGTAGTATATGTAATCTTAATCGTTCAATACGAATTGTGTGTTGCCAAATTCTGTCTAAGTGCTACATTAAAAGAGTGACAAAAAATAGCGTATAACACATCACGATAGATTATAAGACGATAGATTCGTATAAGGTTCGGTTCAGTATGCATATCATCATTATGGGCGCAGGTGTTATTGGAACAACATCGGCTTATTATTTAAAACAAGCAGGTCATGACGTGACTGTAATTGACCGACAACCCAATGTAGCACTGGAAACAAGTTTCGCAAATGCAGGGCAGATTTCACCAGGATATGCCTCACCATGGGCTGCTCCAGGCATTCCTTTAAAAGCATTTAAATGGATGTTTCAGCCCCATTCCCCCCTTGCCATTAAACTGACAGGAGATATGTATCAGTATCAATGGATGGTTCGTATGTTGGCTGAATGCAATATCAATCGCTATCAAATCAATAAAGAACGAATGGTGCGAATTTCAGAATACAGTCGTGATTGTTTGGATGAGCTGCGTGCGGAAACGAAAATTCATTTTGATGAACGTCAGTTGGGAACCCTGCAACTGTTTCGTAAACAACAACAGTTGGATGTTGCTGGCAAAGATACAGAAGTCTTAAAGCATGAGGGTGTACCATTTGAATTATTGGATAGAGCTGGTGTGATCAAAGCTGAACCCGCTTTGGCACATGCTACAGTAGACTTTGTCGGCGGCTTGCGTTTACCCAACGATCAGACTGGCGACTGTCAAAAATTTACGACAGAGTTGGCTGAACTTGCTGCACAGCAAGGTGTAAATTTCCTTTTCAATACTGTAATTGAAAAAATTGAAAAAGATTCTGATCGGATTACAGCCATTCAACTTAAGGATGGCAGTACATTGAAAGGTGATGTCTATGTGATGGCCTTGGGTAGTTATAGCCACGAAATGTTAAAACAGTTGGATATTGATGCACCTGTATATCCATTAAAAGGCTATTCGATCACCACCAAGATTATTGATCCTGCATTATCACCGATTTCCACAATCTTAGATGAATCTTATAAGATTGCTTTAACCCGTTTTGATGACCGTATTCGAGTGGGAGGAATGGCCGAAATTAATGGTTTTGACCGCTCTTTAAAATCAAGCAGAGAAGATACCTTATTGATGGTGCTCCAGCAATTATTCCCTAACGCCAGTGATATTACAGATGCCCATTTCTGGACGGGACTAAGACCTGCAACTCCTGATGGTACGCCGATTGTCGGTAAAACCAAATATCAAAACCTATATACCAATACTGGACATGGCACATTGGGCTGGACCATGTCCTGTGGCTCTGCAAAACTGCTCTCCGATATTATTTCAGGAACGACACCACAAATTGAATATGATGACTTGAACGTGTTTAGGTATGAAAGTAGCAATGCTTAAATTGCCTGTTTTAGGCTTTGTCGCTTGCATAAGACATATGGATTTAATGCATGGCTCAAGTGCCAATAGGCAATAGATAAATCGATACTGATGAAACGGTCGGATTATATAATCTCCAAAATCACAGTATGGGCAATATTCAGCAATGTACTTATGCCGATGGACTTATTCAAAACTTAAATGAAGTGTTAAATACTATCTAAGGATTAAATTTTAGATTACAGTTGATCAACTTTACAGCCGGATCATGGGTAAAGTTGAATAAAATCAAGTGTAATCAATAAATTTAATGAGAAACTATCGAGTAGAAAATGAATGCGTTAAAAGTTTTACGTTTTGCTGTAGATGGTATTGCTGTAATCGCAAATACTCAGAATGGTCAGATTAAACATTTATTAAATGATTTTGCAGCTTATGCCTATGAATCAGAATTTGAAAGAATTATGTATTTTTCCGCGACTGATTTATATGTAGAGTTAAAACTAGATGCGTCACATGTGCAATTGCTATTCAACTCGTGGACAGGTGAGACTTATACACAATGTAATATGAGTGTTGAACTCAGTGAAGCATTGGTTTCTGAAAGTGGTGTCGCACTGATTTTAACTGAACGAGATGTTGACCAAACCCTTTGGCTTGAGCACTTATATGCTGAAAATATGGCTGAATTAAATGTGGCATTATCTAAAATTGAGCAAATAGCACAATTAAAACAAAACAGTATTCAAGCTTATATTTTACGGTTCTTGACGGACGAGGATAAACAGCAATTTTTAGCTGAGTTTGGTAAGACAGAATAATTTTTACCATTGATTACCGCAAAAGTGTATCTATTTTATTTAAAATGGCATATACATTGCTATATAAAAGGAAAGATGATTGCAGGAGAGAAGTCTCTTGTAGACTCGCCGAAGGAGCAACGACCCCGGAAACTCTCAGGCAAAAGGACTGTAATTATCGTAAAACCTCTGGAGAGAAGTCATTCTATTGAAAACAAAAAAGAAATGACTCACCGAAGGGGAAGGTAAAATCTAAATAGTTTAGATTCTTATCGAAGCTCTCAGGTACACATGACAGATGGGGCATACATTGACAATGTAATGAGAAGAATTACATTTCAAAGGAGTGTGTGTATGTGTCATGTGGTTATTATTGGTTCGGGTATTACGGGTGTTACCTCAGCTTACGAACTTGCTCAATTAGGGTATCAAGTTACTGTTATTGATAAACATCTATTTCCGGCTATGGAAACGTCTTTTGCCAATGGCGGACAATTATCTGCATGTAATGCCGAAGTATGGAATCAAAAATCTACCGTGCTCAAAGGCATCAAATGGATGGCAAAAAAAGATGCACCGTTATTGCTCAATCCTTCTTTTGACTTACATAAATATGCTTGGTTGGTGGAGTTCCTCGGTAATATCAAACACTATGAAGCCAATACCCAAGACACGGTCAGAATGGCACTTTTAGCGCGCCAAAGGCTGTTTAGCATTGCTGAACAAGAAGGCATTGATTTTGATTTAGAAAAACGTGGAATTTTACATTTCTACCATTCTGAATATGATTATAAAGTTGCAACAAGTGTCAACGCACTGTTATGCAAAGGTGGCTTAGAGCGTCATGCAGTGACCAATGAGGAAATCAAGGCCATAGAACCAAGTTTGACTGGCGAATATTACGGTGGTTTTTATTGTCCAGGCGATGCAACCGGAGATATTCATAAGTTCACAACAGGGCTGGCGAAAGCAACTGAAAAGTATGGGGTAAAATATTTATTTGGAATGGAAGTGGTCAATGTAGAGCACACGTCCAAGGGGGTAAATATTCAATACCATCCAAGTGTAGAAAATATGGAAGGACATTCGGCGACCATCGAGCAGTTAAGCGCTGATGCAGTGGTCATTTGTGGTGGCGTAGGAAGCTATCAGTTAGCCAATCAGTTAGGTGATCGAGTGAATGTTTATCCTGTAAAAGGCTATTCCATCACGGTCCAGCTCAATGATGAAAAAAGTATTAATGGTGCACCTTGGGTCAGCTTGCTCGATGAAAGTGCGAAAATTGTAACGTCTCGTTTAGGTGCGAATCGTCTACGTATTGCAGGCACAGCAGAATTTAACGGCTATAATCGTGATATTCGTTCTGACCGTATCCAGCCTTTAACGGATTGGGTCAATAAGAACTTTGATATATCAACCGAGCATTGTGTGCCATGGGCAGGTTTACGTCCAATGATGCCCAATATGATGCCTGTGGTAAAACGAGGTAAGCGTGAACGTGTATTCTATAACACGGGACATGGACATTTAGGTTGGACCTTATCTGCTGCAACTGCCGTGATGATCAGTCAGGAGGTTGCAAGTTCACATCCGATCTAGCTTTGGATCATGTTGTAGATACAAATGAATTAAATGTAAATGGCATTTTCTGGGTGATATGATCTGAATGTCAAAGTAAGAGGGGGATATGCCCCTCTTAATCTTTATTGTCTAATCAACATTTCAGACTTAAAGACGAGTAATAATATCTTTCTGTGCAAGACGAGATTTGGGTAATTTGGCGTTGAAATCGACATCACTGCGATAACCAAGCGTCATAATAACAGAAGGAATTAAGTTCTTTTCAGCTAGACCAAGTTCCTCCGTTAAAATTGCTTCGTCAAATCCACCAATTGGAGTAGCATCTATTCCTTCAATTCCTGCGGCTAAGAGCATTTGTCCAAGCGCAATAAAGGTTTGATTTTCTGACCAACGTTGAATATCACCTTTTTCGTTACGGTAATACGAGACATAACCTGTACGGCTGTCTTTTTGTCCTTGTTTGGCTTGCTCATCTTTAAAGCGACCGCTTTGATCATCTTGTTGAAGTAAACTTTCTAAGTGTTGCTCGCTGATGTCTGCTTGTGTACAGAATACGATTGTATGTGATGAATCCAATACTTTGGGTGCATTGTAGGCATATTTGCCGACAAGGGCTTTTGCAATGCGTTGTTTTGCCGCATCATGATCTGCGATAAAGAAATGCCAAGGTTGAATATTGATGGAGGAGGGGGTTAAACGCAAGATTTCAACTAAACGTTCAAATTGTGCATGCGGTATTTTCTTTGTTGCATCATAAGCCTTGGTGGTATAACGTGTTTTTGCTACAGTCAATAGATCCATGAATGTATCTCGTATATCGTAAAGTTTCGATATATTCTATGCTAAAATTCCTGAAAGTGAATCTTAAAATCGTAAATAAACATCAAAACCATAAGGGAATTGAAATATTTGTATAAATTTTAACTGGATTTTCTATTTCATCTTCAGATTTTAAAGATTTTATTTAAACCCGTGTAATGAATGGTGCACATGTCAATTGAGTTTTTTGGTGTATTTTAAATGATGCTGCTGTACAAGCCTAAGCATAAATAGCATCCATTTTTACGCGCGATCTGTGTGATCGTTGTTATTGAATTACCCATTGAATCAATCGCCATTCTGCATTTTCATTGACTTCCAAAAGCATTGCTTCAGAAGTTTTTTCTCGCCAATCACCAAGAACAATTCGAAGTTTATTTTTTACATCATGAATTGCAGGACGATGGGTATGTCCATGAATCAAGACATCTGAATTTTCTAAAGCCTGTTCTACAGCCTTTGGATTGACATCCATGATTTCGTAAGATTTGTTTTGTTGTGATTCGCGGCTTTGTTTACGAAAACCATTGGCAAGTTTCTGCCTAAAGCTGAGAGGCGTAGCTTTTAAGATTTTCAATACCAGAGGATGACGGATGACTTTCTTAAATCTTTGATAAGCAACATCATCAGTACACAATGCATCGCCATGTTCAAGACGGAACTGCGTTTGCGCAATTTTAAAATGATAAATTTCAGGAAGTAACTGGCCGTTAAACTGATCCAAGAACGCTTGACCTAAAGCAAAATCACGATTGCCAACTTGAAAGTAAATTTGATTACCTGCTTGGTTAAACGCTTGTAAATGTTGAACAACTTCATTGAGCCAAGGCGCAGTATAATCATCGCCGATCCAAGCATTAAACCAATCGCCAAGAATAAACAATTGAGTGTTTAGCGTTTTATAATGATCCAATAAATCAAAAAACCCTCGAACCAGTCGAGGGTGTTCTGGTGACAAATGTAAATCAGCGATAAACAGATAGGTCACTTTTTTTCCTATAAAATTATCCTACTCTCAGCATCTTGTGACTGGATGCCGTGTTGCTCTTTAATCAAAGTACAAAAGTAGGATTTATTTATTATTCAGCAATGATTTTTGCAGATTCGATCACTACATTTTCAAGCGGAACGTCAGCGTGGTAACCACGGTTGCCCGTACGAACACCTTTAATCGCTTCAACTACATCCATACCTTCAGTCACTTTACCAAATACTGCATAACCCCAGCCTTGTGCAGTTTTACCTGTATGGTTAAGGAAAGAGTTATTTTTTACGTTGATAAAGAATTGTGCAGAAGCAGAGTGAGGTGCTTGTGTACGAGCCATTGCAATCGTACCTTCGTCATTGCTCAAACCGTTGTCAGCTTCATTTTCAATTGAATCACGAGTTGTTTTTTCTTTAAAGTTTTCATCCATGCCACCGCCTTGGATCATAAAACCGTCAATAACACGATGGAAGATTACGCCATCATAAAAACCATCACGAACATATTCTAAAAAGTTAGCAACAGTTTTTGGTGCTTTTTCAGAGTTAAGTTCAAGAACAATACGTCCTTTGTTGGTGTTTAATTCGACTTGAGGAAAACTCATTCTATAATCTCCTAATCATGACGAAAAATGTCATGGGTTTTTGGTTGAGAGAAGCATAAGCAAACTGTAAACTACATAGCAAGTAAAAATGTGAAATTCTTTTGTTAAAAAGGATAAAATCGCATTTTCTATATTCAATTTTAACTTTTAGAAGTGATTTATCAACTATGAAGCCAAATGATGTTGTTTCAGAACTGCCGAAAAGCCCGACAAATAATGCCAGCCCTGTCGATAATGCGCAGCAAGAACAACAACCGGGCTTAGATTTCGTACGTCAGGTGATTACTGATGATCTATCAACAGGTCGTACACAACAAGTCGTGACTCGTTTTCCACCAGAGCCAAATGGTTATCTGCATATCGGTCATGTTAAAGCGATTTGCTTGAATTTCGGTATTGCAGAAGAATATGAAGGCTTATGTAACTTACGTTTTGATGACACCAATCCTGATGCTGAAGAACAAGAATATGTCGACGGAATTGCCAACGATGTAAAATGGTTGGGCTTTGAATGGAATGGTGAACCACGTTATGCATCAAGCTATTTTGACCAATTGCATGCTTGGGCAATCCAGTTAATCAAACAAGGCGATGCTTATGTAGATTTGCAAAGCCCTGAAGAAATTAGAATTAACCGTGGTAATTTCGTAGAACCAGGTAAAAACTCACCTTACCGAGATACTTCTATTGAAGAGAATCTTGTTCGTTTTGAAAAAATGAATAATGGTGAATTTGCAGAAGGTGAAGCCGTATTGCGTGCCAAAATTGATATGGCTTCTCCGAATGTGCATATGCGTGATCCAATTTTATATCGTGTACTTCATTCCGAACATCATCAAACGGGTGATAAATGGAAAATGTATCCAATGTATGACTATGCGCATCCATTGTCAGATGCAATTGAAGGCATTACCCATTCATTGTGTACATTGGAGTTTCAAGACCACCGCCCATTCTACGATTGGATTGTTGAAAAGGTCCATTCAAAGGCTGTACCACGTCAGTATGAATCAAGTCGTTTAAATGTAGACTATACGATTACTTCTAAACGTAAATTGCGCAAATTGGTTGAAGGGAATTATGTCAGCGGTTGGGATGATCCCCGTATGCCAACGGTGGTCGGTATGCGCCGCCGTGGATTTACTCCTGAAGGTCTACGTGACTTCTGTAAGCGTGTAGGGGTATCTAAAACTGATGGTATTGTGGATGTGGCAATGCTTGAATTCTGCATTCGTCAATCACTTGAAAATACAGCAGCTCGAGGGATGGCTGTATTAAATCCATTAAAAGTGACATTAACCAACTTGCCGGCAGACATGGATTTAACCCATGCACGTCATCCAAATGTAGATATGGGTGATCGTGTTATTCCATTAACTTCTGAAATTTACATCGATCGTAAAGATTTTGAAGAGGTACCCCCTAAGGGCTTTAAACGTTTGGTTCCAGAAGGTGAAGTACGTTTACGTCATGCCTATGTGATCAAGTGTGACGAAGTGATTAAAGATGAAAACGGTGAGGTTGTTGAGCTGAAATGTTCAATAGACCCAGAAACTTTAGGTAAAAATCCTGAAGGACGCAAAGTAAAAGGGGTTATTCATTGGGTTTCAGCCACTCAAGGGATTCCGGCTGAAGTCCGTATTTATGATCGTTTATTTACTGAAGCTGCACCGGATGCCGATGATGATTTCTTGAAGTTTTTAAACCCTGAATCATTAAAAACCGTACAAGCAGTGGTTGAACCCGCTTTGGCTCAAGCCAAGCCGGAAGATCGTTTCCAGTTTGAACGAGAAGGTTATTTTGTTGCAGATCAGTATGATCATACGCTTGCAAAACCTGTGTTCAACCGTATCTTGGATTTAAAAGACAGTTTTAAACCGGGCAAATAATCTTTGCATTGAGCGCTAAATCAGTTTCGACTTTAAACCTAGCTTCGGCTAGGTTTTTTGATTACGAAATTGATTGAGCAATGATATCGAATAGCGATATATTAAGCGTACAAATAATAATCAGGATAAGCCAATGTCTTCCCAATTTGATTTTGTTACGGTTCATATCAAGCCTAATGTACATTATAAAGGGCGATCAATTAGTTATGTTATCGAATGTCAAGATGGTTCAAAAAAAACATTGGGTGTGATTTTACCTACTGAGAAACCGTTGATATTTGAAACACATGTTAGCGAAAAAATCGAAATTATTTCGGGGAAATGCTTTGTAAAAAGAGAGCAAAGTGAGGAAACGGAAGTGTACCATTCAGGTGAGTTTTTTACAGTCCCTGCAAATAGCCGATTCAGTATGCAATCGACAGAAGTGGTTGATTATATTTGTCATTTGGAGTAATCCCCATTCTTGAAATATGCATCATATCGATCAGATGCTTTGACAGCCCTATATTTTGAGAAAAATTTTAGTTAATCTGCTTGAATGAATGATCGCTGTTCAATTTAATGTTTTCGTCTTTGCAGAGGACATCCATCGTCCACCTGTTAAAAAATGCATACTTTAAACGATAACTTCTTGATCAATAAAATCAAGGCGATAAATATACTGTTTGATACTATAAAGCTTTTAATTGCATGTTTTACATCTAGAGTTTAAATAGATTTGTGTAGGCAATGCCTCACTTTTCAGAACAACATCCTTGTTGGATTGAATCATCAGTGGTTAATCATTAAGGCTTTAAATTTATTAACAAAAACTTGATACTGATTCTTATCTACGTATGCTATCAGTATGCTATTGTTCATCCAATCGTTATCCCTGTAAAAGAGTAATAAGAATGAATCCAACAATAGAAACACAAATGCTGATTCGTAAACCGGTATCCGAGGTTTTCAATGCATTTATTGATCCTGAAATAACCACTAAGTTTTGGTTTAACAGTGCGACCGGTCCATTAAAAGAAGGCAAAATTGTGCAGTGGAGTTGGGATAAATATCAAGTAAAATCAAAGGTCATGGTTTTTAATATTCTTGAAAATAAATTGATTCAAATTGCCTGGGGAGAACCTAAAACATCTGTGGATTTCATTTTTGAAGCATTGGGTGCCGAGCAAACCTATGTCACTATTCGTAATTATGATATCCCATTGCAGGGTGCTGAACTGATTAAATTTATTATAGATGCGACTGGTGGATTTACAACGGTGTTGGATGGTTTAAAAGCCTATTTGGAGCATGGTTTAGTTTTGAATTTGGTTGAAGATAAATTTCCACCATTTTAACGGTGTTGGCTTGTCCATTTCACCGATCAGTGCATTAAATGAACTACTTTTTGGTTTGTTGTTCTTTTAATGATAGATAAGTTGGGAGTTTGAGTTTGGACTGAGCTCTAAGTTTCATTTTGATATATAACACCAAAGCAAAACAGGTGGTGGCAACAGTTAAAAATAAGCCGTTCATATAGGTCATGATTGAACTGATATAACCAATTGTGGTTAAACGATTCATCATTTTCACCACTTGAGGGCTACTCTCAATCCCTGTAATTGCCCAACTGCAGAGATGCTCGCAGTTATTGATAATAAGGTGATAGTTGTTTTCATGCATACGTGAGCGCATACGGCGTACGACATGGCGACCCGAAAACTTGGGTTGCTCATAAAGACGTATGCGAATGGTTTTACCATGTGAGAATTTTTCCAGAGAGGTCATTTCTATCGGACGTTTTTTAAAGAAATGTGCAAAACCAGAATAATGAATCACGCGACCTCGTCCTGCATAAATGCCATGATGGCTATAGCCAAAATGTTTGACGATTAAATGTGTTCCAATCGGGTATTTCGTTATTTGTTTTGTCTGCATATGTCACTCAGTTCAAATAAATTGTACACATGTATTTAATTGAAAGGATAGAATGATTATAGCGATGCATGATGAATTTAATAGCCCTTAAAGTGCTAATTAAGTAAAAAATTACATTTAAAATGCAAAATAACATGCATTATGAATTTAAAAATTGAAAAGATGATTCGGAATTCAAGTTTATGCGTTTGAGATATTGGATCTACAACTTTCTGACCAGTATTGGATTGAGTACTTTTCCATTTCAGCTACATGCTGAGACAACTTATATCAAAATCAGTAAAGATCAGAAAGTGATAGCAGATGTGGTGCGGATTGATGATCTGAGTAAGCTACAGTTATTCCTCAAAGACCCACAGGCTCGACCCTATAAGAAATTCGCTGCGTTACAGAAGAACCTGAAGCAATGTAAGATCAGTTTTGCTATGAATGCAGGGATGTACCATGTCAATTTTACACCTGTCGGACTGTATATTGAGCAAAACAAACAACAGGTTGAATTAAATCAACAAAAGAACAAATTTGGTAACTTCTTTATGCAACCGAATGGGGTGGTGGCATGGAATGATCATCGAGTGGTAATTCAAACCACATCCCAGTATCAGAAGTCTAAGTTTAAAGCGCGCTTTGCAACACAATCTGGTCCGATGCTGGTCATCAATGGGCAGATTAATCCAATCTTTGTAAAAGACTCAGATTCATTGAAAGTTAGGAATGGCGTGGGGGTTAAAAATAATCAGCTCTATTTTGTGATTAGTCGTGGCAAAATTAATTTTTATGAATTTGCTGATATTTTTAAAACCCAGCTCAAGACTGATCAGGCTTTATATTTAGATGGAAGCATCTCAAGCGCATACATTCCACAAGTCAAAAGAAATGATCAAATATATGATCTAGGTCCTATGTTTGTTTATACAGAAGCAGAGCAGTGCCTTTAATCATGGACTAAAAAATGGTGGAAGAATATATGGATGTGGATCAAGGCACATCCATATACTGACGCTGATTAAATTATTTAACCATGCCAATAATTGATGATTGCGCTTTACATGCTTTGATTGCATCTTCTTTTGACAATTTTTTGATTTCTTCTTCAAAAGCCTTTTTCTGTTCTTTCAGTGAATCTTCAGGAATACCGCTCTGTTTTGCTAAATCTTCCATATGTTTCCAAGATTCTTCGCATTCCTTTGGCAAGCCACCACATGCCGTTAACGCTGTTGCTAAAGCAATCATTGCTGTTAAATTTAATAATTTCATATTATTACCCTTAAATTGAAAGTTGATTTTTATTCATATTGATCATTAAAGTTTTTAGCATTCACAAATGACGATGAAATGAATTTTTTCAATAAAAAAGACTTCATTCTTCAAATATATACGCCAGAATGAAGTCTACGCTAAAAAATAAGTTTAACCAAATCGTTGTTTTTAGAAACGATAGCCGATTTTTAGACCATAACCAATGGCATTGTTATTTCGATAGTCGCCTTGTTGTGCGATTTCAGAAGCACCCGGAACAGGAATATAATATGTTCCATCCTGCGCTGTTGCATCGCCAATCCATAGATATTTAACGCCTCCAGCAATAAAGTATTGTGTAGTCGGATTGTATTGCACACCAATGCCCAATCCCCACCCACCTTTGGTTGGATTTAACACAGAAGCAGGATTACCTGTACCAGAGTCCCATGATACATCCGCTGAAGCTGCCCATTTTTCAGTAAACTGATGTCCCAGACCGAGTGTTAAATTGTATTGGTCTTTTTGATAATCGTCGAGATTGAATCCTCCCGAATACAATCCTTGACTCAGTTCAGCCGTGGCGAGCTCGGTTAAGGCGCCGAATTGGGTAGGGCGAATTTTAAAATCTTTCCAGTTTACCCAACGTGCATTTAAATACGCAATTGTGTCTCTATAAACACCAGTTTGTAAGTCTATATTGACAGATTGAGGTGTATTGATTTCAGTCGCTTTATCTTCAGTGATCGCCAGTGATTCACCAAAAATCGTTTCTTGTGCATCAATTTTGTGTTTAATTTTAGAGCGGTAGGTTACAGCGGCTTTTAAGGCAATTTCGGGAATTTGAAAAGCTGCACCTGCCACCCATCCAGCAGCACTGTCCTGTTTGAATTTTGCGTCATAACCATTGAATACACTCATGGAATTGCCGCGTAAAGATACTGATCCCTTGACCGTCTGATAAACGCCACCACCATACAAATTAAAATGTGTATTTGGCTGAAAACCCAATAGCATCGTTATATTCTGTGTATCTACATTGGCTGAAGTACCTTTCATGGAAATTTCAGTATCAGAAAAAGTATTATTGCTACGTAAAGGATATTCAATGTCCGCACCATAGGGTTGATCGTAAATCACGCCAAATGAGAATTTTGGCGCAATTTGAAGTTTCAATGCTGCATTATAGTATTGGAATGATCGTGCCATATCGCCAGTACTCAGATCATTACTACCAGCATTGACCAAATCTGGACGATTCCTGACTTTACCGGAAACATCTGGATCAACTGCGGAAATGCTGACTTCAAAATAGTTTTTGTCTTCAAGAAATGCCAGTATGGATTGTCCGGATTGATCCATTGCAGCCGCCTGTGCATAAGCTGTCGAGAATAGGGTGAGTATACTGAGAAGAAGTGGCTGTGTTTTCATGCTGTTCGTTCCTTGAATGTTTTTGTTATTACGGTCATAAAATTAAAATAAAATGGAAACCATTAAGCTATCTTAAGTCATTAGTTTCACTGATTTTATTCAAACACTTTATAGGAAGAGTGAATCATTTTTGATCATGTGAAAAAAGGGGATGAGTGACCGATTAAGGGGGGATTAACGGACAAAGTAATCATGTTTTAACGATTATTTTAATTGAATTGTTTAAAGGATTGGCTTATTCAAATCATGCTTAAGCCTTCATTTTTATAAAAAATTCACGCATAACCAAAGTATTGTTTTTTAGATGATAAAAATAGATATCACAATGAAATCTCTCAGATTGATAGCTTATTGATTTAAAATTTATTAGTATTTAATCTGAATTATCTTATTTTAATGGAACTTACAGATTGCTATGAATTATAAAAGATCCTCTGTCATGGAAGAAAAAATGCAGCAGAATCGTGAGATGATTTTATTGTCAGCTCGCGAACTGGTGGCACAAGGAGGATTTAAAGACGCTCAAATTCAAGCAATCGCTGATCGAGCGGGTGTCTCAAGTGGTTTGGTTTACCGTTATTTTGAAAATAAAAATCAAGTACTGATTGAAGTTTTAAATGCTGCTATTCATATTGAAGTGAATATTTTGAATGATATTGCCCATACTGAATTAACTGCTGTTGAAAAATTGCATCGCGCAGTGACAACCTTTGTCAAAAGGGCGATGAATAGCCCGCGATTGTCATATTCCCTGTTGTTTGAACCTGTTGATCCACAATTCGAACTTGAGCGCTTTCAAAGCAAGCAATTGATTAAAGAAAGTATTATTAAAATTTTGACTGAAGGACGACACTCAGGTGAGTTTATATTTGAAGATTTAAATACCACCGCATTGTGTATCGTGGGAGCAATGACATTCGTCGTGATTGAACCCCTCAGTATTGCAAAAACAAAACGCTTCGATAAAACTTATAAAGAATATTTTGTTAAACAAATTGCAGATTTTTGTCTACAAGCCGTAAAAGTTAAACATAGTTAAACTCGAGTTCGTGCTGACCCTATCTTTAACTTCTTGACACAATGGTTTTGGTTGATTTTTGCTGAGTTTTTATCCAATCGCAGCATCAACCTGTGGCGAGTCTTACTTCTGATGAGGTGTAAGCTGCGAAACTCCGTAAGGCAATTATCTGCACAGCGCCATCATGTTTAGTGCAAAACTTGTCGACAGCCAAAAGTTAATCAGTAGCATAACAATATCTTAATAAAAGACCTTTTGGTTCGAAGAGATGTAGATGACATCTTTGGATATCATATTTCATCCTGAATTTTTATCGAACTCGTGTTACCTTAATTTCAGCGGGTTAATAATTCATCTATAAAATATCTTTTTTAAAACGTTGATTAGAAGGGGGGGGGAATTATGGCAAAGGATTTTAATGATCCAAGGGTGGTGGAAAGTTATGACGAGCATATCCGTAAATTAATCCCGGGTTATGAACTGTTTCATTTACAAGTCCATGCTTTGCTACAGACTTATGTACCTTCACAAGCCGATATTCTGGTAGTGGGATGCGGTACAGGGTATGAATTACAGTATTTGGCAGAGAAATTTCCACTTTGGAGATTTACTGCAATTGATCCTGCTCCAAATATGATTGAAAAAGCCAAACAGCATATTGACGATTCAGGGTTATCTTCTCGAATTGAATGTATCGTGGGGGATAGCTCAATACTGCAAAATATCACCACAACTTTTGATGCAGCCTTGGCAATTTTGGTCTCGCATTTTGTTCCTGTTGAAAGCAAACTAGTTTTTTTTAAAGATATTGCAAATAGCCTAAGCCATACAGGGATATGTTTAAGTGTAGAATTGACTCAATTTGAAAATAAACATGATTTGGACGCTTTAAAAACCTTGACCCTAGATTCAGGATTACATGAAAAGCAAATACAGGTCATGGCAGATCGCATTACTGATGATTTTGCTTTGGTGAGCGCAGAAAACATGACGGATCTTTACCGAAATGCTGGTTTTAGTTTCGTTAAAACTTTCGCACAAGTATCGAATTATTATGGTTTTATTGGATTCAAGTCTTCAATACGTTGATAAACTTTATATTATTAAATTTTAATTATATTTGTAGTCTACGATATCTATACTGGGGGATCAAAACCACTGTTTTTGAGTTAATCCCCGTATAGATTGATTCAAATTTACATGACTGTTATTTATCCTTTACGTCTTTTTCAGCCTCTTTCACCACATTGACATCATATAAATGTGCAAGTGCTGAAAGTAAGCGAATTTTAGGATCAGCCTTTGAAATGGTGATATTATGCTCTGCATCTATATCAATCAGTTTTTCAGCACTGAAATATTCCAGAATACATTCAATTTGGGTATCCACTTGAGTTTCATCCCATTTTAAGAAAAATGCTTTATGGATTGACGGATATTGTTCAATCACCTGTGAAAATAATTCAGATTTTGTAATTTTAAAATGCTGTTGCTCGGTATTTTGTTTTAATACTTTGGCAATCAGAGCAGGCAGAATAAAAGTGTGCAGGATGTTATTACTAAAATATTTCAGTAAACCGACCTGAAGATCACTGACTTTTACCCAGCGTTCATTGTCATGTTCAATCAACTCAACTTGTTTGAGTTTCATGGCATATTGAATGATTTCTTTGTTGGAGAGTTCCGTTATTTGCATACGCTCATCATAGTGATGGTGTTTCAATAAATTGCGGAATTGTTCCAAACGAACTAAAACTTCACGTTCAGCTAAGGCATGTGTAGGCGCATTTAACAATACCAGAGAAATCAAACTGATTGGATTGATCACCACAGCTTTGTTGATATTTTCCAAAATGTCGATTGCAACATCGTTTACACTGGCTTTGACACTGTCAGGGATCTCATCATGCAATCCGACATGTTGCGGTGCTTGATTTTTTAGCAGAATATCTTCAAGAAAAACAGGTTCACCCAAATTAACATGTACCACACCAAATACTTTTTCAATTTTTTGAATAGACTTTAATAAACCAAATAAGGATTCAGCCTGTTTCTTTTGACCGCCCAATTCCTTGATGTATGAACTGCCTTCAATGAGCTTTTCATAGCCGAAATAAGTTGGGATAAAAGCGATCGGTTTACTGTTTCCTCGTAGGTAACTTTGGATTGTCATTGCTAACATGCCTTTTTTAGGCGGTAATAATAATCCAGTACGGGAGCGCCCACCTTCAATGAAGTATTCCATCGGTGTGTTACGATTCAACATACTGTAGATATATTCTTTGAAAACAGCCGTGTATAGTGCATTGCCATTGAAACTACGGCGAATGAAGTAGGCACCTGCACCACGCATCAGTTGCCCAACCACAGGCATGTTCAGGTTAATGCCTGCCGCAATATGTGGAACCATCAGCCCACGGTTATAAATCACATAAGACAGTAATAAATAGTCAATGTGGCTACGGTGGCATGGGGTATAGACAATCTCGTAATCTTTGGCGAGTTCACGCACTGTATCAAAGTTATGTACTTCGATTCCATCATATAATTGGGTCCAAAGTTTGGTTAATGCAATCTCAGCAAAACGCAGCGTCGAGTAGGAAAAATCAGAAACGATTTCATCTAAATACTGATGTGCCAGATTTTCAGCTTCATTGATACTGATTTTTTTATGAATACTTTCATTAAGAATGGCTTCTTTTATCGCTTCAGTGGTCATCAATTTATTAATCACATTACGACGATCTGAAATATCAGGACCCAGAATAGCTTCTTTATAGCCATTAAACTGTTTATTCAGCTCAGTAACCACATAATGAGCAGGCGAGAAATTCGGTGTAAGTTCGATGGCTGAATTGATCAATTGACGCAGAGAAATTGCTTGATGGAACTCGATGTAATTGTCACGGCCATAAAGCGTGATGTTGAGCGCTTGTTTGATACCTGTCGGTTTTGCCCAAGCATCTGCCATCAGTGCTTTATACCAACTGTCCTCATTTTCAGGGGCACGTCCCCATAAAATCGTCGTCGGGATCAGCAATACATCCTGTTCAGGATGTTTCAATAAAAACTCAACCAGACGAATGATTTTATCTGGGTAATATGCCGATGCATTACTTTTTGTTGGCTCTAAAGTTATAAAAGAATCATCTTCTTGATAGTCGGAAGAAAGTTGAAGAGGTGCGAATGCAGGACTAAGCTTTCTTTTTTCAGTTTCATTATCAATCAAGACTTTATTTGATGTTGAATCATCTTGAATCACATAGCAAATTGGAAAATGTGCTGTATCTGGATCATTGATTGTATTTTCAAGTGTTTGTGTATCACCCAGAACTTGTGGGCTGACAATTTTATTTAAGATTTTTTTTGTAAATTGACGGTAAAATTTTTGATAAGCACTGCTTGCCATAATCTTCTCTTCAGATGAGTTATAGGGTTATTATGCTTGAAATAATATACAAATATATACTTTGATTTGCTGACAATTCAGTCAAATACATTGCATAAAAACTAAACTTATGATTTATATAAGTAAACTGTTTGATTGTTGCTATAATTAAATTCAGTTACTGAATATCAAAGTGTCATGCCACAGCATTGTGATAGATTGATATAAACTCATTTAAATTCAAGGAAAGACCATGTCTACAGATCCAAATTTCCCCAACACAGAAAATCGAGGTATCGCAGTATATGCCAACAATGCTGAATCCATTGGCAATACACCGTTAATTCGTATCAATCGTCTGATTACAGGTGGAGCAACTGTTTTAGCAAAAACAGAAAGCCGTAATCCTGCATTTTCTGTCAAAGACCGCATTGGTGCAGCATTGATTGCTGATGCAGAAGCCAAGGGACTTTTAAAAAAAGGCATGCACATTGTTGAACCAACCAGTGGCAATACCGGGATTGCACTGGCATTTGTAGCAGCAGCAAAAGGTTATGAAATCACGTTAACCATGCCTGCCAGCATGAGTATTGAGCGTCGTAAAGTATTAAAAGCCTTAGGTGCGAATTTAATTTTAACTGAGCCTGCAAAAGGGATGAAAGGTGCAGTCGAAGAAGCCGTGCGTTTAGCTACAGAGCAACCAGAAAAATATTACTTACCGCAACAGTTTGAAAATCCAGCCAATCCTAAAATCCATGAAACAACTACAGGTCCCGAGATTTGGGCAGCCACCGCAGGTAAAGTTGATATTCTTGTGGCTGGTGTCGGTACTGGCGGAACGATTTCAGGAATCTCCAGTTATTTTGAAAATGTCAAAAATCAAGCGATTCACTCAGTTGCGGTTGAACCTGCTGACTCTCCAATCATTGGACAAATCAAGCGCGGTGAAACCTTAACCCCTGGTCCACATAAAATACAGGGTATCGGCGCAAACTTTATTCCTAAAAATTTAAACCTAGATTTGGTCGATGAAGTGATTGCTATTGAAAACCAAGTTGCCATTGATTTTGCACGCAAAAGTGCAACTCAGGAAGGTATTTTTGTGGGGATTTCCAGTGGCGCGGCATTAGCAGCAGCGGCACAATTGGCAGCTCGTCCTGAAAATGCAGGAAAAACAATTGTGGTGATTTTACCTGATGCGGGCGAACGCTATTTGTCTTCAGTGCTATTTGAAGATATTTCTGCAGATTAAGTTCTCCTAAGTTGAATCGTATACCGCTGCTGTTCTAGGTTGCATCGACTATAAATTAAGCCCTCTCAAGCATGACAAAGAGAGGGCTTAATTTGTTGATAGATAAATTTTACTGTTAGATTTCTACAAGGAAGATTTTAACTGTTTTTCATGCTGCTTCACTTGTTTGGCATATCTTTTCCCTTGGCGTTTCATCTTACGGTTTGTTTCGTAATTTGTCGGTCCCACATTGTAATAAGCCAATGCTTTTTTCCAGCTTCCTGCAGATTGGTTGTATTTTGCTAAAATCATGGTTCCACATCGCACATTGGTATATTCATCGAATAAATCTCCAGGGCATGCTTGTTGCCAGAAACGTGGCATTATCTGTGTTAAACCAACTGCACCTGATGGAGAAGTGACATAACTGCGGTAACTGGATTCCTGGCGAATTGTAGCTGCAATCAGTAATGGATCGACATTATATTGATCTGCACTTTGTACAATAAAAGGTGAGACTCTATTTGCAATATCTGGGGAAACTGAATAAGCCTTCTGTATGCCTGTCGAAAGTTTGGCTGCGCGTTTTTGCACAGAGCCGCCGCCTAAAGAAGAGCATGCTGTGATTGCAAGGGTTACACAAATTGTAGAAATTATTTTTAACTGATACTGAAAATTCAAAACAAAACCAATAACTGCGAATCCGAGATTGTTCAAGATGTTAAGTGTCGAATGTTGAGCTGTCAATCTGACAACCTCTGTAGATTTATTCTTGATTTGTATCTCCGTCTTTGAATGGTCTATTATTTAACCATAATTGTTCTAAAGGCAGTTTGTTTCAGCAATAACGTTTTTTTAAGAAGAATTTATCGAAGCGATTGAAAAATATAAAATGATACAAAAGTCAGATTAAAAAAGCATAAGCTCATATTTTTCTCGAAATGATTGTAAAAGCGCAGCATCTTGTTATATCAAAGATTATTGAGAAATCAGATCATTTATAATTCATGAATTGTCATGGTAATTTCATATTTTGATCATAAAAGTTTCAAAAACATAGCGGAAAATCGGGGAGCTTTCTCTACATTGGTGTAATTGCTATGAATCAGGATATTTTTTCACCGCTTTACACATCACTGCAAACATCACAGGTACAGCTGTTGCCATTGCAGGCAGAACATGCACTGGCATTGATGGATGTATGTAAGGATGGAAAGTTATGGGAGTTGGACTATACCTCGGTACCACACTACTCGCAGATGCAGACATATATCGCAAAAGCCCTTGAGCAAAAATCACAAGGTTTACGTGTTCCATTTGTGGTTTTCGATCAACATACACAGCGAATTGTCGGTACAACCAGTTTTAGAGATTTTCTCTGGGATGTACGTCGTGTTGAAATTGGTTATACATGGTATGGCGAGTCTGTACAACGTAGTCATATCAATACCAGTTGTAAATTTCTGCTCCTTCAGTACGCTTTTGAAACTTTACACGCCAATTCAGTTGCATTACGTACGGATATTCGCAATTTCAAAAGCCAAAAAGCAATCGAACGATTGGGCGCCCAGCGTGATGGGATTTTGCGTCAGGATGCCTTAAGAAAAGATGGATCAGTACGTGATACAGTCATGTATAGTATTTTAAAAGAAGAATGGCTGGAAGTGAAACAGCATTTGACTCAATTATTATCTCGTTAAGTGATTGATAATTTTTATTTTTTGATTGACATGAATGCTGATTAATTTTTCTGTCTAGCTGCAATCGATATGTAAGCCATGTTGTCGGCAATGGATGCATTGAAACAGATAGCCTGTGAAATCACCTTCGATCATGAGGTGATCACGTATTAGCTGTGATAGATAGCCATTTTCTTCGATATCGGCTTTAACTTCATTCCAATCGGTTTGAGCATTTCAATATCAGCATAAGCGATAAACTGACGTGGCGCATTGCAATGCACGAGCCAAACTTCTTGTTGCCAACGATGACAACTTGGTGTTCATCTACAGATCTCATCTAAAAATTCAGGATTGATTTTTGGAAATGCATCATTTGGATTTGAAGACACTCCTTCAATGCTGCAGTAATCATTGTATTCTCCAGCATATTTCTGTGCTGCTGCGCCGTTGGCAATACATCATGGACAGATATAGTCGGGTTCATCTACGCTATAGAAAGAACCTATGTACTTTAAATCACGTTGTTGATTGCAAATCGAACACCTACCGATTTGTTTTTCAAATAGATCAAGTCTGTATGCATTGGGATGATATTTAAATTGAGGGTAATCCATATTTTTTTAATTCTTTTCTCTAAATGTTTTTACCGACCTAAGACTAGCAATAAAATTCTACACGAAAACTTTCGATTAGTTCAGGTGGTACCCGTGTTGTCTGTCCATTGGTCCGCATAAATAATTCGCCTTTATAATATAAAGGACGATCGGACTTATTACACTTGAACACCAGTACTGTTTTTCCCTGGATCTGTATTTCTTCCAATGTCGTGTAAATATTTGAGATTTTATTGCTTTCATGTGCAAGCTTGTCTATCAAACTTCTTTTCATTAAATCAAGTGAATCATTAAAATGTTCGGCAAGTTCTTGTTCAACTCCCACTATTTTTAGATCGTCTGCTACACCAATAAATACATAACCATTTCGTGTATTCATAAAGGCAAAACAGGCTTTGACCCATTTATCAGATTTACGATTGGTCAGTAAATCTGTGGTACGTTCTTTAAATTCAACCCTTTGATTTTCACCAAGCTGTATCAAGTTCAAATAGAAGTCGGAATGAGCATTCTGTTGGTAATTTTTTAGAGTGTTTTTAATTTTTTCCAGTGATTTGTAGGCAGTTACAGTTTCGAGATTATGAATGTCCTGCCACTGATAAATAAGTTTGGTTTTCAACTCAGTGAGCACTTTGGGATCTGCAATATATTCGAAACTTGCACTAAGCTGCTGTAAAATTTCTCTATAAATCTCATGACTTGAAACAGGAATGGAAATTTTATTAAAAGTATCTCTGATTTTTTCCAATTTTTTATGCACTTCAAACGGGTCTTGATAAAAACTTAAATATTTTAATTCATTTAAAATGTGTTCATACGGGCGATGAAAGGAGCTTGGAAAAAGTTGTTTGGGCGGGATATGAATATATTTTTCAATCTGTTGAAAATAATGTCTAAGTGTTGGATATTTTAAAGCTTGATAAATGTTGATTTCAAACTTATCAGAAAAGGGGGTAGTGGTGTAAGCTTGAAAAAATAGTAAAGTTTGGATCTCTTTGTATTTATTGGGGTAATCATGCCAATGAGTTTCTAGAAACTCATTAAAATTCTTAAACTTATTGGTGATATACATGTTCAAATCCATAGCAACACCTTTTATCCTCTATCATTTGGTGTTCGGTATTTACAACAAATATGTCATCAGACTATTTATATATACTTATATATAAGTGAAATAGGGCAGGAAATAAAGTGTAATGATTTAAATCGTATATTTAAAGTTGTTAGAAAATATAACAAATATTTCAATTTGATGAATAAACACTGAGTGCGGTGTTGGATATTTAAGGGGCGATTTTTGGTATAGCCAAACTTGGATTCACAATAAATGACTCTAAACGAGCTTTTAAGGATGTTGCCCGCTCAGGTACATAAGGAAGAGCAACTTCTGCTAGTTTTTTCACGAGTTCTAAATTACCAGCTGCGCCTGAGACATAGCATAAAGTACACATTTCACTTGGATGTACGGGTTTTTGGATTGCCAAAGTTACTTTTTTGATGAAATCTTCAGGCCATTGCGCCATTTCTCCAAAAAAAAGCTGACTCTGACGATCCCATTCAGAAACTAAAAATTCAACCATTTGTGCTGCATCTTGCGCTGACTGTGTATATGACCAATCACTGTCATAATCATTCATCAAGCCTGAAAGAATTGAACCACGCCACGCGCAATCATAATCACGCATTTTCTCAATCTCTAAACCTTTGCCGGTACAGCCCATTACATATTCACCCAATGAAATGAGATGTATGCCTAGATTAATTTGAAAGCAATGCCTTTTTTTGAAATGCTGAATATCTACAATTCGAATCACTTCACCATCCACTTGCCAAAATACATCAGCTTTTTGGGTAAAACCCTGTGCTTTTAAAAGCGGATAGAATTGGGTGCGTAACTGTTTGGAAATAAATTTTTTATCCATATCGAATATCACCCAATTTGAGTCGAACGGGTCAGAAAATGCTAACTTTGGACAACATAACCAAATAAACCCACTAGGCTTCCATTTGCGGTCAAGCCTAATGCCAGTCTAGGTAAGACACAACCTGTAATCACTGTTCCATGAGGATAGTCTTTGCGATCGATCTGTTCCAACTGCATTGCGTCACCAATACGGATAAAGGCAGAATCAATAAAATCATTCTGCTGAGTAAACCATTCTTTCATTTTTTTCCAAGGTTCAAAGTAGCTTGGTGGCGATTCTTCACCATCTTGTTCAACTTCTTTCCACCACAAGGTTTTTGACGTCATTGGTTCTACAGTAATTGTTGCAAGTGGAAAAATGGTGTTGGCGAATGACTGATAAATCAATTCAGGGGTAATCTTTTTAACAGGGACTTTTTGCTGATGCACAATATAGAAAGGGTGAAAATAATCACCGGAATTTGATCCCATGCCCACTTCTACATTTGCCATAATCTTGGCGATTTCGGAACTGAGATTTTGGCATAATCCCAATTCATTTTGATCAATCGTGTGATTTGGGCTTGCTGGATATTTTGTAATTGTTCCATCATTATAGACTTGGGTAAAACGCGAAAGAATATTGTTTGGCCATTCATCGTGGTCTGAACCAACATCATGGTTCTGCATGCATGGTGATAATACCGTTAATTTCTCAGGATCGAGTGCAAGTGCCATATTCATTATTTTTTCCCGATCATATTTTAATTGCTAATCATAGAGACGATATATCCCGCTAAAACGCTCACAACCTTTTTGTTGTGTAGAAACAGATAAAATTGCTTTTTGAAAGTTTAAAGTGTATTTACAGTCATGTTCATTGTCTAAGATTTCATTCTTTTTTTCTGGAGTCGTGTAAGCCAACAATGAAATTGTTTGGGCTTCTTTACGGTTGTTCGGATTTCGGTATGCAATGCCCTCTACTTTAATACGATCCTTGCTCAACTGATGGATTTGTAAATGAATCGGCTGTTCTGCAATTTTACCATGTTGGTATTTAATAAAGTGCTGAGTGAGGCTTTGATTCATGGATGTGTAAAAATTTAAATCTTCAAGACGAATATCGAACTGCTGTTTGAAACAATCTGAAGTTTTACATTGGCGTAAACGGTTAAGCCAAAGATGGTGGGTATCATTTATCAAACGTACTGGTGCATCTGTGACTAGATAGGTGGTGAGGTAACTTTCATTGAGTTGTTCACGAAGTTCTTTGTATTGTGGACTACACAGTTTCTTGAATAAAGCAGCGTCTTGATGTTTACAGTCTACAGGGAGTGCATAAACAGCAGACGTGCTGATACAGCTCAAAATGAGACCAGACAAGAGCGTTTTAATTTGATTAAATTCTGTATTCAACAGCATGATCGCTTATACTTTCACAATGTTTGCATACGTACTATAGCGAAAGAGAAAGTACGAATACAAGATTTTTAAAACTTAAAAACTGCATAAAGGGAGTTGAAAATGAGCGTACCGATTCGTATAGGGCAAGGAATGGATGTGCACGCCTTTGAAGAAGGTAACTTTGTCACTTTGGCAGGTATTCAAATTCCTCATTCTCATGGCTTAAAAGCACATTCAGATGGTGATGTTGTGTTGCATGCGCTGTGTGATGCTTTATTAGGGGCATTGGCGTTGGGTGATATTGGTCAGCATTTTCCTGATACAGATCCTGAATTTAAAGGTGCTGATAGTCGTAAACTATTAAAACATGTCTATCAGTTAGTTTTAGATCGTGGCTATGTGTTGAACAATGCGGATATTACAGTGGCTTGTGAACGTCCAAAATTAGCCAAGCATAATTTGGAAATGCGCCAGAGTATTGCAGATGTACTGGATGTTGAAATCACGCAGATTAGCATTAAAGCAACCACGACAGAAAAGTTAGGTTTTACAGGACGTCAGGAAGGAATATTGTCAACAGCAACAGTTTTGATTTCACATCAAACCCATATATAAGACATCATAAGTGAATTCAGATGATTTTCTTTTAATGAGGATTTAAATACGGTAAGGGGGCAGGTATTCGGTATCTGCTCTTTTAAGCTAGATATAGCGACAGCAATCCTTTCAGAGTGAATTCAACAGAATTATTCTCTATTTGCATATAACATGTGGCGATAAAGATTGAGCAAATGACTGGTTTGTAACAGTTTAACGTTCAAAAGATAAAAATATAAAGTGCAAGATATGTGTAATTGGAGCGACTTTTTGAATTTTAGGTACAAAAAAAGCCCTGTAAAGGGCTCTTTTTACATGCATAAATTAGTTAGCTAAAGCTTTAACTTGTGCATTTAAACGGCTCTTATGACGAGCAGCTTTGTTTTTATGGATGATACCTTTATCAGCCATACGGTCAATTACTGGAACCGCAGCTTTATAAGCTTCAGTTGCAGCAGCATATTCACCAGTAGCGATTGCAGCGATTGTGCGTTTGATATAAGTACGTACCATAGAACGCAAGCTTGCGTTGTGTTTGCGTGCTTTAACGTTTTGACGAGCACGTTTTTTTGCTTGAGCAGAGTTTGCCACTCGTGCACTCCTTGATTAGATTGGTCTGGGCGGGCTGAAATCACATCTGAAAACCAACATCAGAGGATTATCACCAGCCCGTAAACAAGTGCCATATTGTGATTAAACAGGTCGGCAAAGTCAAGTCTTGACATGCTTTGACAACATTTTTGTTGAAGAAAAATTTGAAATAAAACGTTAGATTAGTAGTAAATCAAGGAGATTGTTTAAAAAATGACTAATTCGATAAAAAATGCGATTGTGATTGGAGCAACAGGTTTAGTCGGTCAATGTTTAATTGAGCAACTCAATTCATTGACAGAATGCGAAAAAATTACGGTGGTTGTTCGCCGTCAAAATCCTGAATTTAATCTATACAAAAAAGTTGAGCAATTTGTTTTGGAGGATTTTCTGTTATTAAATGATCAAGATGTAAGTGGCTATAGCCATGCATTTAGCTGCTTGGGGACGACCATTAAAAAAGCGGGTTCCAAAGAAGCTTTTTACAATATTGATTTTGAAATTAATGCCCATTTTGCAGATTTATTTGAAACAACAGAAACACATTTGATTTTAGTCAGTGCTATGGGCGCGAACGCGAATGCGCCAATTTTTTATAACAGAGTTAAGGGTGAGCTTGAGACCTATATTCAACAGCTAGATTTATATCGTTTTTCAATCATTCGTCCATCTTTGTTGTTGGGTGACAGAAATGAAAAGCGTTTTTTTGAGGATATTTCACAAAAGCTTTATAGAAAATTTTCACATTTAGTCCCCAACTCCTTTAAATATAAGCCAGTGACAGCACAGCAAGTGGCTCATACTATGGTCGAGGCTGCACAAACGCAAACTCATAAAGTTGAAATTTATGATAATTTACATATACAGAATGCCTAATTAGGGAGAAATAACGTGACAACAGTACCTTTTGTAACCTGTGATTTACTCGATGACAATCCAGATAAAGAAATTCAAACGCTGATCCCTTCATTAGATGGCAAATTCTTTAAAAGCTATGGGGCACGCAAAAGTTTTGGTGGTCAAATCGTGACAGTGAAGTGTTTTGAAGATAACTCTCGTGTAAAAGAGCTATTGGCGACAGAGGGTGCTGGTAAAGTCCTGGTTGTGGATGGTGGGGCATCCATGCGCTGTGCATTAATGGGCGATATGATTGCTGAATCTGCTGTAAAACATCATTGGAATGGTGTCATTATTTATGGCTGTGTTCGTGATGTGGACGCGCTTGCTGAACTTGATCTGGGTGTACATGCATTGGCTTCAATTCCACAAAAAAGTCATCGTAAAGGCATAGGCGAAGTCGATATTCCTCTATATTTTGGCAATGTAAGCTTTAATTCTGGTGATTATGTTTATGCAGACAACAACGGAATTGTGGTTTCAAAAGAAAAACTAGTGGATTTATAGGCACTTTATAAAAATGTAGAGTGACTGCTCGAGGGTAGCAAAATGGTACATCATCAAATTAAAGTCGTACAAGCATTGGCTTCAACGCTGACTGGAGGAGGACGAGGGGTTACTGGAACAGCATTTCCCAATCAACCTGAAAAGTCCTTAAAGCTTTATGAGTTTGAAGGTTGTCCATTTTGCCGCCGTGTCAGAGAAGTGATGACTACATTAAATCTGGATTACGAAGTTTATCCATGTCCTAAAGGGGGAACCAAATACCGTAAGATTGTCAAAGAAAATGGTGGAAAATTACGTTTTCCTTATTTTGTTGATGAAAACACTGGAACAGCCATGTATGAATCAGTGGCGATTATTGATTATTTATTCAAGCATTATGGAAAAAGCGGTAAAACACCAAAAAAATATGCACATTATCCCCGATATCCAGTGATTGCTTTGGCGGGAACAGTGATCAATGGCGCACGTGGCGTATGGGTAAACCCAAAAATTATTGATCGAGCTGCACCTGAAAAGCTGTTAAATTTATGGGGCTTTGAAGCAAGTCCATATACAAGAATTGTGCGTTGCGTATTAACAGAACTGGAAATTCCATTTGTATTTCATAATGTCGCTAAAGAGTGTTGGCAAGATCAGGGTCCTGCGGCTTTACGTTTAAAACCGGGTAAATATGTACCCCTCAAGGGTGGAAAGCGTGAAAAAATTGTTCCTGTGATGGGACGTGTCAAGCAAGATATTCAAGTGCCGTATTTGGAGGACCCAAATACGGGAGCAAAACTGTTTGAATCAGAATCTATCGTCAATTATCTGCAAAAACAGTATGGCTAATTCAAATATATCAAAGCGCCTTTTCTAAGGTGCTTTGTACAAAGAGATCAATGTGGGTATAGCTGAAAATTATATTGAATATAAAAATCATGTCAGTGCATTGGAAAATGATGCTCACTATAAAAAGCAGGTTTTGAGAATTCAACAGATTGTTTACCAGCGTCAGTTGGTATCCTGTATGAATGATTCAACATGGATCAAGCTTCTTGACGCCATAAACGGTTTAGATTTTCCACCAGCTTTTATGGCTAAACTGCTAAAAGATCCAATTGATCAACACGCTGAAACACAGTTCTTAAATACCGTTCCGTGGTACTTTGGTGATTGGCAACCCTTTTATCAGGAAGGCATACCGATTTTTATCAGTATTGAGTATTTGATCGTAAAACCGATGTTAATTGAACATCAAGGACGTTTAATTGCTGCCAAAATTTTAGATCAGACGGATCGATTTCGAAATGTGTTAAAGCGTTTGAATGTGATGTATCAGGAATATGAACCCAATGGCGGTTTTAAGATTTATGGGTACAGATAGGAAAACATTATTTATGGATAAGTCTCTTATCTCCTAAGTGTGTTGATTATGTATTTTAAAATATACCGAATCAGGATTTTGTTGCCGCTTAAACGATCGATACTAGAGAAAATTATTATAATTACGCGGATAAAACTTAAGCTTAAAAACAGTCTATGTTAGATTGTAACCAATAAAATATACTTGAGAACTGGAATGACTTTAACTCGAATTCAACCTGTGATAAATCGCCCAGGAGAAAATGCCTTATTTATTGTATTAGGTTTAAAACAAGGGACTGAAGTTGTCGATACGGTGATTGATTTCGCAGCTAACTTTTCTGCATTCACACGCAGTTTGAGCAACCGTTATCCTGATGAACAATTCAGTGCTGTATTGGGCTTTGGTGCACGTGCTTGGGATTGTTTATTTCCAAATCAACCTAAGCCACAAGAATTAGAGACATTTAAAGAAATACAAGGACCTAAATATACCGCAGTATCAACTGATGGCGATTTGTTCTTCCATATCCGCGCAAATCGCCAAGCCTTATGCTTTGAACTGGCAGACATCATCAATACTCAATTAAAAGAGGTGAGTTATCCGATTGATGAAGTGAATGGTTTTCGATATTTCGACGGTCGTGCGATTATTGGCTTTGTGGATGGTACTGAGAATCCTGAAACGGAAATTGCTGCAGAATATGCTTTAGTGGGTGATGAAGACCCCCTATTTAAAGGTGGCAGTTATGCCTTCATTCAAAAATATATGCACGATATGGATAAGTGGCGTGAGTTAAGTGATGAAGAACAAGAAAAAGTGATTGGACGGAAAAAGTTTAATGACGTTGAATTGGGAGATGATGTCAAGCCGAAAACGGCACACAATGTGGTTAGTAAAGCACATGATGATCAAGGCAATGAATTAAAAATCATGCGTGCCAATATGCCTTTTTCCAATCCATCAAAGAACGAATATGGTACTTTCTTTATTGGCTACGCCCGTAAGTTTAGTGTCACGCGTCAAATGTTGGAGCATATGTTTCAAGGAGATGATGAAGGAAACTTAGATCGTCTGCTTGATTTTAGTACGGCTGTGACAGGAACATTATTCTTCGTGCCTACTGTAGATTTCTTGGATAACCTGGGTGATGAATAAATCATCAGGTTGTATGAGCGATAAAAGGGCGTAAAAACGTCCTTTTTACAGCGATGTTTAGCTTAATTTGTTAAGATATGGTCTTCTATTGTTTACTGGTTGAGTTTTAAACATGTTGACGAAGATAGCCGCTTTATTTAAAAACAATAAAAACTCAGCTGAACAAGCTTTTTTACAGCAACATCACATTCAAATTGATGCTGAAAACGGTTTTGTGGTTGATGGCATTGTTGTAAATGTGGAGCTGGCTGAAAGACTCGAATACTTTTCTAACCGTAAACTGAATAATTTTGATGATTTGCAGACATTGTTTTATAAAGCAATCTTGATCAATGAAAAGATTGATTTAGAAATTGCCTCTGGTCGTTATGTAACGAGATTAGGCAATACCGAAGAAAACTTAAAGCAGTTTAAAGAGATTGTTCGGAAACTAAACGATTACTATAAAGAGTTTAAGAGAGAAAAATAGATTATGGTCGGGATATTGAAATTTTATCTTGATTTTTAAGTTAAGATTGAGCGGGCATAAGGCATAGACTCCGCAAGCAAACGAAAGAGAATAGCGGAACTATTTTCAGGTTCCATAACGTAGGCTGAGATAATTTTAGCCACAATCGTGAGCCAGAGCAAAGCGTGGCTTTGTTTGCGGCACAAGGCGTAGGGGGAACAAGCGTATTGTTGCAGCTTCGCATGATCTTGCGAAAACAGTGTCTATCCTTATTTGGAATGACTAAATTGCATGTTTCGCGTCTAGTATCGTCTAAAAAACATGCCTTGCCCAAACGACCAATTATCAACAGACCCTATACGAATAGGAAAGATAGACCATGTTAACTGCAAAAAATTGGGCTGAGATCGTTGAACAAGCTGGTGAGTTTATTGAATTTTTAAAAGGTGATAATTTTTTCAGTCAGCCTTATACAACAGATAGAGATTATTGTGTCATCACCGATGTTGATCTGGCGATGAATTTTTCAACGGACAGGAGTTGGGATAAATTTACAGATTGGGAAACAGTCGTTGATTCACAGTTTCCTGAAGATTTTGATTGGCAATTGAACTCAAGAATTAACTATCAATTACAGCAAAACAATTATTACGACTTGTTCACAAAAAATTTAAATGGATTACTTGAAAAGTGGACAACATTTGATGGTCAAGCAATCGCAGAAGAATTAATCATGCATGATATTGCTTATATTTTGAATTGTTATGCAAATCGCTATTTCCCACCTATATGGCAAGAGATTTTACAGGTTTATTATGCAGGTGGTTTACCTTGTGGCTGGAATGGATTTTATCCTGATGGAAAAATGGTCGTGTTTAGTCATCAATCGAATAAATTGAACAAATAAAATCACTGAACTCAACAAAGTCATCATGTTAAACTATGGCTTATGTCTTTTAGACCCGATATAAACATGTTTAAACAAGAAATCTCTGACCTTAATTTAAAACAATTGAAAGCAGGCGAAAAGCGTTGGATTGGTACAATGCTTGGTTCTTCTGCTGCCTTACTCTTTAAGGAAATAACGGAGAAGTCTGAACAACTTTTTGTGCTGGTTGCGCGCAATAATCAACACTTGACGCAACTTGAAAGTGAACTTGAATTTTACGGTGTTAAGCCCATAATTTTTCCAGACTGGGAAATCTTGCCATATGACCGTTTATCACCACATCAAGATATAGTGTCTGAACGACTGTCTATTCTTGCCAATATGCCACAGAAAGGTATTTTGTTGGTATCGGCAACAACATTGGCACAGCGGGTTGCACCAACCTCATGGATTTTAGGTGAACATTTTGATATTAAGATTGGTCAGAAGTTTGATTTAGAACAACAAAAATTAAAACTGGTTCAAGCAGGTTATCATTTGGTTGATACGGTTTATGACCACGGTGAATTTGCAGTACGGGGCAGTATCATGGATATCTATGCGTCTGGGCAAAATGCACCGATCCGCATAGATTTGTTTGATGATGAAATCGACAGTTTAAAATTCTTTGATCCTGAGACTCAAAGAACAACAACAAAACTTGAGCATTTCACTGTATTACCGGCTAAAGAGTTTCCTTTAAAAGAAGCGCGTTCAATATTCAGAGATCGCTACGCTGAAAGTTTTCCAACGGCGAATCCCAAGAAAAATCCAATTTATCAAGACGTATTAGAGGGAATTGCATCGCCGGGATTGGACTTTTATTTTCCTTTATTTTTTACCCAAGCTGCGATGCAGACACAAAGCTGTTTGACATCGTACTTACCCGGCAATGCAATTGTCATTACAGATAAGTATATTGAGGAAGGTTTAACCCAATTTTGGGCAGATGTCATGCGCCGTTATGAAGATAGACGGCACAATATTGATCAACCACTACTGCCACCTGAAGAAGTTTTTATAAAACCCAATCAGTTGTTTGAACATTTAAACCAGTTTGCAAGAATCATTGCATCTACAGAACAGATCGAATTAAAAACAGGTTGTATTAATCTATCTGTCGAAATACCCCCAAAATTACCTGTCGACCCAAAGCAAGAACAACCTTTTAAGGTCGTCAAGCAATATGTTGATGATGCCAATCATCCTGTGCTATTGGTGGCAGAGAGTGCTGGACGTCGTGAAACTTTGAAAGACGCCCTAAGAGCGAGTCTGGGGGAAATCCCTGTTGTTGAGAATTTTCAAATTTTCCAGCAATCGAATTTCTCCGTTGCGATCACAAACGCGCCTTTAGACCGTGGTTTGGTCATTTGTGATGAATTGTCGGTAATTTCTGAAAATCAGCTTTATGAACATCGGGTTGTACAGCGTCGTCGTAAGCGTCAACAGGAAGTTTCCGAAGAGTTTTTAATTCGAAGTTTAACTGAACTGAATATCGGTGCACCCGTGGTTCATATCGACCATGGTGTTGGTCGTTATGCTGGTTTGGTTACATTGAATATTGACGATCAGGATTATGAGTTTTTACAACTCAACTATGCCGACGATGCAAAAGTTTATGTACCTGTGACCAATCTGCATCTCATCAGTCGTTTTAGTGGAGGTGATCCAGACTTAGCACCTTTGCACAAACTTGGAACGGATGCATGGAACAAAGCAAAACGAAAAGCACTCGAACAGATTCACGATGTTGCTGCTGAATTATTGCATATTCAAGCACGACGCCAATCAAAACCGGGTATCAGTTTTGAATTGGATCAAAGTACATATATGCAGTTTTCCAGTGGCTTTGCCTATGAGGAAACGCTAGATCAAGCCAATGCAATCGAAGCGACACTATATGATATGCAACAAGCCAAACCGATGGATCGTTTAGTGTGTGGTGATGTAGGGTTTGGTAAAACAGAAGTTGCAATGCGAGCAGCTTTTGTGGCTGTTCAGAACAATCGACAAGTGGCGGTTCTTGTACCTACCACATTGTTGGCACAACAGCATTATGAGTCTTTTAAAGATCGTTTTGCTGATTGGCCGATCCGTGTTGAAGTGCTCTCTCGTTTTGGAACAAGTAAAAGTCATGTCAAAATAATTGAGGACTTGGTTGAGGGTAAAGTTGATATCGTCATTGGAACTCACAAAATCCTTCAAGAAAATGTGCAGTTTAAAAACTTAGGCTTGATGATTGTTGATGAAGAGCATCGTTTTGGTGTAAGGGATAAAGAACGCATCAAAGCCATGCGTGCTGATGTGGATATGCTGACGCTGACGGCTACCCCGATTCCACGAACGCTGAATATGGCATTTGGGGGGATGCGTGATCTTTCGATTATTGCAACACCACCGGCACGTCGTTTAGCTGTTAAAACTTTTGTGAATGAGCAAACCAACGAGACCATGAAAGAAGCGATTTTACGTGAATTGCTTCGTGGTGGGCAGGTTTACATCCTGCATAATGAAGTCGAGACCATTGAACGAGCTGCGGAGAATATTCGTCAACTGGTTCCTGAAGCAAGGGTAGCTGTTGCACACGGTCAAATGCGCGAACGTGAACTAGAACAGGTCATGCAGCAGTTTTACCACAAAGAATACAATGTTCTGGTGTGTTCAACGATTATTGAAACGGGAATTGATGTCCCGAATGCCAATACGATTATCATTGAGCGTGCAGACAAGCTGGGGCTTGCGCAATTGCATCAACTGCGTGGACGTGTCGGGCGTTCGCATCATCAAGCGTATGCATATTTGATGGTCCCTTCGCTGAAAGGGCTAAAAGGTGATGCAGAAAAGCGTTTAGATGCAATTTCAAGAGCATCGAATCTTGGTGCAGGTTTTATGTTGGCAACTGAAGATTTGGAAATACGGGGTGCCGGTGAGTTACTGGGTGAACAGCAAAGTGGTTCAATGAATGCCATTGGTTATAGTTTATATATGGAAATGCTGGCTAAAGCGACCAAAGCCATTCAACAGGGTAAAACGCCAAATTTTGATACTCCGCTTTCGCTCACCTCGGAAATTACTTTACACATGCCTGCATTGATTCCTGATGAATACCTGGGTGATGTACATCAGCGTCTTATGTTCTACAAACGGATCAGCAATACAGATACAGCAGATAAATTAGACAATATTCGGATGGAGCTGATCGATCGTTTTGGTGTGCCGCCACAACCCGTCAAGCAGTTATTTAGCGTGCATCAAATTCGTATCAAGGCAGAGCAGTTGGAAATCACCAAGATCGATATTGGTGCACATGGTGGTGTGATTGAATTTTCACCTGATACACCAGTGCAAGCGATCAGTATCATTCAATTGATGCAAAAACATCCGACCTGGTTCCGTATGGAGGGGGGCCAACGCCTGAAAGTAATGGTCATGTTGGAAGAATACGAGAAGCGGATTCAGTTTGTGCAAGATTTATTGAATAATTTGCTTGCTGAATTAAAGCGTTAATTTATCAATATGTTGAAGATGGGTAATCTTTATTCAGTACTGAGAAAAAATCATGAAATTTTTTCAGAGAAGCTCTTGAAAAAAAACAATGATTCTTTAAAGTGTAATTGTGATCAGGTTCAAAACAAACTGTGTTTATTTGTACCGAAACACGAGATAACCAATATTCACACGAAAACCGATGTGTTAGTATTAGCCATCCTTTTAATTTTGCGTCATTTATAAAGATATGTTTAGTTTGCATCCACAACTTGCTCAAGATACTTTTTTTGTAGGCGATTTCCCGCTTTCAACATGTCGTTTAATGAATGATATGCAATTTCCGTGGTTAATTCTTATCCCACGCGTACCTGGTATCACTGAATTATATGAATTGAGTCAAGCTGACCAAGAACAGTTTTTGCGCGAGTCAAGTTGGTTGTCTAGTCAACTGTCACGTGTTTTCCGTGCTGACAAGATGAATGTGGCTGCATTGGGCAATATGGTTCCACAATTACATTTTCACCATGTGGTGCGTTATCAAAATGATGTAGCTTGGCCTAAGCCTGTATTTGGCTTGCAGGCGGTTCCATACACCAATGAAGTGCTAGCACATATGCGTCAGACATTGATGTTGGCATTGCGTGGTCAAGGTGATATGCCGTTTGATTGGCGTATGGACTAAGTTTTTAAAACAGCACAAGGGAAGTGTTTAATAAAATGACATCCGAGGTAAAATATTTTGCCATTTGAACGTATGTTAGATAAAGAGCCTAAGCAATTTGAAATATTCCAGCGTTTTATGGGATATTTGATTATTGCACTGCTTGTTATCATTTATTATTTTACTTCTCCTGTTGCTAACTATCAGTTCTATGTTCCTTTTTTCATTGGTTTTATTTTTTTAGCCAGCCCCAAATTTTCTCGCTGGCTGGAATACTCTTACGGTTCAAAAATCCGTAAAAATATCTATTTTTTAGTGGATGTTATTGTTGTTTCGACAGCACTGGCTGCAGTACATTTGAGTTTGGTGGTTTCTTTTGTACTGTTGTTTGCACTGATCTATACTGCCATCAACAGTAAAATTTCTTTCATGATGGCGTCTTTAGCTATTCTGATCGCTTTTATTGTTTTCTATACCAACATTATCTTCATTTTCGGCTTCTACGATTATTTCCAGCAAACCAGTCCCGAACTTTCAGTGCTGTCTTTTATTGGCATTATTCTGTTCGTTAATATCGGCAATTATTACCAAAATCGCCGTATTAAAAGTGTGGAAATCAAAAAAAACACCTATTTCAATGAAATGAACCGCTATATCGAGTTGTCAAATCAACTCAGCCGATATGCACCATTGCAACTTTGGCAAGCGATCATGCGTGGGGACACTGAAGCAAAAATTGAATATAAACGTAAAAAAATCACAGTTTTCTTTTCGGATATCCAAGGTTTTACGGAATTATCGGAAACATTGATTCCAGATGATTTGGCATTTGTTCTAAATGATTATCTGAGCCATATGACTGAAATTGCAAAGCAATATGGTGCAACCATTGATAAATTTATGGGCGATGCAATTCTGATTTTCTTTGGTGATCCAGATTCACAAGGTGTGGAGCAGGATGCAAAAAACTGCATCGATATGGCAATTGCCATGCGACAGCAAATGAAGTTTCTGCGTGAACGCTGGGTGAAAATGGGATATGCGCCATTACATATCCGCATGGGTGTGAGTACAGGCTATTGCCACGTTGGGAATTATGGTGCTGTACATCGTATGGCCTATACGATTGTTGGTCGCGATGCAAATTTGGCTGCACGTTTGCAATATGCTGCGGATATTGATGAAATTCTTGTTTCAGATGAAACTTATAAATTGATTAAAAATGATTATCTCTGTGCGCCTAAATCACCTATTGAATTAAAAGGTATTCAAGGTAAGGTGAGAACTTGGCAGGTCATGGAGAAATACTCCGCCAGTAAAAATGAAAATCAGCAATGGTTTGACTATGAATATAAAGGCTTTCATTTGGTGCTCAATTTAGAGGAAGTGCAAAATTTTGAGTATCCAGAACTGGTTGAAGTACTTGAAAAAATGGTTGACCGTATTAAAGTTCAGCAACGACTGACCAATGCTCAGGGTGTTGCAAGATTAAATGCTGAAGATGAAATTCGCTAAAGCTAAGCGGCTTTAAAAATTTTAGCTGATAGATCCAAGTCAGCGATTAGGGTTCAAGACTGACCAATGAATTAAAAAACCACTCAATTGAGTGGTTTTTTAATTTTTTAATTCGGCACTTTTATGAACTATTTAGTGATTTTCTGAAGCATGGTTAATGGTGTATTTAGGAATTTCTACTTCCATATCTTCATCCGTGATTTTAACTTGGCATGAAAGTCGTGAGTCAGGCTCTAATCCCCATGCGCGATCAAGTAAATCTGCTTCAATATCATCCATTTCTTCAAGTGCATCAAAGCCTTTGCGTACAATAACATGACATGTAGTACATGCCTTAGACATATCACAGGCATGCTCAATTTTAATACCATTGCTTAATAAACTTTGGCAAAGATTGGCATTTGGTTCAACTTCAAACTCAGCACCATTTGGACAAATTGTTGCATGAGGTAGTACTTTAATACGTGGCATAGTCTTTACCTTATAAATTAGTTTGAGTTTGACCAGTCATCAAGTTTAGTGCCTTTGAGCGCATGATCAATATGCTGATTCATACGTTCTGCAGCAAAAGCATCACTGTGGATTTTTAACTGCTCAACAGCATGTTCAATAGATTTTATATCGTCTGTTTCAAGTTGTGCTGTCAACTGTTCAGCTGCAAGATTCAATCCTTGCAGTTGTTCAGGACTGAGTAATTTGCTATCCACTTTCAGGGCTTGTTCTAAGGCCTCGAGTTCACGGCGAGCTTCAACCTTTGTTTCATTCAAATGACGTAAATGCTTGTCTTCTTCAGCGAACTTATAACCATCAAGTAAAAGACGTTCTGTGTCTGCTTCCGAAAGACCATAAGAGGGCTTGATGTCAATCTTTGCATGGACCCCTGAAGTGGTTTCTTTTGCAGACACGGAAAGTAACCCATCTGCATCGACCTGAAAGGTCACTTCAATGCGTGCCTGACCCGCTGTCATAGGTGGAATGCCATGTAGTACAAAGCGCCCTAAACTACGGCAATGCTCAACCAAATCACGTTCACCTTGCACAACATGAATCAACATGGCGGTTTGACCATCTTGATAGGTGGTGAATTCTTGACGGCGTGCTACAGGAATCGCTGTATTGCGAGAAATTAAGCGCTCTACCAATCCACCCATGGTTTCTAAACCAAGTGAAAGAGGAGTCACATCAAGCAGTAATGAGCCATCCTTTGAGTTGCCAATCAGTTGATTTGCAGTGATGGATGCTCCGATCGCTACGACTTCATCAGGATTGATTGTGCAGAGAGGTTCTTGGTTGAATACTTCACGAACTGCTTTTTGAACAGCATAAGAACGAGTAGAACCACCCACAAGTACCACATTTTGAATATCATCCAGTGTAAGCTTTGCATCGCGCATGACACGTTTGCATACGCTTATTGTTTTATCGAGTGCTACCTGAATAATCTGTTCAAAGCTTGTACGGTCTAATGTGAGATGGTGTGTCAACACTTTAATATCAACAGATTCAGCATCACTCAATGCTTCTTTAGCTTTGCGAGCAGAAACAATGAAATGTGCATATTCTGCATCGTCCAGAGTATCAATGTTAAGTTGCTTTTTTGCCCATTTTACAATCAAACGGTCTAAATCATCACCACCCAGTGCAGTATGGCCGCCCGTGGCTAAAACTTCAAAAACACCTTGTGAGAAACGTAGGATCGAAACGTCAAAAGTACCGCCACCTAAATCGTAGATAACATAATTGCGATCTGTTGCAAGGTTGGTGTCTTGATCTAAACCATAGGCTACAGCTGCTGCAGTAGGTTCATTCAATAAGCGTAATACATTCAGCCCGGCCAACTCAGCGGCATCGCGTGTTGCCTGACGTTGCGCTTCATCGAAATAGGCGGGCACAGTAATAACGGCGCCATTTACAGGATTACTCAGGCTTTTTTCAGCACGGTCTTTTAATTGCTTTAAAATTTCAGCCGAGATTTCTACAGGCGTTTTTCGACCTTGTGCCGTTTCAAAAGTAGGCATTTCATTGTCTGCACCTGTTAAAGTATGTGGGTGCTGAAATTTAATATCTGCTTTAGAACGTCCCATAAAACGTTTTACTGAGACAATGGTATTTTTGGGATCGGTCGTAATGAACGGTTTTGCTGCATCACCGTATTCTGTTGAATTTTTAGAATAATGTACGATGGATGGAAGTAACACACGACCTTGTTCATCATTCAGCACTTTGGCTTTACCTGATAATACCGTCGCAACCAAGGAATGTGTTGTACCTAAATCTATTCCAATGGCAATACGGTGTTCGTGTGGCGCACTTGATTGTCCTGGTTCAGCAATTTGCAAGAGTGCCATTTGTTACATCCTTAAAATAAAAGCTAAAAACAAATTCATGTTCAACATGTAGTTAAAATTAAAAGTTAGAAATCATCATCCAAGCTAAAATCTTCATCATCAAGAAGTTGATCTTCAGCTTTGTCTATGTCATTCATTACTTTTTGGAAAAAACGCAATTTCCGTACAGTATCACGTGCTTCAGCCCAGTCTTCTTCAGCAAAATCAATTTTGAATTCACGAACTAAGCCATCGATCCATTGTTGCACTTCTTTTTTTAGAGAATGCAGTTGATCTGTATTTGTTGCTTCATCGAGTTGCTCACGAATTTCTAGAGCAGATTGCAAAAATTCAAAATCATTAATTGATTGATCTAAATGATGATCTTGTTTTTTGAGTGAAAGTAAATATGCGGCACGGCTATCTACATGTGATAGGGCTTTATATGCTTGATTAATCTCACTCGATTTAATTAAAGCTTTGTCTTTATCATCCGCTTTATCAGGATGATACTGCTGCTGCAAGTTTAAGAAATTAGCTTTTAATGTTGCTAAATCAATATCGAGTGCTTCAGGGAGATCGAACAACTCAAAATGACTCATGGGAGATACTCATCCACGATGTTTTGCTAGAAAACAGGGTAATTAAATATGATTAAAACAGTGCAAGACACTGTTTTAACATGAAAAAAGTGCAGGGCGATTATACAGTGAAAGATTCACCACAACCACATTCACCTTTTTTATTGGGGTTATTGAACTCGAAACCTTCATTGAGACCATTTTTTACATAGTCCATTTCCATGCCATCGAGATATACCAAGCTTTTAGGGTCTACAAAAACTTTAACACCAAACTGTTCAAAGATTTGATCATGTTCGTCGATATCATCAACAAACTCAAGTACATAAGCCAAACCAGAACAGCCTGAAGTTTTCACACCAAGACGAATACCTTCACCCTTACCGCGATTCTTTAAGTAATTGCTGATATGAGTTGCAGCATTTTCAGTTAAATTGATCATGAAAACTCCATTAAAAAATTATCTGTAAAAACTTAAGCAACAAATATTAAGCTTTAGTTTTCTTGCTACGGTAATCTTCAACAGCAGCTTTGATTGCATCTTCTGCAAGTACAGAGCAGTGCACTTTTACAGGAGGAAGAGCAAGTTCAGTTGCGATATCAATATTCTTAATCGCTTGCGCTTCGTCTAAGGTTTTTCCCTTTAACCACTCGGTTACTAATGAGCTGGATGCAATTGCAGAGCCACAACCATAGGTCTTAAAGCGTGCTTCTTCGATTACACCATTGTCATTTACTTGGATCTGTAAACGCATTACATCGCCACATGCAGGTGCGCCGACCATACCTGTACCAACATTTTCTGCATTTTTATCCAAAACACCAACATTACGAGGATTTTCGTAATGATCAATTACTTTTTCACTATAAGCCATGATGCTTCTCCAAACCTCGGGGTCAGCGTTAATAATATGTATTGCTACAATCTAATATGGTGGCATTTCACTGATTTTCAATGAAATGCCGTGTTTGATTTTAGAAACTTAGTGTTCAGCCCATTCAACTGAATTTAAGTCGATACCTTCTTTATACATGTCCCAAAGCGGAGAAAGTTCACGCAATTTCTCAACAGCGGCTTTGGTAATTTTAATCACATGATCGATATCTTCTTCAGTCGTATAATGTCCGAAGCTGAAGCGAATTGAGCTATGCGCCAATTCATCAGAAAGACCAAGTGCGCGAAGTACATAAGAAGGTTCAAGTGTTGCAGATGTACATGCTGAACCGGATGAAACTGCAACATCTTTGAGAGCCATCATTAATGATTCACCTTCAACGAAGTTGAAACTTACGTTTAAGTAGTTTGCAACATTATATTCAGGATGACCATTTAAGAACACTTGTTCTAAATCTTGTAAACCATTCCAAAGCTTGTCACGAAGTACACGTAGACGCGCTTGTTCTGCATGCAGGGTTTTACCTGCGAGTTCAAATGCTTCACCCATACCCACAATTTGGTGAGTAGCGAGTGTGCCTGAACGCATACCACGCTCATGACCGCCACCATGAATCTGTGCTTTTAAACGTACACGAGGACTACGACGTACAAATAATGCACCGATGCCTTTAGGCCCATAAACTTTATGGCCAGAGAAGCTCATCAAGTCAACTTTCATGGTTGAAAGATCAATTTCAACTTTACCCGCAGCTTGTGCAGCATCTACATGGAAGTAAGTCTTGTTGGCACGAGTAAGTTCACCAATCGCAGCAACATCCGTAACTGTACCGATTTCATTATTGACCATCATCAATGAAACAAGAATTGTGTCTGGACGAAGTGCAGCTTGGACCATTTCTGGAGTAATTAAACCTGTTCTAGGTTCTGGTTCAAGATAAGTAATCTCAAAACCTTCTTCTTCCAATTCACGGCAGGTATCTAAAATTGCTTTGTGTTCAATTTTACTGGTAATGATATGCTTGCCTTTAGAACCATAAAATTGAGCAATACCTTTCAACGCAAGGTTATCAGATTCAGTCGCACCTGATGTCCATACGATTTCTCGTGGGTCAGCTTTAACTAAATTTGCGACTTGTTCACGTGCATATTCAACTTTTTCTTCAGCTTGCCATCCATAAGCATGAGAACGAGAAGCTGCATTTCCGAAGGTACCATCAAAGGTTAAACACTCCATCATGCGTTCTGCTACTTGAGGATCAACAGGCGTAGTTGCTGCATAATCAAGATAAATCGGACGTTTCATGTCAAATACCTGTAACCGATAAAAGGGCTGAATCATGGGGTGCTGAATTTTGGCGAACCGCAACGGTTTGTACATTGTCGCGAGCGACTAAGTCGGCAAGGGTGATTTTAGCTAAATAATCGGCAATATGGAGAGAGAGTTCTTGCCATAAATCGTGAGTCAAACACATTGCACCATTTTGACAATTGCCTTTATGATCACAACGAGTTGCATCCACAGTTTCATTTACAGCTTCAATAATTTCTAAGACAGTAATTTCTTCAGCATGACGCGCTAAGTGATAGCCACCATTCGCGCCTCGAACACTTGAAACTAAGCCATGACGCTTTAATTTAGCGAACAATTGTTCAAGATAAGCGACAGAGATCGTTTGGCGGGCTGCAATTTCTGCAAGCGTAATCGTTTGTTCAGTAGGCTGCAATGCTAGGTCGAGTAGTGCAGTCACTGCATAGCGACCGCGAGTAGTTAGGCGCATGATTCGATACACATGTTTTAGACTAGATGTATGAATTTTATGAATCCTGACTAAATTAGTCAAGTATTTTTAAGCTTAATTCTGACTAAATTAGTCAGAATTATTGATTATTATTATAAGAATAAAATCACATAAAATATTTTACATGAATATTTGCCATAAATTATACATGATTAGTGCCATAAATAGAAAGCCTAATACACCTAAAGCCGTATATAAACGCTGTTGATTTTGCTGCAGACGGCGAACACGATTTTGATATTGTTTTACCTCAACTTGAAGGGTATTGATCTTTGAGCGTTGCTGATCGATTTTTTCAAGCAAGGGAGCAATACGTTTTTTTGATGCACGTGTCTGATTGTCATCAGCTGGATGAGTTAACCATTGCTTCCAATCTGACAAGAGTTTAGGTGCTGTCAAATGAATCACCAGATCACGAAACTGATCTTTAATAACGTCACTGCCTTCTAAACGCATTTTTTTCATACTGCGGCGATTGGCAAAAACGAAAATTTGAACCAAATCAATTAATGTACTACTAACAGAAAGGTCTACAGGTTTTTCTGGGGCTTGCAAGTCAAACAAAATGCCGCGATCGGTAAATTGAATATAGAAGTCAAAATAAGGAATGTAACTATTTATCTTAATGGTCATTTGCTGTTCGACAAATTTTTTTGCTTGTAAACGAACAACACGATCATGTTTTAATACAAAAGAATAAATGGTTTCCAAGATAATCATGACAATGTTTAGCAACAAACGAGAGTGACCTTGCTTTTGTTGCGATTCATTCATAAAACATTCCTATAACAAATTGAGAATCCGATCTCTAAAATAACGTTGAAACAACTTTATCTGTGATGTGAAACACATTATTTCAACAATCATATAAAAAAAATATTTAAATGACCATTGTTGAATTGGCAAGTGTTCCTTAACATTAAACAATTACTTTGCTTTTGTAGAACAGTTTAGCAAAAGGTTCAATAGTTTTATTTGATATTATAGATATATTTTCTACATAATTTGGTCATATGGGCCATTAAAAGCTGGAGTTTTGGGCAAATGGAGCAGGATATGAAAAAAAGCAATAAAGAACAATTCGGTCTGCAGGAAGACCAAAATGAACAGCATTTATCACATACAAAATCGAGAAATCATAAAAAATCAGCACTAGATTTTAGAAAATATACAAAACAGATTTGGTTGGCAGGGCTGGGTGCCTTTTCGCGTGCAGAAGAAGAAGGCAATAAATTATTTGACTCTTTAGTCAAAGTTGGAGAGGAACTTGAATCAAAAACGGTTGAAGTCACTGATCAAACGGTAAATAAAGTGTCGGAGAAAACCAAAGAATCTGTCACGGAAACCAAAGATAAAGTAGAAAAGCTTCTTGATCATGGTGTAAATCACTCGCTTAATCGAATAGGTCTCGTCACGGCAAAGGATCTTCAACACCTTGAGAGCTTGATTATGCAGTTACACCATAAGGTGGATGCATTGGCGGATGAGAATCAAAACTTACGTGAGCAATTGCTCAAAAAATGAAATAATCGGGGTGAATCAAAAAAAAAACTCATTTTTAGTCGTAATTTTTGAGAAAAGCGTGTTTGGAGTCTTGCGTTTTCCCCCAAAGCATTGCTATAAAGTCGTCATGGCCTTTGATCTACAGCCTTGGAACTTAAACAAACGAAATAAGAGGACGTAATCTTCATGAATAAATCAGAATTAATCGATGCGATTGCAGAAAAAGGGGGATTGTCAAAGTCTGATGCAGGTAAAGCATTAGATGCGACTATTGCTTCAATTGGTGAAGCGCTTAAAAAAGGCGACACGGTTACTTTAGTAGGCTTTGGTACTTTTAGTGTTAAAGACCGCGCTGCACGTACTGGTCGTAACCCTAAAACTGGTGAAGAGCTTCAGATTAAAGCAAGCAAAGTACCTAGCTTTAAAGCTGGTAAAGGCTTAAAAGACTCAGTAGCTTAATCTGAGCTTATCGAAAGCGCGCCCATGTGGCGCGTTTTTTATGAAATAAAATTAAATTATCAGTGATTGCTCGTTCATTCATCTTACAATTTCAGTTAGAATCCTTACGAAATATAATATTGGAATACTCATGGAATCGTTTCGCACTCTCATAAGGGGCTGGTTTGGTAAAGTTCTCCTTGTGTTATTTTTAGCGCCATTTGCGGTGGTCGGTATTGAAGGTTATTTCAGTGGTGGGCAAAAAGCAGATGTGGCTAAAACTGTTAATGGTCAAGATATTTCTAAAAAAGAGTTAGAAACGGTCACCAAAAGCTATACGGATCAGTTATTGGCAAACCCTGCAGTTCATGGGGACGAGTCATTGTTAAACAAAGAATTTATTGCAAATAAAGCACTGGATTATCTGATCAGCCAAAGTCTTTTGAGACAACAAGCAGATAAACTGGGTGTGACTTTGAGTGATGCTCAAATTGAACAGAAAATTGCGCAAATTCCTGCTTTTCAGGAAAATGGTAAATTTTCGAATAATTTGTATGCAAATTATTTACGTTCACAAGGCTTAACCAGTCAGGCATTTATTCAAAATATTCGTCAGGATTTTGCGTTGAGTATTCTGAGTTCAACGATTTCAGATAATGCATTGATTAGTCAGTTGGATATTCAACAGATCGCAAATTTGCAATCTGAACAACGTGAATTATTTTTATCGAGTGTGAAACTAGATGATTATAAAGCTAACGTTAAAGTGACGAACCAAGAAATTGCAGATTATTACAACAAGCATCTAAATAAATTTAAACAGGTTGCTGCTGTAGATGTGGATTATGTTGTGTTGAGTCCTGCAACATTGACCCAACCAAATGCAGCCGTGTCTGATGCAGAGTTGAATCAAGCATATGCGCAATTTGTAGAGAAATATAAGCAAAATTTAAAACATGATGTAAAGCACATTCTGATTACAACGGATTCACGTACTCCTGAACAAGCTGCAACTTTGGCAAATGAGGTCTATGCAAAAATTCAGGCAGGTATGACTTTTGCTCAAGCGGCTGCACAATACTCTGAAGATCCGGATTCTAAAGTAAAAGGTGGTGCGCTCGCAGCCTATACGCCTGGTGTGTTCGGAGCTGATTTTGACAAAGCTGTTGCCTCGACTGCGAATGGTCAAGTGGCGAAACCTGTAAAAACAGATTTTGGCTATCATATTATTGAAGTCAATACACCTACGGGAACAATTCCATCATTGGAAAGTAAAAAGGTAGAATTAACAGCTGAAGTGTTGAAAAACAAATCTGCAAATTACTTCTCAGATACTGTAAACAGCTTAAATGACCAAGTTGTGAATAGCGATTCGCTTGATGTGGTAGCACAAGCTGTGAAGACAGTACAGGTTCAGTCAGCGAAGAATGTAAATTTAGCCACCAACAATCCTGTTTTGGCAGATCCTGCGGTTAAAACCAAATTATTTGCCGAGGATGTTAAAAACGGCAATACAACAGCTTCTGGTAATATACAAATGGCCAATGGTGATGTGGTGTGGATCAAGGTCCGTAAATACTATCCAGCGGGCACCCAACCTTTAGCTCAGGCTACAGCACGTGTGAAAGCACAGTTGATTGAACAGAAAGCATTTGATGCTGCACATGCAAAATTGAATGCAATGATTGAAGATTTCAAAAAGTTACCTGCACAAGCAGTGACTGCGAAATACCAATCTAATTTTGTACATGCAGGAACATTCACGCGTTCACAAGGGCTTAAACGCGAAATTGAGCGTGCTGCATTCAGTCTGCCTGTACCCAAAGCGGGTATGTGGTCTGTGACTACAGCCAAGTTACCTGATGAATTGGTCGTTGTAGCAGTTGCCAATGTGAAAAAAGCAGATATTGCTCAAATGAATCCGGCTGAAGTACAACAGTTGACTCAGATGTACCAAAAATTCCGTGGTGAACAATTACTTGATGATTATTCTCGTTATTTGAAATCACAAGCCAAGATTAAATAATTGTGAAATTTAGCAAATAAAAAAGCGCTTCGGCGCTTTTTTATTTGCTTGTGTGTTTTGCCCTGAACTTGTGTAGTTATGGTTAAAGCTGATTACGGTATTGACTTGGGCTTAGTTCAAATTGCTTTTTAAATGCTTGGCTGAATGCGGTTTCAGAAGAATAGCCTACTTGATGGGCAATTTGCTGAATGGAGAGTTGACCTTGTTTAAGCAGTTGGCTGGCCAGACGTAAACGGTGTTGCTGTAAATATGCCAGCGGTGTCTCGCCAATAATCTGATTGAATAGGCTGGCAAATTTTGAGCGAGACATACAACAGGTTTCAGCTAAACTTTCTACGGTCCAGTTATGTTCGGGGCGACTATGGATGGCTGCTAAGGCATTTGATAATTCAGGATGAATCAATGCATTCAACCAGTTATTGTGGTCTTGCATTTGTTCAATGAAATCTCGCACGGATTCAATCATTAAAATGCTCACCACATGATCCATGATCTTGTTTTTGCCTGCGACAGTTCTACGCGTTTCAGCAGATACAAAATACAGCCCGATTTTAAGCCACTCAGGCGCTTCATCACTCAATGCATTTTGAATGTGTAGGAAGGGAGGGAGTGCATTGATTAATGGACGTGCCATAATCGCATTCATATGGCATCGTACAGTCAGTATCAAAGTTTTTTCTGAACTACCCTGACCAAATTCGATGGCATCCTGTCTGAGTCCATCAAACAAAGGTTCAATATTTAAGTTTTCAATCAGTTGGGTATTTGGCTGGTTTTTAACGGTATGGGCTAATCCTGCGGGAATTAAAAACATATCACCCGTGTGTAAAGTGACATGCATTGAAGGGGAAAATTCTAAATAAGCATCGCCATACAAGACAATATGTGCAATGACCGCATCTTGTTTTGGGCTCTGGAATGACCAGTCGCCTTGCGCTTGCAGATAAATATATTCTGAATGGTTGAGATGAATATCATCAAAAATTTTACTTAAAGCATCCATAATTATGGTTTAAATTTCCTATTTTCAAATAATAAAAAGCTGTGATGTAATTAAAACATGTGCGTAAAGGACAATCCCTGTGTTGAAGATGCCAAAGACTTTTTCATAGGTTTTATGGACGCTTGCAACTGTCTTTCAAGTGATCTTTATTTAAATATATAGATAAGTAGAAAGATAGGGAAGATACAGCCATGAATGCACCAGTTCAATTGACTGAACAGCAATTGCTAGAAATAAAACCGAAATCAGGTTTGGCACTTGATAAGAAGCGTTATCTTTGGATGATTAGTCCATCACTGCCAGTGATTGGCTTGGGTATTTTGGCGGGCTATCATGTTGCACCTAAGCCACTTAAAAAAGTTTTTGCATTGGGTGGTCCGATTGTATTACATGTGATTATTCCAGCTATTGACTCTTTAATTGGTAAAGACCAAAACAATCCAACGGCTGAAGATGTCAAATTACTCGAACAAGATCCTTATTATTCTCGATTAGTTAAATCTTTTATCCCTATTCAATATGCAGCAAATGTGTATGCTTGCTATTTGGTTGGCCGTAAGCAAACTTCATTGCTTGATAAGATACTCTTGGGTATTTCAATGGGTGCGATTAACGGGATTGCCATCAATACGGCGCATGAACTCAGTCATAAACATGATCGTATGGATCATATTTTGTCACATTTGGCTTTAGTTCCTTCCGGATATAATCATTTCCGTATTGAACATCCTTATGGACACCATAAGCGTGCTGCAACTCCAGAAGATCCAGCTTCTTCACAGATGGGTGAGACTTTTTATGAGTTTTTACCACGTACAGTCATCGGATCATTTAAATCCGCAATCGAAATTGAAACCAACCGCCTTAAACGCAAAGGGCTTGGGTTTTGGTGTAAAGACAATGAGTTGTTGCAAGGCTGGAGCATGACTGCGGCATTCCATTCATCAATGGTGGGATTATTTGGTCAAGGTATATTGCCATATTTGGCTACGCAGTCCGCATATAGTATTGGTTTATTTGAGATCATTAACTACATCGAACACTATGGTTTATTGCGTCAAAAGGATGAAAAAGGTAAATATGAACGTACCATGCCAGAACACAGCTGGAATAATAATAATATTGTGACGAATTTGTTCTTGTATCAGTTACAGCGTCATTCAGATCATCATGCTTATCCTACACGCCCATTCCAGGCATTACGTCATTTTGATGAAGCCCCTGAGTTACCAAGTGGTTATGCGAGTATGTTGTTGCCGGCGATGATTCCATCATGGTGGTTCAAGATCATGGATAAACGTGTATTTGACCATTATAAGGGCGATTTGAGCAAAGCCAATATTTATCCAAAACGTCGTGCTAAGATCTTTAAAAAATTTGGTGTAATTGACAAATTGTTCAATAAGTAAATATACATATGCAATAAAAGTCCAATACTGGGCTTTTACTGCGTTTAAAGCTTTGCTCAATCAAGCGCTTTTTAATATTGAACAACATGTAATCTTTTGAATTCGTCATGCAATGAATTACATCTTCATCGGAAGACAATTGATCATTTAAGCAGATTGTACGCCTTATAAAGTGTTGATCGGTTAGATAAAATTTTATTCATTAAAGTAACACCAGATAAAAAATTCTCTTTAAAAATACTATCTTTCTTGTCGTGTTTCTTCCATAGTATAAATAAGTAATTTTAGATGCTAATAGGTTATTTGGACGTTTATATGAAATGGGAAGAAGTAGGCAATCAACCTTGTTCAATTGCGCGCACGTTGTCAGTTTTAGGTGATCGTTGGACGATGCTTATTCTTCGTAATGCATTTATGGGAATGCGTCGTTTCGATGATTTTCAAGCAAATTTAGGTGTCACTCGTCATGTACTCGCGGAGCGTTTAAAACGTTTGGTTGAACATAAAATATTGATCAAAGTTCCCTATGTTGAGCGACAAGAGCGTTTTGAGTATCGTTTAACGGAGAAGGGCCTAGAGCTTTATCCAATTTTACTGACAATGGTGACATGGGCAGATAAGTGGATGGATGAAGGCTTAGGTGCACCGATGGCATTTGAGCATACGGCATGTGGACACCAGTTTACTGCAGTTTTGGTCTGTTCTGAATGCCAGCAGGCCATTACGGCACGTCAGGTCAAGCCTTCAATTACACCCGCATTTTTTCAATATTTAGAGAAAAATAAACAGGCATGATTGACTTGTGTGAATCTAGCCTTACTTAAATCTGAACGATAAAAAGGTCAGCCATGTAATAATAAAACATAAAGCTGAAATATCTTTAAAAAATAAGCATCGTTTAGGCTGTAATTCCATCTTAAATGGTATTTTTAACAGACATTCAATATCATCTATTATTTTGATATATTGATGTATGTGAAGGTGTGGGAAATTTATACCATATGGGATAAAAAAATATATAATTAAAACTTGAATTAAAAATTTGAGTTTAAAGCTAAACAATAACTTTTTGTGAAACTAACATTGAGATCATTAACAATGAATAATCTTTTATTTTAATTAAAAGTTATAAGTACTTAATAG
>NZ_JADVOP010000024.1 GCF_016508585.1 Acinetobacter baumannii
CTAAAACCCAACTTAATCAATTCAACCAAGTCATTGTTTTATCAGAAGTTTTAATCTTCATCACCGCCGATGGATGTGCATTCTACAGCATTTAACAACCAACACAACCCCTTTTTTTATTTATTTTAATTGTTTGTATAAATATCATCCATTAATCATATTTATTCACATTTTTTAATCAAATTTGCTTTAATACATATGCAATAACTACTGTTAGAATACGAAAGTGTCTTTAATATTATTATCGACTATTTTTACTTTAAGAATATTTCAAGGAATTCTATGCGTCCTTATCACGTAATTTGGGCTTGTTTACTCAGCATTGGTCTGACGAGCCATGGATTTGCTCAAGAAGAATTATCTACTCAAGAAAATTCTGACAATGCTGTTGACTCTGTTTCAGCCGATAAGTTGTCTCAAGAGAATTCTTCTGATCCAGCAATGTCCAAGCATCCGAGAATTGAAGCACTTAAAGAGCTGAAGAACATTACAAAAAATGATTTAAAAGTAAATGCAAATGCTGCTCAGCCAGATGCTGTAAAAGATCCTCTACAACCATTAAATCGTGAAATTTATGCATTTAACGATATGATCGACCGCAATGTCGCTCGACCAGTGGCAGTTCAATATAAGCAAAAAGTTCCTGAAGATGTGCGCTCTTCTTATAGTCTATTTCGTAAAAACTTAAGTGAACCGTGGAATGCGGTAAACCAACTTGCCCAAGGACGCTTTAGCCGTGCGGCAAAATCATTAGGTCGTTTTACCATTAATACAGTTACCTCTTTAGGCTTGGCTGATCCTGCAACTCGTTTGGGTTTAGCCACTGAAGAAGAAAGTTTAGGAACGACATTGGGCTATTATGGTGTACCCAGTGGTCCTTATCTGATGTTACCTGTCTTAGGCCCAAGTACACTTCGTCACTCCGTAGACTATGTTGCCGAGAGCTATGCGAATCCACTCAGCTACCCAATGGATGATAATCATCAAACAGGTTTAATTTGGGGAAATCGTGTTGTAGGTGGGATTAATACCCGCTCGAAACTATTAGATGTTGAAAATGTATTGCAAGGTGACCGTTATTCAGCAATCCGTGATATCTATCTACAACGCTTGGCCTTCCAAATCGCCGAGAAAAAAGGTGGTGGAGCGGAAGCGGTTTCTTTTGTTGGTGATGACGATGATATTGATGATTCATCTGATACAGGCGCAGACAAATAATCACAATATTTTGTTAAACTTATTTGCTAGTAATCTCATCAGTTTTACTAGCAATGTGGTGTTATCTATAGTAAATCTAGTGGATATCACTTTCTATATTGATTAAGGATCATTCATTTCTTCTATGTATTTCATTCAACCCAGTCGCCAGATTTCAAGTTTAGAGCAGGTATTAAACACGCTTCCTAGCTTGCAGATGATTACCATTGAAGAGATTCATCGTTATGATCCGACCAGAATTGCCATAGCCGATGTACATGATTTTTTAGAATATCAGTGGGCACTGCCAACAATTGTCATTGCTCAAGAGAATGAGGGTGCCGAACTTTCTCAAGCTTGGGAACTGGGTGCACTTGCTGGTTGGATCTGGACAAAGCTTCCTGAGAATCTTGAAGATTCTCTATTAAAAATAGATGCTCAATATAAGCGTAACCAAGACAGTCGTGACCTCCCTTCAGCAGCAGAATTACAAAAAAAACTGCTTCCTAATCCAATAGACCTGCAAAACTATAAAGTAGAAACGCTTTTTCAGCCTTCCGCTTACTTGTCTGGTGATTGGTATGATTACTGGAAAATCAGTGATAAAGAAATCATGTTCTATTTGGCTGATGTTTCTGGTCATGGTGTAACCAGTTCACTGTTGACCTCATGGATGGCTGCTTTTCACGGGCGTTCAAAAACACCAAGAGAGTTAATCAAGAAACTGAATGGAATGCTTGTCCAAGAGAATATTGAAAAACACATCACCATGCTGGCAGGAATTCTCAACATTGAGACACATACATTGAAGTGGTCAAGTGCAGGACATTATCCGCCCCCCATCATTTTTGAGCCTAATCAAGCACCTCGTGTCTTAAATACCAGCAGCTTTCCTCTAGGACTTACTGAGGATTTAGAAGTAGAAGAATTTGAATCTACCTTAAACAAACATGCGCGGTTCATTATTTGTTCTGATGGTGCGCTTGAACCTTTTTCTGGTGGCTTGAATGAACAATTCGCTCAATTGGTCTATCATTTGCAAAATCAATCATTCCGTGCGCCAGATCACGTCGCAGATGACATTGCCATCCTCAGTCTTCGCAGAATGAATTAACATTATAATCAAATACATATAACTAATTAGACTATTAACTGATATGCAAACGCTTGAGTATAGACTTGCGCTATGTGATAATTTTCCTATCCTTCTCTGCAAATGGCATTTATATGTCAACAGGTCATGTTGAATATGCAAGCTTGAATGGAACGCATATTTTCAAACTTATTGGTGAAGTGCGAGCCCAATCTTGTATTAGTTTAGACAAACTTTTGGCAAGGATTGAACAACAGGAAAACGTCATTGGCGCGATTGTTGATTTAACCCAAACCACATTTATTGATAGTACTGTTCTTGGAATACTTGCAAAACTTGGTTTAAAGTTAAAACAAGTACACCACATCCAAGCCGTCATGCTATCTACAAATCCAGACATCACTACTCTAGCCAATAGTATGGGCTTAGGGCAGGTCTTTGTCATCTTAAACTATTGTGGTGATCCGCATGTATGTACAAAAGCTTTGATTGACGACAATGTGAATCACAGCACCATGTTGTGTACCGTTCTCGATGCACACAAAACCTTAATGAAGCTCAATGAAAACAATCAAAATATGTTCGAGCCATTAGTGAAACAACTTGAAAAGCAACAAGATACAATGGAATGTGTATCTTCAAATCAGCAAAACGCTTAATCTTTTCAAAATTGTTGTGATTAGGGATAGCACATGACTTTACTTTCTGTTGTTCAAATGAATTCTCAAAATGACATTGAAGCCAACTTCAGTGTGATTGAGTCATTGATACAACAAAGTAAAGCCGATGGTGCATCTTTGATTGTTTTTCCAGAAAACTTTGTCTGTTTCGCGGCAGGAAAGCAACGAGAAACAGCAGCGCGCTTTGAAGAGATTCAAAAGCGTCTGGAACATTTAGCACTCCGATATCAAATATGGATTGTCGCGGGGACATTACCTTGCCCGTTTCGTCCTGATGGTTCGGTCATTGAAGATGGTCGTGTACGTACAGTCAGTTTATGTATTAGTCCTGAACGTACTGAGGCGCGCTATGACAAAATTCACTTGTTTGATGTTCAAGTGGGCGATGCTGTAGGTGGCTATCAAGAATCAAAATTCTTTGAGCCAGGCAATGAGGTTGTCGTTGCAAAAACACCTTTTGGCAATATCGGCTTGATGGTGTGCTATGACCTGCGTTTTCCTGAGCTTGCTCTTACTTTGAGATCACAAGGTGCAAATATTTTGACAGCGCCTGCTGCATTTACCTATACCACGGGTGAAATGCATTGGCAGTTATTGCTGCAAGCACGTGCGATGGACAGTCAATGCCAAGTTTTAGGTGCAGCCCAACAGGGTTGGCATGGTGAGAAACGTCAGACATGGGGACATGCTGGAGCCACCAACAGTCGTGGTCAAATTTTAGCAATAACAAATCAAGAGGGCGCTCAACTGCTTACCGTACCTTTTGATTTAGCTGAACAAGACGCTATACGTGCTTCAATGCCGCTTATGCAACATCGTCAATTGATTTCACTTTAATATTTTCCCAAATGACTTTATTTTATGAATATGACAAAACAGCGTTATACTTCGTGTGAGTCATATCCTATGAGACAAGCATGCAACAAGACTATTCACATTTAAATCTTGATCATCAAGTTTGCTTTCTTGTTTATTCTACAAACTTAGCATTAAACCAACTCTATCGAAAAATACTTGCACCATTGGGCTTAACCTATCCACAGTACTTAGTGATGCTTGTGCTTTGGGAAAAGGATGGTTTAACTGTCTCTGAAATAGGTGAAAAACTATTTCTAGAATCATCTACACTTACCCCTCTGCTTAAAAAATTACAAAGCCACGGTTTGCTTAATCGGGAGCGTTCTACACTCGATGAACGTCAAGTAATCATTAGCCTAACCACTCAAGGACAGCAGTTAAAATTGAAAGCTGTTGATATCCCACTACAAATCGCTCAAGCCAGCGAATGTAATTTAGATACCCTGACTGAGCTTAAAGGACTTCTGTCAACATTACGCGACAACATTTCAAAATAATTTTTTATTCAATTTTACACAAAAGCTACTTGTTTAAATAATTATATCGTATACGATATATTTGAACACAATCAAAGGAAGTCTCCAATGTCTTTAGAAAAAGTGGTTTATACAGCACATGCAAAAGCAACAGGTGGTCGTGATGGTCGTGCAACATCATCAGATGGAATTTTAGATGTTAAACTGGCCGTTCCAAAAGAAATGGGTGGTGCGGGTGGCGGAACCAATCCAGAACAACTTTTTGCGGCAGGTTATTCAGCATGTTTCTTAGGCGCAATGAAGTTTGTTGCTAACCGTGATCATTTAAAAATTACCCCTGAGGTTTATATCGAAGGTGATGTAGGTATTGGTCCTATTCCTACTGGCTTTGGTATTCAAGTGACTTTAAACATTCATTTAGAAGGTCTAGAACAAGAAGAAGCACAGAAGTTAGTCGATGCTGCTCATATTGTTTGCCCATATTCAAATGCGACTCGTGGCAATATTGATGTGACATTGAATGTAATTGTTTAATGGCATGATCCCCTACTTAAAATAAATATTCTTTTTAAGTAGGGCAAGTATCTTTATATTTCGGGGTTAACTTTATATGAGTAGGATAGATTGAAGATCATACAGACCACATAGATCAATAATTTTCAACTACTCAGCCGCTTCATTGGTCACACGTAAAACCTCTTCCATGGTCGTTTTACCTGCCAGTACTTTACGTAAACCATCATCACGAATTGAGCCGGCATCTTTACGTGCATATTCTTCAAGTTCATATTCAGCTGCGTTGCCATGGATTAAACGACGCATTTGCTCATCAATCGGAACAATCTCATAAATCGCAGTACGTCCTGTAAAACCGGTATGTGAACAATAATCACAACCGTTTGGCACAGGTAACTTTAGATCTGATTCCAAGCTGACAGGTTTAAATACATCTTTTTCAAAATCATCTGCTTCACGCCATGTATGGCAATGAGCACATAGTGTCCGAACCAGGCGCTGTGCAATCACACCAATCAGTGAACTGGATAATAAGAATGGTTCAATTCCCATATCCTTCAAACGTGTTACCGCGCCAATTGCAGTGTTGGTATGCAGTGTAGATAAAACCAAATGACCGGTTAAAGAGGCTTGTACTGCAATTTCTGCGGTTTCCAAGTCACGAATTTCGCCCACCATCACCACATCTGGGTCTTGGCGAAGCATTGCCTTGAGTGCACGGGCAAAAGTCATATCCACTTTGGTGTTGACTTGGGTTTGCCCAATACCCTCAAGTTGATATTCGATTGGATCTTCAGCGGTCAGAATATTTTTTGAACCATCATTCAAATCGGAAAGTGCGGCATATAAAGTTGTTGTTTTACCAGAACCTGTTGGTCCCGTGACCAAAATGATGCCATGTGGACGGTGAACCAATTGAGTTAGGCGTTCATAATCGCTTTTCATCAGCCCCAAATGCGTCATGTTCAAGCGTCCAGCCTGCTTATCCAGTAAACGCATCACCACACGCTCACCATGAGATGACGGCAATGTGGATACACGAACATCCACCTCACGCCCAGCGAGACGTAGAGAAATACGACCATCTTGCGGAATACGCTTTTCAGCAATGTCCAATTTAGCCATCACTTTGATACGTGAAACCAACAACGGTGCAAGTTCTCGACGTGGTTGTACGATCTCACGCAATTGCCCATCAACACGCAAACGCACAGATAGTTTCTTTTCAAACGCTTCAATATGAATATCAGATGCACCCACACGAATAGCTTCTGACAACAAGGCATTGATCAGTCGGACGATAGGTGCATCATCCTCCTGATCCATCAAATCTTCCGTTTCAGGGACTTGGTCGGCAAGGCTTAATAAATCTGGATGATCTTCCAGTCCAGCTGCAACTTGCTGTGACTCACCTGTTTCACCTGCATAGCTTGAACTGAGCATTTGATTAAATTCAGTTTCATTGCATAATTGATGCTGTGCAACACGACCAAGATAACGACGTGCTTCCTGAATCGCAATTTGTGCGGTATCCTGACGGCGAACAATAAAAACTTGATCACCTTCATAACGCAACAGCACTCCATGCCGTTTTGCAAAACTATATGGTATTTGTAATTGTTTAAGAACTTGCATTACAACTTATATTAATCATTTAAATTGCTTTGAGTGTACTCTATGCACATGACAGCGTGAAGTCTGTTTGTTAATGATTTTATGAATAGGATGAACACTTTTGTCTAAAAAGAAAGACCATCTTGAACCAGAACTCCCGGATTTAAAATGGTGGGGAGAACAAAATTTCGAATTGCACCAATCCAAAGCATGGCAATTTGGTTCAATGATGATGCGCATTACACGTGGTTTACAAGAATGGCGTTTAGAATACTATCGCCCACATTTTCAGTATGACTATGAACAGCAATGGCATAAAATTCATGATGTGAATTTTGGCTTTCCTGAACCTGTACATGTTGAGCGCTACATGTTTAGAGAAACCCATAAAACATTTCAGTTAATGCCCCGATTGGCTGACCGTTCTGTGGTAATCCGTCCTGTCGATCCTATTTATATCCCCGCTGGACAACGTGGTACGCTGTATATCAGTACCCCTTTATGGATCTCAGGTTTTGTTCAAGCTCAAAAAGAGCCACTATTTGATATTCCTGTGATTTTGCCTAAGGATACATGGTTTGGTCCAGATCATCGTACAGGTGAAATGTGCTATGCAACCTCAGTCGATGGTCGTACAGAATTGAATTTACTGCGTCCTCGTGCTTTCCGTGCTGTTACCCCGATTGATTTTCACAATGTAAGCAGTCATCAATTGCGCTTTGACCGGATGAATGTGCCTGTTCCAGCACTGCCTTTATTCTATAGTGAAAGTACAGGGCGTTTGTGGACCTCACAAATTAAGGTCATTTATGAAGGCAATGATCGCCCTGCTCGCGTTAGAATTGAAAATCGTACTCCACCACTGGCTGGAGAAGTGATCTATGTTCATCCACCACGTTCACCAGGTGGTGCATTATTTAACATGTTTGATTCATTTTTCTAAGGGATAAGGTAAAAGATGGCTCAATCCAATATTCCCAAAGATATCGCGGACAGCTTAAAAGGCATTTTTACCAATGTAAATTTGGATCGTTTAAGTGAAATTGCAGTTGCGCTGATTCTCTGTTTTGTTGGCTTTGTACTTGCGCGAGTTATTTCCAATACTTTTATTCGAACTATTGGGGCACGCTTTAATGCACATCAACGTTTGGTGTGGCGCAGAGGTATTTTTTATTTTATTTTCTTGCTGTTTGTGATCGCCAGTTTAAAAGAAGCAGGATTTAAACTCAGTGTATTTTTAGGTGCAGCAGGGATTTTGACCGTAGCACTGGGTTTTGCTTCGCAAACTTCTGCATCCAACTTGATCAGTGGATTATTTTTAATTGGTGAAGGCTCTTTTGAAGTTGGTGATACCATTCAAATTACCCTGATTCGTGGGCATACCATCGAAGGTGAAGTGATTTCCATTGACCTTTTGTCAGTGAAGCTTTTAACCATGGACAATGTGTATGTACGCTTACCCAATGAGCAATTGATTCGGGCACCAGTACATAATCTATCAAAATTTCCGATACGACGGTTGTCGATTACGGTCGCGATTAATTTCAATGAAAATATCAATAAAGTCCGTGAAGTATTGATCGAGGTCGCCAACGATTATCCATTGGTTTTGGCAGATCCAAAACCCCGTGTGACTGTGTCTGCATTTGGTGAATCATCCATTGAAATTTTATTTGCACTCTGGTGTATGCAAGCCAATTATCTACAGGTAAAAGATGAAATCCATGAGCTGATCCGCAATCGCTTTGTGGAAAATCAGATTGAGATTCCTGTGCCTAAAATTGGTTTTGTGGATCGTCCAAATCCAAATGAACCACTGCAAAATGAAGAGCTTGACAGCTATGCAAATCAACAAGATTTAAAGTTAGAACAAAAACAAGATAAACAGCTTTAAAGCTCAATGGGCATATTTATTCTTCATGATGAATATGTCCAATTACAAAACCTTCATCAAGTTTTAAACAATGAGCTGATAAATTAATCACTTCAAAACAACAAAATGGACAGCCACAATGCAACTCAATCATTATTTAAACTTTAAAGGACAAACAGAAGCTGCTTTTAACTTTTACAAATCAGTTTTTGGTGGTGATTTTTCTTTTTTAAAACGTTATTCAGAATTGCCCGATGTCCAAGTACCAGAACAAGAAAAAAACTATATTTTGCATGTTTCTTTGCCGATTAATGACTTTACCGTATTAATGGGCTCGGATACCACTGAACAGTTCTGCTCACCAAATGGTGCCCCTTTCAGCAAAGGTACAAATCATTATATTTCAATTAATTTAGAAGCTCATGAAGTGGATGAAGCTCAACGACTGTTTACAGCCCTGTCTGCCAATGGTCAGATTGAAATGGCTTTGGAAAAAACGTTTTGGGGTGCGCTATATGGCGCTTTCACTGACCAGTTTGGCATTCGCTGGATGGTAAACTGTCAACTCTCTGAGGTTTGATCATTTCATTAAAATTATAGCCTATTGATTCAGCATGATATAGGCTATAGTTCACTTAAGAAAACGACATCATTTACAATAAATATGATCACAGGGCTAACCCATACACTTCTGATTATTTTAATCACGATTGCAATCTCTATCCTTGCTTGGCAACAGCGTCATGTGATGAATCGTCTGATTTTCAATATTTCAGCAATTAAACACGGTCAATATGATCGTTTCTTAACCCATGGTTTCATTCACAATGATGGTATGCATTTATTTTTTAACATGTTTACCCTATATTTCTTTGGACGAAATATTGAATGGTTTTTCCGTGGCTATTTAAGCGGTATGGGTTTTGTTCTATTTTATTGTAGTGCCATTATCATTGCTGCCATTCCGAGTTATTTACACAATCGGAGTTTAAACTCTTATCGAAGTTTAGGTGCTTCAGGTGCAGTCAATGCGGTACTATTTAGTTCGATCTTGTTTAATCCGTGGGGCATGATCTATATCTATATTTTACCTGTTCCTGCGATTATTTTTGGAACCATATATTTGTGCTACAGCATGTATGCGATTCGCTCTGGACATTCACCACTGATTGATCATCGTGCTCATATTACAGGTGCAATCTATGGTTTCTTATTCCCATTACTTTTAGAACCCTCACTAGGTACAGCATTTTTCTATAAGTTTATTCAGTCGCCTTTATTTTAATTTTGCATTCAGTCATTGATGTCTAAGCCATTGTTAAACTTCAGACATCAATATTCGAAAATTGCGCAATAATCGTTAAGCCGATGGTAATAAAAGCAATCCCGACCCAACCTGCTAAATCAATATTTTGACCTAAAAATGCCTTGGCTAATAAAGCAGTGGCAATCACACCAAGCCCTGACCATAGAACATATAGAATTCCGGCTTGCATAAATTTCAACGCATAAGCAGCACATGCAAAAGAAATGATATATAAGACTAGAGCAATCCCTTGATCAAATTTATTGACCAAACCATTCCCTTTAGCAGAATAAAATGTGGATAAAACATCCGTCGCAATTGCGATTAACAGCCAAAAGACCCCAGGATTAATTTTTGCAAGTAAGAAAGACATTGTCGTTTTAGTTCAAATCATCATCGACAAATTTTATCTTGAGTCAATCTCAACAGCCAGTAGAATCTTTGAATAAATCAAAAGGTGAATATTTAAATTCACCTTTTTAAGTCCCACATTTAAAATTAAGCTTGATCCAATCTAAATGATGTCATGGTCAAAGAACCTGCTACAGCCTGATCATTAAAAATACTCAGCTGATCGTTCTCTTCCTGCAAACCTAAAGCATATAACATTGGATAATAGTGATCTGGTGTTGGAATCGACAATAAAAATTCAGGACCCTGCTTTTGCCAATCAATCAATGCTTGATGATTATGGGTTAACAAGAAGTTTTTCATTTTTGCATCTGCTTCTAAAGCCCAATCATAACCAAAGTGACCATCAAATTTGTCAAAAGCAACTTTTCTAAGGTTATGGACCAAATTACCACTGGCAACAATCAAAACACCTTTACGTCGCAATTGGGCCAATTCTTTTGCCAAATCATAATGATATTGTGCGCCCTGACTGTAGTCGATACTCAACTGTACGACGGGAATATTGGCTTGTGGAAAGACATGGCATAACACTGCCCATGTTCCATGATCCAAACCCCACGTATGATCATGATGAACTTCAACACGATGAATCGCAGCAGTTGTTTCTTCAACCAGTGCTTTATTTCCTGAGGCAGGATATTGCATATCAAATAATGCTTGAGGAAAGCCACCAAAATCATGAATCGTTTTTGGTTGCTGCATGGCAGTCACTGCTGTAACACCCTGTGTTAGCCAATGCGCAGAAATACATAAAATTGCTGCCGGTTGTGTCTCCATTTCAGCGCCAATACGATTCCACGAACGCGTAAAATCATTGGTTTGAATGGCATTCATCGGAGAGCCATGCCCAAGAAACAGTACAGGCATGACTTCAGTATTCGGTAAAGTTGCATTCCAACCTTTGAGTAACGATAAATCACCTGTTGTTTGACTGAGCATTTCGTTCACCATAAGAAATCTTTATTTGATTATGTGATCTTTCAACTAGTAAAACAGCGACTTTTACAGCATACAACATTGCAAATATGCAACGATCAATTTAAATTCCTGATTTAACTTTGACCATAGTTTTAGCCGTCATGAAAGCATTCATGCTTAATGATTCAATCAATCATCCACAAAAAAGCCGAACTTAAGTCCGGCTTTTTATTTCAAAATCAGTGCCTAAAACAATCAAGCACCAGTTTGATAATGCGCTTTCGGTACTGCTGTAGAGGCTTGATAAGGGTGGGTAAAATCACCTAGACCAGCAGCAGCTTCCTGAATATCTTTACCCTCTTTGATCACAAAGGTATCAAAACCTGAACGCTTCATATAATTCAACACGTCTTTAAATACATCACCTGTTGCACGAAGCTCGCCTTGGTAACCTTGGCGACGTAATAACGCAGCAAAGGAATAACCACGACCATCATTAAAGCCTGCAAAGTCAATAAAGATGGCATCTAACTGATCAAGTGGAAACTGGTGGGTTTCAGGAGAAGCATCCACTGTGATCAATAGCGCTTTTTTACCTGTGACATTGCTAAGCTGATCTAACTGCTCAACTGTTAATAACACATCACCTTGAGGCAATACCCCATCCTCACCAATAAGTTGATAAGTATTGTCTGCAATAGAGCCATCTTTAGAGAGGACTTGAAGTGCGGTATTAAGCATATGCACGCTCCTTGAATGGTTTAATGCCGACACGGCGATAAGTTTCAATAAACGCTTCACCTTCATTACGAAGATCGAGATAAGTGTTTAAAATTTCATCAATAATATCAGGAACAGCTTCTGCGGCAAATGATGGTCCTAAAATGTCACCAATTGAAGCATCATGATCGGCATTTCCGCCCAAAGTAATTTGGTAGAATTCTGCACCTTTTTTATCTACACCTAAAATACCGATATTACCGACATGATGGTGACCACAAGCATTCATACAGCCTGAAATATTCAAGTCAATATGACCTAGATTATAAACCGTATCCAAGTCATCGAAACGACGTGTAATCGCCTCAGAAATTGGAATTGATTTTGCATTTGCCAAAGAACAGAAGTCACCACCTGGGCAGCAAATAATATCGGTAATAAAGCCAATATGTGCACGAGCCAAATTGTTCTTTTCAAGAATTTGCCATAATTCAAATAAATCTTTTTGCGGAACGTCTACTAAAGAAATATTTTGTTCGTGAGTAGTACGCAATTCACCGAACGTATATTTGTCTGCAAGATCTGCAATCAAATTCATTTCTTCAACAGTCATATCGCCAGGGGCAATACCTGCACGTTTCAGCGAAATGGTGACAATACGGTAACCTGTCACTTTATGCGCATTGGTATTGATATTAAACCAATGCTTGAATTTTGGATGTTCAGCAAATAAGGCGCTAAAGTCTTCATCCGCATAATTTTGATAATCAAACGGTGTAAATTCCTGATCTAACTTTTCCAAGATTTCAGGTTGTATCTTTAACGTCTTAATCGTTTCAGCAAACTCAGCTTCAACTTTCTCAGCAAACACTTCAGGTGTTAATGCTTTCACCAAAATTTTAATACGTGCTTTGTATTTATTATCACGACGACCATGTAAGTTATAAACCCGAAGAACTGCTTCCAAATATGCAATTAAATCTTCACGCGGCAACCATTCACGAATCATAGAACCAATAATCGGTGTACGTCCTAAACCGCCACCGACTTTGATTTTATAGCCCAGTTCACCTGCTTCATTTCGAGTTAAATACACACCGATATCATGAAATGAAGTTGCAGCGCGATCAACTTCTTCAAGTGCAGACACTGCAATTTTGAATTTACGTGGTAAGAAGGCAAATTCAGGATGGAATGTCGACCATTGACGGATCAATTCACAGGTTGGACGTGGATCTGCTATTTCTCCAGCCACAACACCTGCATATTGGTCCGTAGTTGTATTACGGATACAGTTCCCCGAAGTTTGGATGGCATGCATTTGAACGGAAGCAAGACCTTCAAGCATATCTGGCACATTTTCCAGTGCAGGCCAGTTAAACTGAATATTCTGACGTGTTGAAACATGCGCATAGCCACGGTCGTATTCTTTGGCAAGTTCAGCAACTTTGCGTAATTGTTTAGAATTCATTAAACCGTAAGGGACAGCAATACGTAACATTGGCGCATAACGTTGCACGTATAAACCATTTTGCAAGCGTAATGGACGATACTCATCTTCAGTGAGTTTTCCAGCTAAATAACGTTCCGTTTGATCACGGAATTGTGCAACACGTTCGTTGATCAGTTGCTGATCAAAATCAGTATATAAATACATGGCGTACAGCTAGTAGTTTCATTATAACGATGCACAATATAACGAGTATTGATCTATCAAAGAAATGCTTTTTTTCCATATTTTATAGCGGTTTTATTGATAAGCATCCCGCAATGATTGAATTGGCAAGACTTCGCCTAGAATCTTAATCTTTATGAGGCAATTGATGTTTTTCTTCATTGCTTATCTTTATTTAAGATAATAAAAAAGAGCATATGTTCTATGCTCTTTTTCAACTGATTAAAGTTAGATTAACAATGAAATGCTTCAAATACTCTCGTTAAACATGTGATCATCTCTTGGATTCAATCCGCTATTGAGACTTAAAACAACAAATTTAGGACTGGTCATCCGAGTTTTGCTGATCAGTATCATTCTCCAATTTATTTTCAGCAATTTTTGCAGCTTCATAACCTGCAAATGCACCTGCCGCTTTTTCCAAAAATCCAGCATCAGGATCTAATTTATCAACCCCTTGCTCTGCAATTACAGCGCCTGCAATTTTACCCAACTCATCCAATAATCCGCTCATTGCCTACACTCCACAGTGTTTTGTTTGAGTTCTCATTGTATGCAGTCACATGCTCAACATTGCGGAGATTCTGTTGTATGAACATGGAGCTTATGAGAGAACAATGCAATGATTTATATCATTTGTTTCTGATTAAGTGACTCTTAATCTTTTAAGGTTGAAATACTACGCCCTTTTCACTGCTCAAATCTGATTGATTCAGCTAAATCGTCAAGTAAGTATTTTCCCACTTATTTTCACAGAATTGACTCAAATCTGTTTTCCTATCTACTTCAATGAGTTCAACATAGCGACCATGTACATGATCAATCGCGAGACAATCATCAATATCTAAAACCCGATCTGTGTGTTGCTTTTGCCAATGGCTGGCAAAATATTGTTTACCTTTGTTTTTTGCTTCAATGCCATCCCGAGCAACCACCAGAACATATCGATGCAACTCGCCAAATTCATGCGCATCATAACCACCCAAGTTAATTAACCACAGTTTGGCATCCGATAGATTCGGTTGAGCATCACTAAAACGAATATGGTATTTCTTATTTTCAAACTCAATAACTTGTAGCTTTTGCCAAGCATCAATGTGCAAACCTTGTTGTTCACCAAACCAAGCATTTTTTAATTGGGGATAAATTTCTTCGAGTGTGTCTCCAACAGCCAAAACCACATCATGGACTTCCATATTGGCACGTGCATGACGACCACCCAACATCACGATAAATAAACTAGACATATGCAATTACTGAACAATTAAGTGAATGTTTGAATAAATTTTAATAATAAAACGCCGCCTAAAGATAATACCGCATTATTGAGAAAATGAATGAGTAATACATGCCATATATTTCTTGTCCATAAATAAATCAAGTTTAAAAATAATCCCGCACTCATAAAGCTGATCGTTGCAACCAAGTTCCCATCAAAATTATGATAATGAATCAAACCAAATAAAATCGAATTCAGCATGATCAAGACCATGCGCCATAACCACGGCTGAATAAATAATTTTTGTAATAAGGTGTAGCGGAACACGATATCTTCTAAAAGTGCGGTGAATAAAGGTCCAAAGCTGATGATCAGCAAACTCAGAAAAGCGATCTGTTCAGGTTCAATATACGGTCTCTCTTCTTGTCTCTCACCCAGAGGAAGAAATTGACGTGTAAGTGAGATGACCACTTGTAATAATATTGCACCCACCACAACCCATATACTTGAACGCCAAAAGGTCTGTTGATACTTTTGCCAATGTGTAAGCAACATATCTTTATATAGGTAACACACTGAAATAAACAACAGTCCGCGAAAAATAGCATCTCCCAAACTGACAGCAATCGAGATTCCAAATATTTTTTCTAAAATAAGACCATTTATAACAATCAATGGGAGAATAGAAACGGCAAAAGTATCTTTCCATCCCCAGATAATTTTTTCAGGGAAATTTTCAGCCCGAACTTTTTGTAAAAAATGCATAACCAACATAATCTTTTATTTTTAGTAGATTTTTCGCAAAATAGCGCAAATTCCAAATACTGTGTATAGGGTGCTTACCATCAAGATATAAAAAAGCCCCTTATAAAAGAGGCTTTCCAAATAAAAATGATGAATTACATTTCCACCATTTCCACACCATCAATACGCGCCACAGTCATTAAATCTTTATCCCCACGACCTGATACGGTTGCAATAATAATTTGATCTTTTGACATCGTTGGTGCCAGTTTGGTGACATAAGCCATCGCATGTGAACTTTCCAATGCAGGAATAATTCCTTCAATATGGGTCAAATCACGGAAACCTTGTAAAGCTTCCGTATCGTTAATTGGTACATAATTTACCCGATGCATATCTTTCAGGAAACTATGTTCAGGTCCTACGCCAGGATAATCCAAGCCTGCTGAAATAGAGTGAGTTTCAATAATTTGACCCTGTTCATCAGACATCAGATAAGTTCTGTTACCATGTAGAACACCGACATGTCCTGCATTGAGTGGTGCTGAATGTTTACCCGTTTCCACACCAAGACCAGCAGCTTCAACGCCATACATTTTCACATCAGGATCATTTAAGAATGGGTAGAACAAGCCCATGGCATTTGAGCCACCGCCCACACATGCCACCAGGGCATCAGGTAAACGACCTGCCTGCTGTTGAATTTGTTGGCGTGCTTCACGACCAATAATCGATTGGAAATCACGTACCAATTGAGGATATGGATGTGGACCCGCAACTGTACCAATCACATAATAAGTCGAGTCTACATTGGTCACCCAATCACGCATTGCTTCATTCATGGCATCTTTCAGTGTTTTAGAACCGCTCTCTACGGGAACAACAGTCGCCCCAAGCAAACGCATGCGATAGACATTCATCGCTTGACGTTTCACATCTTCAGCGCCCATGAAGACAACACATTCAAGACCTAAACGTGCTGCGATTGTCGCTGTTGCAACACCATGTTGCCCTGCACCTGTTTCAGCAATAATACGTTTTTTACCCGAAAGCTTTGCCAACAATGCCTGACCAATTGTATTGTTGACCTTGTGTGAGCCTGTATGATTCAAGTCTTCACGTTTAAGATAGATCTGCGCACCACCCAACTCTTTCGACCATCGTTCAGCATAGTACAAAGGACTAGGACGTCCTACATAATAAGCGAGATCACGGTCGAATTCTGCCAAAAACTGAGCATCATTCTTCATGCGGAAATAGAGCTTCTCTAAATCCTCTAAAGCTGCCATTAAAGTTTCTGACACAAAACGTCCGCCATGGATACCAAAATGCCCGTTTTGATCCGGGAATTGGGTATAGTCAATCACACTATTTTGTTGATTACTTTGCTGATCCACGTTGGACTCCTTGCATAAATCGTTCTACGAGTTGTTGGTCTTTAATACCTTTTGCGGATTCTACGCCTCCGCTCACATCGACTGCATAGGCTTGAGTCGTTTGTATGGCGTTTTCAACATTTTCAGGCTTTAAACCACCTGCCAAAATCAAAGGAATATCAAGTTTAGGGAATTGTGACCAGTCAAAACTGTGCCCTGTTCCCCCTTTCAAGTCAGGATGCCATGCATCTAGAAGCATAGCACTCGCGCCTGCCTGTTGATATGGTCGAATTGTCGCAATAATTTCGGAATGTTCTGCATCAGGTTTGATCTGAATTGCCTTATACCAACGACGCTTATTGTATTGGGCAATCTGTTGGCATTGCTGTGCAGTTTCATCCCCATGAAATTGAATAATATCTAAAGGGACAGACGCCAAGACTTCAGCAATTTCATCTGCACTGGCATTCACAAACAAGCCTACAATATTGATATATGGTGGAATGAGTTGTGCGAGTTGTTGCGCCAGTTCAATTGTCACGTAACGAGGGCTGGGTTTATAAAACACAAAACCAATCGCATCCACACCTGCATTTACAGCAGCATGAATATCCTGTGGTCGTGTAATTCCACAAATTTTGGCACGGGTACGCATAGTTTTGAACTCGAATTTGTTCAGATCAAACTGATTTTTTCAATATTTTGGACAAATCATTGTAAAGCAAATTTATTCACTTGCGTTAAAGTTATATAGGATTATCTGTTTTACATTGTTTATACACTTAACAAACTTTATACTGCACACAAATGCAACAAGTCTAGCTTAAGGCTTTGGGAAGTTGGTGCAAATCCAACACTGCCCCCGCAACGGTAAAATGAAAATATTATTCTTTATAAGTCAACTGACTTACACCACTGCAATGTTTTGTGGGAAGGTGGAATAATCTGAATCGTTTCAGATTCTATATTTAAGTCCGGATACCAGCTTGTTGTGCCCTTAAACTCAATCATTCACGGGGAGTGAATGTATGGAGCATATCATGTCTGTTATTTTTAAACCTACTGCACTTGTAGGTGCTGTCGCTTTTGCGATGGGGTTATCTTCTACTGCATTTGCTGAACAGCAAGACCAGACTTCTAATTCGACAGCATCCTTGTCACCGATTGTTGTGACAGCCACTCGTTCCGAAGAAAGTCTAAAAAATATTCCTGTTCGACTTACTGTAATTGATCAAAAAACAATTGAACAAAACCCATTACTGAATGTTTCAGATGTCATCCAAAGAGATCCTGCTGTTTACATTAAGCAAAGTGGTGGTATTGGACAAGTTTCAGAAATTGCACTTCGTGGCACTAAAGCAGTACATACATTGGTTTTAAAAGACGGCGCTCGTCTAAATAGTCAAAATGAACTTGGGCCTTTATATCCTGCGTTCTTGGATACAACGGATGTTCAACAGATTGAAATTTTAAAAGGTCCAGCTTCGGTTCAATATGGCAGTGATGCCATCGGTGGGGTTGTTCAGCTCATTTCAAAAAAACCAGTTAAATCTGGTGCTGAATTAACAGGCATCTACGGTGAAAATAATACTTACAAAGCCATTGCAAAAGCAGACCTAGTGACTGATCAAGGCTTTTATGCACAAGTTGGTGGACAGCGTTTAGAAAGCGACGGTACACGTATTTTTGAAAGTCAGCCAAAAAATGAAAAAGCTAGCTTTGATCAAAAAGGCTACAATGCAAAATTTGGTTATTCACAAGAAGATGTCGTTGACGCTTATGCATCAATCAGTGAAAACAAAGGTACAAATATTTTTAGTAATGACTACATTGTCAACACATCACCACGTGAATTTGAAAATCGTGTGATCAATGCAAAAGTCGCTTATAATATTTTGCCTGAACTAATTGTAAATGCACAATATTCGAATGTTCAAGACAAACAAAATGTTCCAGCTTATGCATCGCATTACAACACTGAGAATAATCAGGGCGATTTAAACTTAAAATGGAAATTTACACCAAATCAAAATATTTTGGTGGGTGCAACATACAACGATGCAAATTATAAAAGTAATACGATTCTAAAAAATGACCAAAGTGTGAATAGCACTGGCTATTATTTACAGCATCAATTTAAAAATGAGTTGTTTGATACCCAGGCTGGTATTCGTGTAGAAGATAATGAACGTTTTGGTACGCATACTGTAGGACAAGGTGCCGTACGTTATCACTTCTTACCGAATGCAAGTGTATATGCCAATATTGGTAGTGCTTTCCGTGCACCAACCTTAAATGAGTTATATTCGCAATGGGGTGGAAATGAGAAGTTAAAGCCAGAAGAAAGTACATCTTATGAACTTGGTTTTGATTATGATTTAACATCAAACATCAGCACAAATATTTCTGCTTATCATACTAAAATCAAAAATTTGATTATTTACAATTATCCTGCGGGTAATGAGAATGTTGATCAAGCTAAATTTACTGGCGGCGAAGCTGAAGTTAAATGGCATCAAGATGATTTATTTCTCTCTACTGCATACGCTTATGTAAAAACAGAGAACAATAAAGATGGCAATGAAATTGCTTATCGTCCTCGCCAGACTTTAACGCTTACCACTGGTTTAGAAAATACAACTTATGGTATTAGTGCTTCACTCATTGCACGAGCGAAAGCTTATGCAGATGCCGCCAATAAAACTCGTGTCCCTGGTTATGCAACTGTGGACTTAAATGCTTATTGGAATGCAACACCGAATGTTAAAGTTTTTACCAACATTCAAAATGTGGGTGATGTTGAATATCGTGAAGTTTTCAATAATTATCCATCACAAGATTGGTATATCAATAGTGGGCGTCAAGCTTCAGTGGGGGTAACTTTCCGTTACTAAAAGTTAGACTCAAAAAAATATCTAAAACAGCGCAGTTTATGGATAATGTTTTGACCGACATTATCCTTTTTTATTCTTTAGCTTTTCATTTAAATCCAGGACAAAATCATGGGACATCGCTTAAGTAAAATTTACACCCGTACAGGTGATTCAGGAACAACTGGTTTAGGAGATGGCTCTCGTGTACCCAAAGATGACTTACGTATTACCGCTTTAGGTGATGTGGATGAGCTGAATTCAATTGTCGGTGTATTACGTTCACAAATTTCAATCAGTGATATCACGGATAAAGGAGATTGGGACAAATCGCTCAGTTTAGTTCAACACTGGCTGTTTGATTTGGGTGGTGAAGTATGTATTCCCAATTACAACTTGCTACAGCCTGTTTGTGTGGAATTTCTAGAAAATGAAATTGATAGAATGAACGAAGACCTGCCGATGCTGAAAGAGTTTATTCTTCCTTCAGGCACCTTGGCATGTAGTTATGCTCATCAGGCACGTGCAGTATGTCGTCGTGCTGAACGTAGCCTCATGACTGTACATAGCAGAGACCAGAATATTCAAGCCACAGCCTTACAATTGCTCAATCGTTTGTCAGATTGGTTGTTTGTTGCTTCACGTACACTTCAACGTGCAGAAGGTGGCAGTGAAGTGCTTTGGCAAAAGAACATCAACGATACAATTTAAACATCACTGATCATTCATTGATGGTTTCTGGACAGTATGATCAAGGTGTAGCCCTATTAGTGGAATAGGGCTAAAACACAAGTTTTCAGTTAAAGATTAAAATTTCATCACGAGTCAAAATGATCTAACGATCAGGCTTATGTGATGGGATCGATAATCTGAGTATCGAGTACATTCTATGAAAATTATCGGACATCGTGGCGCACGTGGCGAAGCACCTGAAAACACATTGGGTGGTTTTCAATATATTCATGACTTGGGCATTCGTGCGGTCGAGTTTGATGTCCGACAATTAAAAGATAATGCACTGATTATTATGCATGACGATAATTTCTTAAGAACCACAGGAATTGATCAACCACTTTATGCTTTAGACAGTACACAACTGGCACCTTTTAATCAAGCCAGCATATGGATGGATTGGGAAAAGCAAATCACGCCGACTTTAAGCCAAAGTCTAAATATCATGCATGATTTTGAACATATTGAAGTCGAGGTGAAGGCTGTTGAAAGTCTAGAAGATGCTGAAAAACTGACCATTGAATTACAACAACAGCTTAAGGATTTTAAACATACTGCGGTCATCACCAGCTTTGATTTAAAAATACATCAGGTTTTACAGCAGCAGCAATCTGAGTTTAAACGTGGTTTACTGATCGAAAGGGACATTCAAGAACAGGCGATTGAACAAGCTTTAGAACTGGATTGTTGCCAAATTGGCTGGATGAATCAGTTGGCAAGCGATGCGATACTTCAAGCAACCCAAGCAGCAGGTTTAAATATCAGTGTTTGGACCGTGAATGATATCCAACGTGCTCAGCATTTACGCGATCTAGGCATCCAAGGATTAATTACTGATTTTCCAAAAATGATGCAAAATGCTTTAGGTCAGGTGCAATAATTCAGAATAAATGAGACATGCAAAACCGGCTTTCGTTTACAGTGTTAAAAGCGCTTAAACTCAAAACTTCGACTATTCAATCACTACAGACTATGAAGCTACAACGATTATTGCGACTAAAATCTTCTATACATATGTGACAATGAAATACGACTTTTTAATCATTCATTTTTTTCGATCAAACCGCTAGAATTTGTGTTTTATTCTGTTACTGTTTTATACAATACAGATGTACACTAATACTAGTGAACAGATGTTCGCCCATGATACTATCCCTGAAAGTATAGCCTAGAAAATGCTGAAGCTATGCGTTTAACTTTTACCTAATGAAGGTTCTTAGGAGTGCTGTTGGAGATGAATGCTCCCCTACCCAAAGCCCCAATAAATTGGATCGGTGTTTTTGCCTTGGTATTCCTACCACTTGTGGCATTGATCGCGATTCCATTGTATGCCTACCATCATGATTTTAGTATGGCAGCTTGGATTAGTTTATTCGTTTTACTCGGTCTCAGTAGTTTAGGCATTACTGCGGGTTACCATCGCTTATGGGCACACCGTGCTTATGAAGCGACTTTACCTCTTAAAATTATTTTGATGATTATGGGAACATTTGCTGTTCAAAACAGTATTTTGTTCTGGGCTTCCGGTCACCGTACCCATCACCGTCATGTCGATGATGTTGATCAAGATCCATATTCAATTAACAATGGCTTTTGGTATGCACACATTGGCTGGATGTTACGCAACTACCCTGCTGCAGAAGCAAATTACAAAAATGCACCAGACTTATTGAATGATAAAGTGGTGATGTTCCAGGACAAATATTACATTCCATTGGTCATTGCGGTTCACGCAGCCATTCTGCTCCCATTGGGTTGGGCTGTAGGTGACATGTGGGGCGTATTACTCTTAGGTGGTTTACTTCGTTTAATCATCAGCCATCATGTAACCTTCTTTATCAACTCTTTATGTCATATGTGGGGCAAACGTCCTTATACAGACGAAAATACTGCACGTGATAACTTCCTGCTTGCCATTGCGACATGGGGTGAGGGTTATCATAACTACCACCATATTTTCCAATACGATTATCGTAATGGCGTGAAATGGTGGCAATATGATCCAACCAAATGGTTGATCTGGTCCTGTTCTAAAATTGGTTTAGCAAAAAATCTTCGTCGTATTCCAAGCTTTAATATTAAAAAAGCAGAATTAGCAATGAAGTTTAAATATGCTGAACAGGATTTAGCGATTTACGGTCACAATGTAAATGCTGACATTTTAGCCATGAAACAAAAAGTCTCTCAAGAATATGAAGCCTTTACCCATACATTAAACGATTGGGCGGCTTTAAAAGAGCAAGAACTACAAGCAAAAAAAGCCTCGGTTGCTGAAAAAATCCACCAAATGGATGTCAAGCTTAAAGTTGATTTCCAGTTGGTAGAACAAAAGTTGGCTTTCCATCGTGAACGCTTAGAAACATTGATGCGTGGTATTAAAAAGAACGTGGTTTCTTAATCCATCGTTCAGCAAAAGAAAAGCTCCAACTGGAGCTTTTCTTTTGCCTAATTTTTTTCGTGATTTAACTCCAAACTGAGAAACAGACATGCAGATCAATAACATCCCTTTTGGCATCACCAACTGGACAGAGATTCCGACCACGCATCACCAAGGTGAACAAGGTTTTGCACTTTGGCGTACTCAACAATTTGATCAAATTCGTGTTCGAATGGTCGAATACTCTGCAGGATATCTGGCAGATCACTGGTGCTTGAAAGGTCATATCCTTTTTTGTTTAGAGGGTGAGTTACACACCGAACTTGTAGATGGCCGTACATTTACTTTAACGGCAGGTATGAGTTATCAAGTTGCAGACCAAGCGGAAGCACATCGTTCCTCAACCACATTGGGCGCAAAATTATTTATTGTTGACTAAATCAGTCGGCATTCGCCCATGTCATTAAAATTTTGCTATATTGATCAAGTCATGATTTATCCATTGCGATCAACTGCTATGTACTTCAATCCTCGTTATCCCACGTTGAATCCAAAACTATACCATGAGCAAATGCCCAACCCACTTCAGGGGGCCAAAGCAGGACATTTTAATCTTGCACTCGCTGATGAATTGCAATGGTCTGAAGAGGAAAAAACGCAGTGGGTCGAGATTTGCAGTGGGCAAAAAACATTCCCAGAATTCCATCCTTTAGCGATGGTCTATGCAGGACATCAGTTTGGTCAATGGGCTGGTCAGCTGGGTGATGGTCGGGGTTTGCTGATTGCGCAAATTCTCAATCGCCATCATCAAACCATTGATCTGCATTTAAAAGGCGCGGGCTCTACGCCCTACTCTCGCATGGGCGATGGTCGAGCTGTACTTCGTTCCGTCATCCGTGAGTATTTGGCAGGTCATGCCTTGAATTCGCTTGGTGTCCCCTCTAGTAACGCCGTAGGTTTTACCTCATCAAATCAAGGTGTTCAACGTGAGAAACTCGAACTCGGCGCAATGATGTTACGTACTTCTGATTGTCACATCCGTTTAGGTCATTTTGAATGGATCAACCAATACCAACCAGATTTACTGGCTGAATTTACCCAAAAATGTATTGAATGGCATTACCCTGAGTGTTTAGCGCTTCAAAAAACAGGAACTGAAAATCACATCTTGGCCTTTGCACGCAAAGTGATTCAAAATACAGCCATCATGATTGCCAAATGGCAGTTGGTTGGCTTTGCGCATGGAGTGATGAATACTGACAATTTAAATATTACTGGTTCGACACTCGATTTTGGTCCTTATGGTTTTATGGAAAGATTCCGCCCAAACTGGATCAATAATCACAGTGATTATAACGGACGTTACACTTATCAAAACCAACCCAGCATCGCACATTGGAACTTATGGAATTGGTTGAACAATTTAATTCCACTTGCCCATCCCGAAACAAAAGAACAATTTAAACAGGATTTGGTTGAATGTTTAGAAGATTTTGAACCTACTTTTCTAAAACATTATACACAGGGCCTCTGTCAAAAACTTGGACTGCCAGACTTTCACAAAGACAGTTTTGACTGCGGAATGAGCTTTTTAAGAATTTTACAAAGTGAACAACTTGACTATACCGGCAGTTTTATTCGTTTACAAAATAAGCAGTATGAAGCCATTCAAGATGATTGCTTAGATCGCCATCAATTTGAAGTATTTTTGAATCAATACCAAAGTATTCGTGAACATCAGGATCTAGATGTATTGGATGCTGAGATGAAGCAAGTCAATCCAGTTTATATTTTGAGAAATCATATGGCTCAAAAAGCCATTGAACAGGCTGAACGAGATGATTTTTCTGAGGTCGACCGTTTATTTAAATTATTAAGCCAACCTTTTAAGCGTCAGCTTGATTTAGAAACCGCCGCAGATTTAGCGCCTTTAGCAAGCGACTTACCAGAAGTCATGGTAAGTTGCTCTTCATAAATATATTGAGGACAATCATACTTACCCACAATTTCTGTGGATAACCATGTGTTTATCCACAGGATAAATCAATAATCACAATTCAGCTACAACGTGCTGGTTTAAAATGCGTAAAATTTAGGCAAGACATCGCTTTGCAACATCTATACTTTACAATGAATAAAAAATACCTCTTTTCAATTTGTACGGTTTTAATCCTGATCATCACGAGCGGATGGATTTATCAAAAATATAATCAATTTATTCCAACAGCCACTGCTGCAATCCATGTCAAAAATTTAACCCTGCAAGATATCAATCATATTCGTCAAAACACCCCGATTACAGAGGTTAAAGTTTATAAGTCTGCTCGCATTGTCCAATTGATGCATCATGATCAAAAAATTCAAAGCTATCCAATGCGTTTAGGTTTTACCCCACAAGGTCATAAAGTACAGGAAGGGGATGGAAAAACACCTGAGGGGCAATATATTTTAGATTGGCGCAATCCCAACAGCGCCTTTTATAAATCATTGCATGTATCTTATCCAAATCAACAAGATCTCGTCCAAGCCAAACATCTGGGTGTTTCCGCAGGGGGGGATATTATGATTCACGGCTCTGCAACCATTTCACAGGTCGAGAAAATGCCAAGTTTAATGAATTATTTACCTCGAAATGACTGGACATGGGGCTGCATTGCCGTTAGAAATGTTGATATGGATGAAATCTGGAAACTTGTGGATGATGGAACAATGATTCGCATTTACCCATAATTGAATTAAAAAGAGAACATCATGACTGGTGATGAAATTCGGAAAATCGCTTTTAATTTTGCAACTCAATTGCCAAAATCAGAATTAGACTATCCATTTGGTGAAGATATTCCTGTCTTTAAAGTGCTTGGTAAAGTGTTTATGTTAAGTTTTGAATTGCATGGTCAAAAAGTCATTAATTTAAAGGTTCAACCTGAGCATGGTGAAATGCTGAGAGATGTGTATCCCTCAATTAAAGTAGGTTATCACATGAATAAACGCCACTGGATTTCGGTTTATGAAGGCGATCAAATTCATGCCGATTTGATTCAGGACTTGGTCGAGACTTCCTATGAATTGGTCAGCAAAACGCTGACTAAAGCTCAAAAACAGGTTTTAGCAATCCATCAACAGATCCAGTCATAAGAATGTTCAACGATTTGACGACTCAGCCGGATCAATACAAATTGTTTATCTGCATCACAATATGTGAGTTATACTCCATTCAAATGCTTGTTTTTTCAGCATTGATTTCAACATTTGTACACATTTACCCACAATATCTGTGGATAAACCTGTGTTTATCCACAATGTGAATTAAAAAATGCTGGAAACTTAATCTTCTGGATATTCAAAACGATAGCCTACACCATAAACAGCTTGTACCCATTCATGGCGGTTTCCTGTTTCAGCAGCTTCCGAAATTTTTCTTCGTAAGTTCTTGATATGACTATCAATAACACGGTCAGCCACATCAAAACTGTCTGGATTGATATGATCTAAAAGTTGAGCTCTTGAGTAGACTTGACCTAAATGTTCGAGGAAAAGCTCTAAAAGACGAAATTCGGTTGGTGTTAAATTCAACGATTTTTGTTGATACCAGATACGTTGTTGTGCTTTATCAATTCTGAATAAATCATTGGCTTCAGGTTCAGCCTTGCGTTCTAAACGGCGCAACACAGCTTGTACACGTGCAACCAGTTCTTTCGGACTAAATGGTTTACATACATAATCATCAGCCCCCATGTTTAGTCCCAATACGCGGTCAATTTCTTCAGTTCGTGCAGTCACCATAATGATCGGTAAATCTGTTTGTTCACGCACTTTACGACAGATGGTAAGACCATCCATACGTGGCACCATCAAATCCAGAACCATGAGACTTGGTTTACGTTGCTGAAAACTCTCATAAGCTTCCTGACCATCATGAAACATACTGACTTCAAAGCCTGCCGCTTCTAGATAATCCCGCACCAATTGCGCAAGTTCAACTTCATCTTCTACCAGCATGATATGTTTCATGTTGTGTTATTCCTTTTAAACTTTCGTATGTTTTGAAAATGTCAATTTACAACGCAAACCACCTAAAGGTGAATGATCAAAAGTTAATTGTCCACCCAGCGCTTGCGCAATTTTACCAGATAATGCCAAACCTAATCCTGTTCCACCTGTACTGCGGGTCCTTGAATCATCGACACGATAGAAACGTTCTCCCAAACGTGCAATCTGTTCATCGCTCAAGCCGAGCGGGCTATCATCGACAATCACACTCCATGAGTCCGCATCTTGTTCAGTGTGTACATGAACTTCACCGCCTGCTTCAGTATATCGGATACTATTTCCCAGTAAGTTGACCATAATTTGCTTAAAACGATCTATATCTAATTGTAATTTTGCCCCTTCACCTGTCGCTGAGACATTGAGATTGGCTTGTTCAAACTTGGGTTTAAAGTTATCAATTTCCTGTAAAACCACAGACCATGGATCAACTTCTGCAAAATAACATTTCAATTGTTGCGCTTCTGCCTGTGCCAAATCGGCTAAATCTTGAGTCAGTTTTTTCAAACTTGTGACCTGACGTAGCATGGCAGCAAAATGTTCTGGAGTAGGCTTACGAATCCCATCCTGCATTGCTTCAATTTGTGCCTGTAATACAGCCAGTGGCGTTTTTAATTCATGTGAAGTGTCTGCAACCCATTGTCGACGAGACGTTTCATGCTGATCTAGAATCACTGCCAATTGATTGAGTTCTGTAGATAAATCACCAAGCTCATCATTTCGTTTAATCGCAACTTGATGTTGGAAATTACCTTTGGTAAGTTCACGTGTGCCATTGAGTAAGCGTTGAATTGGTGTTTTAAAATAGGTCGCTAAAAGTAATGCTGCAACCAAACTCGACAGGAATGTAAAAATATAGATCAGCACCAAATAACGTTTTTGGCTACTAAAGAAATTGATGCTCGATGCATCATCTTCATCCAGAACAGGTTTAAGCCCTAAGTAACCCACCACTTGTTCATTGACGATAATTGGACGGTAAGAGACTTGATCATCTGAAGGTTCACCCAATACAAACTGATGTTTGGCATCATATAAAGAAAGACGTGAACTCAATCCTAAACGGTCTGGCATGGATACAAACATTTTCTTACCATTTTTTGGACTGACCATGCGCATTGGATCACGCATGGAAGATTCTTTTCCCTGAGCAGGAGGGTTTTCATGACCTCCCCCGATATGCCCCTTGTCCATCGGTGGCTTAGTTTTACGATCAGAAGGTTTAAATAAATTTTGATTCGAACTCAATGGAAATTTCAAACCTTCAAAAGGCTGATAGGCTGAAGGTAAGTTTTCTTCAAGAATTTTTATTTCTTCTTTGTCTAATTGGGATTTTGGCGTAGTACCTTCAGTTTGTCCCAAAGTCGCCATCATCGTATGTTCTTTAAAATAACGTTGCTGTAAAGCAATATCGTACTGACGACGCAACCACCACCGTGACAGCTTATCGTAATCATCTGGCGCAGCATCGCCTTCAATCTGTAAAATTTGTGCCTGAACTGCATTTCCCCAGTCTTGATATACACCATAAACATCTGCCAAATTCTCAATCAAATGATCAAGTTTTTGCATTTCAACATCAGCAACATATTTAGCAAAGTTTTTCTGCATGGTCCAATGCAATACACTTAAACTTACTGTAGTAATCACCAATGTCGTCAATAACACAGTAAGAAATAGGCGTAAAGCGATGGGGACTCGGCGTATTTTCAAAACTCATCTCACGTTTTTCTTCGCATTTCAATATTGTACCCAACACTTGCTTAAAATACTCTCCATTGTTTCTACATCATTATTATTTAATCTTTACTGTATTCACAGAACATAGAATATTCATTGGAGTAGTAACAATGAAAGCGATCACAAAAATCACATTATTGTCAGCAAGTATTTTGAGCATGGGGGCTTTAACAGCCTGTCAATCGAATCCAGGTCCAAAAGACAGTCCAGAAGGTCGTTCTATGATGCATGGCGGACATCATAAAATGTCTCCTGAACAACGTGAAGAAATGAAAAAAATGCGTGCGCAGCATAAAGAGATGCGTCAGCAAATGCAAAAAGCCTGTGATGGTAAAGCCATTGGTCAAAGCATTCAGGTCAAAGCAGGTGAACAAAGCATTGATGGGACATGCAACCTTGTATTCAAAGCAGATCGTAAAGCGATGAGAGAAATGAAGCAGGATTTTCGTCGTGATGGAGAAGATCGTGGACATATGATGCGTCACGATGGTCCGCGTATGAAAGATATGACAGACGAACAGCGTGCTCAAATTCAACAGGAATTTGCACAAAAACGTGCAGAACGTAAAGCACAATGGGACGCGATTCAAAAGGCTTGTGCCGGTCAAAGCAATGGAAAAGCCATTCAAGTGAAAATCGGTGACAAAACCTTAGATGGTCAATGTGTTGTTAAATTCCAACCCGATTTTAAAGCAGACCGAGCAATGCCTGTCATGCCACCAAAATTATAAACGATATGTCGGGTAGAACGGCGTAAGATTTATTGTGACGATAACAAAACCTGGATCTCATCACTGCGATTCAGGTTTTATTTTATTGCATTCAATATGATTAACTTGATATCAATAAAGTGTTTTTGCTTTTTACATCCACTGATTTTACCTCATATCGCGATCGGATTCTGTGACATGGATGTCGTCCAGTCGGGAGGATTGCAAGCATATCACGCTCACCTGAACAAAAACAAAGCACTGCTTCGCTTGCAGCATAAGGTTTAGCGATACCTATAAAAAGGGAGGCAGTGAACACACCTGTTTATTTATATGATACAAGTTTTCAAGAATGCTAAAGATATTCCCTCGTCAGTTACTGAAGTATCAGTCCTATCTTTATCATCCATAAAAAAAACGACCCTCTCGGATCGTTATTACGCGTTAAGATCAACTTACTTCGAGTTGTCAGAAATCAACGCCACTTGCTGAGCATAATTCAACAATTTCAGCTTTGAAGCTGCTAATTCTTCAGCAGAAGCCTGACGGGTAATATCGCGGTGAATACGCAATACATGCTGACGCAAAGAATGCCCTTCTGCGGCATTATAAGACTTACAAAACTCTTTAATCGCAGGGTCACGTTGCTCAATCATACGTTCAACCCAACGATCAAGCTGTGCGAGCTTTTTAACACCCTGTTTAGGCGTTAAATACGATAAAATTACCGCTTCATCTTCATTACGCAACAACTTACCAATACGTTGAAATTGACGACGACGAGCCTCAAAAGATGTAATCAACTGCACATCCAATAAAGCTTCAATTAAGCGCTCTTCAACAGGTAAAGATTGAATTTGTTTTTTTGACAACTCTGCGAGTTGCTCACCTAAAGCAGCCATACGCTGTACAGCTTTTTTCTGTTCGGTTTTACTTGCACGCCCTTCTAAAGACTCAAAATCATCTTCAGTAAAACGTTGCGGACGACGTGCCACGATTATTCTGCCTCGTAAAATTTATCTGCAAAAAGTGCTTGAACTTCAGACAAAGCTTTTTCTTCGTCTACACCATCAATCACTAAACGCAAGGTTGTTCCTTTACCAGCTCCCAGCATAAGTAAAGAAAGGATATTCTTGGCATCAACCAACTTGTCGCCTTTCCCAATTTGAATAGAACATTTAAATTTGGTGGTGACTTCGATGAGTTTTCCAGATGCACGCGCATGTAACCCTAATTTATTAATTACGTCAACAGTTGTGTCAATCATGACCAGTGCTTCATTTCTCTATGTAATACTTGAATGGTCCATTTCGACTCAAGAGCCTTTTTCAACCGATCCACAATATAAACCGAACGATGTTGACCACCCGTACAGCCTATCGACACTGTGATATAGTGACGATGACCTTCCGCAAAAGCAGGCAACCACTTATTTAAAAACTGATAGATGTCTTGATACATCTCATTTGCTTGCTCGCTGGCTTCTAAAAAATTACGCACAGGTTCATCCAAACCCGAATATTTACGCAACTCTAAATCCCAATGTGGATTAGGCAAATGCCTTACATCAAAAACAAAATCTGCATCCAATGGGATACCGTGTTTATATCCAAAAGACTGCAAAATTAAAATTAGTTTATCGGACTGTCCCAATTTGGACAATAAGGTATCTTTTAAATCATGTACACTTTTGTCAGTGGTATCAATGTGCGCGGTTGCGCGCAGTTGAATCGGCAACAGAAGATTTTTTTCTTCTTGGATACATTCATTTAAACTTTGAAAACGATTTGAAAGCGGATGCGGACGTCGAGATGCACTAAAACGTGAAATCAACTCCTGATCACGGGTAGTTAAATAAATAACATCCACACTGCCATGTTTTTGTAATTGTTGAAAAACATCATCAAAACCTTGTAAATCTTCTTTTGCACTACGAACATCTACACCGAGTGCCAACAATTCTAAATTATTTTCTCGGTCAAGCTTTTCAACGATTTCAGGAAGCAATGCCAGAGGCAAATTATCAATACAGTAATAACCCAAATCTTCCAGTACCTGCAAAGCAGAGGATTTACCTGAACCAGATTGTCCTGTCACGATAAGTATACGCTTCATGGCATAGCGATCCTAAAAGCAAAGTTTATGCAGAATATTTCACTTGTAAATTGTCAATCAGACGAGTTTTGCCTAATTTCGCTGCAACAAACAATACAACATCTTGGTCGAACTGTTCAACTTTTTGTAAGGTTGGGCTACGTGCCTCAACATAATCCACCACTAATCCCGCATCAGTCAGACTTTGACGAATCTGCTGAAGCGCTTCTGCAAGTGTTTTACCTGCATGCAGATCATCTGCAGCAATTGTTAAAGACTTAAAGATGACAGGGGCGGTTTGGCGTTCCTGCTCAGACAGATAACCATTGCGAGAACTTAAAGCTAAACCGTCTTCAGCACGGGCTATCGGTACACCGATCACTTCTATCGGCATGTTCAAGTCACGAACCAACTGCTTAATTACAGCCAATTGTTGATAATCTTTTTGCCCAAAGAATGCAAAGTTGGGCTGAACAATATTGAATAGCTTGGTCACCACCACAGCAACGCCATCAAAATGACCTGGACGCTGTAAGCCACATAGATCTTCAGTAATTTCACCAACACTAATATTGGTCAATCGTGGATATTTACCATACATTTGCTCAACAGAGGGAGCAAAAACAATATCACATCCCACTTCAGCCAATAAATGGCTGTCATGCTCTAAAGTACGAGGATAGTTATCAAAGTCTTCATTTGGTCCGAATTGGATCGGATTGACAAAAATGCTGACCACTACGACATCACACAACTTTCGTGCTTCACGAACCAGATTTAAATGACCTTCATGTAAGTTCCCCATCGTTGGGACAAAACCAATGATTTTACGTGCTGATCGAGCAGGATTTAGAGATGCTGATAATCCTTGGATGGTCGTTTCTGTTTTCATCTTTTACAGCTCAACTTGGAAAGTATGTTCTTTCGCAGGGAAAGACTTGTTTTGCACAGCAAGATGATAGGCTTTGAATGCATCTACAATTGCTGTCTCACCTGTTTGCTCTTTCATAAAGTTACGTACAAAACGTGCCACTTTTCCAAAAGTCAAACCCAACATATCTTGTACAACGAGGACCTGACCATCCGTGTCAGCACCAGCACCAATACCAATCACAGGGACATGTGGGAACAACTCAGCAATTTCTTTACCCATTTGTGCAGGAACACATTCGAGCAGTAGTACTGCCGCACCAGCTTCGACCACAGCTTTACAGTCTGCAATCAATTGATCTGCAGCTTCACGTGTTTTTGCCTGAAGTTTATATCCGCCGAAAACATGAACCGATTGTGGTGTCAAACCTAAGTGTACACATACGGGAATGCCATTTCGTGTCAACACTTGTACAGTTTCTGAAAGCCAAGCACCACCCTCGATTTTAATCATTTGCGCGCCTGCCTGCATGACAGTTTTAGCATTTACCAAAGCATCATTGAGCGTTGCATAACTCATAAAAGGGAGGTCACATAAAATAAATGCATGCTGATTCGCTCGACGTACAGCGGCAGTATGATATGCCATATCCTCGACCGTGACAGGCAAGGTTGAATCATGCCCTTGGATGGTCATTCCTAAAGAATCGCCAATTAAAATAGTATCAATTTCGGCAACTTCCATACCTTTTGCCATACTTGCATCGTAGCAGGTCAAGCATGAAAATTTACGACCCTGAGTTTTAAATTGTCTTAAATCACTTAGACTGATCATGACGATATCCTCTATCAATGAGAGTTCTTTAGCGCATCCAACAGTTCAGTCTGCCCAACTTTGATCAGCCAAAACAGTCAATGTTGAATGTTGCACAAGTTCTAGGTTTTGCAATGATTGTCCATTTATCTTCAACTCAGTATTCAAGTCCAATAAAGGAATCACCACAAAATCACGCTGCAAAATACCAACATGTGGTACTGTGAGTCGCTCATTTATAATGTTTTTTTCAGCATAAAGCAAAAGATCTAAATCCAAAGTCCGCTCACCCCAATGGCGTAAACGTACACGACCTGATTCATTTTCGATCCGTTGCAACTCATTTAATAAATCCAAGGGGGCTAAATGGGTCAGCAATTCGGCAACAGCATTGTGGTAATGCGGCTGATCCTGTGGTCCCATCGGTGGACTTTGATAAAGCCGTGAAACCTTCACTTCACCCAATAGCCTTAACTGCTCAACAGCTTCACGCAAAATCTGTGCTGAATCACCCAAATTACTGCCTAAACCAATATAGGTTTTATTCATCATTGTGTAGGCCCAAAGATCACTTTGCTCAAATCACGCTGTACACGTCTACGTTTGGTGATCGGGTGTTCAGCTGTAATTTCACCTTTGTTGACAGCTGCTCTGCTGTCACTTCTGGTTTTAAAATCATGCGATGTCGTAGCTTGTGCATGACCAGCATTTGCTTTCTGACGAGAACGGCGACTACGTGACTCTTGTTCTTTGACTAGAGGTTCAATCTCTGTTGAAACAGTTTTTACTTCTTCAACAGCAGGAGACTCAGCAAGCTTCTTACGGCTTTTCGCTCGTTGGCGATTGTAGCTACTGATTGCACGTTCTTTCTCATCAGTAGACATAGTTTGGTAAGCTTCCCACCAGGCCCCCATACCATTGGTGGTAGAGTCGCCAGACTTTTCTCTTAACAATAAAAAGTCAAATCCAGCACGGAAACGTGCATGCCCTGAGAGTGCTTCGATTTGTTGCGGTTTTGGATTCAACAGCCGTGTCTGCATTTCCCAAACCTCACGGATAAACGTCTCCGCAAATCGAGGGATAATGGTACGCGTTGCCTGTCGTTTTAAAACATCCAAACCTGCTTGTGCACGGGCTTCTGCCGCAACCACGCCTTTAGCCTGATAAAAATCGCAACGTGCTAAAAAGTTGTTCCAAAGCAATACTGCATAGAAAAAAGCAGGATTGATGGTTTTGCCAATTTGAATCCGCTGATCCGTATTTTTTGCTGCACGCTCAATAAATTGAGTAATTTCAGGGCTAATATCAGCAAATAATTGTTTCCAAATACCAAATTCGATCAACATTGGCATCACACGATGTAAATGTCCCATCGTGAATAGTTTTTGTGATTCATCGTATAAACGATGCGGAGAAACATCACGCAATAGCTGTGTCATTTCTTGAGTAAAAATTTTTAAAATTTGAGGATCGATGCTGAAATTTAATTTTGCAGCAAAACGCAATGTACGCAACATTCGTACAGGATCTTCTTCAAAACGTAGAGCCGGATCACCCAATAGTCTTAAGGTTTTGCTCTTGATGTCATCAATAGCATTACAAAAATCAAGCACTTCGCCCTTACGTGGCTGATAATACATTGCATTGATAGAGAAATCGCGACGTGCAAAGTCTTGCTCGATGGTTCCCCAATTGTTATCTCGCAGAATCATGCCTTGAGCCGAAGTGATCGCTTTCTTTGGTGGTGCACGAAATGTTGCGACTTCAATCAATTCACGACCAGAATAGACATGTGCCAATTCAAAACGTCGCCCAATAATTCGACAACGACGACCAAAAACTTCTTTGACCTGTGAGGGCGTTGCATTGGTCACAGCATCGAAGTCTTTCGGATTTAAGCCTAGCATTAAATCACGCACACCTCCACCGACTATATAAGCTTCATAGCCAGCTTTGGTTAAAGAATCAATAACATCTAAAATGGAAGAAGGTAATTGAGCGGTGGATAATCCACACTTTGACGCACGCAAAGTTTGCAAAAGACACTGTCTCCTACGTCAGGACGTAAAAATCATAATTGTGCTAATGATATCGCTTACACAGCTAAAGGGCAATTTGATTCTCGCAATCTTGCATTGAAATTATGATCCTTAAATCATTGCTCTCAAATTTAAGCTTGCATGTTTTTTAACAATACTTTGTTTCAGATCAATGATATTGGGCTTTGTTGAAAAAATGCAATATAAGATCATTCATCATAAGCCAAGTTGGTTTTTGTTTTTCTCATAAAGTGAAGGACCAATTCCTTTGACATTTTTTATATCTTCCACGTTTTTAAACTTTCCATACTGATGACGATGATCAATAATCGCCTGCGCTTTTTTTGCACCGACCCCATTCAACTGCTGCAATTGCACGACATTGGCACTGTTCAAATTGATTTTTGGACTTAAATTGGATGGAACCTGCACTGAGGACCCCCGCCCTTTCCCTGCCAGATGAGTTTGAGTAGGCTGGATATTGGGACGTGACAGATAGTAATTGTCATCTACTTTTTTTAACTGAATGTCTTGTGCTTGCTGTTCAGCTTTCCATTTTAAATAAGCTTGATCAAATTTCTGCGCCTGCAACATGGTAGGCATACCCAATAACGATAGGTATAGCCCACTCAAAAATGCTGTTTTATTTAATTTTACTATACAATTTATCACATATTTAAAACGACTCATGATGATCCTGATATTGTAATTTTTGCTTTGCCTGATTCCATAATTGGTCCATTTCAGTCAAACTCACTTCTTCTATTTTTTTGTTTTTAGAATTGATTTGTTCTTCAATATAAGCAAAGCGAGATTTAAATTTAAAAATGGTGGTTAAAAGCGCCATTTCACTCGAGATATTCAGTTTACGCCCAACATTGATTAAAGAAAATAAACAATCACCGAATTCTTCAATAATTTTTTCGGACTCTCCCAATTGCATGGCTTCTTCAAACTCAGCCAATTCCTCTTTGACTTTCTCATAGGCTTGCGCAACATCGGGAAAATCAAAACCTACTTTCGCCACGTTTTTTTGAATCTGCTCTGCCTGTGTCAATGCCGGACCGTGTTTTACCGTATCTAAGCGGGATTGACGTTTCCCCTGCTTTTCCTTATTTTTAATTTCTTGCCACAATGATGAGACTTGGTCTGGTGTTAAATTTTCAAATTGTTGTTTTTGAAACACATGTGGATGACGTCTAATTAATTTCTGACAAATCGCCTCAATCACATCATTAAAATCAAATGCGCCTTGTTCACTGTACATTTGTGACTGGAACACCACTTGAAGCAACAAATCCCCCAACTCATTTTTAATTTCTTCAGTATTTCCAGAACGAATAGCCTCTTCCACTTCATAGGCTTCCTCAATCGCATATTGAGTCAAACTTGCAGGTGTCTGTTCACGATCCCAAGGACATTCTGCACGTAATTGTTTCATGATAGTTAATAACTGTTCCATTTTATGTCCTTTAAGATCAATAACAAATGACTGTACAACGCTTGTTGTTATGGATATTTTATGTTCAACTCACTGCAATCAAAAAATAAAACTGCAGGATGTTGCAATGAGCCAAAGTATATTCATTAGTGGGGCAGCGCAAGGCATAGGTGCTGCAATCGCACGTCTATTCTATCAACAAGGTTATCAAGTTGGTATTTATGATATCAATGCAGTGCAAGCTCAAGCTTTAGCAGATCAGTTGGGGCACAACGCCAAAGCAGGAAAATTAGATGTGAGTGATTATGCACAATGGCAAAATGCATTAGCCGAATTTACTGAGTGGGCGGAAGGCTTAAATATCCTCGTCAATAACGCAGGCGTTCTTTATTCAGGTGATTTTGAAAAGACAGACATTCAAGCCCATCATAGAACAATTAATATCAATGTAAATGGGGTACTCAACGGTTGCCATGCTGCATTTCCCTACCTTAAACAAGCTAAATTTGCTCGTGTCATCAATCTTTCCTCAGCATCAGCCATCTATGGGCAGGCTGATTTGGTTTCCTATTCTGCCAGTAAATTTGCGGTACGCGGCATTACAGAAGGTTTAGATATCGAATGGCAAAAACATGGCATTCGCGTACTTGATGTCATGCCACTTTTTGTTCAGACATCAATGGTGAAAGATATGGACTCTGGAGCGATTCAGAATATCGGTGTCAGTCTTTCTCCGCAAGATGTTGCAGAACAAGTATTTGCACAGGTGAAAGCCAAAGGCACTCTTTTCACTGCAACACATCGCCCTGTGGGATTAAAGACCAAAGTCATGTTCACGCTTTCTGCAATCAGCCCTCAATTCATCAATCGCTTGAGTAATTTGTACCTTACACGAAAGTCTAAAAGCTGAACCACCTAAAATTAAAAATCGATCACGCCTTTTTGATTAAGCATTTCAATATATTCTTGAAAGAAATAAGTGAATCTAATGAACCTGAGTTCGATATAAAAATCTTGATAAAATATGATACTCCAAAACGTCATCCGCAACTGTTTGAGGCAGGGCTACTTCTATAAGATATTGTTTCTGATCAAATATATTGCTGGTGGTTGACGAGTTTTGCGGTGAGCAGCGATGTCGCTGCGCAAGATGGTTGCCCTTGCGAAGCTTCGCCCCTCATCCCGAAAGAAAAGTAGGGGCTAGCCGCAGGCTGATCCTAAAGTTGCATGAAAACTCAGCAAGACTCCGTAGAGTTTTATTTTTTCAATAGATTAAAGATGTGGTTGCGTCGAACTCACGTTAATTAACCTAATATGTTTAGTTCCCTTGAACCAAACGGCGTGCACTGATAATACCTGGCTGTTGCTCCAAACGAGCAAGCAAGCGAGATAATTGAGCCAAACCTTTGACTTCAATCAATAACTTCATATTGGCTATACCATCCGCTTCAGAAATAGTATTCACCTGACGAATATTGATTTGGTCAGAAAAAATCACTTGGGTCAAATCTTTAAGCAAACCACGACGATCATAAGCTTCCACAACAATTTGGACGCTTTGTCCACGTGTCGGTTGCATTTCCCAATCCGCCTCTACGGCACGGTCTGGTTCTAACTTGATCATACGCATGTAATCAGGGCAAGCAACTTTATGAATACTCACACCACGATTCAAAGTGATATAGCCAGCAATCGATTCACCATGCACAGGCTGACAACATTGCGCAATATGCAGTTCAACATTATCTAAACCATCAATCAAAATACCGTGTGCAGATAAAGTATGGCTTGCACGTGGATTCAATGTAGGTTTCAGTACAAGTTCTGGTTCGTCCTGATCCAAATGCATATGGCGATTAACTTGATTAATCAATGCATGCAGACTGATATCACCACTGACCAGTGAAACCAGAATATCATCGCCAGATTTCACATTGAAGTGATTGCAGTAATCACTTAAATCAATGCTTTTAGGATGAATCGCTAAACGTGAAAGCTCTTTGTTTAACAGCTCACGCCCAACTTCCAAGTTCTTACTGCGATCTTGCTGTCTAAACCAATGGCGAAGTTTGTCACGCGCACGGGCTGTTTTGATATACCCCAGAGAGTTGACCAACCAATCACGATTCGGTTCACGATCTTTTTTGGTCAAAATCTCAACCTGTTCACCTGTTTTCAGCGTATAGGTGAGCGGTACATAACGCTGATTGACACGCGCTGCATAGCACTTGTTACCGACTTCCGTATGCACATGATAGGCAAAATCAAGTACTGTAGAACCACGCGGTAATTCTTTGATATCTCCATCACGACTGAACACATAGATCTTTTCAAAACCTTCAAAATCTTGAAGTTGTTCAAAATCTTCCGTTTCATCTTCATTTGGATGTGCACTGGTTTCAGTACGCTCTTGATAGTGTTCAAGTACGGCACGTAAAGAATGCAAACGGTGATTAAATGAATAATCTGTGGTTTTAGAACCTTCTTTATAATTAAAGTGCGAACATACCCCCAGTTCTGCTTCTTCATGCATCTCTTTGGTACGGATCTGAATTTCCAAAGATTTGTTTTCAGCAATTACAGCAGTATGCAATGAACGATAGCCATTGGCTTTTGGGTTAGTAATATAGTCATCAAACTGATGCGGGATATGCCGCCAGATCTGATGAACGATGCCCAACGCGTGATAGCACTCAGCAACCGATTTAACCAATACCCTGAGCGCACGAATATCATAGAGCTGATCGAAGCTTAGATTTTTACTCTTCATCTTACGATAGATTGAGTAAATGTGTTTTACTCGCCCTGAAATTTCCGCTTCGATATCGTGATCAGCCAATTCGCTTTTAAGCTTTTCCACCACAAATTGGATATATTGCTCTCGCTCCAAACGCTTTTCATTCAACAATGAGGCAATTTCTTTATAGCGTTCAGGCGCAAGATAACGGAAAGCAAGATCTTCCAGTTCCCACTTTAATTGAGCAATTCCCAAACGATGCGCCAAAGGAGAATAGATGGTGAGAATTTCTCGTGCGACACGTTCTTGGCGTTCTTTTGAAGAATGAGCCAGCTCCCGAAGCGCAAAAGTACGTTCAGCCAGTTTAATCAATACAACCCGAACATCCTCAGTCACTGAAATCAGCATCTTGTAGATGCCTGTTAAATGTTCACGTTGGTTGTTATTGAAATGGTCTTCCAAACGTTTGTTTTTCTCTATCAGCTCAGACAGTTTACCCATTGCCAAAGTACCTTTGACAAGATTGTAAACCTGTTCGCCAAACTGTTGTTGGATATCATCAAGTGTCGTCAGATCCTCACGAACACTACGATAAAGTACAGCTGCTGCCAGTGTATCTTCATCTACGTGCAGATGCGCAAGAATATCGGCCATCCCGATACCTGTAGCAAAAGTATTGGTTCGAGAGTTTACCGTGGTCGCCAATTCTTTTTGTAATACTAATTGCGCGACTTCTTCTAACTGTTTTAGTTCAGCACCGTCTAAAATTCCACGCACTCGATCCAGCCAAGTTGCTAGAGCTTGCTGCGCTTCATCGGCATGTTCTACAGTCGCTTCCTCTGATAGCTCATTGAGCTGATCAGGAAGTTGCTCACGTACTGTGACCATACCCTACTCCTATAACTCTATATTTCATTATAAATCGTTTATCTCTAGTTTCTTTTCAAATAAAGCGATGGATTCAACATGTCCAGTATGTGTAAACATGTCCATTACACCGGCTTTTTTTAGCTGATAACCGTGTTGCACCAAGATCCCTGCATCCCTCGCCAAAGTCGCTGGATTACACGATACATAAACGATTCTTTTCGCACCAAATTTAGGGAGATAATGCATAACCTGCTCAGCTCCCGCACGCGGTGGGTCAATCAATAATGCATCAAATCCTTGATTTGCCCAAGAATAATGCGAAAAGTCTTTTGTTAAATCTTGTGAATAGAATTTAACATTGCGGATGCGATTGTTCAGTGCGTTTTCTGTACCGCGCTTCACCATCGCCTCACTTCCCTCCACTGCGACCACCTTGCCTGTGTCACCCACACATTTAGCAAGCGGAAGAGAAAAATTACCCAATCCACAAAAAAGATCTAGAACGCTTTCACCTTCTTGTAATTCAAGCAAATCACATGCCAATTTAACCATTTGAGGATTCACTGTTGGATTCACCTGGGTAAAATCGGTAGGATTAAACGTAAAATCAACAGCAAAATCATTCAAACGATAATGTAAACACATTGCTGCATCAACATCATCAACCCGATGGACACTTTCAACCCCTGCAGGTTGCAGATACAACTGCCATTGCTTCTGTAACGCATATTGTTGCAATAGGTTGACATCCTGCTGTTTTAATTTTTCAGTATGACGAATCAGTAAAGAAATTTCACAATCTCCTTTGGCTAATTCTATATGACCAATACTGCTTTTGCCTTTTAGACTTTCGAGTAATGCTTTAATTTCAGGTAAGGCTTGATCCAGTTGAAGGTCCAAGATTTTACAAGTCTGAATTTCAGTGAGATGGTTGCTTTGGGCTTCCCGAAAACCCATCAGTAATTTATTTTGCTTGGGTAAAAACCGCACACCGATTCTTGCCTTATGGCGGTAATCGACACGTGTAGAACGCAGGGGCGATAACCACTGTTCTGGCTCCAAGCCTGCAAAGTGACTGAGATGAGATTTTAAAACATCCTGTTTTAAGCGAATTTGTTCGTCAGGATGAATATGTTGCATATTACATCCCCCACACACTCCAAAATGCGGACAAATGGGTTGGATGCGATATGGACTCGGCTCACCCAGTAACTCGATACTGTCTGCTTCCTCAAGCTTTGAGATCTGACGTGTGATTTGAGCTTTAACGGTTTCACCAGGCAATGCATAGCGAATAAAAACTTTTTTACCCTGCTTTTCAATTGGGTGGGAAAACTCAGCCCCGTAATGTGCAATCCCTCGCCCCTCATGTGACAATCGTTCAACTTTAAACACATATTGAGGAAGTTGAGATGGTCGAGGTTTGGCTCTATGCTTCAAAGGAATACCTAATTGGGTGTGGAGGAAAAATCTGCCTGAGTAAATTCAGTAAGTTGTGACATTTGACGCCAAACATCTAAAAACTCATGTTGCTGGGGTTGTCCTTGTAAATAATGAATCGAGGCTTGAATCCACAAACGGTGATCTTGCAAAGAAATCTGCCCTTTTAACAAAGACCAGCGCAAATAAATCAACCATGTATTTAAAACATCGCCCTCACAATAACTGGTCAGTTTTAGCCATTGCTGGGTTTTCACGTATTCTGGAACAAAATAACCTGAAATACCACGTTTGCCGGGATAACCAAGCAAATGTGCAACATCATCCAATTTCTGAAAATGACGGCCATTAAACATCGCCATCACGTCCATCAAATCGACATGACGGTTGTGGTATCGGTTCTGGTAGTTATTATACCTTTTTTGCGTATCAATCTCACCTTGATCGAACAAACTTGGTGCAGATAATCCGTGATACATTGAACGGAATAAAATAACAGGCAAATCAAACTGTGAACCATTCCAACTGACAAGAGTTGGATGGCGTTTATCAAAAATAGATAAAAACTTTTGCAAAATTTCAGCTTCAGTATCATGCTCGCGGCTGAATGAAAAAAGCTTCATCGCTCCATTTTCATCAATCCACAACCCTGAAATGCAGACAATTTCATGTAAAGCCAAACGTTGAAAATCCATACCGGATTCTTGACGGCGTAATTTGGCAAGTGCTTGTTCCAAATCAGCTTCAGCTAAGTCCAATCCATACAAATGCGCCCCTGACTTAAGATCTGTTAGGGTTTCAATGTCAAAAACTAAAACAGGAAGACGCATAAAAATTACTCAATTACTCAGAGATGATCATGAAATCATGGATTGACTGAAAACAATTATTGATCATCTTCCACAGAGAATAAACCTGTAGATAAATAACGGTCACCACGATCACACACGATACATACAATCACAGCATCCGGATGTTCTTCTGCAATTTTTACTGAAGCCCACACCGCCCCACCGGAAGATGTACCGGCGCTGATACCTTCCTGACGTGCCAAACGACGAGCTGTTTTTTCAGCTTCAAGCTGTGGAATATCCATGATTTGATCAACACGTTCAGGATCAAAAATCGTAGGCAAATATTCCTGTGGCCAACGACGAATCCCAGCAATGTTTGATCCTTCAGAAGGCTGTAATCCAATAATTTGAATGGCTGGATTTTGTTCTTTCAGATATTTTGAAATTCCCATGATCGTCCCTGTGGTTCCCATTGAACTCACAAAGTGGGTAATTTTACCGCCAGTTTGTTGCCAAATTTCCGGACCTGTGGTCAGATAATGTGCTTCGACATTATCTGGATTCCCAAACTGATTGAGGACCAAGCCCAGACCGTCACTCTGCATTTGCAAAGCCATATCACGTGCAGCCTCCATATTCGGTGCTTCAATCAACTCTGCACCATAAGCACGCATCGCATCCTTACGTTCCTGACTTGAATTTCCCGGCATGATCAATTTCATTTTATAACCACGCATGGCAGCAACCATTGCCAATGCAATCCCTGTATTTCCACTTGTCGCTTCGATCAACGTATCGCCTGGCTTGATTTGACCGCGTTGTTCAGCTTTCATGATCATATTATATGCTGGACGATCTTTTACCGAACCTGCGGGATTATTCCCTTCTAATTTTGCCAATACTGTTGCTTGAGTATGACTTGCCAAACGCTGTAGACGTACTAATGGTGTTTTCCCAACATAGTGATCTAGTAAAAATTCGTCGGCTAAGAAATCAGGTTGTGTGTTACTCATGGACTGCACCTATATTGAGGTGGGCATATTGTATGAAAAAATAAATGTCACTGCACATCTTTCCATTTGATTTTTACGAGTATGGTCAAACTAAATCCACTCCAAACAATTCAGTTAAACACTGGAGAAAAATTGTTTATCCAATAAAATTAGATAGATATAAAAAAAACATTAAGACTTAGAATTAGAAGTGATAAGGTTATCTATAAAACAGCATAACCAGAATGCAGTTTGCAAGTTTTTTAATCATATTGTCATGCAGGATCATTAAAGCATGTTAATATCTTGCGCATGGTCAATGAGTTGCTGGAACCATGTCGAATTTCAATAAAAAGCTCTTTAAACGTTTAAAACTCAATCACGCTTATGGTCAACTCATCGCGTTAATTTTCGTGCCGATCATGATTTTGGCATGTGTGGGAACCGCACTTGTACTTTCCGAAACATCTGCAGCTGCAAAGTCTAAACAACGTTTTCAAGCCATTGCAATATTGAGTCGTTATCAATATACCGCTGAACAACTTACCGCGGTGATGGGACAAAGCCCACTACAGCACACCAAAGCTGAAAATATTTTACAAAAAATATTCAATGAAAAACATCTGCTCAGTGCCGCGATTTTGGATGGAAATAATGTCAATCATTTAAGTGTCGGCTATCAAAATCAACGTGAATGGCCCAAAATACCAAAAACCGGAACCTTTTTTGGACCCGTTCATAACAAGTACAACAATATTTATGGGATCAAACTCAATCCAATCAATAATGCGCAAAATATGTGGTTGGTGATTGAACTAGATAATCAACCTCTAGAAATCTCACATTATCGCGTCATGATCGTGCTGATTACGACGGCTCTACTGACACTGCTTCTGCTTTTATTGTGCTTGAATTTTTATTCACGTCGCTGGATTGCCCCAATGTACGAAATTCGGATGCAATTACAACGTTTAAATGCAGATACGCTTGATCAACACATGGTGATCAACAGTACAGGTGAGTTACGTTTGTTACAACGAGACATTGCCAATGTGGTTAAACGCCTGCATTTCAGTTTTCTAGAACTCAAAGAACATACTGAACAAACAGAAGATGACTTAAGACGTACTTTAGACACCTTGGAAGTTCAAAACATCACTTATAAACAGGCACGTGATCAGGCAATTTCATCAAATCAGGCAAAGTCCGTATTTCTTGCAAACATCAGCCATGAATTAAGAACCCCATTGAACAGTATTGATGGCTTCATTCATCTGATGCTACGTCAGGACAACCTGAGCAACGATCAGAGTTTATATTTACAGACCATTCGAAAATCGTCTGCGCATTTATTGGCACTGATTAATGATGTGCTCGACTTTTCTAAGATTGATGCAGGTAAATTAGAATTAGAAACCGCACCATTCGATCTAGAAGAAGCAATTTTCGATGTAATGGATATGCTGTCACCATTAGCGGCGCAAAAACATATCGAAATGGCATTCTATTTTGCAGACAACGTGCCAAAACATGTGATTGGTGATGCCTTACGCTTTAAACAAGTTCTGACCAATTTAATTTCCAATGCAATTAAATTCACTCCCGATGGTGAAATCATCGTTCGTGCGCGTATGGAACACGATGATATCGGGCAATGCCTATTACATTTCAGCGTACAGGACAGTGGTATCGGACTGAGTGGTACCGACCGTAAAAAACTATTTGAGTCATTCTCTCAAGGTGATGCATCTGTTACCCGCCAATTTGGTGGAACAGGTTTAGGGTTGGCAATTTCCAAACAATTGGTGCACTTGATGCATGGTCAGATCGGTTTTGAAGATAACCAAGAGCGTGCACCAACGGAAAAAGGCTCGACATTCTGGTTTACGGCTATGCTGACGACCAATGAAAATGAAGATATTGTGCATCCATCATTTAAAGATTTAAATGTCGTGTCCTTCTTGGCGCATCCAGCCACAGCCAATGTCTTACGGCACTATTTAGAAAACTATCAAGTTCAGCATACTGAGGCACAATCCATTCTGGACCTGTTCAGCCGTCTAAACAGTTTGGAACAAAATGTTGAAAATACCTGGCTGATTGTTGATCACAGTGGCGATACGGAAGCCTTATTAAAAGAAATCCGTAGTCGCTATCAGGGACATCTTGCTGTGTATGGTTATCAGATGTCACTTGATCCCAATATGCTCAACGAATATATGGCACGCCCCTTATATCAACCACTCAGTCGTAGCTCAGTCATTCAATTACTCAACAATAAACCGATTTTTGAGCAGGAACAACACAAAGATTTTAAAGGACAGGACTTACATATCTTGGCGGTTGATGATCATTTACCAAACTTAATTGTACTGGAAGCGCTGCTCGGTGAGTTGAATGTAAAAACCACCAAGGCGCAAAGTGGTCAAGAAGCACTGACAATTATTCAACAGGCTGTTGAACAGGGTTCAAAGCCTTTCGATTTAATCTTTATGGACATTCAAATGCCTGTCATGTCAGGAATTGATACCACACGTGCTATTCGATCATTAGAATCGACCTTGGATGACATGCGCATGCCAATCATTGCCTTAACGGCCCATGCATTGGCAGATGAAAAACAGAAATTACTCAAAGTCGGTATGGATGACTATGTCACCAAACCGATTCAAATCGAACAAATCATTCAAATTTTAACCAACTGGACCTCGGATAAATTTATTCAGCATCAAGCACCCGTTGAAAATACAATTTATATCGAAGCCTTTGACACGGATATTCTGGACTGGAAACAAAGCCTTGCGCTCGCAGCCAACAAGGAGGATCTTGCACAAGATCTTTTAAAAATGCTGGTTGACAGTTTCCCAACCGAATTGGATGAAATTGCACAATTGATCGAACTTGAGGACTTTCCTCAACTGGAGCATGTGTTACACCGTTTATATGGTGCGACCCGTTATGTTGGGACACCAAAATTGCAAAGTGTTACAGGGGATTTTGAACAGTTTATCTCAACTTTACGTAAAGAACGCCGTAAAGCAGATGAGGCTTTCATTCAGGATGTCATGCAACGTTTGGATGATTTGCAATTGGTGATTCACGAAGTAGAAACAGCCGCACAGCAGATCTTAACTGGCTGAAAATTGCGTTGAAACCCTTTTAGCCATTTCTGTATCTATGGGCTGTATCCATAAAAAGCCCTTGCAGAGATATAAACTCAAATTACTGTCCATTGGCGCATATACAGAAATTCTGTGACTGTACTGTCATGTAACTCATCCTTCCACATGCTATGCTGATGACCAAGGAAAAAAATGAGTCAAGATCATGGCACTGTTACATATAGAAAAAAACAAGGGTATCGCTACAGTTTCATTAAATCGTCCAGATAAACGCAATGCCATGAGCTTTGCTTTACTGCGTGAGCTCGTCAAAGTCGCGGAGAAAATTAAAAAAGATCGAAGTATCCGAGTGGTGATTCTGACTGGTGAAGCCAATGTATTTAGTGCTGGTATTGATTTAGCTGATTTAAATAGCCCTAAAAATACTGCATTTGCAGCTTGGGAACTGATTAAACCAGGACAAAGCCTGTTTCAAAAAGCATTCCTCATTTGGCAAGAGTTACCTGTTCCTGTCATCGCTGCCATTGAAGGATTCTGCTTTGGTGCGGGAATGCAGCTGGCTTTGGCTGCTGATATCCGTATTGCACATCCAGAAACTAAAATGTCGATTATGGAAAGCCGTTGGGGGTTGGTGCCCGATATGGGGCTTACGCGTTCTATCAAAGGTGTGATCGGCATCGATTTAGCCAAAGAACTGACCTTAACTGCACGTATTTTTGATGGTCATTATGCCAAAGACATTGGCTTGGTTACGCATGTAAGCACCTCTCCCTTAGAAAAAGCTCAAGTAATCGCTGAGGAAATGTTGCAACGCTCTCCTGATGCTTTGATGGCAGCCAAACGTGTGTTGGATGCCATGGAGCATCAACCTAACAAAGCGCTGCGTTTAGAAAAGATTTGGCAGTTAAAATTACTTCTAGGGAAAAACAGTCAAATTGCCCGTAAAAAAGACAAGAATCCTGAAGTACAATTCCTACCGCGCCAATATAAATAATTTAAAAACACTTCAGTACAAGGCTTGGGAATAACAAAATGAATTTTGATCGCAACAGTAAAATCGCATTTCTAGGTATGGGCTTAATGGGGAGCCGCATGGCTGCCCGATTGATTCAAGCTGGATTTGATGTGGCAGTTTGGAATCGCACAGCAACTGCATGTGATGCTCTGGTGGATATGGGTGCACATCCCCTACAGCTTGAACAAATTGCAGACTACCCTGTTATTTTGATCTGCCTCGCCGATGACCAAGCCGTTCAACAGGTTTATCAACACATTGAACCTAACTTGCAGGCTCAACAGATCATCGTTGATTTCTCAAGCTTGTCTGTAGCGATCACCAAGCAACTGGCAAGTCTGGCAGCAAGCAAAGAGGTGATTTGGATTGACTCTCCTGTTTCAGGGGGTACTGCAGGGGCAGAAAATGGGACACTGGTCATTTTTGCAGGTGGTCACCGAGAAACCATTCAAGATTTGAGTTTAGTCTATAACGTGCTTTCACAAAGAGTGACCTGTATGGGAGAAACAGGTACGGGACAAGCAACCAAGATATGCAATCAATTGATCGTTGCTGCAAACAGTACACTGATTGCAGAAGCAGTTGCACTTGCTGATCAGGCGGGGGTTGATACCCGCTTACTTGCACCTGCATTAGCAGGTGGATTTGCGGACTCCAAACCCTTTCAGATTCTTGCGCCACGTATGGCGAGCCATACCTTTGAACCCGTACAATGGAAAGTGCAGACCTTATCCAAAGATCTCAATAACGCCGTTCAATTAGCACAACAATCTGGTCTAGATATTCCGGTTGCCCAACGCGCGCTAGATCAGTTGCAAAACCACCAAAGCCAAGGTTTTGCAGAAGCAGATCTCGCTACAATCATTCATCAAGTCGAGAAAACTTAAGCATGTAGGTGTTTTATATCATACAGAAATAAGTTGAAAAATAATCTATTGCCGACTACATTGAAGATAAAAGCCAATAAGAGCACGGAAGATTGCCATGACTAAACTCGCAGTAAACCTATCGATGATTTTTACTGAAGTTCCACTCATTGAACGCTTTGCTTTGGCACATCGCCACGGCTTCCAGTATGTAGAAATTCAATTTCCCTATGAATTAAGTATTGAAGAAATTCAAGCACAGTTGGAACAATATGACTTACATATTTGCCTCATCAATGCTCCTGCAGGAGATTTGATGCAGGGCGGCAATGGACTTGCAGGCATACCCGGTAAAGAACTTGAGTTTCATCAAGCTTTAGAACAAGCCATCGAGTATGCCGATGCACTTAACATTCCAAACATCAACATATTGTCCGGTAAACAACCTGAAGATGCTGATTTGCTGCCATGTCTAAACACCTTGGCAAACAACCTGAAACTGGCCTGTCATATGTTGTCTGAATACGATATTCAGCCTGTATTTGAAATGATCAATGGAACAGATATGCCTCGTTTTCTCGTACAGAATATTGCCCAGGCCCAGGAAATGCTTGAGGCAGTGCAACATCCCGCTTTAAAAATGCAGTTTGACTGTTATCATATGGCCATGATGGGTGAAGAAGTTCTTCCAGCCCTACAAGAAAACATTGACTGGATTGGGCATATTCAATTTGCAGATTGCCCAGGACGTCACGAGCCAGATACTGCGCAGATTGATTATTCATCCATTTTTTCATGGTTAAAACAAAGTCACTACACAGGTTTTATTGCGGCAGAATACAAGCCACAATCTCATTCAAATCAATCCTTTGCATGGAAAGAAAAATACTTTTCAAATAATCATAGCTATTAATTGAACAATATCTTGCATCAATACTGGCACTGAATAATTGTATTTTTTAGCCAAAAGCGCTATATTAGAAGATGAGATATTTTCTGGAAAATATACCTTATATGAATTTAGAACCATCGCCCAGCGCTTCTAATTCTCACGAACTTGCAATGAACACTCAAAATCAAGATGTACAGACCTGTTTAAATGTCGTACAAGAAGCTCTACTTGATGTAAAAGCCAAAGATATTATTCAACTTGATGTAAGCAAAATCAGTAACGTCGCAGATGCTATTGTGATTGCAAGCGGAACATCAACTCGTCATGTTAAAGCCCTTGCTGATAATGTTGCTGATGAAGCACGTAAAGCAGGTTTTCGCCCAATCGGTGTAGAGGGTGAAAGAGATGCTGAATGGATCCTTATCGATCTCGGTGTTGTGGTTGTACATGTCATGCTTCCAACAGCACGTAAATTTTATGATTTAGAAAGCTTATGGCGTGCTACGCCTGAAAGTGTAGCCTAAGTTTTCTGATGTTGTAAAAATAGAAAAAAGCGACTTTATGTCGCTTTTTCTGCCTCTATATGATGAATTGACAAGCCAAGTTCCTTAAACACCCGTTTTAAATTTGGAATTAATGCCACAAATCAATTTAAAAACTAAAAATGCAACGCCAAAGCTCCAAATAAAATTCACGCCAATCCCCATGATTTGAGCCAGCAGACTGGCTTTATGCGTGAGTTGAATGTTTGGATGATTGCTCAATGATACTGCCAAGGTGCCCCAAATACCGCATATTCCATGTACCACCACAACTTCACGAATATGTTTTGAAGCAATCCAACGGGTCAATAGATGCGGAAGATAGTTTGTCAGAGTACCCGAAACCAAACCAATAATCAGTGCAGATGAAAAGCCAACCAAACCGCAGCTTGCTGTAATTGCCACCAGTCCACCTAATGCAGCTTTGATCAATTCAGCCCAAGAAATGATCTTGTTATTCATCAACAGAGATAAAGCCCATGAAGCCAGCATTGCACCAAATAAAGCGGCGAAAGCATTCAGGACAATCAAGCCAATATCAATACGGTAGGTAGAAATATAAACGATATTCAAGCCCGACCAAGCTAACCAAAGAATAAAACCCGCTAAAGCCAAAGATAAAATTTTGTAATCTTCAAAGATTAAATCTTTCTTGGAAATTTCCCGCTTATCCTTTGATTTGGAAGTGAAATACCCCGCCAAGACTATCCATGCAGCAGTCGAATGCACGACAGTTGAGCCAGCAAAATCAATAAAGCCTAGGGCTTTCAGCCAGCCACCAGCAAAAACAATATTTCCCCAGACCCAACTACTGAAAAATGGAAAAATAATCCCGGCAATCATAAAGCCAACAATCCAGTTGACCCATAAGGAAGCTTTATTTGGAATAACCCTTCCAACAACAGTGGTTATTGTGGTTGCCATCAGCATATAGAAAAACAGTAAATTCCAATGCCAACCTCGTAACATAGCGTTGAGATAATTCACGGAATCAACCACATCAGCATGAAATATCTTTGAACACACCAAACTAAAAAAAAGGGTGCCTAAAATCGCAGAAATATAATTTACAATCAGGGCATAAACAGACTTTTGGGTATTTTCATATCCACCTTCAACAACTGCAAAACCTGCCTGCATCAGGATGACAAATACACCACCAAGGAATAGAAGTTTATAATTTGTAATAAGATTAAAAGCAGCAATGTCACTTTCTAGTGCGGAAGCAAATGCAAAATTTGGGCAAACAAATATGAGAAAAATTAAACAGAGGAGATATTTTAATTGCACACATTGACCCTAATGTATTGATCATTTATTAATCTAAATTCACAATAATTAATATTTCAGAGACTTGCTTTTCATTTAATTTATCAAGTATAGAGAATTTCCAGAATAAATAAACTCTTTTTTAAGAAATAATCATGATTCATCAACTTGAGGATGTTGAAATATTTTAGATGATATTGATAATATTCAATTTGCTTGACGATTTATAAATTTCAGTCTTCAACTTAAACAAATACGCATCAACATCTGTGTCTATATTGCTGAGAATATTCATAAAAAATAGATTTTCCCTATCCCAGCAGCCCAAATTTTAAGTAAGTGCTTTTAAGTAAGTCGCATTTTAATTATGCTGAATAATTTCAATCTGCGGGAAAGCAAAACCTTTGCAGGATAATTCAGAACGCCATGCAACCGTAAGCATGACTCGACTGAGATGAAAATTCTGATAGGCAAAACTACCTAATAATGAATGAGTACATAATCCCCCATCATTTACACAATGCACATGCGTATTCAGCTCATTTAAACTTAAACGGATTCCCAAGCCCGAAGCTTTTAAAATTGCTTCTTTGGTGGTCCATACTTTAAACCAAAACACTGGATCAAAATCCAACTTTTGCCAAGTCTGATATTCCTCAGGGTGAAACGCATGTTTTGCTAAAGCATCAAAGCGTACTTTGCGATCTAGATCTTCAACATCAACCCCCAAATCATTGATGTATTGACTGCTTGCCAAAGCATAATGCTGCTGACTATGCGAATGATTCACGTGAAACTTTGGATAATCAATTAAATACGGCTTGCCAAATTCTGTCTGCGCAAAACTGGGATTTGTGATTTGTTTGGACAACAAATCAGAGATTAATTGATTACGATATTGATAAATGGCTTGCTTGAGCTCTTGAATTTGGCTTTTACGATCGGATGTCTGAAAAGCAGGAAGAATATTTTGAATAGAATTTAGGTCAAGCCGAATTGTACGGTTCACAATATATTCCCAAGTTTTTTTCTCATTTTAAAGCAAAAAAACCCAAAGATCACTTTGGGTTTTTTAAGCATACAACAACTTTCAGTATTAACGGCTAAATTTTTTCTCAGCCTTTTTAAACTTCTGAATATAACGACGGCGACGTGCGGCTGTACGTTCATCCATCTGAGATTTGCGCCCCTCAAATGGATTTTCTGAAGTTTTAAAGTCAATTCGAACAGGTGTTCCCTCAAGCTTATACACTTTACGGAAAACATTTTCGAGGTAGCGACGATAATCTGCCGGTGTCTTATCCACTTTATTACCATGGATTACAATCGTAGGCGGATTCTGCCCCCCCATATGCGCATAACGCATTTTAATTCGTTTACCACTGATCATCGGTGGCTGATGCGCATCGGTGGCATCATTCAGAATTTGAGTCAATTTTGCCGGTGATACTTTCAAATGAGAAGAATCATAAGCACGGTGGATTGATGGATAAAGCTCTCCTACCCCTGTACCATGCAAAGCAGAAATCAAGTGGATTTTTGCCCAAGGAATAAAATCAAAGCGACGTTCAACATCGAGTTTACATTGTTTGCGGTCATATTCGGTCATGTTATCCCATTTATTAATGGCGATCACCATCGCACGACCCGCCTCAAGCGCATAACCAATTAAATGCAGATCCTGCTCAACAATACCCTCACGCGCGTCAACAACAACCACAACAACATGCGCATCTTTCATGGCTTGCAGCGTTTTCACCACTGAGAATTTCTCAATCATTTCGTCTACTTTACCTTTACGGCGCACACCTGCCGTATCAATCAAGGTATATTGACGACCATCACGCTCAAACGGAATATAGATTGAATCTCGCGTTGTACCAGGTTGGTCAAAAGCCACCACGCGCTCTTCACCCAATAAACGGTTGACCAGGGTTGATTTACCCACATTTGGGCGACCAATAATTGCTAAGCGCAAACCTGTGGCTTTATCATGCTCATCTTCATTTTCATCTTCTGGAATATCAGCAAGAACGTCTTCAAGCATTTGTTGAACGCCGCGCCCATGACTCGCAGCCACTTGCAAAGGCTCGCCCATACCCAACTTATAGAATTCAACTAAAGCAGCTTCAGCATGGACACCATCGACTTTATTGGCAACCAAATATACTTTTTTGCCCAGAGTACGTAGCTCACGTGCAATCTGCTCATCTGAAGCCAAGAGACCTGCACGCGCATCCACAACAAAAATAATAATATCCGCTTCATTTATCGCAGTTTTTGATTGTTCTGCCATATACGAATCGATACCACCTTCATTTTCACCAATACCCCCAGTATCGACAACAATGAAAGATTTATTTTGATAAGTTGCATCACCATATTTGCGGTCTCGCGTTAGTCCAGCAAAGTCAGCAACAAGTGCATCACGGCTCTTGGTAATCTGGTTGAATAACGTTGATTTGCCGACGTTTGGACGACCAATGAGCGCAATTACGGGTTTCATAAAATAACCTTTATTCAAGATCAGCCAGTATGACTGGTCTGAACATCAGAAATGTATAGGAAGAAAAGTAGGAAAAACCTAAAATAAAAACACGGGGTATTGATTTGCAATCACCCCGTGTATGAAATTCTTACGGATGCGTCTATTTTAGCACAAGACTAAAAAAATAGAGAATCCTAATCAGTTAACGACTTTGCCAAATACTTAGTGCACCTTTACGCGTCGATACATAGAGCTGATTATCAATCACTCTTAAGGTACGGACTTCACCACTGGTTTTTGAGCGACCCAGTGTAGTTCCACTGTTGAGATCAATTTGATGTAAATAACCATCCAAATCCCCCACCACAAGAGTTGAACCCAGCAGCACAGGATTACTGAGGTTACGATTCAGCAATTGCTCATTTTTCCAGATTTGCTGACCAGTAATCAAATCATAGGCAATAATCTGACCATCTGTTTGTGACACAATCACTTTACCGTCTGTCACTTCTGGACGATTGATACTGCTTGAATTTTCACTCCACAAGATACGTTGTGTCGCGAGATCAAGAACAGTGACTTGGCCTTGAAAACTTGTCGTTACGACATATTGTCCAGAAACCACAGGTTCACTGTCAACATCAATCAAACGTTGAATATCTGATCGCCCTTCTGAAACAGCAACGCGTCGTTGTAAGCGTGGCACACCTGCAAGACTATCAATTGCGAAGAGGTAGCCTGTAGATGTTCCTATAAGTACTGTACGCGGATCCAAACTTACAGGGGACGCTTGACCACGTAAGCTCAACGATGCATTGGGTAATTTATAAGTCCAGGCCTGTTGCCCCGACTCAACATCTAAGGCATAGACAGTACCGTCATTTGCAACCACAATCACTCGACCAGATTGAATCAATGCTGAACTAATGATTGCGCCCGATAACTGTGTAGACCACTTGGTTGCACCAGTAGCCTGATCTAAAGCAAAGATGCGCCCTTTCTGGTTCCCCACAATTACCACACCGTCAGCAGCCTCAACACCTGAGCTTAAACCTTCTTTGGTCACTTTAGCTTCCCATAGGCGTTGTTTACCTTTATAGGCTGCCACTTCACCTTTTGGATCTAATGCAAACACAACACCATTATCAGTATCTAAACGAAGACGCAGCGCATCTTCACTGCTGGTTGAGGAAACACTGGTCGAAAAAACTTGCACCAAACTTGATGCTTGTGCAACTTTAGGCAATGGATTCGGCTTAATCTTTACTTCTTTCGTCTTATTGCTCGAACAGCCGATTAAAGCGATTGATAAGATTGCTAAAGCAAAAGGTATTTTAAAATTTCTATCCATTAAGACTCATCCACTTGTGTTGCTAAAATTGGGCGCTCAAGATCAGGATCTTCTACTAATACGCCAACACTTTCGAGTTTAATTTGTAAAATTTGTCGTTCTTGCTTACGCTCAACAACTGCATTCCATGCTGCTTGATACGATTTTTTGGCATTTTCAGTATCATTTTTTGCCACATAAATGTCACCTTTCAACTCATCGGCACTTGCTTGAAAAGCAGGATCATTCACGGTTGACAAGGTTTTTAAAGCTTCATCAAACTTTTTTTGTGCCAACTGTGCATCAGCCAATTTGATTTTTACAACTTGTAACAAACCCGCATCTTTAATTTTAGAATTTTCGACTTTTTTCAACTCACGTTCAGCCAAGGCATAATCATTTTTATCATAAGCAAGTTTTGCCATGATAATTTGAGCCTGGATTGCCTGCACTGAATCTGGATTGTCTTTGACGATTTTGTCTGCTGATGACACCAAAGCAGCTGCGACTTTAGCATCACCATTGGCTGCTCTTGCCTCGTCCATCAATCTTTGAATTTTAGCCGTTTGGTTTTGATTTTCAGCCAAAGTTTTCTTTTGCCAATATTCCCAACCGAAAAAGGCAATCAATGCAATGAGCACACCAGTGACCATAGCCGAGCCATATTTTTTAAAGAATGACTTCACACTATCCAGTTGTTCTTCATCAGTCATTGCGCTCATTTGACTCCCCTTTTCCTTATGATTATCGGCTTATTTTGACGAAAGTTTTTCAATGAAAAACGGTACTATTTCAGATACCTGAATTTCATGTTGCTCAGCTGTTGCAAGTTCTTTAACTAAAACCTGCTGTGCTTCAGCCTCACGTTCACCAAAGATCAATGCATAGATCGCACCAGACTGGTCTGCTTTCTTCATTTGACTCTTCATCGAACCCTGTGAACCTGTTTTTAAACGGATTGACGTTTTTGCCGTTTCAATCTGATCGCGGATTTGCTCCGCCAACACCAAAGCCTGCCCTTGTGTAGCCGGGTCAGAAACCAAAAACAGCTCACATTCACGTGTTGGAGTATTGTCTTCAACCTGTTCAAGAAGCAACAATAAACGCTCCATACCCATGGCGAAGCCTACAGCAGGTACAGATTGATCCGGCTTGCCTTTGAGCTGTCCAACCAAACCATCATAACGACCACCTGCACAGACAGTACCTTGAGAACCTAAGTGCGTTGTGGTCCATTCAAATACTGTTTTGTTGTAATAGTCTAAACCACGTACCAGTTTTTGATTGATCACAAAACTAATGCCAGCATTCGTTAAATACTGCTGTAACTGGGCAAAATGGTTCAAACTGTCTTCTTTTAGGAAGTCGTGCAACTTTGGCGCATTTTCAAGAATGTGTTGGGTACGGGCATCTTTTGAATCCAAAATGCGCAAAGGATTGGTTGTCAGACGACGTTGTGAATCTTCGTCCAATTCCGCTTGATGAGCAGTCAAAAATTCAACCAATGCTGCACGATACTCAGCACGCTCATCAGATTCACCCAAAGTATTCAGCTCAAGTTGAACTTTGTCGGCAACCCCCATGCGTTTCCACAGACGTGCAGTCATGAGAATCAGTTCAGCATCTTGATCCGGTGTTGCAACCCCGAAAGTTTCGACACCAAATTGGTGGAATTGACGATAACGTCCTTTTTGAGGCTTCTCATAACGGAACATTGGTCCCACATACCAAACACGTGGATTAGCACCACGCAGAAGATTATGCTCCAACATTGCACGTACACATCCCGCAGTCCCTTCTGGACGCAATGTCAAGGACTCAGGCGGATTGCCTTTATCCAGAAAGGTATACATTTCCTTTTCAACGATGTCAGTTGCATCACCAATTGAACGCTTAAACAAATGGGTATGTTCAACGATCGGCAAACGGATTTGCTGATAACCATAAGCATCCATAAGTGATGCTAAATGTTGCTCAAGACGTCTCCATGCAGCAGTTTGCGTTGGCAGTACGTCGTTAAAACCTTTAATTGCGACAATTGAACTCATGATGAACTACGGATAATCTCTTTAGCTTTAGCTTCTTCAAGCTCTTGAACACGTTGACGAACCATCGTTTCGATTTCATCAACCAACTGATTTGTATCTATTAAATGACTCTTTTCGCCATTACGATACACGAGTGAGCGTGGACTTGCACCAACAATACCAATATCAGCTTCCTTGGCTTCACCCGGACCATTGACTTTACATCCAATGACAGATACATCCATCGGAGTACGAATATCTTCCAAACGTTCTTCAAGGGATTGCATGACCTTAATCACGTTAAATTCCTGACGTGAACAACTAGGACAGGCAATAAAATTGATCCCATTTGAACGAAGACTCAATGATTTTAAAATATCAAAACCGATTTTCACTTCTTCTTCAGGCTCTGCTGCCAATGAAATACGCATGGTGTCACCAATGCCTTCCATCAACAAACCACCTAATGCAATCGCAGATTTCACTGAACCTGTACGATAAACACCGGCTTCTGTCACTCCCAAATGCAGTGGATTATCAATCTGTGCAGATAGTAAACGATAAGCATCCATGGTTAAAAATACATTTGAAGCTTTTACAGATACTTTAAATTCATGAAAATCCAGGCGATCCAAGATATCGATATGACGCATCGCAGATTCAAGTAAAGCTTGTCCTGTCGGTTCACCATATTTCTTTTGAATATCTTTCTCTAAAGAACCGGCATTGACTCCAATACGCATTGAAATATCGTGATGGCGTGCCGCAGCCACAACCTCGCGAATCTTGGCTTCAGAACCAATATTCCCTGGGTTGATGCGCAAACAATCCGCACCCATATCAGCAACTTTCAAAGCAATTTTATAATCGAAATGAATGTCCGCAACCAAAGGAACGGTAACACGCTTACGAATTTCCCCGAAAGCTTCAGCAGCTTCCATGGTCGGCACTGAAACACGCATAATATCCGCACCCACATCCGCACAGCGTTGAATCTGTGCAACAGTTGCATCAATATCACATGTTTCAGTATTGGTCATACTTTGAATACTGATCGGGGCATCACCACCGACATACACCGAACCCACACGTATCTTACGTGTTGGACGGCGCTTGATTGGATTCTCAATCATGATCTTATCTACTCTTGCCCATTAACGTGACAAACGGAATTCTGCTTTTCCGTTCACTGTATATGGAGACAATGAAATCTGTTCATTATTAAGGCTTAATGACACAGCAGTTGCATCATCGAGTCGAATTTGGAATGGTGACTGACCACTCAGTGTCAATGTCGCAGATTGACGACCAGTTGCCAAAACTTTTCCGGTGCTGTCCACAATATGCACAGACGTTGGATGGCTGAAATTCAGCACCATTTGATCGCCTGAAGTGGCAGCTGCATTGTTTAAGTTCAATACTTCTACTTCAGACTCCTGTGGTTTAGCATCATTGTTTTTGCTTGATGTAAGCTTTTGAATTCCTGCAATTAACGCCCAAATTAAAGCAATCGCAACAATCGCAATCAATGCACGCTTCAACCATTTTTTATTACGGTCACTGTTTGAACCAGGGAGTTTACCCATGATCTTGATCGGAGAGTTATTCAATGCATGGTTCGGCAAAAGCCCAGTATCGTTTTGATAGATTTCATCAAAACGCTGAATGATGACAGTCGCATCAACATTCAAAAATTTAGCATATGAACGATAGTAGCCTTTAATAAACGTGGCTTCCGGCAAAGATTTATATTCATCTTGCTCTAATGCCTGTAAGGTTTTTACAGGCATTTTCAGCTCTTTTGCAACATCCTGAATGTCTAGGTTCTTCGAGACTCGAATTTGACGCAAGTACTCACCTGGACGTTGAACATTTCCTAAACCATTAGATGCTACGTTTGAACCTGTAGGTTGCTGTGAATTAGGATTTACTTCCATACGGCCTCAGTACTGTACTGTAATTGCAGATAACGTTGATATTCTTTACTGTCAGGAAATAGTGCCCGTAACTGGTTTACCAGCACTTGCATTCCCATCTGGTCATTATTGGCACGTGCAATACGTAAACCAATCCAGAGTGCTCTTGCGCCCTGTTTGTCCTGACCTACTAAACGAACATATTGTTCATAGAGTTGACTTGCTTGCGCATTTTTTTGTTGCAAATAGAAAATCTCTGACAACTCTACCAAAGAAATGATCGAATCGCGATTAACTTGTAGGGCATTTTTGAATGCTTTTTCGGCATTTGCCGTATCACCGACTTTTAAATATACCCGCCCCAAATTTTCTAAAGCTTTGTAACGCTGATCATATCCAAGAGATGCACCCGCGATACTCAACTGCTCAATGGCATCATTATAACGCTCACTCACAAATAAATATGTTCCATAATTATTACGAGCCTGTGCATTTTTCGAATCGCTTGAAATTGCGCGTTTAAAATAGCCATCCGCTTTTTCCATGCTGATCTTGCTACCTTCCTGTTGGAGTAAAACCCCCATCATCATATTGGCTGCTGAATCTCGAGAATCTGTTTCAAGCGCTTGATCAAGCGCACGTTTGGCAGCATCCAAATCGCCTGATCGAATATACTCAGCAGCTAACTGGGTACGGACTTTTACGGCTTTCTCAGGGTCTTTTTTTATAATTGTGTCTGAGTTTGTCGTTTGACAACCCTGTACCACCAATGCAGATAAACCAATTGCCAATATTACAACTGCTTTTTGATACATCGATTTTCTCAAAGTCAGCCCCTGATTCTTTGTTGATATAAATGTATGTCTACAGATCTTTAACCTTGTGAACGTATGATTTCACCACGTTCAGCCACTTTCTTTTTCCACTGTTCAGCACGACGTGTACGGTCTGCAACCTGCCCCACCAACTGTCCACAAGCAGCATCAATATCGTCCCCACGCGTCTGACGAATCGTACACACAAAACCCGCATCAGACAAAGTTTTTTGGAAAGAAATAATACGATTTCGGCTTGAGCGCCCGTAAGGTGCGTGTGGAAATGGATTAAATGGAATTAAATTAATCTTGCTAGGTAAATTTTTCAACAGCTTAATCATTTGCTGTGCATGCTCAGGTTGGTCATTCACACCATCCAACATGACATATTCAATCGTCACATGTTTACGTGAACTTTCATTACCATCTTTGGCAATATAGCGCTGACATGCTGCAATCAATTGCGCCAAAGGATATTTCTTGTTAATTGGCACCAATTCATTGCGCAGTTCATCATTTGGCGCGTGTAAGGAAATTGCCAGAGCAACATCAATATCTTGAGCCAACTGATCAATTTTAGGCACTACACCTGATGTCGATAATGTGACACGGCGCTTTGACATTCCGTAAGCAAAATCATCCAGCATGATATTCATGGAACTCAATACTGCATCATAATTCAGCAATGGTTCGCCCATACCCATCATCACCACATTGGTGACAGAACGCTCACGCTCTGCAACTGGCACATCTTCCATGTAAGAATAATTGGCCATCCACAGCTGCCCAATAATTTCGTCGGGCAGTAAATCTCGCTGAAACCCCTGCTTTCCTGTTGAACAGAAAGAACAGTCGAGTGCACAACCGACTTGTGAAGAAATACACAAGGTTTTACGTGAACCAGTCTTATCTTCTGCTGGGATCAATACCGTTTCAACCAGTGAACCTGCACCATCGCCGACACGGAAAACCCATTTACGCGTGCCATCTTTTGAATAGTGACGGTGAACAACTTCAGGCGCTTTAATCTCGCAAATTCGTTCCAATTTTTCACGAAGTTTGCCTGAAATATTGGTCATTTCAGCAAAATCAGTGACGAAAAACTGATGAATCCATTTCATTACTTGCCCAGCACGGAATTTTTTCTCCCCCATTTCTTCGAAGAATTTTTCCAATTGCGGACGTGACATGCCAAGTAAATTCACTTTCTGTGCATGTGCAGACTGAACACGGTCAGCCTGTACTGTATGTGACGATGCAGGCTGCTGTTCATCTAAATTTAACGATGAAGCGACAACTTCAGAACTCATGGGGATTACCTAAATCATGCCGTAGAATGAAAAATATTGATCAGCATTTGAACAATAAAAACTACAAAAATAAAAAAACCAGACAAGCAGTATATCACTTATCTGGTTTCGGGTCTGTTATCAATTCATAAATCGAAGATTTATTGGATGAGAAAAATAGACCCTAAATACGTCGAATTAACGAGTACGTGGGCAAACTTCAGTTTGAGCGAAGAAGTAGTTTACTTCACGATCAGCAGATGCAACTGAGTCAGAACCATGAGCAGCGTTTTCGTCAATGCTTACAGCGAAATCTGCACGAATTGTACCAGGAGCTGCTTCTTTAGGGTTTGTTGCACCCAGAATTTCACGGTGAGCAAGTACAGCGTTTTCGCCTTCAAGAACAGATACTACAACTGGACCAGAAGTCATGAATGCAACTAAATCACCAAAGAAACCACGTTCTTTATGTTCAGCATAGAAACCTTCAGCTTCAGCTTTAGAAAGGTGTTTCATTTTAGTCGCAACGATTTTAAGACCAGCTTTTTCGAAACGAGCAAAGATGTCACCGATGTGGTTTTTAGCAACTGCATCTGGTTTTACGATAGATAAAGTACGTTCAATAGCCATGATTGGCTCCTTAAGTCAATTTGACACGAAATTTTTGGCGCATTATACCGAATAATGGATAATTTTCCGCTTTTAATCTGTAAAAAAATTGGATTTTTCGATGTGTAGTGACATTCCATCACTTAATTACATGGATAAGCGATTAATTTGCTTCATCAATCCATGCCATTTGAATGGCTTCCAACAAGCCTTCTGTTGATTTTGCAGGATCATCACTGAACTCTGGCAAAGCGCAAATCCATGCATGCATATCCGTAAAGCGCACCCATTGTGGATCCACATCTGGATGCGCTTCACTGAGTTCAATAGCGATATCAATCGTGTCCGTCCAACGTAAGCCCATGCTCATGTTCCTCTGCTTTATTTAATTCTGCTACTGTATCAAATCTTAGAGGCGGTGGACAATTTGTCTATGTTTGCGACCACTTATAAATGATCATTCAAAATTAAAACCTTGGTGATCAAAGTCATCTGATTCTTTAAAGATGAAATTACACACCACCAGTAAATAAACCATCATAGAATAACTCCTAAATAAGGTGCGGTTAAAACAATCAAGCTTGCAACACTTGCACCAATCAATGCTCCAACAATCACATCACTCGGATAATGCAGACCCAATACCATACGTGACAACGCAATCAAGACGGTAAAAGGTGTCATGATGAACAACATCAGTGGTTGGATATAACCAAAAACAATCGTTGCCATCACAGCATGTAGTGTATGGCCTGATGGAAAACTGAAGTGATCCAATGGGCGTTCCCCCAAGACAATCACCTGATGGACTTGATAGGGTCTTGGACGAACTGTTTTATGTTTCAGAAATTTATAGATCCCTGTCCCCAACAAACCGGCAACCACCACATAGAGCAATTGCAGACCATACATCCAGCCTTTTTGCAACCAGACGATGATCAACATCGCACACCAAAAAGCGCCATCCCCTAAACGGCTGACGGTTTTAAAGAACGTTGCAACACTTTGTGTATGCGATAAATTATTGAGATATAAGCAACCTCTAAGATCGAGATCGAGCATTTTTATTTTGGTATTTTTTAAATTCATTTTCACTCTCCTCTCATTATTTGAGATGAACTAGGTCAGTCGCTTTGCATACTGCGTGACCTGATATAGTGCTTCTTCGAATTGTTGTACTGGATGTTGCCATCCAATGGTTTGAACATCACGCATGGCTTGTTGCCCCATGCGTTTAAGTATGCTGTTCTCTGGAATCTGCAACACATGCTGCTTTAATTGTTGAATATCACCGATTGCGCACAACCAGCCAGTTTGTGTATGTTTGCCATGAAGTTGGGCACAGGCATAATCATAGGCAATAATCGGTAAGCCACTTGCCATCGCTTCGATGACCACATTGCCAAATGTTTCGACTTGGCTGGCAAATACAAAAACATTGGCACTTGCATAAGCTTCAGCAAGTTGTGTGCCACTTAGACTGCCCATGAAAATCACATGTACTGCACCTGGCATTTTTTCTAATCGGGTACGGTCAGGACCATCTCCCACCAACACCAGTTTGACTTGACGTTGTGATTGCTTACGTAAAGCGCAATAAGCATCAATCACCACATTAACTTCTTTTTCTGAAGATAAACGCCCCACATAGATTAAGACTGTGGTGTTTTCATCTGCCCCCCATTGTTGTCTAAGCTGTTCCGAGTAGCGTTGTGATGAGAACCGCTCTGTATCAATACCTCGCCCAACCACTACCAAGGGACAGGTCACACCAAATTCACGCAAAGCCTGCTCTGTGTCACGACTAGGCACACAGGTTAAATGGGTTGCATTATGAAACCATCTCAAATAGCTTTGTATCGGCTTGACCAAGAATGCCAAGTCAAAGAAACGGCTAAACTCTTGGAATTGAGAATGAAAACCACTGGAAACCGGGATACGTCGTGTTTTTGCAGCATGCAGTGCCGTAAATCCCAATGGACCTTCAGTCACGATATGCACGACATCAGGTGAAAATGCTGAAATCGCCTGAGAGACTTTGAGAAATTGTGGCCAACCAAACTTCATGTCCGGATATTTAGGAATTGACTGACCGTTTACCAAGCACTCTTTATTGGGAACAAAGTCATAACATTTGGCTTTCTGTTCAGGACGAATCAGCAAAATTTTATGCCCTTGATTTTGCAATCCTTTACACAGTTGCATCAAAGATAAAGCCACACCATTAATTTCTGGCGGCCATGTTTCTGTCACGATTGCAATTTTAAGCCGAGGTCGAGATAAATCACGAATAAGGTCATCATTATTCGTTGTCGTTTTCTTGTTGTTTGGATTGAAATAATACTTAATATTATCGGGAAAATCTTGTTGTTTAAATTGCAAGGTGTTCGCGAACGTTTTATTCATACGATACCTAATCTGTTCATTTTTAGACAGATTAGGTTATCTTCTTGACAATTTAATGATTATTTTATGACAGTTTCTTGACCAATTACTGATCACCTTTCACACGAACAAGGAGACCATTTTCAACTTGATAAACTTGCCCATTGCCAAAATCAATCTGCTGCTTTTCACCATGTAAGTTGGGGAAGCCCGCTATTTTTTCGAGTTGTGGAGAGCGCTGAAATTGTTGAGTTTTCGGATTATACATCCAGTAAACATAGCGCTTGTCTTCTACAGTACGACCTTGAGACAGGTCCGAAACAATTACATCATAATAGCCATCAAAATTGATATCCATATAGCCGACACTGTTTGGATAGCCTGTAAACCCAGTAAGGCTTTGCACCACAGTATTGTTGTTTTTATTCAATACATCTACACGTTTTAAAGATTTGCCAAATGGGCTATTGGCATCGTCCTGACCATAGAATTTAAAGATAAAAACTGGTTTATTCATGACCTTAAACGCAGGTTCAAACTGTATGGATTGCCCAGCCGTTTTACCTGCTTCTAAAAGTGTAGCTTTAAACAGTCCACTGTTTGCATTAAGCACACCAGTCAATTGATACTTTCCAGCCACGGTACTATCCGTCTCTGTAGCCACAGATTTTAAATCCAACTGATCACCTTTCTGGTTGCCTTTAAAGTCCACCGTTGTACCATTCATTAAATCAGTCAGCACGCCATGCGGATGAGCAATACCTGCATAAAGGTTCATATAATAACGACCTTCGCCTGATTTAAGCATACGTTGCATTGATACACGTACGCCACTTAGCGGTTTTAAATCTGCACTTGCCTCTACAGAACCAGTCTGAGTTTCAGCATAACTAAAACATGAAATAGACAAAGTCATCATGGTAAGAAGAAGTTTAAATTTCATGATTCAAGACCATATTCAACGATAATCAATAATGTGTAATTTATCACAATAAAAATTTTTATAAGTTAATTATTGCTACCGATAAGTAGATTTAAAACTCAGAAATTCAAACACGACCTATCGACTTTTTCACTTCATGACCATTTTTTAACTCTTCAATATACTTTAATTCATTCCTTGCTTTTTGATCGGATGGATCAACGTTTAAGACCTTTTTAAAATATTGAGTTGCTTCTTCCAACCGATTTAATTCAATTAAACTCACGCCTAAACTACGCCTTACACCCTGCTGAATAGACAATCTTTTCTCTTTGACTCCAATCAAATAAAGATACGCTTCAGCCATTTTAAAGCTCTCCACTGAAGCCTGCCATTGTTGACCTACCTGTTGAATAAAACCCAATTCTTTCAAAAACTCACTATTAAAAGGTGAAAGTGCAAGAGCATGTTTTAGCTTTATTTGCGCATTCTGCATATCATTCATTTCAATAAAAGCATATGCCTCAGTAAAATACAGCTCTGCCCAACAACCTGAAAAAACACGAATATTATTTTGTTCATTGGTGCCAAGCATGAGATACAGCAGTGTTTCAGCTGTTCCATTTGCAGCATAAATCCTGTCAAATTGCGAGTTCTGATATTTCTCAAAATACTGAATCGCAGGCTGTAATACATCCATTGCACGTTGAGGTTGCTTTGAGTTGAGTAACTCATTGGCTTCATCAAGCGCATCCATTGCAATGTTTTCATTCAATATTGTCTTTTCTGTATTTTGAGAATCAGGCTGAATTTGCTGTACAGCGCTAGCAGCAATAACATTCTGTGCAAACAACAACATCGAAAAACATCCAACGACACCCATGGTGACTGAACATATTTTTGATTTCATCTTGTATTATTCTTTTTTATTCAATTTATCTGAAATATAGCATAAAAAAACCCACTCAAAAGAGTGGGTTTTGGTAAAAACTAAAAGTTAGTTTTTCTCTTTATCAACGATTTTATTGGCTTGAATCCAAGGCATCATCGCACGTAACTTAGAACCTGTCACTTCAATACCGTGTGCAGCATTTTGACGGCGACGAGCAGTCATCGATGGATAGTTCAATGCACCTTCTTGGATGAACATCTTCGCATATTCACCAGATTGGATACGTTTAAGCGCATTACGCATCGCTTCACGTGATTGCTCATTGATTACCTCAACGCCTGTCACATATTCACCGTATTCAGCATTGTTCGATACTGAGTAGTTCATGTCTGCGATCCCGCCTTCGAACATCAAATCAACGATTAATTTAAGTTCGTGCAAGCATTCGAAATAAGCCATTTCTGGTGCATAACCCGCTTCAACAAGCGTTTCATAACCCATTTTAACCAATTCAACAGCACCACCACAAAGAACTGCTTGCTCACCAAATAAGTCAGTTTCAGTTTCTTCACGGAATGAAGTTTCGATGATACCCGTACGACCACCACCTACGCCAGACGCATAAGAAAGCGCAACATTACGTGCATTACCAGAAGCATCTTGATGAATCGCGATCAAATCAGGAACACCTGAACCACGTTGGAACTCTGAACGAACCGTGTGACCAGGCGCTTTTGGTGCAACCATGATGACATCCAAGTCTTTACGTGGAACAACTTGGTTATAAAGAACAGAGAAACCATGAGCAAATGCCAAAGTTGCACCTTCTTTGATGTTTGGTTCAATCACATCACGATAAAGTTGTGATTGGAATTCGTCAGGTGTCAAAATCATGACTAAATCAGCTTGAGCAACAGCAGCTGGAACTTCAGCAACTTTAAGACCTGCATTCTCAGCTTTTTTCCAAGAAGTTGAACCAGCACGTAAACCGACAGTAACGTCTACACCTGAATCTTTAAGGTTAAGCGCATGTGCGTGACCTTGTGAACCGTAGCCAATGATCGCTACTTTTTTACCTTGGATGATAGATAAGTCGCAGTCTTTATCATAAAAAATTTGCATTGCTGTCTCCGCTATAATGCTGTGTTTCCTCTTCTTATCCTGAAGATTTTTGTTTGGAATCTTCTAGTCTAAGTCCCTCTTCTATTCCGAGAAGAGGTTATACATGAGGGAATAAAAAATCAAATAATTAATTAAGAGTTGAATAAATTACAGTGAAAGCACTTTTTCACCGCGGGCGATACCCGATACACCAGAACGAACCACTTCTAAAATTGTGTTCTCTGCAAGTGCATCAATAAAGCCGTCAATTTTTTCAGTTGTACCTGCAATCTGAATGGTATAAGTCGTTGGTGTTACATCGACAATTTGCGCACGGAAAATATCCGCAGTACGTTTGATCTCGGCACGTGCAGAACCTAATGCCTTGACTTTGATCAGCATCAGTTCGCGCTCAATATGCGCGCCTTCAGACAGATCAACCACCTTAACCACTTCAACCAATTTGTTGAGTTGCTTGGTAATCTGTTCAATCTTGTGATCATCACCATAAGTCGTCAATGTCAAACGCGACATGGTTGGATCTTCGGTTGGCGCAACGTTCAAGGTTTCGATATTGTAGTTACGTTGAGAAAACAGCCCCACCAAACGAGAAAGCGCACCAGCTTCGTTTTCAACGAGTACAGAAATTATATGTCTCATTCAGTACGCTCCCCTTTAGACAACCACATATCTTTCATCGACTGACCTGCAATCAGCATTGGATATACATGCTCAGTACGGTCAACCATGACATTGATGAACACACATTTATCATTGATCGCCATCGCTTCCTGAAGCTTAGACTCAAGCTCATCCGCGTGGTCAATCTGGATCCCTATATGTCCATACGCTTCCATCAGCTTTGGAAAATCAGGTAATGATTCAACATAAGAACTTGAATGACGTCCCTCATAGTTCATATCCTGCCATTGTTTTACCATACCCAAAGCACGGTTATTTAAGCAGAGAATTTTCACATTTAAGCCATATTGCTTGCATGTTGAAAGTTCTTGGATACACATCTGAATAGAGGCTTCGCCCGTAATACACACCACTTGCTGATCCGGGAATGCCAATTTAGCCGCCATTGCATAAGGCAAGCCAACACCCATCGTCCCCAGACCACCTGAATTAATCCATTGACGTGGACGTGTATATTTGTAGTACAAGGCACCAAACATTTGATGCTGACCGACATCAGAGGTAATGATCGCTTGGCTATTGGTAATTTTATCCAAAGCCTCAACCACCTGCTGCGGCTTCATCACGCCATCTCGACCCGCTTCATATTTCAGACCATGAACTTTGCGCCATTCATTGATTTGTGACCACCAGTCCGCGATCGCTTCTGGATTTGGCTTTGAAACATTCATTTGCTTCAACTGAACCAACATTTCCTGAAGTACAGGTTCTACTGCACCTACGATTGGAATATGCGCCATAATCGTTTTCGAGATCGTTGCAGGATCGATGTCAATATGAATGACTTTGGCATTTGGACAGAATTTAGCAGGATTGTTGGTTACACGGTCATCAAAACGTGCACCGATTGCCAAAATAACATCCGCATTTGCCATGGTCATATTGGCTTCATAAGTGCCATGCATACCGAGCATGCCCACGAATTGCGGATCATTTCCAGAGAAAGCACCCAAGCCCATTAAGGTATTGGTCACCGGATAATTCAATAGATGCGCCAATTCCGTGAGTAATTCAGAAGCATTGCCCTGAACAACACCACCACCTGTGTAAATTACTGGGCGCTTCGCATTGATCAATTCATCAATGGCTTTACGAATTTGACCTGAATGCCCTCTATGCGGAGGCTGGTAAGAACGCATTTTTACTTTTTCAGGATATTCGTAGGCAAATTTTTCTGCAGGATTGGTTGCATCCTTTGGAATATCAACAACAACAGGACCCGGTCGCCCAGAAGCAGCGATATAAAATGCTTTTTTAATAATTGCAGGAATTTCACTTGCGTGACGCACTTGGAAACTATGCTTTACGATTGGGCGAGAAATACCAACCATATCTGTTTCTTGGAATGCATCTTCACCAATCAGATGGCTTGCAACCTGACCAGACAAAATCACCATTGGGATTGAGTCCATATAAGCTGTAGCGATTGGTGTGACGGTATTGGTTGCCCCAGGACCAGAAGTGACCAGTACGACACCCGTTTTACCTGTTACGCGTGAGTAGGCATCTGCCATATGACCGGCAGCTTGCTCATGACGCACGAGGTAATGATTAATTTTATCTTGTTTAAATAGCGCATCATAAATATGTAATACTGCGCCGCCTGGATATCCAAAAACATGTTCAACGCCTTCGTCCGCCAATGCACGAACGAGCATTTCACCACCAGATAAAAGTTCCAACGTATTCACCCTAATCTTTTTTCCACAGCACTATGGGAGACATAGACTGTGTTTCATTCATTGATTGTGCGCTCTGTTATAGCACACATATTGACTCGTTTTTGCAGCAATAAAAAAATAAATCGTCACGCAACCGTGTGGGCTGTATGAATCACTGAAATATGTTGGGATAAACATCTTTCGGTATATGTCATTTTCTCGGCTTAGAGAAAATGTTATTGCTCGCTTTGATACTTTTATTCGAAGGGTGATCGAAAAAAACATCTGAAACTTAAGCAAGCATTTTTGTAGGTTTAGCGAACAAAGTCAAGGTTTCTCATAAGCTTTTTATTGATTATTTACCAAGCGATTATTTTTAAAACTATTCCTTTTTTTTAAGTGTATTATAAATAAAATTTCAATCACTTATAACTC
>NZ_JADVOP010000025.1 GCF_016508585.1 Acinetobacter baumannii
ATTTAATTTTATTTAAAGTTTAATTTTTCAACAGTTCTCAAATACCCCCATAATAAAAGCGAATATACGAAAATTTATGTATAAGGCAAACCAGTATCAGCATTTAATAATATGAACGAATTTTTCAAGCTAGACTTCCGCTATTTTGCATCATTTGGTCCATGAAAATCTTAATCATGATTTTTAAATAATTCATTTATTTAACGTGAAATAAAGCCTCATAACATCATCCTGATCCGTGCTTAATAGCTAACTTTCAAAAATCAACTCACAACCCAAAAGTTCATATATTTATTTTTTTTATGTTAATATCAAATATATAATTTAACTTCTTAATTATTAATGATGAACAAAACACCCCTTTTAATTACTTTAATTTCTTGCGCTTTGCTTACCGCCTGCTTCTCTTCAAACGAACCTGTGATCCTGGAAACCCAGCAGATTGAAATTGCAAACACCCCTTCCAGTGTACTTGAACTCACACTGATCAAAAAAGGTAAAATCTGTCTGTTAAAGACAAAAACAAGTGCAAAAAATACCCCGCCTATTGAAAAAGACTGGGCTTTTTTTAGAGATGATCTCATCTTAATCTCTGAGAATTCCACCTCTGAATCCGCCATCAACCCAGACTCCCCAGATGCTGAAACCGAAGCGCATATTCAAGAAATGAAAATAACAAAAGAGGCCCATCAAATGAAAAGTTTTATCTCAAAAGAAAATCTAAAAAAATGTACCTGAGCTGTTCTGCGATCGGTATCAATATTTATAGACTAACCTTTGCCACACCTCCGCAAAATCCTTATACTTAGAACCAATTTTTTCTAATACTTATAGTGGATGCTGCATGAGTCGCGCCATATCGCATATTGATACATTCCAAGGCTTAATTCTTGCCTTACAAAACTACTGGGCTGAACAAGGTTGTGTAGTGTTACAACCTTACGATATGGAAATGGGTGCAGGGACATTCCATACTGCAACATTCTTACGCGCACTTGGTCCTGAAACATGGAACGCAGCCTATGTTCAACCATCACGTCGTCCGAAAGACGGTCGTTATGGCGAAAACCCAAACCGTTTACAGCACTATTATCAATTCCAAGTGGTGCTTAAACCAAATCCTGACAATATTCAACAGCTTTACTTAGATTCTTTAAAAGCGATTGGTATTGATACTTTGATCCATGACATTCGTTTTGTAGAGGATAACTGGGAATCTCCAACATTAGGTGCTTGGGGCTTAGGTTGGGAAGTTTGGCTGAATGGTATGGAAGTTACTCAATTTACCTACTTCCAACAAGTTGGCGGTGTTGAATGCTATCCTGTTACAGGTGAAATCACCTATGGACTAGAGCGTTTGGCAATGTATCTACAAGGCGTAGATTCTGTTTACGATTTGGTGTGGACCAAAGGTCAATTCGGTACTGTAACCTATGGTGATGTTTTCCACCAAAACGAAGTTGAGCAATCGACCTATAACTTTGAATATGCCAACGTTGAAAAAATGTTTGAGCTGTTTGACTTTTATGAGGCCGAAGCCACACGTTTAATGGAAGCCGAGCTTCCACTTCCTGCATATGAACAAGTCATCAAAGCATCACACAGTTTTAACCTGCTTGATGCCCGTGGTGCAATTTCTGTGACTGAGCGTCAGCGTTACATCTTACGTGTCCGTACTTTGGCACGCTCTATTGCACAAAGCTATGTGGCTGCCCGTGCGAAATTAGGATTCCCAATGGCTGAACCGCATTTACGTGATGAAGTATTGGCACAGTTGAAGGCGCAAGTTGAAGCAGAAGCAAAAGCTGAGGAGAATAAATAATGTCTAAACATACTGTTTTATTCGAACTTGGCTGTGAAGAATTACCCCCTAAAAGCCTAAAAACTTTACGTGATGCCTTAAAAGCTGAAACAGAAAAAGGGTTAAACGAAGCGGGTTTGGCATTTGAAGTCATTGAAGCTTATGCTGCACCACGTCGTTTGGCGCTCAAGATCGTCAATGTGGATGGTGCTCAAGCTGACTCTCAAAAACGTTTCGATGGTCCTGCTGTTCAAGCAGCTTATGATGCAGAAGGGAAACCAACCAAAGCTTTAGAAGGCTTCATGCGTGGTCAAGGCATTACGGCAGATCAAGTATCAACATTCCAAGCGGGTAAAGTTGAAAAAGTTTGCTACTTAAAAGATGTCAAGGGTCAAAGCCTTGACGTTTTACTGCCACAGATTTTACAAACAGCATTGGATAACCTGCCTATTGCTAAACGCATGCGTTCTGCTGCAAGCCGTACTGAATTTGTTCGCCCTGTGAAATGGGTGGTATTGTTGAAAGATAACGCTGTAATTGACGCTACCATTCAAGATCATACAACAGGCAATGTGACTTATGGTCATCGTTTTCATGCACCTGAAGCCATTGTATTGGCAAATGCAGATGCATATTTAGATGCACTACGTAAAGCCTATGTTATTGCTGACTTTGCAGAGCGCCAAGCGATCATTGATCAACAAGTCAAAGCTTTAGCAGATGAAGTGAATGCGACTGCGATTGTACCTGCGGATCTTCGTGATGAAGTGACTGCATTGGTCGAGTGGCCAGTTGCGCTTCGTGCCAGTTTTGAAGAGCGTTTCCTTGCAGTCCCTCAAGAAGCTTTGATCACGACCATGCAAGACAACCAAAAGTATTTCTGTTTGGTCAATGCTGAAAACAAACTACAACCTTATTTCATTACGGTTTCAAATATTGAGTCTAAAGATCCAACTCAAATTATTGAAGGAAATGAAAAAGTTGTACGTCCGCGTTTGTCAGATGCTGAATTCTTTTTCTTGCAAGATCAAAAACAGCCACTCGCATCTCGTAAAGACAAATTGGCCAATATGGTATTCCAGGCACAGTTAGGGACTCTTTGGAATAAGTCTGAACGTATTGCTAAATTGGCTGTGGCATTATCTGCAATCACAGGTGCAAAACCTGCGGATGCTGAAAAAGCCGCACTACTTGCTAAATGCGACTTAACTTCTGAATTAGTCGGTGAGTTCCCTGAACTACAAGGGATTGCAGGCACTTATTATGCTCGCATTGAAGGCGAGAATGATGAAGTTGCTGAAGCTTTAGGTGAACAATACCTGCCTAAATTTGCGGGTGATGTGCTACCAAAAACCAAAACCGGTACAACACTTGCGCTTGCTGATCGTTTAGATACGCTGACTGGTATTTTCGGTATTGGTCAAGCCCCAACAGGTTCGAAAGATCCATTTGCTTTACGTCGTTCTGCAATTGGTATCTTACGCTTAGTGACTGAAAATAATCTTGATGTTTCTATTGAAGAATTAATCAAGCTGGCTTTAGCTGCATATGGCGATGTATTGAAAGACCACGAAAAAACTTTGGCGGATGCAGTGGCATTCCTTGAAGGTCGTTATCGTGCTAAATACGAAGACCAAGGTGTTGCCGTTGATGTGATTCAGGCTGTTCAAGCACTTTCGCCAAAATCACCTTTAGATTTTGATAAGCGAGTTACCGCAGTGAATCATTTCCGTGATTTGCCAGAAGCTGCTGCACTTGCTGCTGCAAATAAACGTGTTGCAAATATCTTGGCGAAAGAAGCCGCACCTACAGGTGAGATTGTTGAAGCGAAATTGGTTGAAGATGCTGAAAAAGCACTTTATACAGAGATTCAAACTATTCTTCCTGTTGTTCAGCCGCTTCTGGATGCAAAAGACTACACCACTGCACTTTCCAAGTTGGCAGCACTACGTGCACCAATTGATGCTTTCTTTGAAGGCGTTATGGTTATGGCGGATGATGTCGAGTTAAAAGCAAACCGCTTACGTTTACTTGCACAGTTACGTGATTTATTTACAAGTGTTGCAGATATTTCAGTGTTACAGCACTAATTACGGCTATTTATAGTCATTCACCAATGACTATTGCTATCCTCAAGCTCTTGAAAGAGCTTGAGGATTACATAACAAAAAATAATCAGAATTTATCTCATGGTGCTGTTGCAACATTCAGTGATGTAAAACCAGTTGCTGAAGCTTTACTGTATTCAAAGTTTTTACCGTCTATAACAAGTAATCTAAGTGCAGTTGAAACATGCCATGATCATCAAGGGCATATGTAAATTTTTTCTGCTCTTTCCTCATTTAATCTTAGAAGAATACATTCTCTGGGAATCAGGAATTCAGTATTGGGAGCAATTTTTTACCTTTACAGTGACCTGACTGGTTTACAAGTGTTGTGAATATTTCTGTTCTACAATATTAAGAAGTTGCATCATTGAAAAATAAAATATAGACAAAGAATGTAATTTTTTAAAATAGTCTTTAACAATCAATAACTAAATAAATCCTAATCTGCTCAATGATTTGTATAAACTGAATATGACTTTTTCTATCTGAGCTTAAAAGTAATGGCTAATAAAATCATATTTTGTGCAATATTCATCACACTCGCCCTCACCGCCTGCTCAACAACACCCACCAATCCAAACGCGCCAACTATTCTAGAACAACACAAGAATATCTCGGCACAACCCAATACCAAACACAACCTCGCCCGTCTTATTCGACAAACAGATAACTGCGTGATTGAATTTACAGGGAACTTTGAAACAGGAAAAGCAACTGAGCATTGGATTTTTAAAGGTGAACAATTGATCTCAGCATTTTCAAATGTAGATGCAGATATTGAACAAAAACAGACTGTTTTTGATCCTAAAGATGCTGAAACACTAAAAAACTTCAATTCACTCAAAAACAACTTTAGAGCATCAAATCTGGAAAAATGCAATTAATCTCGGTACTTCACTTTGCTATGTTGGTAGAGCTAAATACAAAATCATTTAGCTCTTTTAGCCACATAAATCACGGGATAGAACCAAAAAATCACACCAATCAATCCGATCGCTGCAAAAATTAAGCTATTCGGGAGGTAAGTCGCAACCCAATCATAAATTGGATTTAAACCCAATTTAAAAGAATTCATCATCGCGTATAGTAGGGCAGACATTAACATATGAGGAAAAATGAGGTGTAGAATAGATAGCTGATATCTCTTAAAATATTTTGCAAAATAAAAACTTGGAACTAAATAGAGTAAAAATAAAATCGCCGTTGTAATCCAGCCAATCATTTGATGACTGAGAGGAATTTCCTCTCCACAAGCACAGGCAAAACTCGGTCTAAAAGTTAATAATATACTTAACAACACCAGGATTTTTATATTGTTCATTATAGGAATTAGATAGGGACTGATGCCAAAGCTTATGTGTTTTCTGTTTCAATGACAAGCTAGGAGTGCCAATAGAACATAGTTTTAGAATAGTGGTTTTTGGTTTATAAGTATCAGAATTTTAAATTTAAAAATTTATAAATTTCCCCCAAAAATAGAACTTAATATTTATTCACAATTTTTACATTAGTGTTAAAACTGTGTAGATATGCTGTTGCTGTTTTATCTCAAAGACGATTTCCATCCATATTTCACATTATGATAGGCAACACTCAAACTTGAAATCATTCAGGTATAGGATAAAACGAATTATGAAGAAAATGCTTAAAACAACAGTGATCGCTACAGCCCTTTTAGCTAGCTCTCCTCTTCTTTTTGCCAACACAAATGTTAGCGCGAATGCTTCTGCAGAAGTCAATGCGAATGGTGGAGGTTTACTCAGCAATATTGGTCAGGGTATCCATAATACAGCAGACAAAGTCGGGAATGGCATTGAAAAGGGTGTCGATAAAACCCGAGAAGTCTCTAAAGATGCTTGGGATGGTACAAAAAATACTGCTGTTAAAGTCGGTGATGGTATCGAAAAAGGTGTTGATAAAACCCGTGATGTGTCCAAAGAGACTTGGGATGGCACCAAGAATGTTGCGGGTAAAGTAGGTACGGGTGTTGAAAAAGGTGTCGACAAAACCCGTGAAGTATCTAAAGATGCGTGGGATGGCACAAAACACACTGCTGACAAAGTCGGTACAAGTGTTGAAACCGGTATTGATAAAGGTAAAGTTGCAAGCAAAGGTGCTTGGGAAAATACCAAAAAACTAAGTTCAGAAGCAGGTCACAATACTAAAGAAGCAGCGGTAAAAGCGAAAGACAAAACCAAATCTGCGACCAGTAAAACATGGCAAAAAACCAAAGACTTGGTTAAGCCAAAATCAAGCAACACGGGTGCGAAAGTAAATTCACATACGCAAGTGAAAACCCCAGTAGGTAGCGCAAAGGTTGGCGTATCAACCGAAGCAAATATCGCAGCCAAATAATTGAATCGGATTGGATTTAATACAATATCAAGATGAAAAGCCCACATCCGTGGGCTTTTCTTTCCAATGCCCAGTAATAATCTCCAACTTGTATTGTTATATTTTGCTGTTGTGGATTTATTACCATTTCAGCTTGTTATTGAATGAAACAGTATGATTACCCAATATGATTCGCAGCGTTAATAAAGTCATCATAAAGGAATGAAAAACATGGTGAAGATAAAAAGTTTATGTATGGTTACTGCAATTTGTGCAACATCATCACTGTATGCTCAAACAGGCACTCAAACCCAACCTTATGGTGATAATCCCAATATATTTAGAGTCCTCGCCCATAAGACAGGTGAAGCAGTACAAAATACGGCTGAAAAAGTAGGAGATGCAACCGAAAAAGGAATTCAAAAAATCAAACCATCCTTTGATGAAACCATTGAGAATACGAAAAAATATACCAGTGAACAAGCCACGATTGCTCGAGACAATACGCGTCAAGGCATAGACACCGCAGTCAAAAAGGTTGAACAGACCAAAGATCGTGTGATGGGCAAAAACAGCTATAACGTGCCAATAGAACAAGGCAGCTTGAGTCAATCATCAACTACTGCAAACTCAGCGAATCCCCATACCGTAGCCAATGTTCCAAACATTTCTAACCAAATTATTGCAAATCCATCAACGCAAGAATCAGTTGCGCCATCAGCACTCAAAACACAAGCTTCTCAAAATATTCAATCAGATCAACAAGAGCTTGAAATCAAAAAACAAAGCTTGCCTATAGAGAACCAGAGCAACATGCCGAGTCCATCATCAACAGACTCAACCCGAAATGATGATACCAATATACCCGCAGATGATGAGGCAGGTGTACCAAGATAGCCCCTCACTCAGATCGTTAAAGCTTAGATCCAGGGAAGACGTGGTTGAAAGAGCAATAATGCAGTTATAATTTTATTTATAACATGATGTCTGTTTAAGATTTCAGTGATTCACCTGACGAATCACTTTCCCCTGTTGAAATGCCTCAAAATTTTCCACCATTTGATTGACGATACGTTGCCGAGCATCAACACTTCCCCAGGCACTGTGCGGGGTGATAATCAGGTTTGGAATATCCTCTGCAAGCAACACATTTCCTTGTTTTGGAGGTTCAACAGAAAGTACATCTGTCGCTGCGCCTGCAATCTTGCCTTGTCTTAATGCATCCGCCAAAGCCTGTTCGTCCACGATGCCTCCACGGGCACAATTGATTAAAAATGCAGATTTTTTCATTGCGTTCAGTGCTTGTGCATCAATCAAGTCCCGTGTTTCATCTGTTAAAGGACAATGTAAAGAAAGAAAATCGACTTGCGGAAGTAGATCAGCAAAAGGAATTCGTGCTTGATGCTGTGGGCGGCTTGGCAGTGCCCCTACCAGAACCTGCATACCAAAAGCTTCAGCTAATTTGGCAACCGCTTGTCCCAATGCTCCATAACCAATGATTCCCAAGGTTTTCCCTGACAGTTCTACAACAGGAAAATCCAATAAACAGAAAATTGGTGATTTATTCCATTGCCCCTTCTTAACGGCACGATCATATTTGAGCAAAGAAGTTGCTAAAGCCAGCATCAATGTCAGGGTATGCTGTGCAACTGCTGATGTACCATAACCCTGACAGTTGCATACCACGATGCCTTTAGATTTGGCTGCATCTAAATCGACATTGTTGGTACCCGTTGCCGAAATTAATATGAGCTTTAATTGCTTCGATTGAGCAATTGTTTCTGCATTGATCAATACTTTATTACTGATGATCACATCGGCATGCTCTACACGTGCTAATACCTGCTCAGTCGTGGTCGAGGGATAAAGGATAAGTTCGTCAAAAGCTGCGTTTAACTGACTAAAATCCAAATCATTTTTGTCTAAAGATTCATAATCTAAAAATACAGCCTTCATTGCGTCGCTTTTACCTTATTGTTCCAATCATTTGCACTAGCTTGTTTATAGCATGAAATTTTCACAGATTTTCATACTGGTCTTTATCATCTGTTCAACATATAACACCATTCATTCAACATTGAAAATCAATCCTGTCCAATCAAATGATTTTAGGATTGTGATGATGCTTGCGGAAAGCCAAAAGTATTATTTTTAAGCGCCAATAGATATGCATTGGTCATACGGTAAGCTTCTTGAATAATGGCTTCTGAAATATAACTTTCATTGTAATAGCCATGTTTCATACAGGTAAAAACCAATTCCATTAAAATCGTTAAAGTATCAGGTTGTTGAGGAACATAATTATCGACCTGAATCATTTCCAATGCTTTACGTACACCCTCACTGACTTTTTTCAACTCAATTTGGTACTCAAGATATGCTTGCCGCGTAAAAGGACCGCTGAGAATAAGCAGGCTGGCAATTTCAGATTCATTGAAAAATTTAGCCGTGGTCCGGATCATACTTTCTGAAAGGAGTTGCCCGTAGACTTCAATGCTTGCTCTGGGGTTGTCTGTTAATACTCGAACAGCCGCTTTCCCCAATTGTTTGACCAAATCATTCAAGTGTGCGAGTGCTATATGACGCAGAATATCGTATTTCGTCGGAAAAAACTGATAAATACTGGTACGAGGAACGCCCGAAGCATTGGCAATTTCAGGGATGGAAATCTTTTCAATTCCAATGGATAACAATAACTCTTGTGTAGTTGCCAGCATTTTTTCCATTCTTTTTTGCGAGCGTTCTTGTTTTGGCTGACTCACTTTTTTGGTCATTTTCTTTAAAACTGACGTTGACGTTATTTTGATCATCAGATAATCTCTCAAAAAATCCAACAAATGTTGGCTTTTAAAACTTCCTTGTTTTCATAAAAAATATAGAGGAAAACGGAAATGAATTTACCCCTTTCCGATGTACATGTATCCAAGCTGAACAAAACCAAGAACTTTGCTGATCCTGAAGATGAGCAACGCAGTCATCGAATTCGTAAAGCGATTTTGGAAGCTGGGAATCAGTTACGAGAACGCCATCCTTGGCTGGTTCAATATCAGGATCAAATCGGTTTGAGTATTCTGGGTATTGCCGTTACGGGGATTATTTTCAATATAACACAATACGCTCGTGGGAAAATGGCTTGGTATGTGGCAATTCCACTTTCTGCATTTTGGATGTCAATTTTGCATGAACTAGAACACGATTTGATTCATCAAATGTATTATCGCAAGGATAAAAAAATAAATGATGCCATGCTGGCTGCGGTATATGCCTTCCGTCCAAGTACAGTCAATCCTTGGATACGTCGTGAAGTACATCTCCATCATCATAAATCCTCGGGAACAAAAACAGATCTGGAAGAACGCGGTATTAACAATGGAGATAAATGGGGTTTAAAACGCTTGATCATGACAGGTGACAATATGCTGGCTGTTTATCTCCGCCCCATCACCATGATGAAAACCACCAACCGTTTTATCCATGCACAGAAGAACTTATCAAAAGTTGAAAAACTTAAATTGAAGGCAAAACTTTCTGCAGCTTATGCACCATTTGGATACCTTCATTATGCTCTTTGGCATAGCTTTCTATTGATCAGTGCTGCCAAATTGGCAATGAAAACTCTGGGGATTTCGCAACCTCAAAATCGCGTATGGAAATTTGCTGACAAAGCGACAGCATTCTATGCTGTGAGTATTGCTGCACCCAATTTCCTACGCACCCTCAGTTTGCACTTTACCAGTTCGAATATGCATTATTACGGCGATGTCGAAGATGGCAATGTTGTCCAACAATGCCAAGTATGGACTGACTGGCGTATGAAGCCTCTACAAGCTTTCTGTTTCAACTTTGCCGGTACTCATGCAATTCATCACTTTGTTGTTCGTGATCCATTTTATATTCGTCAAGCCATTGCACAAGCTTGTTATCCCGCCATGAAAGAAAATGGGGTCCGTTTTAATGACTTTGGTACATTTAAACGTGCAAATCGCAGATTTTAGGGGGCTATGTTTTTATAACTGAGAAAATAATTAATTCAGTTTAGGGAGATTTTTGGCATAGGATCTACTTTTTAATTTAAAAAAACACGATTGGGATTTATAGTGACTCCAACAAGCAATAAAAGATATCCAAATGAAAAAATCAATCTATAAGTCACTCATATTATTCTTTATTTTCTGGATCTCCTCCTTAAACCCAATCATCGCAAAAGACCATGTTTTACAGTCGATTCAAAATTTAGATGAAGCTGGATTTAGAAGTTCTGAAGGAAATTATTTTAAGCTGATTAAATTGGATCAGGGCTGTCGTATAGAAGCCCGATATTATTTAGAAATGGAAAATCAATTGTTTAGTTATAAATTTATTGATCAAAGACTTCTGCATGCCTCGCGAAAAACCTTCCGCTATCATTATAAAGAAGGTCAGGAAGGCTCGCTCATGGCAGTCACTGGTGTATATCAATATTCTAGCGAAACTTATGGACTGCCTGATTTAAAAGTTCAAAATGAATTCAGAAAACATCAAGCATTGTTTCCAACACACGATTTAAAGCAATGTAGTTAAACAAAGCATTTGTTAACGCGCTTTCAGCAATCAACAAAGCTTCTGTTCGTCAACCCTATTGCTATTGTTCCCGCTTTGTCCTTTTTGGACAAGGCGAGGACAAAAGACTATTTTTATTCACTGATGTTGCTAAAAAGGTCTAAGCGAAAATCTATTTTAGTCGTACGGTTAAAAAGTCTAAGTTATGCAATCTTAAAATGACAAAACTCATTTAAACTTTCGTCATCAAAACTGACCTGTCCCTGAATATCACAGCTCATATAGAAATTTTTATAGCTCAACACATAAAAGTCTGGCGTTTTCTTGATTACAACTGGATTCATATCCAATGACAACGCTTCATCATGTTTAAATAGCTTGGTCACACGACGATCATTCATGCAAATCAAATAAGTCTGTTTTTTAATCTCGACTTGCGCTAGACCATTGCTTTCAACATTCAATGGGATGATATATTTGCCGTTAACATCAATGACCTGTTGATCATAGCTTTCCAGTTTTTGGGTAATGACATTAAATACCAAGATATTGCCAAAGCTGTCTTGTAGTTGGGTTTTATCCTCAAATGAAAAATTGACCTGAATCCCAAGTTTTTGCAAATCTTGCTCATCAACGCGTTTATTGGTCAATAAAATACGGGTAATGGTCTGCTTTAAACTGGCATCAAAGAAGGTACTGTCCAATTGGATATCAGTTCCTTTGAGAATTTTACCCAATGCCTCATTGTGTGTTCCCAACAAGCGTGCAATCACACTGCGATAGTAAAACTTACTGTTCTTCTTGACCTCACGGATCTGCTTATAGAAATAAGTCTGGTCGTATGGGCGCTCAATAAAATCATGCAATAATGCAGAGTTCGCCAAAACAGCAATTGCATCATGTCCTGTATAGGGTAAATGAAGCGTATGCAGTTGAGGAATCAGCGGCTTAATTTTTAAATAATGTTCTTTATCGTTTTCAAAATAAGGATCATAGACAATAATGTATTCGCAATCGGTCACGATATCCTGTGCTTGAATACGCATATTTGCATTTAGATCAGCATCATAGAAATCAGTATAACGTTTATCTTCAACTTCAGTGGGGTCTATTGAATATTGTGGAACCATGGCAACTACACGATTCATATTTAAATCTTTGGCATATTTGATTGCTGCATAGCCCCCCATTGATCCACCATAACCTACAATATTCTTGAATTGACTTAGGATCGGCTGGAGATGTTGTAAAAGTGCCGCCATACTTGATGCAGGAAACCAAGACTTTTGCTTAGGCATAATACCGACAATGGCATAGTTATATTTCATCAAAGACTTTTCAGCATTAATTGAAAGCCCTTTGGCGCGAGTGATCAAATCTCCAAATGACAGAACTAAAGTGTCAGACTCACCTGCTAAATAGATTGCTCTGATATGATCATCTTCAAAAATTATTTGTTTATCCATTCGCACACCGAGCATCCGCTCTTTTCTTGGCTGAAATTAAATCAATCGGCACTTGCCTATTGATTGCTTCAAATGTCATATTTTATAGAGTCTAGTCAGATAAAAAAGCGCAAAATATGACACATTCTTTACATCCTGCTGCTCAAAAAGGCTTCAGCACCGCTGCTGAACTTTATCAACAGGCCAGACCCAATTATCCTCAGGATGTGGTTCAATGGCTCATCGAAGATTTGGCACTTACCCCAGATTCAAAAGTGGTTGACTTAGGTGCAGGTACAGGAAAATTTCTTCCCTATCTGAAACAGGCAACGCCCAATATCATTGCAGTTGAGCCTGTTTCTGAAATGTTGGAACAGTTGAAAATAGTACATCCTGATGTGCAAACGCTTCAAGCGAAGAGTGATCAAATTCCGTTAGAATCTGAAAGTATTGATGCTGTATTGTGCGCTCAGTCCTTTCATTGGTTTGCCAATATCGAAACATTGAACGAAATTCATCATGTTTTAAAACCTGAAGGTCATTTGGGTTTGATCTGGAATCAACGAGACGAGAATATAGATTGGGTAAAAGCATTGGCAGATTTGCTCGCAACCCTTGAAGGAGATACCCCACGCTACCACAGTGCGCAATGGAAACAGGTATTTGAAAATCAGTTTTTATTCCAACTTGAAACTGCAAAAGTATTTTCACAACTCCACACAGGTACGGTAGAGAATGTGGTGAGTAAACGCTTACTTTCCACCAGTTTCATTGCCGCGATGCCAGAACAAGAACAACTCAAATTGAAACACAAATTCGAACAGATTGTATCGGAATATACGGGCAAACACGCTCAAGATGAAATAGACTTCCCCTATGTCACCTATGTTTATAACTTTAGGAAACTACGCTAATCAATACGCTTTAATGAGGAATGTTTATCATGCATTTAATACTTCGCCCTTTGCTTCTTTCAGGTTTACTGACATCAATCGTATTCATAGCAGCATGTTCTCCTAAAGACGGTCAACAAAACAATTCATCTGAGCCGAAAGATGCATCTCAAGAAGTTATGGATCAATTGAAAACCAAACCGATTAAGGCCTTTCCGAGTACACCAAACGATGCTCACGATATTGCTTTGCTCGACGAATACGATCAGAAATTTACTGAAAATAATAATGCTTTGGAAGCTGATCTTAAAAAACGTGCGAGTGAAGGCAGCCTCACGGAAGAAATTGATCACCAACTTAAACGCGACAATATTGAGTCGGCGCTGAATATGTTGAAAGACTTGGATCTTAAAACAGAGCAAGGGCGCTATATTCAAGGTTTACGTTATCAATATTGGGAAAATCAAGCCAAAGTCTATGATGAGAAAAAGCAATCTGCTGATGGTGAGCTTAAAAATCCAAGTGATGCAGTCAAAGGCATGGGAGAAATGTTCACTGCCGATGAACAGCTTGATCATTGGAAGCAAACAACTGAAGGTAAATAATCTTCTGATCAACGGATTGTGCCATCAAAATGAACATTCAACAGTCGGATGCTTTTAAAAATTAACCACAGCGCACATAGGTGTTCGAATGTGAAGCGACATGGATGTCGCTACTCTGATATTTAAGTGCGTGTTCAGCAGCTTCACTACGGTTAATGCTTTGAAAAGACAAGAGGATGAGAATTAGAATACTTTGCTCTTAAGAAACCCGGATACGGCAACGCCATTGTTGATCAGGCTGTTTTGAAGATTCCCAGGCACGAATATGAACCAACTCGATATAATCTTGTCCTGGTTTCTCCGCTGTAAAACGGAAAGTTTTGGTCCCGCCCACGCCTACCGCACCTTCCTCACTGTCATTCTGTAAATAGGTTTCTTCGGTTTTAAATATTTTAAGCGGCTGTAATAACTGCCATTGGTAACCTGTGCTTGGATTTTCAGGTGCATTGAACAACAACACCTCTCCCACTTTCATATCCATGAGTGTTGGGCACTTTTGTTTGATGGTGTATTCATGTGTTTTACCTACGCTAGGATTCGGACTTTGACAAGCAACCAGCCCCAAGCTGAAAATCAACAAGGTAAAACACGCTAAACCTTTCATTTATCAAACTCTTTATTTTTCAATTGACCTAAAATTATACATATCACCATAACATTTTGTCTCATTTGGCTCAATTGAATTTAGATATTTTGCTTTTCTAGCCATTGAATCGAATTGACTCGGATCAGTTTGCAAGCACCATCTCCCACACCATTCCAATCTAAAGCCGATTTCCAGACCAAATCTTTATCATTCACCTGAACCAAATCTCCCGTTAAGCGAACCAAGTCACCACGTTTAACTTGTTTGATTTGTTTGGCAATTTTAGGATTGGCAGGAATAATGTGCATATTGCTAACCAATTGAGTTGCCAACTGAGCCGGAATCGGTGGTCGAGCCATTTTCCAATTGAGGAATCGATCATATTGATTGATTGAAATTTGGCGGGCAATTTCAGGCTCAGTAAATAAACCCCGTGTCACAGCATAGTCAATCGGTGAGAATTTTGCTTGTGCATCATCATAATATTCTTTTGAACCTAAAATTCGAAACTCACCACGGAATGGCTCAAGAACAGAGATTTTCTGATTACGATCAATCGGAGCTAAACCATTGGCAATATTAAAGGCGGGATTTGATAGCTGCGCCTTTGACACAGCGGTAGAGTGAAAAGCATTGGCTTGAAAAGCACTCAGTGCCATCAACGCTGCACAGACTAACTTTTTATTCATAACATGCTCCTCAAACGCAGTACTCAACCAACAAAAATATCTAATCCCAGTATTAATAGATAAACTTAAAATAAAAATCGAATTTCAGTAACAAAATACAGAAATTTCGTCCTATTTTTGTCTTATATTCAAAATTCACATTGGGTAGAATCATGATCATACACTTAAAATGATCACATCATGATTTATAAATATTATCAACAGCGTATTTTTCCTCACCTGCTCAATCAAGTGATGCAAACCCCCAGCATGATGGAAGGTCGCGCGGAACTGATTAAAAAAATCCGTGGTGAAGTATTAGAAATTGGCTTTGGTACAGGTCTTAATTTACCTTTTTATCAAGCAGTTGATCAGCTCTATGCGCTTGAGCCAAACCCTGATGTTTATCGTCTTGCACAAAAACGAATCTTTGACACCCCCTTTCATATCCAGCATATTCAAGCCAGTGCCGAAAAATTACCTTTTGCAGACCATTCCATTGAAAATATCGTAAGTACATGGACCATGTGCAGTATTGCAGACTTAGCTCAAGCTCTCCACGAAATTCATCGAGTATTAAAGCCTGAAGGTAATTTACACCTGATTGAACATGTTCAGTATCATGACAATTCAGCATTGAAAAAATTGCAGGACATTTTAACCCCGATCCAAAAAGTCCTTGCTGATGGCTGTCATCTGAACCGCAATATCGAGCTTGAGTTATTAAATACTGGTTTTAAATTTTCGGAAAAATATTATTTCGATGCGGAAGGCCTGCCTAAAGTGGGAAGACGCATGTTTATGGCAAGAGCACAAAAAATTTAATCGGCAAAATCAATATTGATCGTTTCAAAGCGTACCCGTCCTTCACGAATGGCTTGGGCAATTGCTTGCTGTCCTTTGGTCAGACGCGCGCCACCACTCTTAATATCAATCAATACAACCTCGATATCCTCAGCCAAGCCTTCGCCGTCTCGAAAGTCGGTATAGCCATCAAAAATCACATAATCAATGGGATCACCCAGAAACTTGGCATCACTTGGCAAATATTGGAATTCAGGCATGATCGGTGCAAGTTGTTCTGCCATCTTCCCTTTTAGGACAGCACGACTGGTATTCACACTGCTTTTTTGCGCATGTACAAGTGCCTGTTGATGCTCCAGTTCAAGTTCAGTGATGTATTGTTCATACTCTGCTTTAATCTTGCCATTTCGTGTACTCGATAACACGATTGTGGTCAAAACGATGCCAATGCACGCACCTATCAACATCGCCATCCAAATCGACATGCTCTTTCCTTTCTGTAAATCATTGGCACAATGTAAACAACTACTAAAGTTTTGTCATGTGTAACCTATATGCTTAAAATTAATGCTAAAGTAGACAAGGGCTAGCGGACAGATATTATTGATATACGATGAAAACAATACTTGTTGCAAATTTAAAAGGCGGTTGTGGAAAAACAATTACAGCAATTACTTTAGCCACAGCATTGGCACAAAAAGGTTATAAAGTGGCATTAGCGGATGCTGATGGACAAAAGTCAGCACTACAATGGTTAAAACAGCGCCCAGAACACGCAGCGAAAATTCAGAGCCTCGATTGGCGTCATGAGAAATCAATAGGAGATGCACCTAAAAATCTCGATTATTTGGTTATCGATGCGCCTGGTGCTTTAACTGGTGAACACGCAGAACAGTTAATCAGTGAAAGCCATGCTGTGGTCACACCACTCCAGCCCTCATTTTTTGACATCGACAGTACCCGACGTTTTCTCAAACATATACAAGATATTAAAAAGATTCGTAAAGGAAAAGTCGCGGTACACTTGATTGCCAATCGCATGAAAACCAATAGTGCGAGTTCAAAAGATATTCAACAGTTTTTTGAAAAGATTGATCAACAACCTGTTGCATGGATTTCAGAACGTACTGCATATGGTCAATTGGCTATGCAGGGCTTAAATATTTTTGATAAGACCCAAAAGAATTTTTTAACCATTCAAGAACAATGGCAACCACTGCTTGATGCTTTAATAGATGATCCAAGTGATTGGTTCTAAAACCAATCTAAAGTAGGTCGGATAAAGCAAGCTTAAAATTTGCCACATTTGATTTTTCAGTTAATATTGAGTGAATCACTCAGCAATTTTTAGAGTAGTTAGTGCAAGACTTCACTTCAAACTTACAACGTATCTTATTGTTTGGGTTATTGTTTATCCTGATTTTCTTGGGCTACGATATTCTCAAGTATTTCATTGTCCCGGTATTATGGGCGTGTATCATCGCCTATATGACATGGCCAATGTACAAGCGCATATTAAGAATGTTTGGTCCGAATCGACCAACATTGAGTGCGTCAGTGATGATTACGCTGGTGATTTTAGTGGTTGGAATCCCGCTCACCTTTGCGATTTTTATTCTGCAGCATGAAGGTCGAAATTTGTATTTTGACCTGCAACGCCAATTGTCATCGGGGCATTTGACTGTTCCTGATTTTATTCGCGAACTGCCTATTATCGGTAAGGAAGTCAGCCGGACTGTTCGGGAAATAAATGCGGATCCTACCAGTCTTTCACAGACCATTGGTCTTTGGATTCAAGGACATATGAATTATGGTAAGTTCGTACTTAACGAGATCACCAAAAATCTAGTGAAACTGGGTTTTGCCGTCATGTCTCTGTTCTTTTTCTATCGAGATGGTCAAACCATTTTGGAGCAAGTCAGCAAGGCATTACAGATGCTGATTGGACCACGTATCCATCATTATCTGGATACCATTTCTGAAACCACCCGTGCTGTGGTGTATGGTGTGGGTTTAACAGCGGTTGCGCAATCCATTCTTGCAGGTATCAGTTATTTTGTTGCAGGCGTACCAAATCCAATGGTACTGACGATTGCCACTTTCCTGATGGCACTCATTCCATTTGGACCACCTGTGGCTTATGGTGCAGTATCATTATGGCTGTTTTCCCAAGGTCAAACGGTTGAAGCGATCGGTGTAATGGCTTGGGGGGTCTGTATTGTCAGTACGGCAGATAATGTCATTCGTCCATTGGTCATTTCAGGTGCGACAAAAATCCCATTCTTATTGATTATGTTTGGTGTTTTAGGCGGATTGGCGAGCTTTGGACTGGTTGGACTGTTTATTGGTCCTGTTATTCTGGCAATTTTATTGGCAATTTGGCGCGAATGGCTACATGAAACGACAGAGCATGGTATTTTAATGCCTGATGCCACAATGGCATACGAAATCGAAGAAAACGACCCGAAAAAGCCGGATTAACTCAGTCTGCTTCTACATGATTCGCCAAGTATTTTATTTGGCGGATTATTTTAATCCCTCCCAGTAGACCCAGCATAATCAATGCCAATTTACTGTTTATTTAATAAATTTATACAATCAGATATTTAATTCACATTGTTTATCCATAGATGCTTTGTTTGAATGATCTATAAATCATGATCAAAGATATTGGATGCAAATAATGACATCTACTTTTTTTAAAACATCAATATTTTGCACCTGCATCGCACTTTTTACAGCGGCATGCAGCACTACACCGCATACGACCAAACCTAAAACACCTCAAAAAACGATTGATGTTCATGCTGTTTCAGCACAAGGCATTGGCGCAAAGATCGGTACGATTAGCTTTCAAGACTCGCCAAACGGTTTAAATATTTCAACTCAACTCAGCCACCTTCCTTCAGGTTTTCACGGTTTTCATATTCATGAAAAAGGCTCTTGTGCGCCTGCTGAGAAAGAGGGCAAAATGGGGGCTGCTCTGGCTGCGGGAGGGCATTACAATCCTCACCAGACTGGACATGGCACACCGAATGATGGGCATATGGGTGATTTACCCGTATTGAATGTTGATTCAAATGGTAATGCTAAAACCACTTTGATCGCACCACGATTAAAACTTGCCGACATACAGGGCTTAGCCATCATGATCCATGCAGGTGGTGATAATTATTCCGACCATCCAAAGCCTTTGGGTGGTGGTGGAGACCGCATTGCTTGCGGTGTGATCCAGTAATTCAATCATTATTCAATAAAAATCTTGAATGTGGATAAACTTAAAGTTATCCACAATGGCTTCATTTTTGATGTGCAAGTGCATAACGGCGGCAGTGATCCAGATAGCCGGCTTCATGTACACTGATCAGTTCCACAATACTGCGCCATAACCAGAATGGCGCATCTATGGTTTTAGATTGGTTTCTTTGCAGTTCTTTGAGCCAACTGTTTCGAGTTGAAGCATCCATTTGTCGAACATGTGCCCGTCCCACTACAAAAGCCAAATAAAATGCCAAATCTCTCGCTCCGTTTTGGTTCATGCCTTCGATTTCTAATTTTAAATCCTGCGGTAATAACTCACGAATAAAGAGCGATCGCTCCAAAAATTTGGTTGCTCGCATTCGCTCCCCCAGATAAGGGGATAAATGTCGTGCCCCTTCCACAATTCGCATTGCATTGTCTTTCGGCATAGGTGCATTTGAATAACGAGGTGCTAAAGCTGTGGTGGCTTCTTTTAAATCCATTAAACACAAGCCTTTACCATCTCTAACAATATGATTGGATGAATCCATTAACACGATATAGCGCAATAAGCCTAAAGAACTGCAGCCTTTCACCCAGTATGCTGAATCAATCACTTTGAGCTCTGCAGATGCATCACGCTGCCCAATCATTTTGACTAAATCTTCTATATCCGGCTGCGCAAAAACATTGTGTATTTCCAACTGTTCTTTTTTTAATAACGGCCAAAACCGTTTACCCAAGGTAATTTGAGGCTTTAAATCTTCTAAACGTTCTTTTGCTAAACTTTTCCAAGATCGCTTCACTGCTTTTTCCATCACACTGTGTACTAAAGCAGGACGCTGTAACTGATCACTTGTACGACCATTACGTTCTAGCGCATACATATAGCCTGCATACAGTGCTTCAATCATTTGTGCAGTCACCACACCCGGTAAGTCTGAACTACGCACTGCTGTTGCCAAAGATAAACCTAAACGAATCAGGTCATTGGCTGGATTGCCAATCACAGTCTGATCCAAGTCTCTAATTTCAATGTCGATCTTGCCTTCTGCATTGGCGACAGGACCCAAGTTTCCAGTATGACAATCGCCACAAATCCAAATTGCTGGACCTTGAGGAATAGAGCTAATTTCAGCTTGTTTCAGCCAATCATAATATTTAGCAGTATTGCCACGTACATAGGCATGGATTGAACGTGCCATTTTTAAATTACGGCGTTCGGTCAACTCGGCATTACGATAACGCGGGAGCTTAATTGCGGTATTTTGTTTTTTTGACATTGTCGGTATTTTTAAGCATTCAGTGATTTATTGTGGATTTTTTTCATGCTCAGGGTAAGAGTGAATCTGTATATAAAATGTTGAATTTTACGCATTAATTTTTACATTTCCACAGCGAATAAAACATCTGATTGTGCCATAAAAGAGTAAAATATGCAGATCCCACCTCTGCGAAACGATATTGTGAATAGCATTCATCAAATCTTTCAAAATATAAAGTCAAACTCAACCTTTATTTATTGCTTACAGATTCTGATTGTTTTGACGGGAACAACGCTTGGGCTTTATTTTCTAGGTTATGACCGGTTGATCGTTCCCTTAACGCTTGGAGCAATTGCAACAGCATTGACTGACTTTGATGACCGGCTCAGTATCCGTTTAAGAAATCTGGGACTGGTTTGTATTCTGTTTTTTAGTGTCAGCAGTATTCTCGATTTTTTACATCCCCATAAACTTTTATTCTTAATTTATTTATCGCTTTCCAGTGCTGTTTTCATATTGATGGGAGCACTGGGGCAACGCTATGCCACCATTTCTTTTGGTACAGTGCTACTCTCTATTTATACCATGTTCGGTCTAGGTGAATATTCTGAGTGGTATCAACAGCCGAGTTATTTTGTTATGGGGGCACTCTGGTATGGTTTAACCTCGATTATTTTTTATCTTCTTAAACCAACACAAGCCGTTCAAGACAATTTATCAAACAGTTTCAATACGCTTTGCGATTTACTCATGGCAAAAGCCAAATTGTTTGATCCTGATAATCAAGACAATGTTGAACAACTTTTATATGATCTTTCATTAAAAAATAGTATTGTGGTACAAAACTTAAACACCACTAAAGCATCATTACTGACTCGTTTAAAAGCTTCACGTGCCAATAAAAATACAATTTACTGGCTGAATTTATATTTTCTCGCCCAAGACATCCATGAACAGGCTACATCCAATTATCTTCATTATGAAAAAATCCAGCAGAACTTTAGCCGCACCGATTTAATCTATCGAATTCAAAAAAATGTACGCATTCAGGCACAGCATTGTCAGGTACTGGCTGAAGCTATTTTAAAAGGCGATAGTTTTATCGTCCGTGCAGACCATAACACCGCCTTAATCTATTTAGAAAGTTCAATGCATGAGTGGATTCAACACAATCCATATAATATAGAAGTTAAAAATCTGCTTTTGGTCTTAAGAAATTTAAAAAATGTCCAAGACCAGTTTACCAACCTCAGTATTGAACAAGCCAACTATCAACAAAACTACAGCCAACATCGAGATAATTTAAATTTATTGGATGACGATATCCACGGCATACAAGACCTTTGGCTCAAGATCAAACAACATCTAAGCCCAAAATCTGCCCTGTTTCGTCATGCTGTCCGTATCGGCTTTGTGTTTGCTGTGGGCTATGCCATTTCTTTATTGCCTTTTGCCAAGAATGGCTATTGGATTTTACTGACCAGCTTGTTTGTCTGCCAGATCAGTTATTTCGCCACTAAAAGCCGTTTAAAAATGCGAACCTTAGGCACTGTTTTAGGTGTCATTCTAGGAATTCCAATCTTATATTTTGTCCCCAGTATTGAAGGTCAGTTAGTCCTTACCATTATTTTCGGAGTCTATTTTTTCTATTTGCGCTCCAAAAAATATGCCATGGCGACCTTGATGGCGACTCTGATGGTCTTGTTGATTTTTAATCTTAAAGGTGCAGGCTATGCCATCATTTTGCCTCGTATTGTTGATACACTTTTAGGCTGTTTAATTGCATGGTTTGCTGTGAGCTTTATTTGGCCGGATTGGAATTTCCGGAATATTTCCAACAATATTCTCAAGAGCAGTAAAGCAACCCTAGATTATTTCGATGCTGTGGTAGAACAATATCAACAGGGTCGAACAAACAGCATTGAGTATCGTAAAGCGCGTCGTGCGGCACACAACGCACAAATTGAATTATCAGCCATGATTTCGAGCCTCAGTGCAGAGCCCAATCCCCATCAAGATTTAATTCATCATGCCTTTAGATACTTGGTCTATAGCCATAGTCAACTCAGTTATGTGTCAGCATTGGGCAGCCATCGAGAACAGGTACATGATCAGCAAATCCTAGATCTAATGTTATGGTGTAAATACACCTTGAATGATGTGCTACTCAATCAAGTCCCTTTAGATGAAGCCGTGATTGAACAAAAATTGACAGAAATACAAACTTTAAGCGATCAAGACAATTTATCAGATGGTTTACTATTAGCATTAAAACAAATCAGTTTATTATTGGAAACCTTACCTGAGTTGTTAAAATTAAAAACAACTTTACTTCGCTTAGAAATTAAATAGAAATGATGACAAGATCTGAGAGGGTTCAAGTGAAACTTAAACGCCATTTACAATTATTTGCTGCTTTAATCACGCTAAGTGCCATGACATCTAGTTATGCAGATGCAAAATTTAATCAAAACTTAGAACAATTTTTAGAATGTAAGAAAACGCTCAGTGATTATTATGCTCTAGGTTTTGAGTTTGAAGATAACTTGAAAAAGAACGGTTGGGTGAAACAAGGTGAAGATTATTCTTATGTCAGTCAAACTCCGATCAAAGTTTTTGGTCAATCCAGTCATGAAATTAGTTTAGTTGCTGGTGGTATGCTGGCTGTATTCAAAAATGCCAATACCAAAGAACTTGCTGAAAAATTTAAAATTTCTCAAAACCCATTTTTTAAAAATATGCCCTATTTTTCTGGCGAAAAAATTGTAAAAAAAGATCCTGCGACAAAAGACTCGGAAAAGTCCGTTCGAAAACTGACCCTCGCTGAGTCCAATCCTGTTATCAATGAAGGAGAAAATAAAACTTATCTGGGTTGCGTTTATCTCTCCGAATTTGAACAACAGCAACAGGAAGCTGCACTTGAAGCCGCACAGTAATCAATAAACATTGAAATCGAGAATGATTAAAGATTAAATGCAATGCCAATTCTGCATACTTTTTTTCAATAAATCATAAAAACAGATGTGCAATGATGACTTCTGATTATGATAATTTAACCACATGATCGAGGTCATTTTCTCACATAGAACAATCTCACTTGAGGGTCGATTGAGCGTGATAAATATATTCAACTTTTGCGCATAATTCGGTTAGACTCAAGATTCATTCTCATTTGACTAAGTGACCATGAATATCAAAACTTTACGTCTTGTTGGTTTTCTTGAAGGGATTTCCTTTCTTCTCCTGCTGTTTATTGCAATGCCGCTCAAATATATTTGGGATAACCCAATCTATGTGAAATATGTGGGTATGGGACATGGCTTACTCTTTATCGCCTTTCTTGCTGTTCTGTTGATCGTTTGTCAAAAGCAAAAATGGTCGATTAAAATGTTTATTTTAGGCTTGATCGCTTCAATTTTACCTTTTGGACCCTTTGTGTTCGATCATAAACTCAAGCAAGAACAATCTTATTAACTCTCCTTTGAATACAGCTGTAAAGCTCCCTTTCCTTTTGGAGAGAGAGCTTTTTTAATTTTAGAAGATACCCTCTGCCTGACGTTGTTTCATGATTGATTTTAATAAGCCACGCGGAACAGTGAACCACAAAGCAATTAAAACAAAACACGACAATGCATAAGCCCAGAGATGGAAATGCTCATATAAAACCCGAATCAGCTCAATGACAAAGAAGAAAGTAAACATCATGAGGACTGAAACAGCTGCTGCTACAGTACCTTTAGAAACTTCTGAAGACATCAATGCAAAACGATACAGTACAGAGAAACTAATCCCCTCACCAAAGCTCACCAATGTCATACCTGAAATGACGCAATATAAAAAATATTCGCGCCAAATGACACCTGCAAATACGATGACTGTACCTAAAAGCATTAACGGTAAGCCGATTAAAACTGTTTTCCCAAGCGCTAAACGATCAATCACTCGAATCAAAACAATATTTCCTAAAATCAGCCCTCCCAATACAGGAAATTGTGCTAACCCATACTGCAGACTACTCAGCCCCAGTTCTTCAACCAACATGACTGGCGATAAAGCAATCCAAAGCATTAAAGGCATCGCCACCATAGGAAGCCCTAAAGTCATCCCCATAAACGTTTTATTTTTAAAGACTTTTCTATAGTCATCCCAAATATAACTCAGAGGTTGTTTGGGAATACTGGTTTGACGTGATGGCATTTTTGCCTTTAAACCAAACCAACTGAGAAAGGCTAAAAAAGCAATCGCAATAAAGCCCCAGTGCCACGATACATGATCGATCAGGAAAGCACCTACGACAGGTCCGATTAACGGTGCCAGTAAAGAAATGTTTGCCATGAGCGCCATGACTTTGATTGCATCACGTTCTTCAAAAGTTTCCTGAATTGCTGCATAACCGACAGCTGCAATCACGGATAAACCAAAGCCTTGTAAAAATCTTAAAGCAAGAAAACTTTCAATATGATGTGTCAGTAAAATCAATAAGCAGGTGATCACAAAAAAAGCCACACCCGCCAATAAGACTTTTTTACGTCCCAATCGGTCTGATAATGGTCCTAATAATCCTGCGACACATGCACCGCCAAGCAGATAAAAGGACATGGATGAGGGAGCCCATGTACTGCTCACACCAAATTCTTTGGTAATCGCGAGCATGGCAGGCTGTACCAGATCATTTCCGATATATACTGAAAACTCAAAAAGCACCAACGCCAGTGGAAACATGAGCGTAGCACGACTCAAACTTGCAGTTTGTTCTTGTTGCACTGAATTTTGCATTGTTTTCTACATATCATTATAGGCTTGCTGGAGTGACACTATTTTTCTAAAGATAAGCGTCATCCCAATGACAAGCACTGAAATTTAAATATTAAGTTGTGGAATTTACGTTGAATAAGGAGTCAACACCGCATTCACAAGGTGTCTAATTCAATAGGTAAAAAAGTCATGCTTGCAGCAAATTTGTGAGATTTATAACTGAACCCTTCTATAAAAAAGTTTATAGAAAGTACACACAGGGTTGAGTTTTTGTAGTGTAACACAGACATTTTTCGAGAGGAAGTTGAACATTTAATATTCTTAAGATACTCTAAATGTCACATGAATCGATATGAATAAATTAAATGAAAAATAAAAATCCGGTTTCCTTGATCATCATTGGCATTATTTTACTTCTGGTCGGTGGTGGGCTTTATTTAATGAGCTCAGGACCAAATATCAGTGCCTCTGATCAAGCCCGCTGTGAACAGTTGGTTGAAAAAAAATATGGTGAAAACTCTGGCTCAATAATCTCAAGTTGCAAGACGGATACGGGTTTTGTTGCCATGATGGACGCTCAAGCCAATTCTACAGGCTCAGCAGAAGATACAGCGAAAGCAATTAGCTCAGCCAATCAAAAAGAACTCGGCTTAGGTATATTCGGTAAATTCCTGATGGGGCTATGTGTGGGAATCGGAATTGCATTGCTGATTAAAGGTCTTATTGGACTAAAAAACAAACCGCAAACGGGTATTTAGTCCTTCACGGCAGCTTATACGTTGAACTTGCTGTCATTCATCATCTAACACTTTAAATTTGATGAAAGTACCCTTTTTAATATCATCATATGCTTCAAGAATTTGATCATAGCTGTTCATCACAAATGGACCATGACCATTGATTGGTTCTTGAAGCGGTTTACCTGTCAGCAACAATAACTTGCAATGCTCTAAAGCGGTGATCTCAATGTCCTGCCCTAAACTCGACATCACGGCTAAACCTTGTTCATCTAACATATCATCTTCAGGCTGAAATTGAACTTTACCACGTCTTAAATAAATCATTGCAGTGTCTCCAGCATTCGCCGGTAGAACTATGCGATGTCCTGTCTGGATTTCGATGTCTAAAACCTGGAGGGGCGAATGCGTTTTGGCTGGTCCTTGGGCATTTCCATAATGCCCAGCAATGACCCTGACACTTCCTGCGGAATGCTTGAGTCCAATCACGGGAATATCTGCTTTGCGCAAACTTTGATAACGGGGTGGATTCATTTTATCTTTGGCAGGCAAATTCACCCACAACTGTACCATTTCAAAATAGCCCCCTGTTTTTGCGAAAGCCTCACTAAACACTTCTTTATGTTGGACACCTGAAGCAGCCGTCATCCATTGCACATCGCCTGCAGAAACGATCCCTCCACCACCGGATGAATCCCGATGTTCGAGTTCTCCTGCAAAAATCAGTGTGACCGTTTCAAAACCCCGATGTGGATGTTCACTCACGCCTTTGCGCAATTGTGTGGGTTTTAAAACACCAGGTCCCAAGTGATCAAGCAATAGAAATGGAGAAACGGTGTTGCCAAGTTCATAATGTGAGAACACGGACAGTACAGGATAAAAATCTCCAATCGCAAAGCGCGTATCATTACGATGGATAAAGGCAAGGGTTTTCATACTGTCGATCTACTCTGATTGGCAATAATATTATCCATAAAAATGTTGTTTTAAATTAAAGCTATATGCTGTGAGATATTGCTTTAATTTTTCAAGATCATTGGTGGGTTCTATAGCTCTACGATTTAAAACTTCAATCTTATCTTCCAATAATTTCAAGATCTGCGCTTGTTCAATCTCAGGTAATTGCGCTTTTTCTTTCTGCTGTTTTTTGATTTCCAAATAATCCTCTGCCCAATGGCCGAGTGGATCTGTGGGATCAATTTGATCAAATAATTGCGTGATCAAAAGTTCAGGCATAATTTGTTGCGTTGCCAACTCTGCAGACATCAATCCCCGAATGGAATAAAAAACCTTTTTATAAGTAAAATTATCCGCAGTTTGCATGACTTGCATTCCCCCTTTTGCCAAGGATAAGTAATGGTAATACAAGGCTTTATAATCTATTCGTTGCAGCAAGCCTGCTCTAAAGTTTTCCCATTCAGGAAATTGATTAAAATAGACAATATGCGCACGTACCCACTCAAGAACCGTAGGATTGCTTTTTGCCAAAAGTCCAAACATTTTATTCAAATCAAATGAAACAAAGTCAAAATCACCCTCCATGATTTCAATTAAGTCACGATGTTGACGATAATCATAATATTGAGCTTTAGAAGGTAAATGGAAACCACGCACATCGTAGTCACTGTCTGGACTTGCCATGCCCCATAATCGACTGCCGCTTTCGATATAAAATAGCGGATGTTCATCCCTGTTTTGGAATAAGTTCTGAATTTCTTGTTGGATGTTCATGGTATTCACATTTTTGGTAAATCTATAAGTTTTATATCATTAATTTCAATATTTTTTGAATTTTATTTAGTTTTTGAATACCTGTTTTTATCGTATTGATTAAGCACGCTGAAGCCTGATTTGACTGAAACGCTCACTCGGACAAGGGAGCAAAAATCCACTCTGGCTAATTGATTCTGTTGATCTCCTAAAAACGCATCATATCTGATACGTTTTCAAGCAAATGTCTTATCCTTTCTTCAATAAAACATATGAATAGCGAAAACAGCTATCCTTTAGACACTAATTTTGGATTTCTTAATAAATTTTCATGACGCTCTAATGCCAATTCTATGAGTTGGGTAATTAATTCAGAATAAGTGATCCCACTTGCTTCCCAAAGCTTTGGATACATACTGTTATTGGTAAACCCCGGCAAAGTATTTACTTCATTCAGAAAAATATCGCCATTTTCAGTCAAGAAAAAATCGACACGTGCAAGTCCCAAACAACCCAAAACTTTAAAAGCTTTAATCGAAATCTCACGGATCTTATTACTTTGCTCATGTGAAATTGGAGCAGGAATCACGACTGCAGAAGATTGATTATCTATATATTTTGCTTCATAAGAATAAAAACTAGACTTTACAACGACTTCACCACAAACACTGGCTCTTGGATAATAATTTCCCAAAACCCCGCACTCGATTTCACGACCTTTGATAAATTTTTCGATCAATACTTTGCTGTCATATTGAAATGCATTTTCTAAAGCAGCAATAAATTCCTGTTCATTTTCAACTTTACTCACCCCGACGGAAGAACCCTGATTTGCAGGTTTTACGAATACTGGAAGACCTAAAGTAGTTTGAACCTCATCGAAACCCACCTCGTCTAGGTCATAAGCATGAATCGTTAAAAACGGTGCAACAGCAATACCAGAACCTTGTAATAAACGCTTGGTGACATCCTTATCCATACAAATTGCAGAACTTAAAACATCTGAACCCACAAATTGTAGATCTAAAATTTTAAGCATGCCCTGTAATGCACCATCTTCACCTAAGGTTCCATGAATAATTGGAAAAATAACATCAAGGGGCGCTAATCCTTGTGCATTTTCAATTTCAAAAATTTGAGATGGTTTAGACTGTAAATGATCTAGCTTTTCACGTGGGGCAAGAGAAATTAATTTAGGATCGTGACCATCTTCTAGATAATGTGCAGCATCTAAAATACGCCAAGTACCATCTTGATCTATCCCAATCAAACTCAGATCAAACTTTTGCCGATCTATTGCATCCACGATGTTTTGTGCTGACTGTAGTGACACGCGATGCTCTGATGATTTTCCACCAAAAATTATTCCGACTCTCGTTTTTGCCATTTTGTTGTTCTCTGTTTTTAATTTTTCAAACCTTTAATTCCCGGTAAATCATTGATCAAGGGCATTTGGCTTTTTGGAATGTCTTGGTATTTTTACCACGTAAACACTGATATTCCTTTTGTACGTCTATGCGTTTCCACTGACCATCTACATTCTTAAAGCTGTAAACTGTACGAATTGAACGAACTGAATCATCCATCAAGCCTGTTTCAGTCAATTTCACCTCAGCGACCGTTGGCGACTCAACACGGTTAAAATATTGACGTAATTCAACCGTCGCTAAATCTTTGCGCAAATCAGAACGCTCATTTAAAACCTGGCTCAATGGCGTTTCAGAACCCCCAACTTTATTCATTAAATTTTGTGTGGTTGCACAACCTGACAAAGTCACTAGACAAAATACTGAAATCAAACTCAAACGGTTCATTCTGGATATCCTTAAAACTCGAAGCACCACTACATGATGCTATGCACATTCAACTTACACTATTTAAAAACTGTGACTTTATGATTCATCTGCAATATGCTCAATATCGAGCGCAATGATTTGTTGATCATGATCATCAAACATCAATGCTTGATCACCTAAGTCCAGCATATAGAAATGCCCTTGATCAGTGAGAAAATGCCAAGCGACGATCTCTTGTCCATTATATTCATGTGACGGATCGCCAATAGTAATACGATCCAGCTCTTGACCCGCCTGCCGGCATAATTCTTCAATAATTTTAAAATAACGCGGTCGATCTTCTGCTGCCTGTTGCTTGCGCTGTTCCAAATTCGGAATCTTGGCTGCGACTTGCTCAATGATGGCTAATATTTCATCTTCATCCACTGCGTGTAACTTTGGATGCTGCCTTAACCATAGACTATTGATTTCAATCAGGTCTTCACTTTGTTTTAGCGCAAAGAACTGATCGTCAAAACTATTTAGAAGATCTCGTTGCTGATTGTCACCAAAATATTCACCCTCTAGAAACTGTTCGAGCTGTTCTTCTGAAAATTGCGTTATCAAATTGGCACTTTGTTCAAACAATGCTGAATGTTGTGTAGCATTCATGGCTTTTAAACCCTCACGAACATGTTTCACCATGAACGCATCCCACCCCGTGTTATATACAAATTGTGAGAATCCACCATTATTGACTTGGGCAAGATAATAATCTACAAAATAGCTATGCAATGCTTCAGCCGGCACTTCATCGTATTCGACATAGTGTTCAAATAATTCATTTAATGTATCAATATTGGACATGATCACATCATAATGATCATCACTTTCTAAACTTTGTCTAGAAATTAAAATATTATCAATCAGCATCATTTTCAGTTTCTTATCAATATTTAAGCGCTATAAACATAGCAAATTTTAAACAACAAATGACAACAAGGCTGTAAATTTATTTTAATTTTTTAGGTGTCCAAAAAAAAACGCCCCTTAAGGAGCGTTTTGATTTAAATCTTTAGAGATCAAAGAGTTTACCCGGATTCATAATACCGTTTGGATCAAATACTTGCTTTAAAGCCTTCATGTATTGAATTTCTTCAGCAGTTCGGGTGTAAGCAAGATAAGGCTTTTTGGTCATGCCCACACCATGCTCAGCAGAAATCGAACCATCATATTTCTTCACGGTTTCAAACACATGTTTATTGACCACCTGACATTTTGCAAAGAACTCATCCTTCGATAAATTTTCAGGCTTTAAAATATTCAAATGCAGATTGCCGTCACCAATATGCCCGAACCAGCAGATTTCAAAGTCGGGATAATTCTCCGCTACAATCGTATCGATTTCCTTAATAAACGCAGGAACATGCGTAATCAGTACAGAGATATCATTTTTATACGGCGTAAATGGCGCAATGGTTTCTGAAATATCTTCACGTAAACGCCATAGGCTTTGCACTTGTTCAAGGCTTTGGCTCATCACGCCATCGAGTACCCAACCCTGCTCCATACAGTGTTCAAAAATTTCCATCGCCGCATTCATAATCGGCTCATATGGCGCTTCGAACTCAAGTAAAATATAAAATGGGCATTCGGTTTCAAATGGACGTTGTACATGACCACGATCCAATACTTTTTGCATTGCAAGTTCACCAAAGAACTCAAATGCCGTCAGATCAATTTTATTTTGAAAAGCATGCAGTACTGGCATGATCGCATCAAAATCAGGCACACCCAGTACCATCACTTGTAGATCATGCGGCTGACGCTCAAGTTTAATTTCAGCTTCAGTCACTAAACCTAAAGTACCTTCACCGCCAATGAATAAGTGCTGCATTGCATAACCTGTGGCATTTTTGATCATGCCTTTGTTTAAACGCAATACATCGCCTTTTCCGGTTACAACAGTCAGACCAAGTACCCAATTACGTGTCATGCCGTATTTGATGACTTTAATTCCACCTGCATTGGTTCCGATATTGCCACCCAACTGAGACGAACCTGCCGAAGCAAAATCAACGGGATAGTACATACCCTGTTCTTCAGCATAATTCTGCAACTGCTCAGTCACGACACCTGCCTGGATACGCACCATCCGATCAGCAGGATAAAATTCTAAAATCTGGTTCATTTTGTCGAAGCTCACGACAATTTCACCATTCGCTGCAACCGCACCAGCTGATAGGCCCGTACGTCCACCAGATGGCGTGATCGCAACATTAAATTGATTGGCCAATTGAACAATGGCTTGCACTTGCGCTGTGCTAGATGGAAAAACGATGATCGAAGGTTTTGGATCAAAATGCTTAGTATGGTCTTTACCCCAGTTTTCTAAACTGTCCGCATCGGTTTTAATCCGATTTTCACCGACAATTTGCGTCAATTGGGTCAATAATTCTGGTGCTATCGTTACTGGAGCATTCATCGTTTTGCGGACCTAGCAAGAAGTAAATAAGGAGTCGTTGTATACAACATTTGAAATTTTAAATCAGACAGTGAAAATTTTTCAGCATTTTTTGATACTTTAAATTTCCAATCTCACCAATTTCAACACTATTTTACCTAGATGACGGTTGAGGATAAAGTACAGATTTGATTCACATTATCCACACTTTGTATATAAAGCCATCAGTAAGCAGTATAAAAATCAATGCATTAGCTTGTCATTTGATTTTTGAATAATGCTTATCAGAAATCGTAGATAAAATATCCACTGTAGTGTCACAATCAAAATATCTATAGAACAAGGTCTATGGTATCATATTGCGACTAAATTTGGCCTTTGTAGCGGAGCCGTAATGAGCCAACATCTTTCACTACCTAAAGATAAAATTCGTTTCTTGTTGTTAGAAGGCGTTCACCAAAACGCGATCGACACATTAAATGCTGCTGGATATACCAATATCGATTACCGTAAAACTGCGCTTGAGGGTGAAGCGTTGAAAGAAGCGGTAAAAGATGCTCACTTCATCGGTATTCGTTCCCGTACACAATTAACTGAAGAAATCTTTGAAGCTGCGAATAAATTGATCGCAGTGGGTTGTTTCTGTATTGGAACAAACCAAGTGAATTTAAATGCAGCCATGATTCGTGGTATTCCTGTATTTAACGCACCATACTCAAATACTCGTTCAGTTGCAGAACTTGTTCTTGCAGAATCGATTCTTTTACTTCGCGGTGTACCTGCTAAATCAGCATCTACACACCGTGGCGGTTGGAACAAATCAGCTGTAGGCTCGTTTGAAACACGTGGAAAAACTTTAGGTATCGTGGGTTACGGCTCAATTGGTTCACAACTTTCAGTATTGGCTGAAAGCATGGGCATGCATGTCATTTATTATGATGCTGTGACCAAACTTCCAATGGGTAATGCGCGTCAAGTCGGTTCTTTAGACGAATTACTTGCCAATGCTGATGTGGTTACTCTACATGTTCCAGATGTTCCTTCAACACGCAACTTCTTTGCAAAAGAACAATTTTCAAAAATGAAAGAAGGTTCAATCTTCCTCAATGCAGCACGTGGTACATGTGTTGTGATCGAAGATTTGGCTGATGCCATCAAATCTGGCCATATTGCGGGCGCGGCTGTTGACGTATTCCCGAAAGAGCCGAAAGCCAATGGTGAAGAATTTGTTTCTCCACTTCGTGGTTTAGACAATGTGATCCTGACTCCTCACGTGGGTGGTTCAACGATGGAAGCTCAAGCCAATATCGGTTTGGAGGTTGCAGAGAAATTTGTGGCTTATTCAGATAAAGGTATGACCTTATCTGCAGTAAACTTCCCTGAAATTGCACTTCCATTGACTGAAGGTAAACACCGTTTACTTCATATCCATAAAAACGTGCCAGGCGTTCTTTCTAAGATCAATAACCTGTTTGCTGAACATGGGATCAATATCTCTGGTCAATCTTTAATGACCAAAGGTGATGTGGGTTACTTGGTGATGGATGTCGATGCAACTGCATCCCAAGAAGCATTGGATACGCTTCAGGAAGTTGAAGGTACAATTCGCGTACGTGTATTGTTCTAAGATTACTGAAAGCAAAAAAAACCACAGGAACATTCCTGTGGTTTTTTATTGGTCATTACTTCAGATCAAATGTACAATCATTTCTAGGACTGCAGTTCGCTAAAATTCAAATTCTTAATACAGATCATCCTTATTCCAAGTTTTTCAAAGCATGTCAAATTTAAAAAATGCGCCACATCTACAAGCTTTAGCTTTATTACTTTTTGCAATGATCAGTATGCAAAGCAGTGGTGCTCTTGCCAAAACACTGTTTGAGCATTTCCCGGTTTTGGCAATTTCTGCCATGCGTTTGCTCTTGGGGGGATTGATCTTGGCGGTCATTTTTAAAATTTGGCAAGCCAATTTAAAACAAATCAAATGGTCATCGATTATCTGTTATGGCTTAGCACTTGCAGGAATGAACGCCTTATTCTATTTATCGATTCATCGTATCCCACTGGGCATTGCTGTCGCTTTTGAATTTATTGGTCCTTTAAGTGTCGCACTGTTTCATGCCCGACAAAAATTCGACTTTATATGGGTTGGACTGGCCATCATTGGACTGATTTTATTATTCCCCTTTGATCAAGCTCAACAGAACCTTGATCCGGTGGGTATTCTGTTAGCCTTGGCTGCGGGTGCATGTTGGGCATTATATATTGTTGCAGGACAACGCCCTTCGGGGATCTCAGGAAATCATACCGTATGTTTAGGCATGTTGGTCGGAACGCTGTGTTTATTACCGATTGCCTTGTTCTCAGGAATGCCTGCTGAGATATTACAACCTTCAAACCTGATTTATTTTATTGTATTAGCAATCTTGGCAAGTGCCTTGCCTTTTTCTTTGGAAATGATTGCCTTAAGAAATTTATCCGCTTTAAGTTTTGGAACACTCATGAGTCTTGAACCCGCGATTGCGGCATTTTCAGGATTTATTTTCTTAGGCGAACAATTGCTATGGACTCAGTGGTTAGCTTTAGCCACCATTATTAGTGCTTCAATTGGTTGTACGGTGACTGTCCAAAAAAGAAAACAAATCTAAAAACCACCTCGGAAGGTGGTTTCAATGGATTGATTTAAAACTATCAACCTGGTTCACCCGTCACTCGCTTGACCATCGTATGCTGGTCTGGCTCTGATTCAAAACCCATTCGCTCAAGCCATGCTTGTCGATTGTCTTGTATCAATGCATAAATGCTTAAATAACTGATAGGTCATGTGCCACTTACATCAAAACCTGAATATTGACTGGGTAATTGAATGAGTAGCGGTTTTCCATAAATTGCTTTATATCCCTTACTTTTCGTTGCATCAAATTTAACAATCTCACCTGTATTGAGTGCAGCGGGGCTATATTCAAATTTAGTGGTCGGCTTAGATGCAATCAAAAAGATGCCAATCATTGCAAAAAGACATCATTTTATATAGTTTTTCATTTTAATCGCCTTTTTTATTCATTTTGTGATGTATTTAAAAAAATTCAGTTTATTGTGTATTTATTTTTCGCTAAAGACATTTTATTGCAAAAATTTGATATTTTTTCACAAATAAGCAATTTATATATAATACAAAATAAAAATTAATTGCAATGAATAGAGTAATCTGACGATCACTGTTATAAGGGATTTGAAAATGGAGTTCACATAAAACAATCAAGAATTTTATTGGATTAAGATTTGATTACACATTGCTGTTTTTCTATAGGAAGCTGGCAATCTATTTCAACAAGTGTTAATTCACGTCCAAAACAAGCGCCTGTATCGAGAAAATAGCAGTTATGTTTCTGGGTGACAGAATCAACCACGGTATGTCCTAGAAAAACCTTTTCAACACCTTTAACATTCGAATAACGCATAAAGCGTTTATTTTTAATTCTACCTCTCCCCCAAAGTGCCAATTCTCTGCTTTTCGCCCGCGTCGATAATTTAAAGGCGTCCCAATCATTGAGATCAATATCTGCATGCACAAAACCATATTTTTTGTTTTGATATATGACTTCCAAAAGTACAGGTAATGTTTCTAGCTTCTCAATCACTTGTTTTTGTTGTTGCAAACTTAACGCATAAAACCACTCCCCTCCATGTTGGGCGTGCAAATTTTTCATCATGGCATCGACATGGGATAAAATGCACATTTCCTCATGATTACCCAGGATGCTTTTAAACCACGGTTCATCAATCAAGTTCAAACATTTCAAACTCTCAGGACCCCGATCGACAAGATCACCTACAGCAATTAATACGTCAGTTTGAAAATCAAAGTGCACATCTGCCAACTTTTGCATCAATACATCATAGTGACCGTGAATATCCCCCACCACAAATAAGCGACCTGTATGGTGAATATAGGTCTCTACATGCGCAAAAGTGTGTTGTAATAAATCCTTCATCAGCGGCTCTTCGATTTAAAACTCAATAGATGCCGCTTCAATATGCTGATTTTCTTTCGCTAAATCTAAATATTTACCGGCTGTTTTCTTATTTTTTCGCACACCGATTCCATCTTTATAAATTTTAAACAGCTCAAAATAAGAATCTATATCGCCATGATCCGCTGCCTGTTTAAATAAATCAGCACTTTGGCTCAAATCAACATCAACACATTTACCCTCTCGATACATTTGAGCCAGTAGAAAAAATGCACGTGGTACTTTAAGTTCTTTCGCCTTGTTCAACCAATCTAGCGCACCTTGAGCATTATCTTGACGCTGTTCATAAATCGACATACACAGCATTGCCTGTGTATGCCCTTTATCTGCCGCAGCATTTAATAACGGTAAATGATGTTCATGTTCCAGAGGTAACAGCATAGACAGTTCAAATTGTGCATCTGGATGGTTTTGCATAGCTGCGCGCTCAAGCCAAGAAACACCTTGATCAAGATTTCTTTCAGTGCCTAAACCATAACGTAAACATTGTGCTAGTGAATATTGAGCTGGCACATGCCCTGCAACAGCTGCATGTGATAATAATTCAACAGCAAGTGCTGCATAGTCTTTGTGTTTTTGTTCAGTCTTGGCATTTTCAGCATTTTTGAGTAAGTTCACTGCGGCCAAGTAAGCCGATTCAATATGCCCATGTTTGGCAGCTTTAAGTAAAAACTCTTGAGCAAGCGTTGCATCACCTTGATCACGTTGTTGCTCAACTAAAGCGCGAACATAACAACCAAAAGGATCATTGTGTTGCTGAGCAATTTCAGCATATTTGAAAGCAGCATCTAGATTGTGCTGCGTGAAGTAACTCAATGCCAACAAGGCACAGGCGAAATGATCTTTTTCAGCAATCTTGAGCAATTCATTTTGTACCTTGATTGGATCAAATCCTGAAAACTCGACACAAAATTTCAAACTATTTTGGTGCTGATTGTTTAAATAATTGTCTAAAAGTAATTGGTAAGCAGCTTGCGGATCTTGTGCAAGTTGTTGCTGTGCATAGACAAAAATTGCCTCTGGATGGTTTAATTGAACAGCTTGTTGCAAATGCAGCAATGCTTGTGCTTGGGTCAACTGATCAGTTGCATGGTTTAGTCCAAGATAGGCAAGTTCCAAATGTGCTAAACCATGATTAAGCTTTGCAGCATGTTGAAAAAAAAGAATCGCTGAAGGGATACTCTGATTTAAATAACGTCCCAAGACATGCCATTGACCTAATAAAGTACTCGCCGGTGCAAAGTCTTGATTGGATGCATTGACCAACAAATCCACACGTGTCTGAGCATCTTGTTCAGTTTGAGCAAAACCCTGTTGTTCCAACTTGAGGACTTCAATATACCAAGCTTCTGCCTGTGAATTGTCTGCCGTGTTTAACGTCATATTTTCAATATTGTTGGTATGTCCTGACATCTTTTATTCCTAACACATGTGCCATTGCAAGTATAATCTCTGTTATCTTACAGAGGACTCCCCATAATCTCAAAGAAAAATATTAAATGAGCGTCTGCTGATCGTTTACAGATGCTGGCGACAGGAAGCTTTTTTTAGACGGTGCAAGGCTGTTTTTTTGAAGCCCGGTCATTCTAATTCAGCAAGACCAATCCCCTAAAGGCAAAAATATTCCTGTCCCGGGGGACTAGGATAAAACCGCCATTAACGGCATTGTAAAACTTGTACAAAGGGATCGCCATCGGCTACATTTCAAAGCTTATTGATGTTTTTTTAAACAATACCGCAATGCATAGTTAAAATGGCAACAGACTCTATTCATATATTAGGAAATACCAAAATAAATCTGAGAAAGTGTTAAAATCTGTCCAATCCTTTTTTACACCATAGACATGCCAAATTCTCAACTCACTGCTGTGCTTTTCATGGTTTTATCTATGGTGGCTTATCAGATCAGTGCTTCGTTTGCCAAACAGCTATTTGAAGTTTTAGATCCCATTACGGTCGTAACGTTAAGATTATGCTTTGCTTCCATTTTAATTGTTTTAATGTTTCGTTCTTGGAAGATTATCAAACGCTTACCTTACCTAAGATGGAAAGAATTACTGTACTATAGTGGTTCTGTGTGTTTGATGAATGTATTGTTCTATGCTTCTTTAGGCAAGCTCCCGCAAGGCATTGCCGTTGGACTTGAGTTTTTAGGTCCACTGACATTAGCACTTGTCTCGATCAAACAAAAAAGTGATTATCTTTGGGTTTTTCTTGCCATCGTTGGTATCGCATTAATGGTGCCCTGGCAGGATGCCAATTCACATAACTTTTCTTATCTTGGTGCAGCTTTTGCACTTGGAGCGGGCATTTGCTGGGCAAGCTATATTTACTTTGGGCAAAAAGTGGTCCGCCAGAATATTGGTATGCACGCGCTCAGTATTGCGATTGTCCTCTCTGCACTGGTCATGCTGCCAATCAGCGTAGTACATGATTCACAGGCTTTATTACAAACTCAATATTGGGGTAAAGCCTTACTGATTGCGCTTTTGGCCACTGCAATTCCTTATGCTCTAGATCTGCTTGCCTTAAAACGACTCAGTAAAATGAGCTATGGAACCTTGTCCAGCTTATCTCCTGCTCTGGCAGCAATTGCAGGAATGCTCTTACTCAATGAACATATCACGACATGGCAAATTATTGCCTTGATTTGTATTATGACCGCTTCCGTAGGAGTAACTTTGCGTTCTGCACGAAACCCATCAGCACTCAATAATGACTGATCTTTTTCAGTCACTTTTTCTAGCATGCCTATTCGATAGATGGGTTGCTGGAGTCAAACTAAGCCGATTGATTTTATTAAACTATGCTCAAATAGAGTCGATCTGTTCAAAAACTCATACCGTAAAACATAATTGTGCTTGATCAACAAACTGTCTTATCTGCTCAAACTCAGCTTAATTTCAATCCCGTCTTCTTGTTTGCGTTCAGGTAAAATGAGCTGAATTAACCAACCAAACGCATTATTTCTTTTGCTTTGTACTTTTTGTATTCTGACAAATATTTTTTAGCCAAGCTTATTTTCTGATTTTCATCTAAAATTTTCCCTGCTTTCATAAAAAAATTTTGCTCTTTCTGGTCAATGTGTCCTGCAACAGTATCAGATAATCTTTTTGCCAGTACCAACCAACGTGAATGACTAAAATCAGTTTGTTCTAAAGAATCTAAAATCGCCTCCATTTCTTGATATTCAGCAAGTGCCAAACGTGTAATATTTAAACCTGAATCCGTCATCATCAGTGGACTGTAAAAATAACGATCCTCGGCGACTGCATGTGCAAATAGTTCATTTTTCAGTAAATTGAAAATTTTCCGTCGCTCAGGCGTATCGCCTGATGTATGGATGAGCTGTTCAGACAAATCCTTCTGAATCCTATGGCTTTCTCGTAAAGCCTCGAATATGTTCATCAAAATCCCTCTTTTTTTGATTCTATGTGAGTGGTGATGTCTGTTTTATTGAGTCGATAAATTTCGCTGAATAAGTCATCAATCATAAATAAACCCTCAAAAAAAAGCCCCACAAAATTTAAGAGTTTTTTGTATCAAAAAAACCTAAATTTTGCGGGGTACTTTGAATATGAATCTTAAGCCGTGAACATTTGATAGCCCAAACGGCAAATCAAGATACTGACCAAAATTAAAAATAAAATTCGAATGAAACCACTTCCATATTTCAACGCCATTTTTACCCCCACCAGAGAGCCACAAATATTGGCGACTGCCATCATCAAGCCCAGTTGAAACAGCACATGCCCTGTAGGAATAAAGAAACTCAATGCTGCAAAATTGGTCATAAAGTTGCCGATTTTCGAAAGTGCCGAAGCATGTAAAAAATCAACTTTCAGATAACGAATAAAATAGAAAATAAAAAAGCTGCCTGTGCCTGGTCCAAAAATTCCATCATAGAAACCAATCAATAAACCACCAATACCCGCGATCAACAGCATTTTATGGCTGATTTCCTGTTGAAAATGTACTTGTCCAAACTGTTTTTTAAAAAACGTATAGATTGCAATGACAATCAGCATAAACAAGACAAAGGGACGCAGAATTTCCTGGGGTATTAGTGCAACACAAGCGGCACCGCCAAATGAGCTGATGAATGCTGTGATCCCAATAACCGCAAGTAATTTCCATTCAATTTTGACTTGTTTCAAATAGGAAAATGCTGCGGATGCCGTTCCGCAAATAGACGCAAGTTTGTTGGTCCCAAAAACCGTTGCCGTCGGATAATGAGGCAATGCACCCATTAAAGCAGGAATTTGAATCAGCCCCCCACCTCCTACAGCGGCATCAATGGCACCTGCACAAAAGGCAAAAAACACTAAACTGAGAATAATATCAAATTCCATAACCTTCACTTATCTTTAACGGAGCTATATTTGAAGAGCGCTCGTTCTTCAATCCACTGAATTTTCAGGCAATCTTTGCAATTAAAGATTTAAAACACGCTTCGGTACCAAACGCTTCTTATCCGTAATTTCAGCCAACCCTAAACATTTTTCAGCATCGAATACAAGCACTTCTGCTAATGCAGGGTGATCAATATTACTTTCCATACCGCGGCAGAAATATTCTGCACGACCTTCAGGTACTTGAATTTTTGGAAAATGATCAATTGGTGCATACACAGGAAGCAACAATTTTTCTCGTGCTTGTTCGGTTAGGCTTTCCAAATATTCAATGGTATATTCTGGGATCAAATCAAAGTGACCAGTCTGAATCCGATGTAAATAGGTCAAATGTCCATACGTACCTAATGCTTTGGCAATGTCTTCACCCAACACTCGGATATAAGTTCCTTTAGAACATGTGATATCTAAAGTCAGGCTATGCGATGTAAAATCAATAAGTTCAACAGCGAAAATATGGATAGGACGTGCTTCACGCTCAATCTCAATGCCTTGCCGAGCCAACTCATACAAAGGGCGACCTTGTTTCTTTAAAGCGGAATACATCGGGGGAATTTGCTGAATATCACCTGTAAATTGTGCAAGAACCTGCTCAATATGGGTTTGGTTTAATTCAGGAACATGCTTTTCCAATAACACTTCACCTTCTACATCCCCTGTAGTGGTACTCTGTCCAAGCTGAATCGTTGTTCGATAACGTTTGGTCGAATCTAATAAATAATGCGAAAACTTGGTCGCTTCGCCTAAACAAATCGGCAATAAGCCTGAAGCCAAAGGATCAAGTGCACCTGTATGCCCGGCTTTCTGTGCTCGATACAACCAACGAACTTTTTGCAATGCTGCATTTGAACTAATGCCCAATGGTTTATTCAATAAAAATACACCACTGATGTGACGACGTGGAATCTTCTGGGCTTTTGAGGACATCTTGATCTTTATACATAAGTCGATGGGCTATTTTAACAAAAACCACTCATCTATTTTTACAAATTTTATATTTGAAACTGGCTGTTTTATGGCAAATTATTTTTGAATAAAAATACAAAAAATATAGGACATTAGATGGATTCATCTAGGAAAAAAACGCTTGGGATAGCACTGATTATTTTTTTAGTGGTGATTTTGACAGTCATTTTCTGGCTTAGACCCAATCATCAAACAGTTGAAGCACATCAGAGTTCTGGAGATACACTGCATTCCGAAGGACAAATGGCCTTCTCTAAACTTTCAACATCAGAAGCTTCAAATTTTGCCAGCAAAAGCCAACAAGACACGCAAATTAATTGCCAAATTAGAGTAGATGGTTCCAATCGTTTAATTGTCAATGAACAAACCAAAGACTGTTTTGAATATTTCATTACCCAGTACGGTGAAAAAACAATTGAACAAATCAAAACAGATTTTCAGCGTTATATTCAAGCAAGCTACCAAGACCCTGTTCTATCTCAGTTGAGTGATTTATGGACTCGCTACATGGATTACAGAAGTAAATTAGCAGATTTACAAACACCCAGTGCGGACAAGGAAAGTGCAAAATACTATCAACAGATTGTGGATAATACCAAAAGTTTAAGAAAGAAATTCTTCTCAGATTATGAAATCCAAGGTCTATTTGGTACGCAAGATACCTATGACCAATATACAGTCGATCGCATGGCGGTGATGGATGACTCAGCATTATCTGCAACTGAAAAAGCCAAAAAACTCAAAGCCCTGTTCGATCAGCTTCCCGAAGATTGGAAAGAAAATCTAAAACAACTCAACCAACTTGAAGACCTTCGAAAACTTACCGCAGAGATTAAAGCACGCGAGGGGTCAGCACAAGAACTGCATCAAATGCGCACGAACCTTGTTGGTCCAGAAGCAACTCAACGGCTAGAAACATTGGATGTTCAAAGAAGTGACTGGAAAAATAAAGTAAACCAATATTTATCTGAGCGAGACACAATTCTCAATAGCAATATGTCTGATTCCGCTAAAAAAAGTGCAATACAGCAACTCAAATCACAACAATTTTCCAATCAGCAAGAACAGCTTAGATTACAAACATTTGAAACAGTACATGACCAAGGAGGTAAATTACCGTTTGCGAATTAGTCAATAATCTTTTGACATCACAGGGACAGAAAATAAATGAAAAACAGGACAATAAAAAATCGTTTGGGACGCTGTATATGTTGTATGTTGGGACTTGGTATAGCCAGCTTGACACAGGCATCTTCAGGCATTTTGCAAGTCAAAGATACGATCAAGTCTGATTATGCAAAAACCACCTATCCTATTGTCATGACACATGGTTGGCTCGGATGGTCACGAATCGGAAATAATGGTTTTAATATTGACTATTGGTATCAAATCTTACCCGACATGGCGCGCAACGGCGCCACTGTTTTTGCAGCACAGTTGTCCCCCGCAAATACCACTGAGATACGTGGTGAACAACTGATTACCCAAGTTGAAGAAGTGCTTGCCATTACAGGAAAAGCAAAAGTTAACCTGATTGGACACAGTCATGGCGGCCCAACTGTACGCTATGTTGCGGCTGTCAAGCCTCAATATGTTGCCTCTATCACTGGCGTAGGTGGAACTTTTCGAGGTACGCGTGTTGCGGACAGCATTCAGAATAATCAAGCCAGTAAAATCCTGATCAATATTTTGGGGCAATATATTATTGCGCCATTGATTGCTTGGGCACAGGAAAATCCAGATCTGGCGATTAACTTTGATGCTTCAATGAAATCACTCACAGAATCAGGATCTTATACGTTTAATCACAAATTTCCAACTGCTGCACTTGCTACAGATTGTAATCAAACAGGGGCGAAAGTTGAAAATGGAATCCATTACTACTCTTGGGGAGGAACCGCACAAACCACAAATTTATTCGATATCGATACCCTATTAATGCAACTTGCCCCCTTAGTGTATGGCAACACTGATAATGATGGCATGGTACCGCGTTGTAGTACGCATATTGGTCAAGTGATTAGAGATAATTACGATTTAAATCATACGGATTTAGCCAATATGATGTTTGGTTTAAGAGCTTGGTTCTCACAAGATCCCGTTGCCCTATATCGACAACATGCCAATCGTTTGAAGTTACAAGGACTGTAATCTACATCAACTTACAATTCTAGAAATTGTGGGTTATTTATTCAGTTAAAACAAAAAGAGTATTTAAAAATGAAATTAAAGATCAGTTCACTCGGGCTGGGTTTCATCCTCGGGCTCAGTGCAATGACAGTCTCAGCATCAGGGCTACAAACTGTCACTCCGAACTACGTAAGTTCTGACTATGCAAAAACCAAGTATCCAATCGTATTTAACCACGGCATGTTTGGTTTCACTCGGCTTGGTACCTCATCATTTGGCTTAGATTATTTTTATCAGGTTCTCCCTGATCTTGCTCGAAATGGTGCAAAAGTCTATGCAACTCAAGTGTCTCCTCTAGAAACGACCGAAGTTCGAGGTGAACAACTCTTACAGCAAGTGGATGAGGTTTTGGCATTAACGGGATCCGCCAAAGTAAATCTGATTGGACATAGTCATGGTGGTCCAACCATCCGTTATATTGAAATCGTTGCGCCCAATAAAGTTGCATCTTTAACAGCTGTTGCAGGAACGATAAAAGGGTCCAAAGTTGCTGATGATCTATTGAATAATCAGGGTGCTAATGCTTTGTTAACTGTTGTCAGCCAATATATTGTGGCTCCTGTAATTACGCTTTTGGAAAATAATCCATCACTCCCAAATAGTTTAAATCATTCACTGCAAAGTATCAGTGAAAAGGGTTCTGCTGAATTTAATGCAAAATTTCCAAGTGCAGCGATTCCTCAGGATTGTGGCAATGGTCAGAAAGTGACTGCAAATGGTGTTTACCATTATTCCTGGACAGGCAAAGCACAATTGACCAATGTTCTTGATCTGACTGATGCTGCAATTTCTACTCTCGCGCCATTGTCTTATAAAAACTTAGACAATGATGGTTTAGTGAGTCGTTGTAATACCCATTTCGGACAAGTCATTCGAGATAATTACGATCAAACCCACTTGGATGAGGTCAATCAAATTTTAGGATTGCGCGGATTATTTTCACCAAACCCAGTCGATCAATTTCGCCAACAAGCCAACCGTTTGAAACTCGAAGGCTTATAACGTGTATAAAATATTTACTGTGAGATCAACAACAGTGAATTTTATTTATGTTTGATTAAAAAAATCACGTTGCCATCCACTGTTATGGCAACGTGATTTTTATCTAAAAGTAAAATATTAAGTTACAGTTTAGGTTGTTTTTCATCCAAATCCCATCGATTACATCACTTCAGCTTTGCTACGTTAAAAAACGATACATACCAAAAAAACCAATAATAAAACCAATGGAGATTGATGATGAAATATGGACATCTGATCGCAGGTCTATTTCTCGCATGTACCTTATCCACTGTACATGCATCCACAGCACAACAAATCACTGCAACAAAAATAAGTTCTGATTATGCAAAAACCCAATACCCCATTGTATTTGCTCATGGTATGGCAGGATTTATTCGCGTTGGCGATGTTTTAGGTATCGACTATTGGTATCAAATTTTACCTAACTTGGCACGTAATGGTGCAAATACATGGGCGACACGTGTATCACCATTTAACTCAACTGAAGTACGCGGTGAACAGCTGGCTCAACAAGTAGAAGAGATTTTAGCCATTACAGGCAGCCAAAAAGTAAACTTAATTGGTCATTCTCATGGTGGTCCAACCAGTCGCTATGTTGCAGGAATCATGTCTAATCACGTTGCATCAGTTACCGCTATCGGTTCACCGCAGAGAGGAAGCCCCGTTGCAGATATCATTCTGAATGCAGAAGGTACAATTCTTGAAGGACCGGTGGTCAGTCTTGTAAATTTATTCTCGAAGGCTATTGTTTGGGCACAAGGCTTAGATCCCAAAAGCTTTCCGCATGATGCACTTGCCGGAGGAAAAAGCGTAACGATCGAAGGATCAGTTTTATTTAACCGTAAATTTCCAATGGGTGTCGGTACTACCGCATGTAGTGAAGGTGCTTACCGAGAAAAAGGGATTCAATTTTTTTCATTTACAGGTAATACAGCTGTCACCAATCTTTTAGACTTAGATTCAGCACTGCTTGGTACAAGTTTATTAATCAATGCGGGTCATGATAATGATGGTTTAGTTTCACGTTGTAGTGCAAAATTTGGTAGAACTATTCGAGATAACTATCGCTGGAATCATCTGGACGAAATCAATCAAATTTTAGGTTTACGTGCACTCTTTGCCCCGGATCCGGTGCAAGTCTATCGTGAACATGCCAACCGCCTGAAAGTACAAGGCTTATGATTTTTATTAAAACTCTGAATTAATCTAAACAAGTATTAAATCAAAAAAATATATCCATAATATTGATTCTATTCATTAATCCGTTATAAAAAAATGCGCCTGATAAGGCGCATTTTTAGCTGTAAAGCAAAGTTTAAATTAACCTTGTTTACGCGCAGGCAATTTCTCACGAATACGTGCAGCTTTACCAGACAATTCGCGTAGGTAATAAAGCTTAGCACGACGAACGTCACCACGACGTTTCACTTCGATTTTAGCAACGATTGGTGAGTGAGTTTGGAATACACGCTCAACACCAACACCGCTAGAAATTTTACGTACTGTGAACGCAGAGTTCAAACCACGGTTTTTCTTCGCAATAACAACACCTTCGAACGCCTGAAGACGCTCACGGTCACCTTCTTTTACTTTTACTTGAACAACAACTGTGTCACCAGGAGCAAAAGCAGGGATGTCAGTTTTTAACTGTTGGTTTTCAATTGCTTGAACTAAAGGATGTTTACCACTCATTGTGGGAATCTCCGATTTTGCGGAACAGAAGAGGTCTGTACAACCGCTGGGGACAGAGGCTAAATCGCGTATCAACCCGTTTATCTTTCCCCTTAATCTCACTCAAGTCAGAGAGAGTCTAAGGAGCCTATAAAAGACATTTAACCAAAGCTAAATATCAATTTGTAGAAGCATTGCTTCTCAATCCTGTGCGTGAACCAAGCATCATTTTGCTTGGTCTTGCTGATCTTTTAGCCATTTCTTTTGCTGCTTGGTCAACTCAACTTTTTCCACCAACTCAGGTCGACGTTCCAAAGTGCGTTGATAGCGTTGCAAAAACCGCCATTTTTCAATATTTGCATGATGACCTGATTTTAAAACTTCAGGAACATCCAAATCTTCAAAATGGTCTGGCTTGGTATATTGAGGACAGTCGAGCAAACCATCCACAAATGAGTCTTGCACCGCTGACTGTTCATCCGACATGGTGTTCGGCAAACGTCGAATCACACTGTCTAATAAAACCATCGCAGGTAGTTCACCACCCGACAATACGTAATCCCCAATCGACCATTCCTGATCTACATATTTTTGGATCAAACGCTCATCGACACCTTCATAGCGTCCACACAGCACAATCAGTCCATCATAGTGAATAAATTGCTGTACCGCAGGTTCGTTTAGGGTTTTACCTTGTGGAGACATATACACCACAGGGACATGAACCGCTCCTGCTTGCTTTGCAAGCTGTTTGGCATGGTGTATTGCTTTTGCCAAAGGCTCAGCCATCATTACCATGCCTGGGCCACCACCAAATGGACGTTCATCCACTCTTTTGTAGTTACCCTCGGCAAATTCTCGTGGATTGATACAATGAACTTGTACAATGTCACGTTTTACCGCGCGTCCGCTAATGCCGTACGCTGTAATCGCTTCAAACATTTCAGGAAAAAGCGTAATGACTGCAAAAAACACCGCAGACTCCTCTATTTTCCTGCTGTGCCAATCCTAGGGATTAATAATCTACGCCCCAATTCACGTAGATACGACCAGCTTCGAGATCAACGCGTTGTACCACATCTTTATGCCATGGAATCATTCGCTCTTCACCATCGATGCTCTCTGTTGTTGCACGAACAACCATGACATCATTGGCGCCTGTTTCAAACAGTTCATGGATTTGACCGAGATTTACTTCTTGCTCTTCATCATTCAGACCTAACACCGTTAGACCTTTTAAATCAGACCAATAGTACTCATCCACACCCGGTTGAGGCAGTTGCGACTTTGAAATCCAGATATTAGCGCCAACCAAATTGTCTGCTGCGGTACGATCAATCACACCTTTTAGCGCAACAACAAGGCCTTTGCCATGTGGTTTCCAACGTTTTACATCGACAATTTGCCAACCTGCTTTGGTTTCTATATACCAAGGCAGGTAGTCAAAAATGTTGCTCATAGGTTCAGTATTGGAATAGACCCAGAGCCACCCATTTAATCCATATGCTGAACGTAGCTGTCCAATCTGAATACGATCTTCGGGCACATTCTGTGTTGGTGTCATGGGCTACCTACTGCCGAATAAATTATGCAGCAGCTGCAGCTTTCTTCGCTTGAGCAGCTAAAGAAGCAACACGTTCAGAAGGTTGAGCACCTTGTGAAACCCAGTGAGCAAAACGGTCAGCATCTAAACGAAGTTTTTCTGCTTTACCTTGAGCTGTAGGGTTAAAGAAACCGATACGTTCGATGAAACGACCGTCACGTGCATTACGGCTATCAGTCACAATGATTTGATAGAACGGACGTTTTTTAGCACCACCGCGTGCTAGACGAATTACAACCATGATAGAACCTTATAGTTTTTACGGATTATCCTTGCACCGACCATCGGTACATTTCAAACCCCTTTCATAGAGGGCAGTATTTTACGTTATCTTGAGTGTGAAAGAAAGATCAATTTTTATTTATCCACAATTTTGAATTTAGATTCTATCTACCGTCCCAGTTTGTCGTCGCAGCAGGGGTGCATGTGCTGCCTTTGGTCCAACATTTTTGACCTTGACTGTCTAACCCAACCTCGCCATTTCCATCTTGTTGTGAACCAGATATGGGAGCTGCCTTTAAAGACCAGGTTAAATTGTCTTTAGAAACATCTAATTTTACTTTATATTTTGCAGTTCCAGTACTTGGATAATTCTCTTCTATATTTCCATTTTCAAGCGTTGCGTCAGCATAAGTTCCTTTCGCGACTTTATAATTCGACAGATTCCGAGCAATTTGCAACATTTCACTTTGCATATCCACTCTATTGGTCTTAACTACATATTCCTGATAAGCTGGATAAGCAATTGCAGCTAAAATTCCTAAAATTGCTACTACGATCAATAGCTCAATTAATGTAAAACCTTCTGATTTCATACTTTTCACCATGATGTAACATCACTGCCTGTACACGCTGTAAAACTTACACTATCTTTCGTCTTACAACGAACACCCTCACTCGTCATAAGTAAATTATAATTTTTAACATCCGAACTTTCAGCCTTTATTGCCCAACCGAATCCTGATGCACTGGAGCTTTTAAGTGACAAGCTTGGATCAGATAAATCTTTAAGTGTAATTTTATATTTGACTGTATCTCCAGATGAACCTACAGGGGTTGTAATCGCTTCCGAAGAATTTGTGTTATATAAATTTTTTAAATCAAAGTTTTGATAGGTGAGGTTCTTAGATTTAAACACTTCCAACTGATTTGCAATTTTCTGCATTTCCTGTTGTGCTTGTGCTGCTGCTGCTCTTCTAACATGGTCCTGATAGTTTGGATAAATAATCGCTGCTAAAATGGTAATAATCACAATGACGATCATTAGCTCTATTAATGTAAAGCCATGATTGCCCCTGTGACAAGCGGGGCTTGTCACAGATCCATAACGCTTAGTTATACTTAGCTTCAACATATTTTTCATACCATCGAATAGGGTTTAGGATCTTATTGCACTCCCAACGACCTTTTCCTTGTTGTAAACCAAGTAAGGTCAAGGCGCCACATGTATTGCCTGAACTATTTCCACCATTATTGGTATCATCAGGGCCAAAAGTGATACCTTGTATACCAGGACCTAAAACATTTTGATTCTTTCCATCCGAGATCTGGAAACCTGTACTTTTCTCAAGATTCCAGTCCACAACACCTTTTGCATCCAGACAAGCCCCATAAGGTAAACAAAACTGTTGGGAATTACTTTCACCAATAATTCGTGGTTGGCAAGGATTCTGTCTATCTACAATACCTGTACCTTCAGGATCATAAACTGGAATAATCAATCTACCCGTCATTGCAACAGGTTCTTCCTCAAACGCTTTCACACCTCCTGCTGTACGTCCTGCGACTGGATTCCCATTCTGATCACTTGATAATGAACGATACCATCCCTGCATACCTGTTTTAGAATAAGGAAAGAAAGTTGAAGCAATAACACCTGATATATTTTGTGGATTTTCCTTTAAATATTTTAAAGTAATATCAATTGATTTTAAGGTGATATCTTTATAGACACCTGTGAGTGGATCCTTTGTACCCGTAATTAATCCACTATCCGCAATATCACGATCAATCAATCCATAAACTTTATTGGTTGGACGACCCGTTAACTCATTTAAAGGCAACATGAGTTCACGGCCTTTACTCGGTGAAACATCCAATGGTGTACTGCGGTCACCTGAAGCAATACCCACCATAACAAAAGTTGAGGTTCCTTCATCGTGAACTGTTAATGTCGGTGGTTGATAAAAACGAGGTTGATCTCCATTTGTAATGGCTGTTCCATCTGCTTTTGTTGCAAGATTTGCCAAACGGACCACTCGCTTCCCAAAAGATGCTGGAGGCGTATTTTTCGCATTATTTAAATCAACTCGAAATACTTGCCCACCTAAATCTCCAAAGAACAGATGATCAACCAAGCCATCACCATCGCGATCTAATGTACTGATTCTACTCACCACACTATGAGTCATATTGGTATTGTTGGTATTGGCATTTGCATTACTCGCCCACCAAATTCTCTCACCTGTTTTGGCATTAATTATATAAATTGCATTGCCATCAGCTTGAGTTTTATTGTCGCATGAGGTAGATGGATAATCTGTATTAGCGTTGGATGCATTCAATCTGAATCTTGGATTCTCATAACACATGTCATAACCACCTCCCACAATCATCACTCGGGTAATTTGGTTATTGTAACGAATATTGGCTAACACAGGTTTAGACCAAGTTTGCCCCATCCGTGTGTAATCACCAGTTCCACCCAAAATGCGGAAAAGCAATTTAGGTGAAGTTGGGTTGAGAACATCTAAGCCATAATAGCTTTTTCCACCCATTCGCATACCACCATACACATTCATCTTATTTGCAACGACCGATGTTTCTGTATCGCTTCCGCCAGTCACCTTATAATCTGAATCAGCAACCCAAGCTCCATTGATTCCTTGAGTCACACCATTTGCATCTGACTCACCTTTTCTTAATGCTTTTGATAAGGTGCTATCCTGTAAAATTTCAGCAGGTACAAATACCATCTGCTCAGCACCAGTCAAAGAGTTTACGATACGTAAGGCACCCTCCATGCTTCCGTAAAGTACAGACTGATCACGTGTAGACTTTAAATTACCATCTGCATCCAATGTTCCCTTATAAGTCATTTGTACTGGAAAAGAATGAATACTTGCTCCCATCGATGTAAAAGCATCTTTAGGGGTATCCAAGCTACTCGGAAGCTGTGTAGAACTTAGACTTAAGTTATAACCCAAGTAGTTTAATAGCTTTAGTTGAATATCTAATGCTAAATTTTTCAATCGGCTGTCTGTCTTAAACTTATCGAGTAAACTCGTCGGGGTTGTTGCAGATTGAGTCACTAAAAATAAATCAGAATTTTTATCGGTGGAAGTAATTGCTCCCCCTGATGCCACACTTTTAATATCCGAATAAAGCGGTCTATAACCGTTAGGGCTTGCGAGTGTTGGTAATTTAATTTGGGAATAAACCCCACCCGCTGTAATACCATCACCATCTGTGAGCGACGTATTGTTCCAAATATCTTGCGAGCTCGGGTTAAGTAAGCCATTGGTTTGAAAAACAAAGTTGTTTCCAGACTTTAAAGCCCCACCTTGAATATTGTATTTTTTCAAGTTCCCCGTCCAGGTAATATTCTGAGTCCCTGGTTTAGGCTCTAGTGCTCTTAAATAACCATAAGGTTGGAATGATTGCGGACTTAATGCATCAACCGGAACAGAAATTGCTCCTGTTGATAATGGACTAATGGGGTTCTTTCCTAAGTTATCAATAAACTGAATTACACTATTGGTAATTTCACTGGACTCTTTTGCAATAAAGAATCCTCCATTACCATAACCTGGATAAGGTGTTTTATAACTTGGTGCTGTTGGAGAACATTGATCATCAGAAGTTCGGTCATTTTGTGTTCGGGAGCTCAATCTACAGGCATTCTCCACATACCCATTTCCCAAATTGTTCATGGTCGCGCCAAATCCAACAAAAGCTGTTTGAATAGATACGCCTGTTGGGTTCTGAGTTTTATCAAATAATTTTTTTGCAAATTCTCCCATACAACTCCAAGCAGCATCGGTACCACCACCTGAAAGACCACCAGAACAACTAAAATTCCCACCAAATGTATCTAGGGCGGCAGACATTAAAGTACTTGATCTTGACTCATCTGTAGCATTAGCAGCACCGTCTGAAAGAATATAAACCCCTTGTCCATCACAGCTTTGCCTGTCAGCAACAGCGGGGAGTGGCGTCTCGTATTTTGTATTATCGGAGACTTTTGTATCATTAGCAGATTTTGTAAATCCGCTATCTGTATTCGAAATTATATAATTTCCTGTTTTTCTGTAACATGTTCCATTATATCCACTTAAGCTACAAGACTGGCTACTCATACCACTTACAGCTGAGCTAGACAACTGGCCACTTATCCAACCACTCCAACTAGTACATGATGTTCCATCAGCGCTCCAATCTAGACACTGTCTATAGTTATTATAACTATAGTAAAAATATACTGGCGCATTACTTAAATTCACTGATTGTAAAGTACTGGTTCCCATTAAATAAGCAGCTGCTTCTGCATATGCATGTGCTGTGGGGGTACCATTGTAAGCGGTTAAATCTTTAAGTGCATTCTTCAGCGCTGTTCTTTGAGTCGAATTTACCGCTCCGAGCTCTTTAGTTGGAACTAAAATTTGACCACTTTTACCATCACCATTGGCAGAATAGTTGCCTAAGCCAACACGAACCTGTCTTAACGAAGCATCTTCACTATTTAAAAATGCAAACATTCCATCTTTTAAACGCGTTAACCGATCTAAACATTGATATCCTGTAATTGTCCCATTTGAATTTTTAATTGGGTCACAACCAGAAACTTCATCTTTAACTGCTGCTGTTGCCGAACCAGCAGACACATAACAAAAATTACGTTCATAACTGGGCACAGTTCCTGAACTGATCCGATACGCTTTATTATTAGTAAGACCGGACAGACTTGTCGTTAAGGTGGCTAAAGCTGTTTGTGTATAACTGATTCCACAGTTTAAGCCATAGTCATCCCGGTAACTAAATCCACTACCACTTGCCGGCCCCATACTGCCCGATGTATCCAGCATCATCACCAACGTCTTTTTGCCTGCAGTCGGCGCAGCATAAATCTGTAAGTCATTGGCCTGAGTGACTGAAGAAGCGATCAGAAATGTTACAACGAAGGTTGTAAATCCAACCCCACCTGAATTTAATTTCTTGGGTTTACCTGCATAACTCAATGAGGCGGTAAGCTTTTTAGATTTCATTTTACATTCCCCTGAATTTATACTGGTGCTTTAACCATTTTTATAAATGTTTGCAAATTAAACTCTTGAACTTGACTATTCACTGGCACACCTAGATTCACAAGACATTGAGCCGTTGTTTGTTTAGCGCTCGATTCGGCATCTGAATTATCATTGATGTTGTCTTTCAAACATGCCTGAGCTGCTGTCAAATCCTTAGCATAAACTGGCATGACAGCGACCGTGGTCATTCGAATACGTTTTTGTTCAGTAACGCCTTGTGGAATCGTTTGACCGCCACTGACATTGATATTTCTTGCAAGTAACGCAAGTGGAGGTAGATCCGCTGTATCTGTTGGAATTTTAATAGAGACTTGCGTAACCACGCCTCTTCTCGCGCTTCCAAAATCTGTGGTTAAGTTACAAAAACTATCTGTACTTCCTTCAACCAGCTCCACTCCTGATGTGGTATTTCTAAGTACAGCCATAGAAGTCACTGAACCAAATCGGGTACTTGCTTTTGGTCTATAACAGAATACATATTCCTTACCTGGTTCAGTATCCGCATCCTTTAAAGCTTTACCAATAACACTTGAAAGATTAACCTGCTTATTTAAGTCTTCTAAAAAAACTTGATTGATCGGTGTATCAGCTGTTTGACTTGAAAGCTGACCAATCTGTGCATTTGTTGCGATATTCAATGTCGTCATGGAAGTTCGAATTGCCATTACACCAATAATCGTCAAGAACAACAGCATCATCATAACAATGATGATCGTTGATCCCTTCTGTTTGCTTAGGTTAGTTCGATGTTTCATAGATCTTTTCTCCCAAGCCATTTCTTAATGCAATGTTTGTTGTATATAAGCGGCGCAAGTATTTAGTACTTTTATCCGTCAGAGTCACCACACCATCAGGAAAATTAAAACTCTCTTTAGAAGGGTCAATATTTTTATTGGTAATTGGATCTTTAGAACGAACTAAAACCATCATTCTAATAGATACAACTCTCGGGATATTCGGAGAAGATGCACTATTCACCGCTGTTTTAAATTGTTCAATGGTGTAATAACTAAAATTATTTCCGACTTTAGCACCAATATAAAAGCGTACTAAATCTACCCTTGGCATAATCACTTCACCATTATTTGAATCATTTAATCCAGCAATTGAAGGAATCATGCTTCCAGGCGTATTTGCATCACAAGCTAATGCCAAATTATTATTATCCGTTCTTAAAAAATAACGTTGAATTACATATTCATTTGCCTGTACCTGCTTCCCTTCACAATTCATCATTTTATTAGGGGCTTGAAACATAATCGTTAATTGATCGCTACTCGCACTCGTCTCTGAACTACCACCAGACTTTGTCAATAATCCTGCACTTACATCTTTTAACTGTAGATTTGCTTTACCAGAAGCTGGATCATTACTGGTAAAAATAATTCCCCCATTTGGTGTTGTTGTATCCAGCACGGGGTTATTTACATTTCCAAAATTAGCTAAACGAATATCTCTAGCAACATAATCCACGCCAAATACACCACTATCTTGCAACTCTGCACTTGCTTCTTGCATTTTTGTTGTAATTAACCCGCCTGTGAATAATTGCAAAGCTGCGGCACTAATAATAAGACCAATAGCAAGAGCTACGATCAACTCAATTAATGTGAAACCTTTCTGAGAATTCATCATTTGGTTCTTTTTCAAGAAGCTCATTTAATATGCCTCCATCATTAGGCATTTGGCAGTAAACTCGTATGTTCCAGTACTACTCATACAAGCACTATAATCACTCGCTTTTAGCTTTGATGCGGTTTCATCCCAGGCAGCAAACAAACATTTCCTTTTAATTGTACTACCGACACCTGGACAATCCGTCATCGTAATACTGATACCAATTTTAGATGCAGCATCGGCTGCCAAATATGCATCATAATTCGCCATTTCTACTGGTGTACATGTTGTATTAAAACATTTCTTTTTTGCTGTCTTTTGTCCAACACCGATATAACTTTGCACAGCGACAGGGTAGCTAGATTGACCAGTCGGATTAGCTCGAATACTTTCTGTTAGTCCTCTCAAAATAAGTGTTGCTTGAGATCTTGTTAGTGCCTCACCCGTCGCATCAACAGCTTTTAACTGTAAAGCAGTAAATCCCAAAACCCCAATCGCCAAGAGCACTAAAGCGACTAAAACTTCCACCAAACCTACACCCAATTGATTTTTCTTATTTTTCATGAGCATGCCCCCATTTTCTCAGAGGATGTAATACCAATAACCGATACCGTTATTTCCGTTAACTCTTTATTACCACAAATTGTTATTTTTCTGGCTTTCAGGTTTGTACTCGGCACATTATCAAGCGATGAACCAATCGCACTAAAAACAACATTCACGTCTCCCCCCATACTTACAGCCTTATCAACATTGGCTAAAATGACACGTTTTGCATCAATATAATTTGAGACATTCGCACTACTCACACCTGCTTTGGTTAAACAAAGTGTTTTTGTTATCTCTTGGTTTAAGCTGTCTTTGTTTGGACAAACAATCACAGACATTTTTATAGACGATGCCCTACTCTTACCTTCTTTTAGCGCAGCCATGAGCTCTTCATTACTTTTACTTGCTTGATAAGTTGCTAATAGCTTCGAAAATGAAGGAACTGCAATCGTCGCAATAATCGCTAAAACAGCAATCGTCACCATCAATTCAATTAAGGTGAATCCCCGATTAATTTGCATTCCAACCCCATCACTTCAAAACTTTACTCTATTTAAAATCATAACTTAAACGCTTACAAAACCAATACAAGTTGGATAAAAGGCATAAAAAAGCAGATAACTGAAATATTCAGCTATCTGCCTAAAAATTAACACTTATCTTTACGCTTGAGTTACATGAATCCGTAGCTCTTTTGGTAGGCTGAATGTGATGTTTTCCTCACGACCATTGAGTTCTTGTGGTGCTGTTGCCCCCCAGTCCTGTAAACGCTGAATCACCTGCTTAATCAAAATCTCAGGTGCAGAAGCTCCAGCAGTAACCCCGATTTTATGATCAGGACTAAACCATGCTTGTTGCAGCTCATCTGCATTATCCACCAAATAGGCATGTTTCCCCATTCTCTCTGCCAACTCACGTAGACGATTGGAGTTGGATGAGTTTGGAGAGCCTACGACCAATACCACATCACATTGTGTTGCCAGATCCCTGACAGCATCTTGACGGTTTTGAGTGGCATAACAGATGTCATCTTTACGAGGACCTTGGATTTGCGGAAATTTATGACGTAAAGCATCAATGACTTTAGCAGTATCATCAATGGATAACGTAGTTTGAGTCACAAATGCCACTTTTTCAGGATGTTTAACTGTCAGTAATGCAACATCTTCTTCATCTTCAACCAGATAGATTTCACCCCCATTTTTTTTGTCATACTGTCCCATTGTTCCTTCAACCTCAGGATGACCTTCATGACCGATGAGAATTGCTTCAGTCCCTTCACGGGCATATTTGGTGACTTCGATATGTACTTTGGTCACCAAGGGACAAGTGGCATCAAACACTTTTAATCCACGGCGTTCAGCTTCCTGTTGTACGGCTTTGGATACCCCATGTGCACTAAAAATAACAATATTATCATCCGGAACTTCATCTAACTCATCAACAAAAATCGCACCACGTTGACGAAGGTCATCCACCACAAATTTGTTATGGACCACTTCATGCCGGACATAGATCGGTGGGCTAAAACATTCAAGTGCACGATTGACAATGGCAATTGCACGATCTACACCTGCACAGAATCCACGTGGATTCGCCAATACAATTTCCATAAAATCCTCAATGTTCACTTCAATGGTTGAATATATTTTAGCGATTAAACACAAACAATGTGTAAAAACTGTTTTGTTTGTCTGCGCTCTACTCTAAAATAGAGAAGATATTTTATCATATCAGGAAAAATATCATGTCGGGTCTATTGTTTGTCGTTTCTGCGGCTTCAGGAACAGGCAAAACATCTCTCGTGAAGGCACTACTTGAACGTGTAAGCAACTTACATGTTTCTGTTTCTCATACGACTCGTGGTCAACGACCTGGCGAACTCGACGGTGTTCATTATCATTTCACTTCTAAAGAAAACTTTCTTGAACAGGTGAATCAAGGCGGTTTTATCGAATATGCCGAAGTTTTTGGCAATTACTATGGTACTGCACAAGCAACGGTAAAAGAACAGTTGGCAAAAGGTCATGATGTTCTTTTAGAAATTGACTGGCAAGGCGCTGAACAAGTTCGTAAACTTTTTCCTGAATCTAAACAAATCTTTATCCTTCCTCCAACACAGTTTGATCTTCGTCAGCGTCTTTCCAATCGAGGAACTGACTCTGTTGAAGTGATTGAGCATCGTCTCAGCTGTGCTGTTGAAGACATGCAGCAGTATGTGAATTTTGAATACATCATTATCAATGATGATTTCAATAAAGCACTGCATGATCTCGAGTCTGTGATCAATGCCAATCGTTTAAAAATTGAACAACAAGCAAACCGTCATCAAGCCTTAATCAGCAAACTCATTACACCGCAAAGTTAATTTTTTTGAGCTGAAGTTTATTCAATAAGCATCGATTAAAACTTGAGTCTGTGATGAAAGCATTTTATACTGCACAGTCTATTTAAAAATTTTGTATTCAAACGAGAATTCTTATGGCACGCGTAACCGTTGAAGATTGTTTAGACCATGTAGACAACCGCTTTGAGCTTGTACTAGTGGCAAGCAAACGCGCGCGTCAATTGGCACGTCAAGGTATTGAACCTACTGTTGAGTGGGACAATGACAAACCCACTGTTGTTGCATTACGTGAAATTGCAGTCGGTCATGTGACTAAAGATATTTTGAAACAGCGTGATCAAGATTATCAAACATCGAGTCTTGACCTTGCTCTATCTGCAAACAACCTAAATCTTGAAGGCTTTTCTTTCCAATAAGTTCAGCTTTTTATCAAAGCCTAGTTTTTCAACTAGGCTTTTTTATTGCAGCCATTTTTCAAAAAAATTGCCAACTGATCGACAAATTTAGAAATATTTGTTAAAAAAAATAAATATTTTTTCGGTCTAGAAATTGACAAGTCGCTCAATATGCTTTTCATTAAGCATTAGGAAAAGATTTCAAATTTGTAATTTAAGATAGGTGTTTATATGCCAGGCCAAGAGGTCAGCCAAGCCAAGCAACAGCTTAACGTAATTATCGACGCTTATTTAAAACCAAGCGATGTCGAGCGGGTTCTTACGGCTTGTGATTATGCTGACATTGCGCATGATGGTATTACACGTAAAAGTGGTGAACCCTATATCCTACATCCAATCGCAGTAAGCTGTATTTTGGCGCATATGCGTATGGATGCCGAAACATTGATGGCAGCTTTGCTGCATGATGTGATTGAAGATACTGATTTTACCAAAGAAGACATTACTGAAAAATTTGGCAAGACCGTTGCAGAGTTGGTTGACGGTGTCACCAAACTCAGCCACTCCAGCGACAAAGAATATAATAAAGCAGCATCTTTCCGCAAAATTCTTCAAGCAACCTTACAAGATCCTCGCGTCATTATCATCAAGCTTGCAGATCGTTATCACAACATGACCACGCTAGGTGCATTACGCCCAGATAAACGTGCGCGTATTGCCCAAGAAACCTTTGATATTTTTGTACCTATGGCACGTCTTGTCGGTATGAATGAAATGGCTGATAACCTAGAGCATTTGTGCTATCAAAATCTTGATCTGGATATGTACAATGATGTGCAGGAGAATTTACTTAAAACCAAACCAGAACGATGTAAATACCAATCTGTTTGGGAACAAAATTTAGCTGAATTGCTCAATAACTATAATATTCAAGGGCGTATTAAAAAGAAAAACAATAATATCGAATTATTGCGCCACTTTGTTAAAAATGAAATTGATTTGCAGGAACTCACACATAGCCATGCTTTTGAAATTATTCTACAAAGCATTGCCGACTGTGACCGTCTGGTCGATGCCTTACGGGAAAACTTCCAGGTTTTAGACTATGAAGACCATATTCGCCGCCCCTTACCTGGCGGTAATCAATCGTTAATGATCAAGCTTAAAGGTGAGCGCACTACACTTTCGCTGACCATCCAGACAGAATTGATGCGTAAAGCAGCTCGATTTGGTGTGGTTTTGGGTGAGAATGCACCACAAGCTTGTCGTTCAGCAATTCAAGCCTCAATGAAGAATCTAGATCTTTTGGTTGGTAATGAATGTGCTAAAACCACATTTAGTGATTTGCTGGATTATCTACACCAAGAAAAAATTTGGGTTTATACCCCACATGGTCAGTTGCATGAGTTACCACAAGGTGCAACTGCTGTTGATTTTGCCTATTCAGCAAGTTTATTTTTGGGTAACCATGCTGTGGGTGCCAAAATCAATGGAGAAATTAAACCACTTTCAACCCCTCTGGTCAGTGGACAAGTGGTTGAGGTCATCACTGATGTATTGGCAACACCAAATCCGGATTGGTTAAGTTTTATCAACACCCAGAAAGCACGGCGTGCAATTCAAAATATTTTACGTGACCAAGATCTTGAAGAACAGCGTTTGGTTGGGCAACAAGCATTAAACCGTGCTTTAAAATTATTTAATCGCTCCATCAAAGATCTATCGGAAGCAGATTGGGCCGACCTGTTGGAATGGCGCCATATTCAAGATCAAGATACTTTATTTGAGCAAATCGCTGTAGGCGATTTACTGCCTCAGTTGGTTGCCAACCATTTATATGCGCAATCTCAAAATACTGAAGAACATGCCTCAAATCGTTTAATTCAGGGTACGGATGGTGTAGATGTTAAATATGCACATTGCTGCAATCCCGTATTAGGCGATCCAATACAAGGACATTTATCCCGTCGTGGTTTGATTGTTCACCGTGAGCGCTGCCACAATCTTTTGCACGAGCAACATTTGCATCCTGAAAATATCATGTTGCTGCATTGGACCTCTGAACAGGAAGATGATGTTAACTTCAATGCGTACTTAAGTATTGATTTGGTTTTAACTGATGAACAAATTTCCGAATTGATTTATCTCTGCCGTAAAGCAAAAACAGGCGTAGAATCAGTACACACTCATGAAGATAAAACCTATGTAAATATTGTGGTGAATAACCGAAAACAGATTGCGCAGATTATTCGTGAACTCCGTATGCAGTTTGGTTTCCCTCGGATCAGTCGATTGGCAATGCCAATTGCAATCAATGAAACACTGAAAGCAAAAGCATGCTAAATTAAGCAGTACGCTATTTATCGTTATTCGTCGATCAATGGTATAGCGCATATGTATCATGATGAAATGATTAAAAAATCAAGGAGAAATCAATGTCCCGCCAAGTGATTCATACTGAAAATGCCCCTGCTGCGATTGGTACTTATTCACAAGCAATCCTCGTAGACAATACTTTATATCTTTCAGGGCAGATTGGCTTAGACCCATACAGCATGGAATTGGTTGAAGGCATTGAAGCGCAAATCCGACGCGTTTTTGACAATTTAAAAGCAGTCTGTGAAGCAGCAGGTGGTTCTTTAGCTGATATCGCAAAACTCAATATTTTCCTGACAGATTTATCAAATTTTCAGTTGGTTAATCAAATTATGGGAGAATACTTTGCTCAACCCTACCCAGCACGTGCTGCGCTAGGCGTTGCAGCCCTGCCCAAAGGTGCATTGGTTGAGATGGATGGTGTGGTGATTATTCCTCAATAATTGCATTTAAAAGTATTTTTACTAAGCAATTGATTTAAAATGTATTAAAAATATACAAAAAATACTACCGATCAGGTGGTATTTTTTTATTCAAAAAGCCAATCATAATAAGTGATATTTTAAATAAATTTCATTGACAAATGATAACAATTATCAATAATATTAGATATCGCATTTAACCGCTGGGTTGAGTTTTCATGTACGTATGCTTATGTCGTGGTATTACAGATCAAGATATTAAAGACGCTATGGCAAATGGTGCGGAAAGCTATCGTGAAGTGCGTGAACTATTGGATTTGGGTACCTGCTGTGGTCGCTGTGCGCCTGAAGCAAAAAGCATCATCAATGAAGAGCTTGCACTGATTGCCGCACGTATTTCCGTTGCTGCTTAATGATTCCATGCCCCATCAAGAATTTCCCTATAACGATAATAAATAAGTTTTCTAATGATCCCCGGATCATTCTCCTCCCCCGCTTCGACTCAAAGCGGGTTCATTTTTTGGATAACCTGCCTCAATAAACCAACACTCTATTGTTTTTGATTGCGATTTTCATTTGCCGTTCTATAAATAACTCGTCAGCATCTAAAAAGTTGATTAATATAGACTGATATCAGATTGCCTTAATCACTATATTTCAATGACATCATTTTCAGTGAAAAACTTGGATATGATTTAAGGCAGAAATTTAGAGTGGAGCTTTGACCATGAAAGGCAATCGAGACGTTATCAACCAACTTAATCAAGTACTTTTTCATCACCTGACGGCAATCAACCAATATTTCTTACATTCACGTATGTTTAATGACTGGGGAATTGAACAACTTGGTTCTGCTGAATATAAAGAATCAATTCGTCAGATGAAGCATGCCGATAAAATTATTGAACGTATTCTTTTTTTAGAAGGTTTACCTAATCTTCAACATTTAGGCAAACTGTATATCGGTCAGCATACGCTTGAAGTTTTGAATTGTGATGTTCGCAAAGTAAAAGAAAATATTGAAGCATTAAAAACTGCAGTTGCATTGGCAGAAACACATTTAGACTATGTAACACGCGATCTGGTACAAGAAATTCTAGAAAAAGAAGAAGAGTATTGGGACTGGACAACTACTCAATTAGATCTTACTGAAAGTGTAGGCATCGAGAATTATATCCAAAGCCAAATGTAAGTTTGACTCTGTAAAAAAATCCCCTATTGGGGATTTTTTTACGTTGTCGTTGGGATAATTTTAAGCTTGGTTTTGAGCGTGAAATACCATTCAACTCAAGTTTTAAAATTAAGAATTCATTTTTATAAAAAGAATTCTACTGTGTTGAAATGGAAGCAGGCAATAATTCCTGATAGCTTTTATCTTGTCCATGCAAGGTCTTTAAAATCCACAACTGATGCTCAGCTTCAGATTTTTTACCGTTAAAGGCCAAGACTTGTGCATATTTATGAATATCGTATGCAGATGCTAAATTTGCCACCATACGCCCCATATACTGCAGTTGTTGATCTGTCATTTTTGTATAAGGGTTTAAACCAATCCACCATACACGCTCTTTAAACTGTGTCAGCAACCAAATATCTTGATTCATCACGGCTTGCTGTGAAGCAATTAAAGGCGTCTTTTTGGTCACAAAAACACTTTGCTGACGGTATAAAATATAGTCTCGATAAATCACACCAACCAGTATAAGACCGATCACAATAATAGTCACAGTGATCGATGATTTCAGCTTCACAGTCGGTAGCTGAGGATATTGCGCTTGAATCAGCCCCAACAAAAAACCCAGAGGCAGTAAAAAGTAAGCATAGTGAATCGGATATTCTAACAAAGCATGAATCAGAATGGCACAGACCATTAAACTGGCTGCAATTGAAACAGGTTCTTTTATCCCTTTATTCAACCAATACAACCAAAAAACAACATACAGAATGATCAATCCGCCGATTGGAATACCATTCCAGAGCAATAAATCCAAAACCACGTTATGTGCTGTTTTATACCATTCGTGCGATGGATATAAATCAAAAGCTGCAATTTGCGCCATTCCTGTTTGATTCCAGCCATAACCCAGCCAAGGCTTTTCTGAAATCGCAATCAAAGCTTGGTTCCACATATCCAATCGCAGATAACCCGAACTTGCCCGCTCTACCACTGAGGAAGCTTGTGCAATGTCTTGTGTTGATACCGCAGTAATCCATTGATTAATTAGTGGCAAACTAGTGATAAGAACAACAAATATCCCACTCCATAGCAACAGCTTGACAAATCCAAAACGTTTGGTTTGACCAAATTGCTTAACCGTCAAATAGATCAGTGTGAATAAGCATACTACCCATGCAGTACGTGACTGGGTTAATGCAATGGTCAATAGAAAGACACTTGCAGATGGTACAAGGAGATAATTGGGTAAGATTTTCTTTTCATAAAAGTACAAGCATGCAAATACGCCCATACAAATAAAGGTCGCTAAATTGTTGGGTTGGGCAAAGTTTGCATAAGGGCGATTACCATTGAGCAGATTGACCAAGGGTCTAAAATATTCATTGATATCCAACCATTGCATGATTGCAATAAAGCTTGAAAGTATTCCACCCGTAAACACCACCAGACAGAAAATTTTAAAGATCTGTTCTCTTTGCCCCTTTTCGCCAATTGCCAAGTTATAGCCAACAATCACCATCAACCAAAACATAGCAATGTAGGCTGTACAAAGTAAGGCATTACTTAAATATAGAATCTCACCAAAGCCCAACTGAATGAGAGGAATTGCAAGTACAGGCAATACAAGTAATTGGGGTTTAGGTATTTTTAAATCTTGATGGTAAAAAACACTTAACAATGCCAATGCTGATAGAAAAGTCAAAACTTCACTACCAAAAGTCGTCCATGGCATTTTATGGATCGGTAAAAGCCAAGCAAGTAAAAGCAGTAAGGCTGAAAGGATATAAGGAATGGCTTTCATATGAAAAGTAAACAGAAAAACTGGGCTATTATAGCGTTTCTAGCACTTTTTGTTTAAGGAATGATTGTACAGTTTGCGCCTTTGCTTAGGTCACAACGAATATCGACTGTAGATGAATTTTTACTTTTCGCTTCGATCACCAAGTTTGTTGTCGACTCATTCCATGAAGAAGCATCTGTAATACTAGAACAAGAATGATAGATGGGTTTCTGTGGATGTGTCTCTGGAGTTTGGTCGTACAGTAGATAATATGTATCATTTGCATATGACTTAGTTTCAGCTAAACAAGCTCTTACCTGAGAATTTTTAATATAACTTAGATAACTTGGAATACCAATGGAAGCAAGAACACCAATTATCGCAACAACAATCATTAGTTCTATCAATGTAAAACCATTATTATTTTTCATAAACTTATGCTTACTTTGAAAAAGTATAACCATTTTACCTATAAATACATAAGTGTTAATAAATATTATTT
>NZ_JADVOP010000026.1 GCF_016508585.1 Acinetobacter baumannii
CATCGACAAAGGTCAGATCATAGTTCTGATCAACGCCATTGGCTTTATTCGCATAACTGCCTGCATCTTTAGCCGTTACAGAGGCTGTTACACCTGATAAGACTGATTCAGTTTCACCATTAACTAAGCCTGTTGCAGTAAAGCCTGATGCTGTTTGATTTTTGCCGTTATAGGTCGTATTTAAACTATTCGCTGTCACAGTCGCTTTGGCTTTGGCAATATCCAATGTGCCATCGACAAAGGTCAGATCATAGTTTTTATCAACGCCATTGGCTTTATTCGCATAACTGCCTGCATTTTTAGCCGTTACAGAGGCTGTTACACCTGTCAATACCGAGCTATCTTCGCCATTCACCAAACCTGTTGCAGTAAAGCCTGATGCTGTTTGATTTTTGCCGTTATAAGTCGTATTTAAACTATTCGCTGTCACAGTCGCTTTGGCTTTGGTAATATCCAATGTGCCATCGACAAAGGTCAGGTCATAGTTTTTATCAACGCCATTGGCTTTATTCGCATAACTGCCTGCATCTTTAGCCGTTACGGATGCTGTGACACCTGAAAGTACAGATTCAGTTTCACCATTGACTAAACCTGTTGCGCTAAAGCCTAATGCTGTTTGGTTTTTACCGTTATAGGTCGTATTTAAACTATTCGCAGTCACAGTCGCTTTGGCTTTGGCAATATCCAATGCCCCATCGACAAAGGTCAGGTCATAGTTCTGATCAATACCACTGGCTTTATTCGCATAACTGCCTGCATCTTTAGCCGTTACAGAGGCTGTTACACCTGATAAGACTGATTCAGTTTCGCCATTGACCAAACCTGTTGCAGTAAAGCCTGATGCAGTCTGGTTTTGTCCGTTATAGGTCGTATTTAAACTATTGGCCTTTACAATGGCTTGTGCTTTGTGAATTGTGGCACTTAAACCTATAGGCTGACTAAAAATATAATTTCCAGCATCCACACCTGTTAAGTTATAGCCTGTTACGATCACAGACCTGGTTCCTGCATTCTTATCTGTAAATGTTCCTATACCACTACCAGTCAATCCAACAGAATCTCCTGCAATTGGATTGATTGAAGCAGTGCCGTTTATGGTTGCATTGGACAAACCATCATAGGTTTTATCTGCAACACTTATTCCATTGATGGTTAAAATTGCAGGCGTTATATTAGCTTTAAGATTTGTAGGCTGTAGCAATGTGTAATTTAAAGCATCTGTTCCTGACAACGTAAAACCTGAAACAGTGACATTTTTATCATTGCCGACATTTTTGTCAGTAAATAATCCAATTCCAGTTCCAGACAACGAAATAGAATCACCCGATATTCCACCTACAATACTTGCATTTCCTGTTAATGATGCAGATTTTGATGCGTTATAAACTTTGTTTACTGCACTTAAGCCACCAATATTTAAACTCTTTGTTGTTATTGTCAGTGTTCCTGATCCACCATTGTCTTTATATATAACATCATCACCAAATTGTGTTGTATTTGCCCCTGTAGGAACGCCACTGATCAAGATTGAACCATCATTTAAACTATAAACACCTGCATTTTTACCGGCTGTTTTATAATTTACTCCTGAAGCTAGCGTTCCTGAAGCAATCACTCCATCATAAGTTTTATCAGTAAAATTAGCGACGATTTCTGTGACCAAAGGTTTTAGAAAATGACGTAGTAAAGGGGCAGATGTACCTTCATAAATACGCCAAATTTTACCAGTGCCTCCGGCATCATCAATATCCCAATCTGCAAAAGTCGCAATTTGTTGAAGTTGTGCTGTCGTCTTACCTACACCACCTGCACTGCTTAATCGACCAGAAGTACTGGTGTTCCAAAAGCTATTTGTAGTTGTACCATTTCCACCACCAACAAGACCACCAATATACTGATTCCCAATGACATTACCTGAAGAATAAGTCTTATCAACATTTCCTCCATTAAAACCAACTAATCCACCAACATATTGATTTCCAATCACTGTGCCTGTAGCATAAGAATTATTGACTGGTCCTGAAGTTCCTCCAACCAATCCACCAACATGATTATTTCCTGTCACTGGACCTGTTGCAAAAGAAGAACTGATTAACCCATCGCTATAACCAACTAGACCGCCAATATAGTTATTATTTGAATATTTCCCTTTTACAGTCACATTGGCATATGAGTTTAAAATATTGCCATAATTAAAATTCCAACCAACCAATCCACCATACTGTTCAGTATTACCTGTGACCAGCCCTGTGTTGACATAGGCATTATTAATTGTGCCCAGATTAAGCCCAACCAAACCACCAGTTTTTCCATAACCTGAAATACCAATATTGGTCAGCCCAACATTTTGTATCAGTGCATCCTGATGCGTAATCGCAAACAGCCCGATCCCTTGATACATAGATTCAATACTAAGTCCATTAATCACATGACCTAATCCATCAAAACGTCCACGAAAAGCCTGTTGTGATAGATCCATTGGGCTTAAATTTGCATTATAAAAACCAATTGGGTCGAATCCTGTGTAACCATTCCATAGCTCTGTACTGCTGGCATCTATGTCAGCACCCAACACATAATTACCACTCAGGTTACCATTAATGCCTTGTAAATCTTGACTTGTAGTTGAACCTTGTGCACCCAAAGCCGTAATGACTTGATAGTTAATGGTGGTTGCTGTTCCTTTTTGGGTACTAAAGTTCTGACCTGCCTTTAAGTTTATTTTTGCACCATTGTTAATATAATAATTTGCGCTGGTATTGGCTGTATTTTGCCCATAAATCAAATTAAGTTTGCCACTATTATTGGTCGCTGTAATGTTGGCATTAATATTAATGTTATTTTGTGCATTTAAAGTCAGGCTAGTTGCACTCCCCCAAGTCACATCAGCATTAACATTGATATCCCCCTTTTGGTTACCCGTAGTGCTGGTTAGTAATACAACATTACTGGTTGCAAGACTGCTTGCTAAAGTGGTTGCACCAATGCCACTACTACTTGCTGATGCATTACCCGAATTAATACTGAAATCTGTGGGGTCGATTAACCAAGTTCCTGTTTTTCCACTGTCGGATCGAGTGGACACAGCCGTAGTTTGATCGATCTTAACATCAGCGGCTGAGGTTTCAATAAATCCACCATCCTGACCATTTTTTCCTTCAGCTTTCAGTACACCACTCACAGTGGTTGTGCCCGTTTGCATATCACCTAGTAGAATAATTTCGCCTTTGGCATTTTGACTTAAACGGTTGGCTTCGATAATGCCTGAATGATTGACAACTGCTTTACTTAAACTGTCTTTGGCTTTTGCAGTTAAATAGACTGCGCCATTATCAGCAAGAATTGCTCCTCCATTGTCCACCAAACCTTTAAGAACCCCTTGATCCACTTGGTACTGGGTCAGTGAACCATCTTGTAAAGCAAGCGTGACTTGACTAGCGGATGTTAAGTGTGTAGTCCCATTCGGTGTGGTAATAGAACCTGTATTTTTAACATTCGGCGCAATTAGCGCTACTGTTCCACCTTGTGAAGTTTGAATAGCGCCATGATTTTCAATACTTGCATGACTATTGGCATCGCCTTTTAAAGTGAATTGACCATTTTGAATATCATGGTCCGTGAGTGCTAACGTTGAAGCAACCAATCCCCCAACATTCACTTGAGCGGTTTTAGAGAAAACCACACCATTCGGATTGAGTAGGAACACCTGACCATTGGCATTTAAACGCCCCATGATTTGCGAAGCATTACTGTCTAATACATGGTTAATTGCGACTGAAGATGCATTATTTTGGTTAAAATTGACTGTCGCATTTTGACCAATGTTAAAGCTGTTCCAATTGGTGCTCAGTGTTTGACTGCTTTGATTAATGTTCAAAGTATGCCCATTTTGAGAAATCGTTGCCGCACCCGAATTAATTTGAGCGCCTGTCGGTAACTCGGTATTTGAAATCGCCGCCAGTACAGATAAAGGCAACAGTGCCAATCCAAATATAAGCAGAGCTGATACTTTTTCAACAATCCCCATTGTCTTATTCTGATCAATGACTGTGCTTTGTGAAGGACGGTGATTCTTGGCAAGTTCTGAAACGGCTTGCCAACAACCAAGCTGCGCATTCCAGATAACTTTGTAAATTTTATTCATGATATGCCCAAATGTAATAGATTAAATATTAATCATCTAAACATAACTTTACATAACTAGATATACCTGAAATTAGTGATTTTTAAAGATTTTTTAATTATATCTACATGGTTTATTTAAATAATTTTACACAAAATGAGACTTATTTTACTGTAAAATTACAATGCATAAATTAAGTCTCATTTTTATAAAAACTACACTAAAAATGTTTATTCTATGAAGGTAGCTTATTTAAATTTACGAGCTCATTTAATTGATTCTGTAATTTTTCTAGATTTGCTTCTGGATCAAGCCACCATTCCACTGTCCACAATTGAATCACGCTCCAACCGAGTCCGGTTAATACAGAAGGACGCAATTGATCTCGATCTCGTGCAGTTGCAGCTTTGGCATAATCATCTCCATCCACCAAAATACCTGTTAAATACTGCCCAGCAACATAAGGATTTTGGATGGCAATATCAATACGGCTATCTCCGCTGCCTACGGCCAAGTCAACTTTCCAACCCAAATGTTCTAATTGTGCTTGCACATACAGCATTAGGTCATCTTTAGCCTTTTGATTTTCAAACGTTTGTGAGTAATATGCCATCTGCCCGGTTTGCGCAAAATTTAAGAAATCCTTTAAATCACGCACTCCCTCACTGCTGGTTCGAGACAAATCAATCTGGTCTGGACGGAGTGTTGAGAAAACATGTAGACCTTGACGCGCACGTGTAATCGCAACATTTAAACGGCGCTGTCCACCCTGACGATTCAAGGCACCAAAATTCATCAGTAATTTGCCCTGCTGATCGGGTGCATAAGTGATGGAAAAGATAATAATATCTCGTTCATCACCTTGTACATTTTCCAAATTTTTAACAAACAATGGCTCAAAGCCCTCTCGGCTAAGTTGTTCTAATTCAGGATGTTGTGCCAATTCATTATCAAGCAAATCTTCAATCAGTTTTTGCTGAGTAATATTGAATGTCACCACACCGATGGTTTGTTTAGCTTCTGCGTTGAGTTGATCCGTTAAATGTTGCAGAATAAACCGTACTATTGCCTGAGCCTCTGCTTTGTTGGTTCGAGTGTCCCCCTTGTCATATACACCTTCAACAGCGTGCAATTGAATTGCCCTGTCTTTTGCTACAGGTGCAGGAAATGTCAACAGCTCACCTTTATAATATTTTTGATTACTAAACTGAATGAGGCTTTCATAACGACTACGATAGTGCCAATTCAAGACCAGTTCTGGTAATTGTGCAGCTAAACATTCATCCAGAATGCTTTCCAAATCTTCAGTGACATCTTCATCAACCTCTTCGCTATCTCCTTTTCCAAAGAAACTGGTGGGCGGCATTTGTTTATTGTCACCAACAACAATGGATTGCTCTCCTCGTGCAAGTGCACCAATTGCATCCCAGACAGGAATTTGTGACGCTTCATCAAAAATCACGACATCAAACCTAGATTCAGGATCGAGATATTGAGCAACTGACAATGGGCTCATTAACATACACGGCTTAAGCCCCCGAATCACATCTGGAATCTGTTTGATCAGTTCACGTACTGGAATATGTCGACGTTTTTTCCCCAACTCTTTGTTGAGTAATGCCCACTGCTTTTTAAACTCATCAGGATTTTCAAAAATTTTATGCCAACGTCGGGTAATTTCCTCACTGGCAAATTGTTGGTGTTCACGATCCTGTTGTGAGAATTTAAGAATTTTTTGTTGATGTAACTCACCATTGAACTGGTTGAGTTCAGGATGCAGACTAAACTGTTGAACAATCCATTGACGGGCAAGATTGATATCAATGAGTCGTGCAACTTGTTCCTGATCTAATTTTACCTCGGTAGTCGAAGATCCCAGATCAGTTGAACAGTGCTGTTGTAAATATAGGACAAAACGAGACAAACCTTGTTGCTGAAGCTGCGTTTTTAAACCTTGCCAATTTAACCAGTGACGCCAGTTGCTGATCACGTTCTGTAAGTTTTGCTGACGTGTGAGTAATGCTGCAAATGCAATCTGTGTATATGATCTTGAATTTTCCGTCTGGATCTGCTGATCTGGTAATAGCAGTGCGTAGCATCGCTGTAATTCTTCAATAGATTGTTCGGCTTCAAAGTACTGCTGTTGACTTGCAAAGTCCAATGCTTGTAATAACACTGCTGGGCTGGAAATACGATCTGCAAGTTGGCTGTTCAACTGGGTCCAAGCCTGCAGCATGTTTTCAAACTGTGTCCAATCTGTTTTTTCACCTTGCCAATAGGTTTGCAGTTTGGCACTTAAACTATTTTCAATCGCTTTAAACTGTTGCTGATGAGTTTGGATATTCATCAGCAATGGCAGATCATTCTCCACCACCATGGCAGAAGGTCGCTGTTTCTCGGTGTGATAGCTACGCATCAAGTTTCTTAACTGATACTTGCCAAACCAAGACCACGGCCAAAACTTGGCAGAAGCTTCGCGCCACTTAAACTCAATCTGTTTTAATTCCGCTTGATAAATGGAAAAATCATATTTAAAGATCAAACGCGTCTGACTTTGAACAATCTCTGTGCTGACCGCTTTGGCTTCGGAAATCTGACGTATGTCTAGACCATCAATAATTTTTAGCAGCTTCAAATCATATTGTTGACTAAATGCAAATATTTTCTGGAAGACGGCTAAGTCAGCTTGAATCTGTTGTAGATTTTCTGCTTGTTTAAATTGACAAATATTTTGCCAAGCATGTAGCGAACGATGTATTTGAGGAATTAATTCGGCAATACGTTGTTGGTTGTGCTGATACTGATCTTGCCACATCAGATTCCAGAAATTCGGAGAACTTCCTTCGGCAAATCCATTCAGGCAATCCCGTACGCTGCTCGAAATTTGTTGATACTGCAGCCAGGCTTTGACGGCCAAATCTTTCAGCTGCGAACGTGCTTGATGGCTCAATTGTTGAATATTGAGATCAAAACGCAATGTTTCGGTCTCTCTATGCAACAACTCCTCACTCATGGCATCGAATAAACTCCATCCTATTGAATGTTGTTGATGCAACACCCGCACATGCTGATTAAGTACATCACGGCTTTCTACCAGATGTTGTGAAAGTAACTGCCATTCTTGTTGGGTTTCTTTTTGGGCAATTGCATAAGGATTATTGTTATTTTCTGCACGTTCACGGAGCTGATCAAGCACTTCTATTTTTTGTGCTTTGGCAGAATGGAGCTGTAGACAGAGATGCTCCAATCCAATTTGATTCAGTCGGCGATACACCACATCCAATGCAGCCATTTTTTCAGAGACAAAAAGTACGGATTTACCATCTGCCAAACATTGCGCCACCATATTGGTAATGGTTTGTGACTTTCCTGTTCCCGGTGGTCCAGAAAGCACAAATGTCCGCCCTAAAGCTGCGGACATCACGGCTGCAAGCTGTGAAGAATCAGAAGATAATGGGGTAAACAGCTGTTTGGGTTGGTATTTTTGATCGAGTTCAGCGGGATGCGGAAAAGCCTCTTGCTTTTTAAACGGCTCGCGTGGCGTTTCAATCAAATGATGAACCACAGCCTGTTCTTTTAATTGCTGTATACGTAAAGACAGATCTCGCCACATTAAGTATTTTGAAAATGAAAACTGACCAATCGCGGCTTCAACAGTCACCTCCCATCCTCGCATATGGACTACGGCTCGGCGTACAATTTGCAAGACAGCATTGACATCTATCCCCGATCCATCAGTTGGTAGCGGGTCCAAACCACTGACCTCAATTTCAAAATCCTGTCTCAATAATTGCAACAGTGTTGAATTGAATCGTGGCTCGTCATCATACATCCACAAGCGATAACCAGATTTTGCCGACTCTCGTGTCATCCGCACGGGAATTAACAAAAGCGGCGCTTTAAATGTTCTCTGGGCTTTCTCTGATTCTTTCCACTCCAGAAAACCAACTGCCAAGAATAAAGTATTTGCCCCACCTTCTTCCAACGCTGTGCGTGAGGCGCGATAAACTTCCACCAAACGTTTATTTAAGGTCTCGCTGTCTAAGCCACTAAATAACAACTGGCGCTGTAGATTTTCATCAATATAGTTTTGAACATGTTGGGCTTCATTTTCACGAGTGACATCTTTAAGAGAGATATAATCCACACTTTGAAAGAAAAAGCCCTTATTCTCAGCCAAAGCATCTTCTAAAGCGGCTAAAGTTTTCTCAGAACACTGCAAGGGAATACTTAAACGGTTATCTTTAAAATTTAATAACTTATTTCTTAAACTTAAATCCAGCAAACGTCTTAACCAGCGCTGTACACGCGTTGCAACGTTTACATTTGCATCCATCACCGCATATTCAGGTAAAGATGCTGCTGTCCATGTCATCTCATCTGCATCTAAATTTTGTGCGACATCAAGCTGTGTTGAAATAGGACGTACACCACGTAAACGACTTTGACGAATATCAATGGCTACATAAAACGGTTCAATTTTTTCAGCATCGCGCAAGTACTCTTGTGCTGAAGTTATGGCTTGCTGCAGACTTGCCCGAGAGCTTAACAAGGTGGTTTCGATAAAAGTAATGCCACCAAGTTCCATATACTTACGTAAAGCCTGAAGATCATCAATTAAAACATCAGCAACTGGAGTTTCATGCAACCATACACCGATAAAACTGTGACCTTGGACAATCACCACCATTGGATCAAGTCCAATTTGCTCAAGCAAAGAACTCATCAACATGGTGCTATCCAAACAACATGCCATTTTGTCTTCTAAAATCTGTTTGGCAAAACGGATACGCTGTCCATGTTGGATATAACTTGCAGGATTAACGATATAGTGTAAATCCTGTTCACACAATGCCTGCCAAATTGCATGTACCTGATTGAAAACTTGTTCAGGGCTTTTATCCATATAGCCATTCAGGCGACCTAGATTCTTCTGTACCAAGCATTCACTGGCACGTTGAAGCACAGGTGCTAAAGAAACCGCATTCGGTTGTGAAAAACAGGCTAAAAGTTCAAGCGGCTGTTTTTCTCCACCCCATGTATCTACTGTCAGCACTTCAATATCTTGTTGTTTTTCAGCCAACAGCTGTCCCTCTGGGTCCAACCATTTTAAATTTAGATAGCCTTTTATATTTTCAGTCAGGTGGAGCAGAAAATTGAGATCAAAATTGAGTTTGGGATTATTGAGGTAGATGCTTTGCTCAATATCGCTTTTACCGATTCGAATCTCAGTAGGTTGGATAAATACAGGATGAGATTCAATGACAAGCTTACTTTCAGAAAGTGGCTTACTCCCAGTCAAGGATATATGACGGATCAAAGGAATCGCGTTTTGCTGAAAAGTAAAATTTAAGCTTGAAGATGCATCGAGAGAAATTTGAAATTGATTGTGTTCCACAACATCTGGCATGAAAATTGTAATCCTGGATTTTTTTGATTATGAACTTAGTCGCTTACTGTATACTAAATCTATCTCAGTAAAAACGCACCCTAGGTGCTTATTCCGTATATCTCAATTAAAACAGTACCTGCTGTGAATTTAATAACTCGGCAATGGCATCTGTCGAGAATACAGTCGTACTTTGTAAATCACGCATAGGTTGCTCAGCAGGTTCTGAGTTTAAATTCACGACGTTCTCACTTATCGTACCGCTTTGCGTCATTGAACTTGTAATCACATGCTCAATCTGTTGGTCTGTCGACTCAACAGCAGCATCCAAAAACAAATCATTTACGATTGTCTCATGACCAGTATCCAAATACTTTTGAGTGGCATCATTGACCTCAGGAGGGGTTTGCAGCAGATTTGCAATATGCTCACTGGTTAAATCAAGGCTATTGGGTTGTGCATGCAGCATGTTATGACGCAAAATATCACTCTGGGCATTCGAACCTGAATTCAACTCAGCATTGACAATCTGATTCGATAAAAAGAGATGGGAATCTGCCAAGTTTTGATCAATGATAGAATATTCATCAATAGCTGCTGCTTTCACTCCCACTTCAACCACCGTAAATGAACGTGCATCGCTCATCAAACTCGTATTTCCGGCCTTATCCGTTTGTACGCTGGTAATGCTATGCGCCCCCAGACTTAAATCATAGTCGAAACTGAATGACCATTTGCTGTCAGCACCGACAGTGACTTTTCCAACAGCTTTATTATTGTCATAAATAATCAATGTCGCACCGGCTTCGCCAGTCCCTGAAATCACTGGGCGTTTGTCATCTGTGTTTCCATTAGCAGCTATTGAACCTTTGGTTTCACCGACATCGTCTACTACATCAGTAATTTTAGGACTGGCTGGTGGCGTGACATCTTTAGTTCCTGTTACAGATGCAACTGCTGATTGATTTCCGGCAGCATCTGTAGCATAGACACTCCCCACTTTTGCCTCAGTCAAAGCAGTTGAAAGGGTGACCGAATAATTTCCATTGGCATCTGTCGTTGCAGTACCCAACAGTTTATTGGCACTGTCATAGACCGTAATTTTGGAATTTGCTTCTGCAGTTCCCGTAATCATTGTGCCTTCAGCATTTAAGCTGGCTACAGGTTTTTCAGGCGCCAAACTATCTTGTCCTGGTTTAATTTCAGTGGCTTTGGATTGATTTCCGGCTGCATCCTCAATGATTATTTTACCTGTTTGGTTGGTCCCCAAAGCAGGCGAAATTGTGATATTGAATTTCCCCTGTGCATTAACTGTGCCTGTTGCAATCACAGCACCCGTCGAATCTTGAATAATGACTTTGGCATTGGCTTCGGCTGTACCCAGTATGGTCGTTCCCTCTTTGTTGAATTCATACTTCGGTTGATCCGGTGCAATGGTATCTTTGCCCAATTCTATTCTGTGCTGTTCGGATTTATTTCCTGCCGCGTCAATCGCTTCAACAGTTCCTATTTGACCTGCCGTCAAAGCAGGTGAAATTGCAACTGAAAACACGCCTTCGGTATTGGCTTTTGCAGTTCCGATTAATTTACCGGATGCATCATAAACATTGATGGTTGCATTGGCTTCAGACTTACCGGTGACAATGTTTCCTTGATCATTTAATTGTGCCTGAGGTTCCGATGGCGCAATAGTGTCTTTTGTTCCCGTGACTTGCGTATAGCCTGATGAATTTCCTGCATCATCTTTGGCTTTGACATAATAACTGTTGTTGTTGAGCAGCGCTTCAGGCAAGGTTACCGAGTACTGACCATCTTTATCCACTTTGACCGTAACAATGACTTTTTCATTTTTATCGACCACATAAATTGTTGCACCTGCTTCAGCTGTGCCACTGATTTTCGTACCCTCTGCATTAATTGTGGCGGTAGGTGTTTTAGGCGCAGTGATGTCTGGAGGTGTACTTGATTTACTATCACCGCTGTCAATCAATGCCAAGCCTAATCCGATTGCCGACACAACCCCTAGACCTGCTTTGGCTGCACTTGAAGAAAAAAGCTCAGAAAATGAAAAATCCGAAGTGGATGTAGAGGACGACTCATAAGCGCTGAGGGGTTGAGCAGGAACAGTATTTGCACTTTCATATAGTAGTGAATCTAATTTTTGCAGACCTGTATAATTGGAGAATTTACCAGTCTCATCAAATTGGACAAGGCTAAATGTTCCATCCGCTTTTGGAAATGCCAAAGCGTGTACTGTGGTTGTAGGGGTTTGAAAAAAACCCTCTAAAACAATCTGTTCTCCATTTTTCAAAGTCACAATGAGCTTATCGCCAGATTGTTCCAGCGTTTTAACATCTTGTTGTGTAACCCCAATTTGAATGATCGATGGTCGATCTAAAACAACCAATTTGGATTGAGTATCCTGCAATAAAGTTTGATCTTGTTTCGCGGCAACGACTATTCTTGTCATGTATGTCCTCAATTCATTTAAAGTTTATTTTTCTGAAATTATACAGAATCCCTCAAGAGACACCAATGCATTTTAATCTTTATAGAACCATTTAAACCATCTTTTTAATAAATTAAAAACAAATAAAATTCAAATACTTAAAAAAATAATTTTTAACGTCCGATCAAATAAATTGATATGGAATCGAGTTGATCATTTTTATTCATAGCATGTTAAACCAAACTTAACATGCAGCTTGTGTAAATTGCGGTGAATCATCCAAAATTTCAAACCATGCAGCTTTATTCGCGGTAAATGCATGTGACATAATTTTTGCCTTAACAGCTTCATTAATAATTCCAACACGTAACCGAACCACATCAGGCAAATCTAAACGCGCACTAAATAAAGGTGAAGCACAGTGTTTACAGAACACTCTTTTTTTATTTGCCGTTGCATAATACTCAGCAAATAGTTCTTTACCCTGAACAATTTCTAAATTTTTACTTTGAATCGGAGTAATGGCGACGAAAGCAGAACCTTGGGCTTTTTGACACTGTTGGCAATGACAGACAAAGATTTCGGAAATTTCACTCCGAATTTTTAATTGAATGCCACCACAAAGGCATGAAGCGGTATACATATTTGTTTCCTTGATGAATTCAATATTCAACTTGATGAATGTCTGTCTTATTTATTGGTAATTAAATGGATAGTTTGAAAAAAATGCAATATCTATTTGTTTGACTGCCTGCTCAAATTGAGCAAATTCATTATCAGTCATTGATTCATCCATATAATTTTCAAATTCTTGCAGCAACACAGCAAATTGTAAAAATTGAAAAAAATTAATCTGCATGGACTGAAGTGAATGGCGATTTAGCGCATCAGTAAAGCCCAAATCATGATCATAAAAGAGCACTTCTAAAGACTGCCGATCAAGAAACCATTCATCACCCTGCCCACTTCGCCCTATTGTCCATACTAGCCTAGATAGTTCTGGGAAATTGAGTGCTAAGTATTGATTTTCCTTGACTGTATTTTCGTACCCAAACAGATAAATATCTGCTGTAATTTCAGAATCAGTGCATGTTTTTAGAAATTTGATATAGTTAATATCTTTAGGCAAGAAACTAACATCTTGCATTATTTGTCGACGCGGATTCAATTGTTTAAATAGATCATCTAAATTGTTTTGAAGTTCAAACATAGGTTAATCCCAACCTGTATGTTTAACGTCTTTATGTTTGAAGTCTACATCTTCTGACCGATACAGCTTTAATGCTTCAATTTCAGTATAAATCAGCTGCTGTAACTGATCTCTAAATAGCATCATATCATCCATTGTTTGAATCTGATCAGTCGCTAAACGTGGCATAAATTTAAAATAAAATGGAATTCGTTTAGGAATAAGATGCTTTGGAATTGAGGGAATCACTTCACCGTGTCGAAGAAAACGATCAATTTTGGGATTAGACAAGATTTTGTTAAACCATTTTTGTTGAAGTAAAACGTTGACATCAAAACCTAAATCAAAAACTTCATCCCCGCCTAAAGCCACAAAAGGTGCAATTTCATAGCCAAATTCTTGGGCTAACTTTAGAAAACCGAAACGCTGCTTCCAAATCAATTGATAAGCCTCGCCTTTGCGTTTAATGACTTCTCGCCCGCCACCTGGGAAAACCAGAATAGAGTATCCCTGTCGCATGGCTGCTTTGGCATACTCCTGAATACCATCGATGCCGCCAACCCGCTTTACGACTTCTTTCCACACCGGGATATGAAAGTGCATATGATCAGCTAAACTCACCACCGCAATCTTATGTTCTGTAAATAAATAGTCGATCAGAATCGGAGAATCAAGCACGCCGTAAATGGTGTGGTTTCCTACATACATAGCGGGTTTATGGGCTACGAGGTTTTCTGCACCTAAAAATGTCGGACGAAAATAAAAGCGTTGTAAACTGCTGATCAATCGGATCAGTTTGGCATTGTGTCGTATTGTTAAATTTTTATCCGTCATGTTGTATCTCTACAAACTGATTTTCAACATTTATGGTCTGCCGCTTGTGAAATTTAAAAGTTTTTAAACAGGCTTTTAGCATCCTTAAATTGATTTAAATTTTGGGTAATCACTCCCGCTTTAAAAGAAGGAGTGAACAGCTATTTTTACAACAGTGATTTAAGCAACATGCTTTTGAACAAGGATTGAACCTACAGAATAGCCTGCTCCGAATGAACAGAGCACACCATATTCACCATCATTGACCTGATCTGCGGTACGATGCAATGCGATAATCACACCTGCCGAAGAGGTATTGGCAAACTCGTCCAAAATAATTGGAACTAATTCTGGATCAGCTTCTGCAACTTCACGCCCAACAATCAGCTTGAGGATCAATTCATTCATATTGGCATTGGCTTGATGCAACCAGAAACGTTTGACATTTTCAGGTTGAATACTGTTCTTTTCCAATTGCGTAGAAATGATTTTTGCGACCAGCGGACAAACTTCTTTAAAGACTTTACGTCCATCCTGACGGAATTGTTTATCGTCACGTGAGGTTAATTCGGAGCCGTTTAGAAAACCAAAGTTATTACGAATATTATTTGAGAACTGGGTAAATAAATGCGTATCTACGATTTCAAAACCAGTTTTGGTTTCTGTTTCTTCAATAATCGAAGCTGTTGCCACATCACCAAAGATAAAATGGCAGTCACGTGAACGGTAATCTGTATGGCCTGATGTAATTTCAACATTCACCAATAACACACGGCGAGCACCGGTTTTAACAGCATCATAAGCTTGTTTTAAACCAAAAGTCGCTGCTGAACATGCCACATTCATGTCATAGGCATAGCCTTGAATACCCAGTGCAGTCTGTATTTCAATGGCTACAGCAGGATAAGCACGCTGTAAATTTGAACAAGCAAGAATTACAACATCAATATCTTCCGCTGTCACGCCAGCATTTTCCATCGCTTGTTTTGCTGCGATTACGCCCCATTCTGCCTGAATCGAAAGTTCCTCATCAGAACGTTCCTCAAGACGTGGTCTTAAACGGTTAATGTCCAATACACCAGATTTCTCAATCACATAACGGCGTTTAACCCCGGATGCTTTTTCAATAAAATCTGCACTTGAACCACGACGTGCAACAACCTCACCTGCTTCAATTTTTTCAGCATTTTCAGTGTTAAATTGTTCCACATAAGCATTTAAACAATCCACCAATTCTTCATTGGTGATCACTTCTTCAGGATGGTACAAGCCTGTACCAGTAATACGGATGCCCATGTAAAACTCCTTTTCTCAATTCACAAATATTTCAAATTATTTCTATTCTAACCGATTCCTAGCTTTTCCCATACCTTTTGTATTCGAGTCGAAGATATCGGCATTTTGGTTTTCATCGGCTGTGAGAATAAGGAGATCCGTAGTTCCTCAACCATGAAATACACTTCTTTTACACGAACATCGGATTTAAACTTAAACAGTTTATCCATCCAAGGATCAACTTCTTTGATCGCAGCATCATCTCGATTTAGATTATTCGGCAAACGATCTAAACGCAATAACAATGCTTTTAAATAACGCGGATATTCTTGCCAAACATCAAATGATTTTGAATAAACAAAATTGGAGAGATTCATCAAATCCAGTTGATCTTCAATGTCATCCATATTTTTTCCAAAGACATCTTGATCCAACATGAGTAAATTTTGACGAATTTCTTGCCATTGAATATAGATTTCACTGATCAGTTTTAGTGCCTCCTGACCATGCGTTAAGAAGCTTTTCTTGACATCGGCAGTTAACTGAGCAAACTCCTGAGCATTGATCGGTAAGTTTTGAATCGCCATTTGCAAAGTTGCATAAATCAACATCTGCTCCAGTTGGGCTTTATCTCCCAATGGTGAGTAAGCCAAAGCCAATGGTTTTGAAATTTGCTTTTTCAGTTGACGGATCAAGTCACCTAACTGCATATGAATCAACCGAATCACACCTTCGCGATGCTGCTTAATGGCTTCATTCTGATCATTAAAAGTCTGGATCACAATCCCGGATTCATCTTTGCTGTCTAATTGTGCAAAGTCTTTAGTGGGTACCAATGCTTGATATTGTTTAACAACAACACCCGTAACTTTTTGAGAGGCCTCAAAAACAAAATTTTCAGGGAAGACGGTAAATTCACCTTTCAATTGTTTTACGGGACTGTGTGTTTCTGTACGGCAACGTGCTTTAAGTTCTGCAAGGTCACGCCCCTGTTCCAACACACGTCCTTTTTCGTCAAGAACTTTAACAAAAGGAATCAGATAAGGTTCAATACGCTCAAAAGAAAAATCTTTGCGCGTAATCTGTTCGCCTCGTAATTGAAATGCAAGGAAATCAAAAATATGACCACGTAAATGTTGAGCATCTACTGCTTTCATCAACTTTTGCGCTGTGTCGGGAATCGGCACTAAATTACGGCGTTTATCTTTAGGCAGTGCTTTGAGTAAGGCTTCTATCAACTCTAAACGCCATCCGGGGATTCCCCACGACCAGATATTTTCATCGACTTGTGCTAAGGCCTGTACTGGAATTTTTACTGTCGCCCCATCTTCATCATGGCTTGGATCGAAACGATAACTGGCCGCCAATCGCAATTGCCCATTATGCAAATAATCAGGAAATTGCTGCGTAGTCGGACGATCTGTCATCCATAAATCATCATCATCTACAAACAGATAACGAGGATTTTTAGGTTCTACCGTCGCCCGCCAGTCTTCAAAACTGCGACGACTTGCAATTTCAGCAGGAACCTTGGCTGCATAAAACTGGTAAATTGTTTCTTCATCAACCACCAAATCACGACGTCTTAATTTATCTTCAACCCGTTCAACTTCTTCAAGCTTCAATAAATTATGTTTTAGAAATGGCGGTGTAATCCCTAAATTTCCTGTCGTTAATGCATCTCTTAAAAAAATTTCATGCGCAGCAGGCTGATCCACTTTTTCATAATTGGTTGCCCGCTTGGGCTCGATAATTAAGCCAAATAATGAAATCTGATCATAGGCATTGACGACACCAGGTTTTTTCGCCCAATGCGGCTCAAAATAATGGTGTTTTAATAAATTTGGTGCAGCCAAGAGAATCCACTCGGGTTCTATTTTTGCCAAAGTGCGCAGATAAACCTGAGAGGTTTCCACCATTTCAAATGCCATGACCCAAGGTGTATTGGTTTTATGTAATGTCGATGCAGGAAAAATCCGTGCCTTTTGCTGGCGTACTGCCATGAAAGTATTGCGTTCATCTGTTTTATTGGCAATAAAAGACAATAGCCCCGTTAACAGTGCACGGTGCAAATTTTCATAACTGGCTTTTTTCTCATTAAAAGACAGCTTTAAGCCCTGCGCTAAATCAAGCAATTGTTCATGGGTTTTTTTCCACTCACGCAAACGCAACCAACTGAGAAAATGCTGCTTGGCAAAATTACGACGTTTGTTCTCGCTTAAAGTCTCACGATTTTCACTCAAGGTATTCCATAATTTCAGATAAAATAAAAAATCTGAATCTGCTTCTTTAAACAGTGCATGCTTTTGATCGGCTTGCATCTGTTTATCCGCAGGACGTTCTCGAGGATCTTGTACAGCAAGAGCTGCAACGATGATTAACACTTCACGAAGTACACCAAAGTGAGCCCCGCCCAAAATCATTCTCGCCAAACGTGGATCAATTGGCATTTTTGCCATTTGCAGACCAATTTTGGTCAGCTCACTGCGAGTAGAACTACTGGCTTGCGGCTGTTCCTGAATAGCCCCCAATTCAATCAATAGCTTTCGACCGTCGTTAACCAAACGATGATCGGGTGGCTCAATAAAATCAAAATCTTCAACTGCACCCAAGCCCAGACTTTGCATCTGCAAAATAACCGATGCTAAATTGGTGCGTTTAATTTCTGGCTCGGTAAATTCAGGGCGACTTTGAAAATCATCCTCGCTATAAAGGCGAATACACACACCCGGTGCAATACGACCACAACGCCCTTTTCGCTGATTCGCAGCTGCTTGTGATATTGCCTCAATCGGTAAGCGTTGTACCCGAGAACGATAGTTATAGCGGGATATACGTGCAAATCCACTGTCAATCACATAACGTATGTTGGGGACCGTCAAAGCAGTTTCAGCCACGTTTGTCGCAATAATGATTCTTCGCCCACCGCCTGAAGGATTAAAGATTTTCTGCTGTTCAGCTAGCGCCAGTCGCGCATACAAGGGTAAAATCTGGGTGTGTTTCGGTCCAAACTTCTGCAAGGTTTCCTGTAGTTCACGAATCTCTTGTTCCGTACTTGAAAAAATCAGAATATCTGCATGCTCAGGATGCCCTTTAGCTTCTGCATCTTTTAAACATTCCTCCACGGCTTGCACAACAGCACGCGGTAAGTTTTCCTCGAAATCATCAAAATCATCGTCATCACTGCCACCAATGGTCAGTTCTGAAATTGGACGATAACGCAATTCTACGGGAAAGCTACGTCCTTCAACTTCAAAAATAGGCGCCCCATTAAAGTAATCACTAAATCGGTTGACGTCTAAAGTTGCAGAGGTGATGATGATTTTCAAATCAGGACGCTTTTTCACCAACTGTTTCAGATAGCCCATGATGAAATCAATATTCAATGAACGCTCATGCGCTTCATCGATAATGATCGTGTCATATTTATTTAAATAACGGTCATTCGACAGCTCAGCCAACAAAATACCGTCCGTCATCAAACGAACAATTGAATCATTGGAACCTTGTTCATTAAAACGGACTTTAAAGCTAATGGACTCACCCAGTTTCTCGCCGACTTCTTCTGCGATCCGCTGTGAGACGCTTCGCGCTGCAAGACGACGAGGTTGCGTATGTCCAATCATTCCTGTTAAACCACGACCTGCAAGCATCGCAATTTGTGGTAACTGAGTGGTTTTACCAGAACCCGTTTCCCCTGCCACAATAATGACCTGATGTTTTTGAATCGCATCAATCAATTGATCTGCATATTGAGTAACTGGTAAATCTTGATTAAGTTTAATCGTCGGTAGACTGGCGAATCTCTTTTTAACTTGCTGATTCGATTTCTCAAAAAGTTCTTGAAATTTTTCTGGATCAGCATCTTTTCCTTTTTTCAGTCGGCTTAAACGATGGCGATCGCGAACCATAACCCATTGATCGACATTTAACTGATTTGGCACAGATGCTTTATCCTAATACTTAAAATTGAACAGAATATTTTACGCGGTAATGCGTAGCAGAGATAGTCTCTTGAAAAATGAAATCATATTGGTCTGACATAAATCAGGCTTAAAATCAAAAAAAGTAACCATGTAATCCCCCCAATGATCCACAATGGCTGATGGCAATACACGATACTGTCGTAAATAATTTTCGAAAATGGTGCTGTTTCAAGCATCGATAAAACAATGAGGAATATTAAAAAATAGACCGCTAAAAATAAAATATACCAAAAACGTCGATAAGACAGTAATAAAGGTAAACATAAAAACAGTCCGACAATGCCAGAAAACTGAATCATTTCAGGATCATCCGCAGAAGTGCCGTGCAACTCGCTAAAATAAGTCACCTGAAGTGGGCGAATATATTCATATAAACATAGATTGTTTTCAGAACCTGCAATACTCAACATACACAATGATGCGACAGCCAAACACAATACAGCAATAACACGCAGAATTTGATCAATATACGTCATTAAAATGTGATGGATTTAAGAGTCAAACGATCTTAGCAGAACAATTTCTATACATTGAAATATTTTTTATATCTTTTTTAAAAAATCACCCTTGAAATATAGCTACAGAAGCATCATGTTTGTTACAGATTTAAAAAGGATGGTTTTGTCATTCAAACATCATCTTTATTTGCTTTAGTTGATGGAACAATGACTGAACAATTGTCTTTGGTGAAATGTATCTGGAGCATGCTAATTTGATTTTCCGATCTTAGCCATAAAAAAATACTATTTCACCAATAACCTAAAATTCATTATTCTAGTTACATATTAGATAAACACCTCAATCATGGAGATAATGATGAGCTTAATTAATACTGAAGTTAAACCTTTTAAAGCACAAGCGTTCCAAAACGGTCAATTCATTGAAGTTACAGAAGCTGATCTTAAAGGTAAATGGTCTGTAGTTTTCTTCTATCCAGCCGATTTCACTTTCGTTTGTCCAACTGAGCTAGGTGATCTTGCTGATAACTATGCTGAATTCAAAAAATTAGGCGTTGAAATCTATTCAGTTTCTACAGACACTCACTTCACGCACAAAGCTTGGCACGATTCTTCTGAAGAAATCAAAAAAATCGAATACGTAATGGTTGGCGATCCAACTTGGGTACTTGCTAAAAACTTTGAAGTTTTAATCGAATCTGCTGGTCTTGCTGACCGTGGTACTTTCGTGATCGATCCTGAAGGTAAAATCCAAATCATCGAAATCAATGCTGGTGGTATTGGTCGTGATGCTTCTGAACTTCTTCGTAAAGTTAAAGCAGCTCAATATGTTCACGGTCACCCTGGTGAAGTTTGCCCTGCTAAATGGAAAGAAGGCGATGCAACACTTGCTCCTTCTATCGACTTAGTTGGTAAAATCTAATATTCAATTAGATTAGATTAGATTAAAAAACCACGTTAAAGCGTGGTTTTTTAATGCGACCAAATGGCAAGCTCATAACCATCCAAGTCCTTAAAGTGAAAGCGGCGTCCACCTGGAAAGCTAAAAATTTCTTGTACAATCGTTCCACCTGCATCTTTTACACACTGTAAACTCTGTTCGATTTGCTCAGTATATAAAACAATCAATGCGCCACCCGCACTGTGAACATGATCAGCTTGGGCAAAACCACCTTTAATCGTACCAGAATCGAATTCACAATAAGCCGGACCAAAGTCAGTGAATGTCCAACCCAAGGATTGATAAAATATTTTGGATTGCTGAATATCTTTGACATTGAATTCAATATAATTAATTGCAATTTTGTATTCATCGGAGGGCTGGTTCATTTTCATTTATCCTGTTTGTTTATCACAATGTAACTCACTTTATGTCAAAATTCTTCAAATAAAGCTGAATTGATTTATTACTAAATCATTCAATTATTGTTGTGAGATTCTGCTTAGGCGATCGACCTCTTTCAACAACTTCGGTATCCGATATTTTCCATGCATATTTTTCACATATTGCTTGGCAAGTTCAAGCTCAATACCGACCGCGGAAATATAAAGCGGCTGGATGCTTTGACCGCGTAAAATTTCGCAATTGCTTGGCGTACCTTTAAACTGATTTTTAGCCACCCCAATCACGGGAACTTTACGGATTAATGCCTCATACAAATACTGCCCCAAACCCGCTTTCTGTTCATTCCCAAGATAAACATACCCATCGATAATAATCGTATCAATCTGCTCTGTAACATGTGCCAACAAAGCTTCAATACAAGGCAATTCACGTTTATAAAACTGCCCGGATTCATAGTCCATGATGTGATCTAAAGAAATCCTGTATCGCTTGAATAAATCAGCTGCATCCCATGCATCAAATACTCCTCCAGCGACTTGCGCACTCGTTCCACTATACGCAACATCAATCGCAAGGATCATTGCGTCCCCTTTGTTTCCGAGATAGAAACAAACATTTTTTCAAGGATTCTATTCATGGTATTTGATCATTTTTTAAATTTTCGGCTTCGGCATAAGCTTATCAGAAAAAACCTCAGCCTTTTTACAAAACCACAATACTTTTCTAGAGATGAATAGACTAATTTCAAATCATACAGAATATTTTTTCTGTAGAACAATCAGAAGTTTAAGGGGTTGCTTATGGGATCAATGATTACCGTGACTTCTTGGAAGTACAATGCTTCTTCACGGTATTTAAAAATTTTTTATAACAATGGTTCTGGTGAACTATACCATCCTGTACCAGAATTTATTTATGACAATTTACTGCGATGTAGTGATAAAACGGCTTTTGTGCATAAGTATTTAGAATATGACGTACATTTTAAACGACTTTCAATTTTATAATTTGTAAAACCATCTGTTTCAGCACAAAGTCAGGGAGAAGCCTCCCTGATGCAACACCAGATACTAATTTTTAAATGTCACAATAAAAAGCCCAGCGCCTACTGACAGTGTGGTTGTCATAAATCGTGGATCTCGCTTTACTTCATCAATAAAACTTTTAACCTCAGCCGCATGTGAAATCACATTATCTACAACCAATACGCCCCCATGTTCTACTATCATATTTTGCAGATACACCCAATAATTCAAGTAGGCATCACGCTCAGCATCGAGTAATATAAAATCATATTTTTCATGACATTTTTCTAAATAATTTTGTGCATCACCGACCCAGAAGTCAATAACATGATCTAGTTCAAACTCTTTGGCATAATGCTTTGCTTGCAGTGTTCGCTGCTCATCAATCTCAAGCGTTGTGACCCTTGCACCTGTCACTTGTGCTGCATCAGCCAGCCACAAAGTTGAATATCCTGTTGAAGTACCAATTTCAAGAATCGTTTTAGCCTGTTGAATTCTGACTTGCATAGCCAGAAATAGTGCAGATTCTGGTTCAATGTTACGATATCGTTTGATCCGATCACATTGTGTCGCATCAAACCTGATAAAAGACTGGTATAGCTCATTCAATCGTTGCAAAAATGGGTGACTTAAACTCATATTCAGCACGTCCTCTTTACTATCATTGTTATTATTTCAATTATTCACGTCATTCCAATGACAGTCGATCAGCTCTACAGCATAAATTCTTTAGCATACAAATCACTTTTAACTATACTCCGTTAATCAACACATTGGCGAAATTAAACGGTATGTAAAAACTCAAATCTTGCTATCGATCGACCATCTTCCAAACTAACCTGTTCGATAAACATTTCATATGGTCGAACCCAAATTGAATAATCACCATATAAACATTGATAGACCACCATTTTTTCCCGCGTTTCACTATGATTTGCCACATGTAGAACTTGATACAAATGACCTTTATAATGTCTATAAATTCCGGCTTTCAACATAACGATAAAACTGCCAATACGATTATTATGTTATACATGATCTGAATATAAAAAACTCGTCCTAAGACGAGTTTTTTATATACTTTTCAATAATGAATTAAGAAAAATCCAAACCTTTTTCAAATGCTTTCAACTCATGGCGAGCCATAGCCAAGTTTGATTTAGAGCGGTCTAAAACAAGATAAAGGAATAAATTTTCATTTGAATCTAATGGACGGATCAAATGATATTGCTTACCTAGAGTAATCAAAATATCTTCAATTACATCATCAAGTTTTAAAGCTTTTGCAACTTTACGCTTAGCACGAACAACTTCAGTATTACCTGCTGCTGCCAATTCCAAGTCCAAGCCTGCACCTGCTGTCGCTAATGAAAGACCGCTTTCGCTGTCTACTAAAGCAGCGCAAACGAAACCATCGATATCTGTTAATTGATCTAGTGTGATACGAGCCATGAGCATCCCCGTTTCTATTTGACATTGTTGTTTGCTTTAGTAATTCAATTTTTATTTTGCTTTACTAAAACACTTTACTATTTAACTAAGGATTATTACCCCTAGCTAACATGGATAAAATTAGTATTCTTCTTGAATACCTATTTTAATTTTATTCGATAATCAATTTTAATTAATTATTTCCTACGCTTATTTTAATAGCATAAAAAATATTAATTATTCAAGCGTAATTTAAAAATAAATTAGACTTTTAATCATTTAAAACTTGCTACAACTTTCAACAATTATCAATAGATTATTTCGATTATTGATAAACATCTCGTTTTATATAAAAAATATAAGTCGCTTAACAATTTCCATGAATCAACGTTAGATATTTTTTACCAACAATTCTGTTGTCGACTTTACCTCATATAACATTTGCCCTAGCAAGATATCTTTGTTGGTCATAGCAACCAAAACCAAAGGATGTTTCGGATGCGGAATAGCTGTCAGCAACGCCTTTCCATTCTCAGCATCTAAAGTAATTGTTTGGCATCCCACAAGATTAATCTCAGATACAAAAGCTGTCACCATTGCTAAAATTGAGCTGCTGACAGCAGCAATTTTTCCTGAATTATTAATGTTTTTCTTATTGACCAGCGCAATTTCGAAACCATCTGAAGTACATAGCATCACAAACTCAACACCACTTACAGCATTCAGTAAGTGCCTAATTTGTCTTTCAGCATATTCCACAAAATCATCTGGCACTTTTCGAGATTTGTTTAAATCCAGCATATTTAAGAAAACCCCATAAATTTCCATTTTACCCGCGTTTAAAGCACCATTTTGGGGCTTTTGGGGGCGAGTCAATTATTTGATATATTTCACACTTTGGTTTTAATTCTATCTTTTTTTATTGGCTTGTAAATATATTTTTTTACTTTAACCCAGTTTTATTTTGAGAACTGTTTAAATAATATTCTAAACGTATAAATGTCAGATTTACCTCAATAATGTCATTCTTGCTCATCTATGGTGCATTATCACAAAACATCCATTTTGCACGCTGAATTTTACTTTATATCTCCACTATCTTGTTGCACTGGTATATTTTATCACTGGATATAATTTTTGAATTAAAAAAACACAATGAATATACTATTTTATGAATAATATATTAAGATTTTGTGAAAATATTATGGATTGAAGCATGCCTGTCGTTAATTTAAGGCATAAAACTTATAAAAACGTTACATTTTATTTTTTGATTTGATTTTTTTTTGTGTTTATATTTATTTCATCCAGCTGCTGGATGCCAAATATTAATTTAAAAAAGGTATACAAGATGAATAAAATTTTACTCGCTTTGGGTCTGACTGCTACGATTGCACTCGTAGGCTGTAATAAAGATAAAGCCCCTGAAACAGGAGCAACTACAGGTGAACATGTTGAAAATGCTGTTGATCAAGCTAAACATGATGTAGAAAATGCCACTAAAGATGCTGCTAGTGCAACAGCTCAAGCAGCTGACCATGCTGCCAATGCTACTGCTACGGCTGTAGACCATGCTGCTGACGCGACTGCCCATGCCGCTGACGCAACTGTAGATGCGGCTAAAAATGCAACCGCAACTGCAGCGGGCGCCGTTGAAAAAGGTGCAGCCGATGTGAAAGAAAAAGCTCAACAATAATTTGAATTGAAATAAAAGCTCCTGACATAGGAGCTTTTTTATATTTGTCATATACTTAAATTATAAGTGATTTAACTTTCCTGAATATGGAGTCACCTTTATGTCTCATTCACATCACCCAGAACAACATTTTATACAACGTACAGGCTGGTTAAGAGCAGCTGTTTTGGGTGCCAATGACGGTATTATTTCAGTGACCAGTTTAGTGATGGGGATGGCAGCAAGTGGAGCATCAAGTCACACACTACTTATTACCTGTATTGCTGGCTTAATTTCAGGTGCAACTTCAATGGCAGCAGGTGAATATATTTCTGTCAAATCACAATCGGATATAGAAGAGGCGGATTTAAAAGTTGAGGCACGCGAATTAGAAAAAAATCCGCATTTAGAACTTAAAGAACTGACACATATTTACATACAGCGTGGACTAGATCCAGAACTCGCCCATCAGGTTGCGATTCAACTGACTGAAAAAGATGCATTGGAAGCCCATGCCCGTGATGAAATTGGAATCAATGACATAACTGCTGCGAAACCGATCCAAGCCGCTGGTTCTTCTGCGTTATCTTTCTCGATCGGGGCGTTATTACCCACATTATCAATTTTATTCAGTCCTGAAATTTATTTAGAAAAAGTGGTTTTGGTGGTCGGTATTTTATCCCTGGTCATTTTAGGTGCTTTATCTAGCTATTTTGCCGGAACTTCTATGCTTAAAGGCAGCCTTCGAGTTGCCATTTGGGGCATTATCGCGATGGCTTTCTCTAGTTGGATTGGCTCTCTTTTCCATGTCACTCCAATTTAATATCAACATGTTTCACTTCAGCTCCACATAAACATGTATTTAAATTATATTTTTAAAATAAATACTGAACATAATTTGCTTATTGCCCTAAGCTTGGGCAAAGTAAATGAAAATTGAGGAGCTAGGAAATGTCTTTATTAGAACAGTTAGGAATAAAACTTCCAATATTGCTTGCCCCTATGGCAGGGGTTTCAACACCACAATTAGCAGCCGAAGTATCCAATCAAGGTGCACTGGGATCGTTGGGACTTGGTGCAAATGATGTTGAAACTGCCCACAAACTCATCAGGGAAACCCAAAATCTAACCCCTCACCCTTTTCAGTTGAACTTCTTCTGTCACGAATCATCGAGCATAGACATACAGTCCAATATGCTCTGGATAGAACATTTAGCGGCTGAATTTGAAAAATTTGGTGCTGTTCCACCCACTGAATTAAAGTGTATTTATCCAAGCTTTAAAGACAACGATGATTTTTTAGATCTATGCTTGGAGACACAGCCCAAAGCCGTAAGTTTTCACTTTGGTATTCCACATGAATATCAAATCCAAAAACTAAAAGATGCTGGTATTCTAACGCTTGTTTCAGCAACCAATCTGACTGAAGCCCTTGCTATCGAAGCAGCAGGCATTGATATTATCATTGCTCAGGGAATTGAAGCAGGTGGACATCGCGGTATTTTTAATGCACAAATCGATGGTGCAATTAAAACCTCCGACCTTGTTCAACTCATCAAAAAACACTGTTCAATCCCTGTGGTTGCAGCGGGGGGAATTATGAATGGTCAGCAGGCAAAAGCCATGCTCAATCTCGGTGCAGATGCAGTACAAATGGGAACAGCCTTTGTACAATGCAAGTCATCAAATGCCAATACTGCTTACCGCAAAGCGTTATTTGATCATCCTTTAACTCAAATTACCTCCAGTATCTCTGGTCGCCCTGCACGCGGCATCATCAATCATTGGCAAACTCGCATCGACCAGCCTGATCGTCCAAATGTAGCAGCCTATCCTTATGCTTATGATTTGGCAAAACAACTTAATGCATTGGCAGTACAGAATGGCGATGTTGGCTTTGGTGCATTTTGGGCGGGCAGTAATGTAGCACAAATCCGAGAACTTGAAGCACAGGATCTACTCAATCAATTGGTTGTAGAAATGAATCACGCTTGATTTAAAAGCAATTACAGAAGTGACGATGTGTCACTTCTGAAACATATTCTGGTCAATCTTGTAAATTTTCTTCAACCAACATATATACCCAATCAAGCTCAGGACACTGATAACCCAATATCGTCATAGCAGCAGTCACTTGCCCTCGATGATGTGTACCATGATTAAAAACGTGAATCAGCGTATCTGTATAGGGCAAGCTTTGTGCATCCCCATTGGCCCTGCAATAGTTTAAATTTCCCGCTAAAAGTGTCTCATCTAAATCATCAATAAAGCTCAACCAATTTAGGCTTTTAGTGTTTAATTCATTCAAAAGCTGAGTTTTATCCTGATGAATGACGGTGTTTAATGCCATAGTTGGAGAGTGATGCTCTTTAAAACGTGAATACCAGAGATAATGCTCCCCCAAAAGTAAATGGTTGAGAGTTCCTGCAATACTTTTAAAGTAAAGTCCGACCTCTTGATTAAAATCTGCATCAGAAACAGTTTTTAAACACTTACAAAGACGTTGGGTTGCCCAAACATTATATTGAGCAAATCGTTTTAAATCATTTTTACCCATTTTTTCAACGACCTTTGCAAGAGTATCAATTGGATCGACTTGATAAAATTCATATTTTGAATCAAATAGCAGCAAAATCAATATACATTTTTTTGCATATGATTAATCATTTTTTTCCCATCGTTCAGTCATTTTCCATCAGTTTAGATCATTTTCCTTTTTAACTGATTCAAAAATACACATGTGATTTGTCGTGTCTGCATATCACCCAATACGTGCAGGTTATGACCTGACAGTATTACGGTTGATCAATCCTATACCCCATATTGTGCAGCTCGCTGTTCAGCATCACAGGTTTGTCTTCCCTTTTTTCTTTTCAAAAAATGTCATGGGGCAAACCTTCATTTTTTATGGTTGATCAGGCGTAGCAATTGGGCGCGCAAATCCAATCAAAAATATTTAATCAATGTGATTTTTGGAAAGATTGATTGCAACAGCATTCATACCAACCCAACACTTCATACTCATCAAAATGCCACAATTTTGATGCTCAGGAGAGTATAAATATGCTGAAAAATTACTTTCGAAAAGAGCGAATCTCCCCTTGAAATGATCGGCTAAAAGAACATTTGCGAATGGCTTAGCAGAATGAGTGATTTGTGTTAATTTTGAGATTTAATTGCTGTTGAACCTTAAACCAGACATCCTTAAATAATTGAACTTTAAAAAATAATTAAAGTAGATGTAAATAAGACAGCCTCCATTTGGAGGCTGTCTTATTTTAATCAAAAGAAAAACTGAACATGTTTCTCTAATAATCAATCCATTTTACAAGGCGGTTAGGCTGCGTCTTGTTGCTTAGGATGAACCATATTTTGAACGGCAAGCACAGAAGCTAAAACTTCATCAGAAAGCAATTGTTCTGCTCGAATCAACTCTAAAATACTTGCACCAGTTTCATTGGCTTGTTTGGCAATACGTGTTGTCGTTTCATAACCCAAGTAAGGATTCAATACTGTAATGATACCAATCGAGTTGTCCACCAAAGCTTGGCAATGCTCTGCATTGGCACGAATATTTTGAATACATTTCTGTTCAAACATACGTATTGCTCTGCCCAGCAAATCAATTGATTCAAATAATTTGAAGGCAATTAACGGTTCCATAGCATTGAGCTGTAATTGACCTGCTTCAGCAGCTAAAGTAATTGCCAAATCATTCGCCATAATTTGATAACAAGCAAGATTCATTGCTTCCGGAATTACTGGGTTCACTTTACCTGGCATAATTGAGCTGCCGGGTTGGCGTGGTTCTAAATGAATTTCATTTAAACCTGCACGCGGACCACTCGACAACAAACGTAAATCATTAGAGATCTTTGAAAGTTTAGTTGCAGTTCGCTTTAATAAGCTCGATAACAGAACAAAATCGCCCATGTCCGAAGTTGCTTCAATTAAATCAGGCGCACTTGAGATGGTTTTATTGGTTATTTTAGACAAAGCTTGAATAGCAAGAATACGGTATTCAACTTCAGTGTTGATACCCGTACCGATCGCAGTTCCGCCAAGATTCACCACACTTAAAGCGTCTGGCATAATTTGATTGATTTTTTTCAAATCGTTTTGCAAAGTATGCGCAAATGCTGCAAATTCTTGCCCCAATGTCATTGGTACAGCATCTTGTAATTGAGTACGTCCCATTTTCAAGATATGAGAAAACTCATCTGATTTATTTTCAAAACTTTGAATTAAGCTTTGAAATGGCTGATTCAGTTGGTCTAAGGCAAACAATAAACCAATTTTGATTGCGCTTGGGTAAACATCATTGGTTGACTGCGACATATTCACATCATTATTTGGATGCAAATATTTGTATTCCCCTTTTGCATGCCCTAAATACTCTAATCCGATATTCGCCACAACTTCATTGATATTCATATTGGTCGATGTGCCCGCACCGCCTTGAATCATGTCGATTGGAAATTGCTCATGATACAAATCATTGTTCAGTTGCTGGCAAGCATGCTGAATTGCATTATACTTATTTTCTTCGAGCTTATTGAGTTTGAAATTGGCATCTGCACAAGCTGCCTTAACCATTGCAAGTGCTTTAATAAAAACAGGAAAGTGACTTAATTTAGTTGAACTTAAGTTAAAGTTCTCCAGTGCTCTCAGGGTTTGTACGCCATAATAGCAATGAAACGGCACTTCTTTAAGTCCTAGTAAATCCTTTTCAACTCGTGTTTTAATTTCAATGTTCATGTGCAATACAGCTCAATAAAAGAATAAATTTATCTTAGGAAATGCATTGAAAATTGGCTAATGTAAAAAAATATTTATGTATGCATTTTTTGCATATCACTTGCTATAATAGTAAGTGTGTAATGTAGAACGGCTAATCAATATGACCTTAGAAATTCGATGGATAGAAGATCTTTTGGCTTTAGACCAAGAAAAATCCATATCTAAAGCTGCTGCGCTACGCCATGTTACCCAATCCGCTTTTACACGCAGAATACAGAATATTGAAGAATCGCTTGGTTTTCAGATTTTAAAACGCTACAGCAAAAGTATTGATTTCACGGATGCCGGGCAAGTCTTGCTCTCAACATCTAAAAACATCAAAAATCAGATGAATACCACCATTAACTATTTAGAAAAAAATATTAAAGACAATGAATTATCGATTAAGTTTGCGGTATCCCACTCTCTGATTACTCAATTTTTCCCCAAATTTATTCAAAAACTATATAGCAATTATGATGATTTAAAATTGGAAATTATCGCCTCCAATTTGCAACAAGGACTTTATTTACTCAAAGAAGGCTCTTGTGATTTTTTAATTTGTTACTGTGATCAAATTACTTTACAACAGTTAGACCCGAGTATTTTTAAATATCATAAAATCGTCAAAATGGAAGTACTCCCTGTCACAGCGACAATCAATCAACAACCTAAATATTCATTTAGCCAGAACTTCCCTCTCTTGGCTTACAGTAAAAAAGCCTATTTGGGCAAATGTGTCGATAAAGTGATCGAAGGTAAATTAAATTACCGTACCTTGTATGAAACAGACAATGCCAGTGACTTAAAAGCCTTGGCTTTACAAGGTCTGGGTGTAGCATGGCTGCCAAGATTGTTGATAGAAGAAGAACTCAATGACAATAAATTAAAAGTTCTGGAGGGTTATAGCTTCTTTCAAGATGTTTATATCGTCCGCAGCCACTTAATTTACTCTGAAAAAGTAAATTTTGTTTGGAATGCCTTAGTGTTAAATTAAGGCTTTCATCCACCAACTTATGTCTATACATCCAATAAATTAACGGACTCAACCTGTACATCACTCATCAAGTTTCCTTGCTCCAATAAGTGGTCAAAATACTGTTCTACAACGTTCGCTTGCTCAACAGTACTTTCAACCTTATACATATGCTGACGAAACTCATTGCTTGAATGTAAGCCTTTGGTGTACCAAGCAATATGTTTTCGCGCGATACGGCAACCGGAGTACTCCCCATAAAACTGATAAAGCTCAGACAAATGACCAAGTAAAACATCTTTCACTTCTTGGATATTGGGCGCAGCTAAATGCTCACCGGTTTTTAAATAATGGGCAATTTCGCGAAAAATCCAAGGGCGTCCCTGTGCCGCACGACCAATCATCACGGCATCCGCACCTGTATAATCCAACACATATTTGGCTTTTTCAGGACGATCAATATCACCATTGGCAATCACTGGTATCGAAATCGACTGCTTGACTTCTTTGATCAAGCTATACCGTGCCGTGTTTAAATACATATCTTCACGGGTACGACCATGTAAAGCCAAAGCTGCTATTCCTGCTTCTTCAGCACGCTTTGCCACTCGCAGAATATTTTCCTGACCATTTAAATAGCCCAAACGGGTCTTTAAGGTCACAGGAACATCCACAGCATTGACCACTGCATCTAAAATTCGGGCAACTAAATCTTCATCTTGTAACAGTGCTGAGCCTGCTAATTTATTGCAGACTTTTTTCGCAGGACAGCCCATATTGATGTCGACAATTTGGGCACCATTTGAAACTTGGTAACGGGCAGCTTCAGCCAATTGTTCTGGTTCAGAACCCGCGATTTGTGCTGAAATGGGCGCGAGTTCACCATCAAAATTGGCACGATATAAACTTTTTTTGGTCATCCTTAATGTCTGATCAGATGTCATCATTTCGCTGACCGCATGTCCTGCACCAAAATACTTGCATAGCGTTCTAAACGGACGATCAGTTACCCCTGCCATAGGGGCAACGATTAAATTATTTGACAGTTGATAGGGACCAATATACATATATATTCATACATTTTAAGACCTTCATAGTATACTGCATCTGCCATAGTGGCTCATCATTTTCCGAGTATGTTTTCTGCGATATGAAAAAATTAGTTCGACATCACGCTTTTATTAAATCTTTCAGCGTGTTAGCTCTTTCTTTAAGTTTGGTTGCTTGTGGTAAAGGTTCATGGTTTGCCAATGAGGATGATGAGCAGTTAAAACAGGAACAGATTAAGAAGCTGATTCCAAATCGTGTCAGCCAACGTGATTCTTGGGCGAAAGATATTTACGATATTTCCAACGAATTAAAAATTCCGACCAATAAAGAAAATGTCTGTACCATTATCGCTGTCGTTGACCAAGAATCCAACTTTGTCGCTAATCCTGTTGTGCCTGGTTTAGGCGACAAGGCTGTCAAAGAAGTGACCACTCGACTCAATGAAAAGTTTGAAGAAAAATTGGGTTCAACCATTGGCGGTACAGTCGCATCGTACTTTGAAAATGTTTTAAAAAATCAACCCTCGCCAGATGATAATTACTTAAAACAGATGAGTCGTGTACGCACAGAAAAAGATTTAGATGTGCTCTACCGTGAAATCTTTGATTATATGGCAAAGCATTATCATGTCAGCGCACTCACGGGTGCTGCTAAATTCGTAGGTCAAGATATTGCCGAGAAAATGAACCCAATCACCACTCTTGGGTCGATGCAAGTACATATCAACTACGCCAAAGCACACAAACGCAGCAGTATGAATGTCAATGAATTACGAGATGATCTTTATACTGAGTTTGGTGGTTTGTACTACGGCATTCATCGTTTAATGATGTACCCAGCGGATTATGATAAACCGATCTATCGTTTTGCAGACTACAACTCGGGCATGTACTCGAGTCGAAATGCGGCTTTCCAAAAAATGATTGATAAGCTGACCAAAGCGGATTTAGCACTTGATGGTGACCTGTTGTCTTATGATAAAAATGGTGATCCTCGTCCTGCTATCACAGATACAGAAAAAGCACTGACGGCTTTATTTTCCCAAAATAATATTTTAGTGACCCCAAGACAATTACGTAGTGATTTAAAGCAAGAGAAAGAACAAGGTTTTGAAAAAACCCAGACCTATATAGCAGTCTCTAAACTTTATAAAAATCAGACAGGCAAAGAGCCAATATATGCCATAATGCCTGAAGTGATCATTTCTGGACCGAAATTAAGTCGTGACTACAACACAAATTGGTATGCGAGCCGCGTAAACGGACGATATGAAACATGTATGCACCGAGCAAAACGTATAAAAATTTAGCGTTATTTGATTTTGATGGAACCCTGTGTAAAAAAGATAGTTTTACAGGGTTTATTTTCTATGCCTTATCCAAAAGGCATATCGTAAAACAAGGCATCAAAATCTTACCGTGGATTCAAGCCTATTATTTAAATATCTACCCTGCTCATGCAATGCGCATAAAGCTGTTTAACGCCATGTTTAAACATGCGGATGCCAATGAGATCTTGGATATAGCGGATGAATACGCTTATCGTCTAATGGGACAATTAGATCCGATTCTTTACCAACAACTGCTCAAACACCAAAATAATGGTGATGATGTCGTTTTGGTTTCTGCCTCTGTTGACATTTACTTAGAGGTTATCTGCCAACTTTTAAAAATAGATTTGATCTGTACCGAGACAGAAATCACTGCGGGGAAATTTACAGGTCATTATGCGACGCCAGACTGTAGTAGCGAACAAAAACGGCTGCGAATTTTAGAAAAATATGATTTAACACATTATCAAAAAGTCTTCGCTTATGGAAACAGTGAAGAAGATCTCGACATGCTTGATCTAGCTGATTTTAAATATATGGTTGGTCAAGATCAGTATCTCCCAAACATTGAAAATGAAAAGAAATCAGCTTGAAATTTAATCGTTTAAATGTGAGCTCATTATGTCTTATATTTATGTCATTACACCATTGATGCAATTCTATCCTTATATTCAGCCTGAATTAGAAAAATACAAGATTGAACTGTTGATGGAATATTTTGATGCCAATCACCAGATTCAAATCGATGCCATCACGGCAGAAAATCTACAGGCACAACTTTTAAAGTATGGTCATCGAAATCTGGGATTCTATTTTTTAGATAAAGCTCAAAAAATAAATAAAAGCCAAATTTATAATGACAAATATTGTATTTATGCCATTGAAGGCAAAGGTGGAAGAGAAACAGAAGATAGCTTAGAAAAAATAACCTTGAGAATGATTTCAAAAACTCCCGATAAAAACATAAAAGGTTTTTTTAATGCCATTAAACGCAAATTAAATCATGATGAAAATTTTGCTCAAGGTATACAAGGTGCTTCGCGCCTGCACCAACAGCATTATTATTTAAAGTCATATGTGGGGAAAAAAGTATTTAAATCTGATTTTTATAATAACAAGGCGCCAGCATTAATACCCAAATAAAAACCCCGCCTTAGCGAGGTCATATCTATAAAACTTCGGAAATCAATAAATCGACATATGGTTGCGATGTATCATTTCCAATGAGCGTGCTTCACCTAAAACTTGATAAACCTTGTCAGATGACAAACCTTTGACAATTTCAGCAGAACGAGAGCTGAAATTTACTCGCCCAACCGCAACACGATGACCATGTTGATCGACGCACTCAACCACATCGCCACGATCAAAATGGCCTTCAACAGCTTTTACGCCTACAGGCAATAAACTACGGTGATTATCTTTAATGGCTTTCACCGCACCCTCATCGAGTACCAAACGCCCTGCCGTTTGTAAGTGCGCGGCAAGCCACTGCTGATGCGCCGTTAAACGATCATCATCGGTTATAAACAGTGTACCCAGTAATTCACCCGCCATTAAACGAGCCAATACATGGTCACTCTCACCACTTGCAATTAGCGTTGGACACCCTGACTTGGCTGCCAAACGAGCAGCACGAACTTTGGTCAGCATACCGCCACGACCAAACTTACCGCCACCACCCGCCATATCAAATAAAGTTTCATCCATTGCACGAACGGTATGGAACAATTTTGCATTGGGATTGGAACGTGGGTCTGAATCAAACATCCCCTGCTGATCAGTCAAAATAATCAGCAAATCTGCATGCACTTGACCTGCAACCATTGCGGCAAGCGTGTCATTGTCACCGAAACGAATTTCGTCTGTGGAAACCGTGTCATTTTCATTAATGACAGGAATCACCTTCCAGTCAATTAAATTCTGTAAGGCATCACATGAGTTCAAATAGCGGCGGCGATCTGCGAGGTCATCATGCGTCAACAAGACTTGTGCTGTTTGGATCGAATGTTTCTCTAATACGCTTGACCAAGTATGGATTAAGCCCATTTGTCCAATCGCAGCACAAGCCTGCAGACTGGGTAGATCGGTGGGTCGATTCTCTAGCTTCATGCGAACCATCCCTTCAGCCACAGCACCAGAAGACACCAGAATAATCTCATGTCCAGCAGTGTGTAGATCTGCAATTTGTTTCGCCCAATGCGAAATTGCATCCAAATCTAAACCTTGCCCATTTGCTGTGAGTAAAGATGATCCGATTTTAACAACGATACGTTTTAAAGCCTTGAGCTGACGTTGCCCATCTACGACTTCTATCATCTTATCCTCGGTCTTTCTTTTCTAAACGGATACCCGAATATTCGGATATCTTTAGAAACTAGCGCACGTAGTACACTTCCATTTCGCCATCGTCACCATCGTCGTCTTCATCGTCATCACCCAAGATACCGGCCAGACGTTGTTGACGGCGCATTTCACGATAAGCTTCTTTTGCAGCAATCGTTTGTTCACGTGTTTCAGCCTCAAGCTGATCACGGAACGCTTTCATTTTCGCTGCATACTCTGGATCTTCTTCTTCCAACTCACGTTGTTGTTCGATTTGATCCATGAGGTAATACACAACAGGTTTTGTTCCCTCTTCAAGCAAGCCTGAAGTTTTGAATACAGGACCATCCCATTGTAATTCTTCAAGAATATGATTACACCATTCTTCTTGAGTATCATCACTTAATTGGTCGAGTTTGTTTAAAACAAGTACAATCGGCAATTGAGCCAACGTTGGTGAGAATTTTTTCAATTCTTCCATAATGGCTTTGGCATTATAGGCAGGATCCGAACCATCAATCGGTTGCACATCAATAATATGCAAAAGAATACGAGTTCGTGCCAAATGTTTAAGAAAACGAATACCGAGACCTGCACCTTCAGCAGCGCCTTCAATCAACCCTGGAATGTCCGCCATTACAAATGAACGATGACGATCAGCATCAACCACACCCAAGTTTGGCACCATTGTGGTAAATGGATAATCCGCAACTTTAGGTTTTGCTGCCGAAACAGCACGAATAAAGGTAGATTTACCCGCATTCGGCATTCCCAGCAAGCCCACATCAGCCAGAACTTTAAGCTCTAGACGGATTTCACGGTATTCACCTTTGATCCCATGTGTACATTTACGTGGCGAACGGTTAGTCGATGATTTAAAGTGGGTATTTCCCAAACCGCCATCACCGCCATGCGCAACTAAAACTTTTTGACCATCTTCAACCAGGTCACCAATAATATCGCCAGACTCTGTATCTACAATGGTTGTTCCCACAGGAACTTTCAAAACAACTGATTCACCACCACGACCAGCACAGTTTGCGCCAGCACCGTTTTTACCACGTTCAGCGCGAAATTTACGGGTATAACGATAATCGACTAAGGTACTGGTATCGTCGTCAGCTTGAATGTATACGCTGCCACCACGACCACCATCACCACCATCTGGACCACCAAATGGTACAAATTTCTCACGGCGAAAACTGGCTACGCCATTGCCACCGTCGCCAGCCTCTACGGTAATGACTGCTTCATCAACAAAGCGCATGCTGCCAATCCTCTAAAATCTTTAAAACCGCATATTCTGCCATATTTTGAAAAATTTCTCGAATAGTATTATTCAACTGAGCATGTATTTTCATAAACATTTTTTGCAATTTCACCCATAAAACTGAATTCTCACTTATTTTGGTTGTTTTTCATGCAGATAGTTTTTTATAATACAGGGTCTGAAAAACACCTATTTGTGACTTACAAAAAATTATGGTCACAAATTTATAAATTTGCCTTTTTAAATCAATACTTTTTATTTTGATCAATTATTTGATCTAAAGGATAATCCATATTGTCTATAGTCCAAATCAGTGCTGCGCTTGGACCCGCAGAATGTGAACTTGCAGTTAAATACACTTTGCAAGAAATGCAAAAAGAAGCCAAAAAGCAAAAAATTCTACTTGAGGTCATAGAAAGCAATAATTCTGTGCATGGCTATTCATCGGTGATGTGTCATCTTGACGATGCGCATCAAAACTGGCTGAACTCATGGTTGGGAACCATTCAATGGACGTTTCAAAGTCCAATTCGTCCACATCACAAACGTAAAAATTGGTTTGTAGGCATTAGCCAATTTCAAACACCCCAGCAACTTCCTGCTGATGATGCGATTGTTTTCCAAGCCTGTCGGGCATCCGGTGCCGGTGGACAACATGTCAACACCACCGACTCCGCTATTCATGCAACCCATATCTCCACTGGAATCAGTGTTAAAGTCATGTCTGAACGCAGCCAACATGCCAATAAACGTTTAGCAAAAGAATTGATTGCATTAAAACTGCAACAACTTATTGAAAGTCAACAAGCAGATCATAAGCAAGCACGACATTTACAACATGCGCTGATCGAACGAGGCAATCCAGTTAAAGCGTTCAAAAGAAACTGATGCTAAAAGCCGATCAATATGTCCGATATTGCGTCACTGGCAAAACATTCTTTCCTCAGTATCTAATTTGAAATTATGTATGCAATAAAAGATCCTTCAACACTCATATAAAAAAGGAAGCCTTGGCTTCCTTTAATATTCTTTCCTGAATCGTTTAAAAAATTTAAGCATGTACTTCGGTTTTTTCTTCAAGCATTTTGCGGTCAACTTCTTCTGGATTATTCAAAGCATCATTGAGTTTTTCAACATCAAGCTTACCTACCCATTTAGCAACAACGATGGTTGCCAAAGAGTTCCCAACCAGGTTGGTTAAGGCACGTGCTTCCGACATAAAACGATCAATTCCCAGAATCAATGCCAGACCAGCAACAGGAATATTACCCACTGCTGCTAAAGTCGCTGCCATCACAATAAATCCTGAACCTGTCACACCTGCTGCACCTTTTGATGAAATTAACAATACCGCAAGCAAGGTAATTTCATGCCAGATATCCAATTGTGTGTTGGTTGCCTGTGCAATGAAGATCGCAGCCATCGTCAGATAAATAGACGTTCCATCAAGGTTAAATGAGTAACCTGTTGGGATCACCAAACCGACAACAGATTTTTCACAACCTGCAATTTCAAGCTTTTTCAACATTCGAGGCAATACAGATTCAGAAGATGATGTACCCAATACAATCAACAATTCTTCACGAATCATACGGATCATTTTAAGAATACTAAAACCACAGAAACGGCTGATTGAACCCAAGATAATGAAAATGAACAATAAACAAGTGATATAGAAGCAGAGAATTAATTGGGCAAGTTGTGCCAAGCTACCAATCCCATATTTACCAATGGTAAATGCCATTGCACCAAATGCACCAATAGGCGCAAGTTTCATAATCATGTTCACGATGTTAAAGAACACATGCGAAATTTGATCAATCAATCTCAGCACTGGTTTACCTGCATCTCCCAACTTATGCAAAGCAAAGCCAAACAGCAATGCAAATAAAAGAACTTGCAAAATTTCGCCTTCAGCAAATGCCCCAACAACTGTATTGGGAATAATGTGCATAAAGAAATCAACAGTAGACTGTGACGCTCCAGATTCCACATATTTGCTGATACCAGAGGTATCAAGTGTTGCGGGATCAATATTCATCCCAACACCCGGTTTCGCGATATTGATTACCACCAAACCAATAATCAGGGCAATCGTGGACACAATCTCAAAATACAACAGTGCAATACCGCCAGTCTTACCGACCGATTTCATACTTTCCATACCTGCGATACCACTGACCACGGTACAGAAAATCACAGGTGCGATAATCATTTTAATGAGCTTGATAAAAGCATCACCTAATGGTTTAAGTTGCTCACCCAAACCTGGAATATTTTTTTCTACACCATTGATCAATTGCGTACCACTTGGGAAATAGTGACCCACGATCACACCCAAAATAATGGCAACAATCACTTGAAAATAGAGTGACTTATACAGCGGTTTCTTAGCCATGATAATTACTTCTTTCTATATTTCTGTTCGAAGAAATATCCAATATTAATGCGACCATTTGCTGACACAGGCAAAAATCCTGATGAAAACATCAAGAAAATAGATTTTTAGAAAATAAAAATCCGTTCAGAAAACAGCCGTTTTCCAAAACAAAGACAACGAATGACGATGTTTAAGATTTACTCCGTACTGCCAATATGCAAATCAGAATAAATGTAGAACAGGAGATGATAAATAAAACACTATTCAAGCATATTTTAATTAATTTTTGAGCATCAATCTCTAGTTAAATGTAGATTTCGGCTAACATCTGTCCATTTTCTGCTTAGACCTTAGTCTAATGTCACTTGGATCTATACCCTTTTAATCCATTTATGGCATAGTGTACTGCACAGCTTCTTCCGCTTATGACTGCACCCATATGAACAGCAAACGCAATCTATATAAAGACTTTGAACATCCTTTTGCACAGTATGTGCGAATTATCGGTAAAGGGAAAAATGGTGCAAGATCATTAACTTATGATGAAGCTTATCAAGCTTTCTCGATGATCTTAAAAAATCAAGTGCTTGATGTACAACTGGGGGCATTTTTGATGTTACTCCGAGTCAAGGAAGAATCTGTAGATGAACTTACAGGTTTTGTCCAAGCGACCAAAGACCAATTGAATTTCCAGGCACTTTCTGTGGATCTAGACTGGTCATCCTATGCAGGCAAACGTAAACATTATCCATGGTTTTTGTTGGCGGCTTTAACACTGGCCAAACACGGTTATAAGATCGTCATGCACGGTGCTGCCGGTCATACCATGAACCGTGTTTATACTGAACAGGTTTTAGCGCATTTAGGATTTCCAATTTGCCAAAATGAAACAGCGGTCAAGCAACAGTTAGCAGCTCGGAATTTTGCTTATTTGCCTTTGGATGTAATTTCTCCAATTTTGGCGGATTTGATTAATCTCAGAAATGTGATGGGATTACGCTCTCCAGTACATACTCTTGCTCGTCTAATTAATCCTTTCAATGCCAAAGCCACCATGCAGGCTATTTTCCACCCTGCTTACCGCAGCTCGCATCAACAGGCAGCCTTTCAACTGGGTTACCAAAATAGTGCGGTGATTAAGGGTGAAGGCGGTGAGTTTGAAAGAAATCCTGATGCAAAAACATTGATCTGCGGCATTCAAAATGGCGAACTCTATGAATATGAATTGCCAAAATTAACAGATCATCGCAGTCCTGTTGAAGAACAACTGGATCTGTCCGTCTTTAAAGCAGTTTGGGAGGGTCAACAATCACATGGCTATGGTGAAATTGCCGTGACTCAAACGATGGGTATAGCGCTCTATACCATGGGTGTGGTAACAGATTATGAAGATGCCATGAAAAAAGCCCAACAGCTTTGGAACACACGTTTTTTAAATTGAAGCCTGTACCAAACTGTGATGATCAATGACCACGCTTTTCGATAAAATAAAATTCAGACCAATAGGGATAATGTTTTCCTGATGAATGAATATTTCTAAGTATGAGCGGATCACCAATGTGAATTGTATTTTTATTCTGCTCATGAGGACCAGATAAATATGCATCTTTTTGCTGTCCACTCAACTTGGAGCAATATTGCCGATGTTTTTCCAAATGTTTTGAAGCATTGCTTGCCTCAGCATTGTGAATTTTTATCCCGATCAATAACATGGGATACCCGTCATTTTTAATGGACGTATATTGCGTAACAGGATTTTGAAAGTTCCGGCTGGACACGACAGTAACATCAAGCCGACACTCGATGCTTTTTTCAATATTGGGTTGTGCCACGACAAATGTTGTTGAGGTCAACATCAATAGAATAATTAAAGAGTACTTGCGCTTGTTCATCTTAACATTATTTTATTGTTTTCAATTTTTTGCTGATCACCACAACGAACCATGTCGCTGTGGTGATGTTCAATTCACTTATGGTTTACTGTTAAACGAAACGAATAGGTTTGAATTCTGGTTCAGGAACATGTGAATCACATTCCTCACCTTCCTCCTTATGACCTTTATCAATATAACCTGTACGCTCTTTCTCAGGGACATTTTGATGTTCCCAAGCAATCACCGCCTGCATACAGGTTTGACGCTGCTCAGCAGTCAGTGCCACACCATTTGGCCATTTTCCAATTTCTACTGCTGTTTTTAATCGTTCAACAATGTCAGCATCTAAAATAGAAAGCATCTGTTCAATATTCATGGTCAATCCTGCTGAAAAGAATCAAAATCTTGATTCCAACCAAGTTTAGTACGACAAGCCATATAGAAGTCATACCCTGGCGGATGTAAAAGTATTAGTTTGAATGGATGTTTGCGAATATGCAAACTATCCCCAACATTTAATGAAACACTGTGTTGTCCATCTGCGCTCACCATCGGCAATACGCGATTTTCACGAATCAATATCTTGATTTCACTCTGCCCGCCGACAACGATTGGACGTGAAGACAAAGTATGTGGATGCATCGGAACCAAAGCAATCGCATCCATACTCGGGTGGAGAATCGGTCCCCCACCCGATAATGCATAGGCTGTCGAACCTGTGGGTGTGGAGACGATTAAACCATCACTGTGCTGACGGTAAACATACTGCCCATCAATGTTTAATTCGAAATCAATCATATGTACAGACTTTCCTGAATGAAGTACCACATCATTCAGGGCAATTGCATCGTAAATGGTTTCGTTTTTGCTGCGAATTTCTATTTCAAGTAAAAAACGGCGATCAAGCTGAAACTCACCTCTGAGCACTTGATCAAGTTTAAAGATCACTTCAGTCGGCTTAATGTCGGTCAGAAAGCCTAAACGACCACGGTTTACTCCCAGAACAGGTATATTATATTTCACCAATGCACGTGCTGCATGTAATAAGGAACCATCGCCACCAACAACAATAACTAGATCAACCACCTCACCGAGTAAATTCTTACTGACAGTCTGGGTATTGGTATAGGGAACAAGTTCTGCTGTTGCGGTATCAAAAACGGGATGTAAACCTAAACCCAACAAATGATCATGTATAAGGCAAAGCGTATCAACCACAGAAGATTTATCTGGTCTTCCAATCAAACCAATGTTACGAAAGGTCTTTGGTGAAATCTGCACAGGTGCTTTAGCTCCACTGAAATTCTGAGATATCATAGCACTTTCAGAATATGTTTATAAAATCATTCATCAACGAAAAATAACAAGAATACCCAAAAAGCCTTTTAATTTGTGTATTTCACAGATTTATTATTGCAAATTTAAGAAAAGCTTCGCATGATTAGCGAAAATAAATTGGGTTTTATTATCTGTATATGAAGAACGAACGTGGTATAGGCTTGATTGCACTGATTTTTTGTGTATTGGTCATTGCAGCATTTTTTGCATTTAGTATCTACTTAATTCGACTCGACAATGTTATTCGGGACAAGTTCGAAGGAAACCGTTGGGACATTCCTGCTAAAGTATTTGCACGACCATTGGAAATATATGCAACTGCACCTATCGCACAAACAGATTTTGAACAAGAGCTTAAACAACTGGGTTACAAAAGTAGTGACAGCTATACCAAATCAGGAACATATATCAGCCAACCCAATTCAGTGTATGTCCATACACGGGGTTTCGACTTTGGTGACAGCGTTGACCCGGAACAAGTTCTGCAAGTGACCTTTGCAGGAGATAGCGTTTCTGACGTTAAAGCCACCAAGCCAACCAATACCGGAATTGCACGTTTAGAACCAATGTTGATTGGTGGAATCTATCCTCAGCATAATGAAGACCGCGTACTGATTAAACTGAATAAGGTGCCAAAGCCTTTGATCGAGGCATTAATCGCGACGGAAGATCGTAACTTTTATCGCCATCACGGGATTTCTTTCCGTGGCACCGCACGGGCTTTGGTCAGTAATGTGACAGGTGGAAAACGTCAAGGGGGGTCAACACTCACTCAACAGTTGGTGAAGAACTTTTTCTTAACGCCTGAAAAAACCTTGAAACGTAAAGTCAATGAAGCACTGATGTCTCTTTTGTTAGAGCTCCATTACAGTAAAGATGAAATTCTTGAAGCCTATTTAAATGAAGTGAATTTGGGGCAAAGTGGCAATTATTCTGTCAATGGTTATGGTCTGGCTTCACAATTCTATTTTGGATTACCACTGAGTGAGTTAAATATTTCACAACAAGCCTATCTTGTGGGTTTGGTTCAAGGTCCTACCCTGTTTAATCCATGGAAGAATCCTGAAGGCGCAAAAAAACGTCGAGATATTGTGTTGAACAATATGTTGGTCATGGGCTATCTAGATCAAGCGCAATATGAAAAAGAAATTTCGCGTCCATTGAATGTCGTACGTAAACCGACTCTAGGAACCGCGAAATTCCCAGACTTTCTCGATATCGTACGTCGTCAGCTTAAAACAGAGTACCAGGAGTCTGACCTCACCAATCAAGGTTTAAGAATTTTCACTACCCTTGATCCAATTGCACAAACCAAAGTTCAAAATAGCTTTAGAGACACTGTGACCCGATTAGCCAATGCCAATCCATCACGCTTGAAAGACTTGCAGGGTGCTGTTTTAGTCACCCGTCCCGAGAACGGTGAATTGATTGCTGCTGTGGGATCTACCCAAGACTTTACAGGTTTTAACCGTACTGTCGATGCAAAACGTCAGGTCGGTTCTTTGCTTAAACCTGTGATCTATTTAAGTGCATTGGAGTCAGGTCGTTATAATTGGGCATCTCAAATCGAAGATGCACCCATCAGCTTACCAGTCAATGGCAACCAAACATGGACACCGAAAAACTATAGTGGTTCTGGTCATGGTTATGTTCCTTTAGCACAAGCATTGGCGAACTCATATAACCTGTCAGCTGTACGTCTGGGCAATGAATTTGGCATATCAACATTTAGCAATAATCTGACTAAATTTGGTGTGACCTCTAAAATTCCGAATTATCCATCGATTTTCCTCGGTGCAGTTGATATGTCACCGATGGAAGTGATGAGTATCTATGGCAACTTTGCAACGGGTGGATTTAAATACCCGACCAAAGCCATTCGGACTGTGGTTGATTCAAACGGTCGCCTCCTAGAGCGCTTCGGCCTAAATGTTCAGCAAACAATCGATCCTTCTGCTGCATACCTGTTGAACTATGGTTTACAGCAGGTAATGTCCTCGGGTACAGGTAAAGCGGCTTACAATAGCTTATCTGCTGACCTTAAACTTGCCGGTAAATCAGGAACAACCAATGATACGCGTGATTCATGGTTCGCAGGATACTCAGGCAACAACTTAGCTGTGGTATGGTTAGGTTTGGACAACAATAAAATTACGGGGTTGACAGGTTCATCAGGGGCATTACCCGTATGGATTAATGTGATGAAACAGTTACGTCAAAAACCTGTGAATTTGCGTCAAACAGATGATATCGCCTGGCAGTGGATTGATTCACGTACTGGGGAATTGTCTGCCCAAGGTTGTGAGGGTGCCATGTATATTCCTTTATTACGCCATACTGTACCAAATCGTGCGACTGAATGCGGTATGCCACATTATCAGGTGGATCCACAATACGTACCCGATACACAACAAAACGCTTCGCAAACACAGTCAGGTGATAGTATTGACAACTACATTCGTGAGAGTGAAGACAGTATGGAACAGGACTCAAGAGGTCGCATGATTTCAAGCGGGAGTTACAACAACTAAATCCTCTCAGTTTTGAGGTTAAGATGGACTGGCTTTTTGAATAGGAATGAATGATGAATCGTAATGTGACCAAGACCACTTATTTAATAAGTTTAATGGGAATATTGGCTTTAACTGGTTGTCAAACGACACCACAACACACCAAGCCACCACTAAAACCTGTCGAAAAGCCAGATACATCACAGCAAAAGAATAATGTTCCAACGCCTGACGGTGTAAAGATTACCCCTTATGAGCGCCCTGAAATTAAACGTGAAAAGGTCCCTACTGTTATCGTGCCACAACAAAAAGCCCAAACTCAAAAATTTGACGATGGGCAAACTATTCCGGCTTTTAAGCAATTGATGCAACAAGCCCAGACTGCCTACCAAAAACAGCAGTGGGATGAAGCTGAACGATTTACCTTACATGCACAACGTTTAGCCCCACAATCTGCCGAAGTTTTTTCTTATCTGGCTAGAATCGCCCAACAGAAAAAGCAGTATGCAAATGCTGAGTCCTTAGCTCGACGTGGCTTAAGCTACGCACAGACCAATACGCAGAAGAAAGTGTTTTGGAATACAATCTTACAGTCGGCACAGCAGTTGAAAAATCAAAAAACCATTGCAGAAGCATCTAAACAACTGCAAAGCCTTTAGCAACTCAGTCCAAAAAAACCAGCTTAAATTAGAACAGGCTTATTCCTGCAATACCATAAGCATGATGTTGTTTTGCAATGCTTAGATCTGCGGGGCTTAACCCCCCCAATGCAAATACAGGCAAATCACTACTTTTGGCGTATTGTGCAAACTGCTCCCATCCCAAAGCATGTGCATCCGGATGTGTTGCAGTAGGTAGAACAGGGCTCAAAATCACAGCATCGAATCCTAAGCTGTGTGCACGCTGTAAAGACACCATATCATGACATGCTGCGATACAGCGCATACCGAGTGGCAATTGCCCCATTTGCAAATCCATCACCTGTTGTTGTTTGTAATGCACTGCAGCCACAGCTTTCTGCAAAGATTCTGGTAATTGTACCCAAATATCAATATTGACGATCAATCTAGATAGATCATCCTGATCTATCTGTTGAATTTCTTGGATTACAGATGGCTTAAATTCAGTTCGGTAATAAAATAATGGCAATACCGTTTTTTCGTGGTTTGTGTCTTTTTTGCTATCCCTCAACGCGGTCAGATCGTCAGAAATCTTAATATAATGGTGCCAAAATAAACGCTGAATAATCGGTCGATTGGCTTTGGGAAAATTCAGTTCTAAAAGTTGATCACGGCTATACCACGTCCACGGTTTTTGAATGTCTGCTAAATACTGTTCACTCACAGTGGCGTGAAACAAGTGCAAAAAAACTTCGACATCTTCATACACATGATGAATCACATCAAAAGCATGCCAATGTTGAATGCCAACTCCCACTTCCTCAAAAATTTCTCGTCGGCATGCTTCAACAGGCGTTTCTCCTGCCTCGATCTTGCCTCCCGGGAACTCATATTTATTCCCTTGGTGCTGATCAGCATTGCGCCATCCTACAAGGACTTTGCCACGATACATCAATAAAGCTATGGCGACATAGATAGTGGGTTTTGACATAGAAAATAAGACCTGAAGTTTTAATCAATTGTAAGTAAATATAGAAATTTTATAAATGATAAAAATTATCGTTGACAGATCTATTCGATAATGATTATCATTTAAATCACTTAGACAACACCCCACTCGGAGTCAGAAGAATGAACGCACCATTTAGCTTATTTACACGTAACACCGAAGCTCACCAATCCCTTCCAATGTTACATTCGAACAACTTATTTGCATTAGGACGCGAAATCCGCATTATGCATGCCGGTGAAGAATATCGTTTACGCTTGACTCGTAACAATCGCTTGATTTTGACCAAATAACGATAAAAACAACTGATTTAAAACAAAAAACGTGGGAACAAGCAGTATGAATCAGCGCATACTGCTTTTTAAGTTTTATTCATGTAATTTTCATATCACTTATTTATCGCAGCATTTCAGATATTCAAACACATCAGTGACTGTACAACCAGCCAAATGCTTGAAATATTTGGAATGAATAGCCGAGCATTTCAATTTAAGATAAATAGACACGGATTTTCAAGCCTCCATACTCAGAAGCACTAAAATGAATTTGACCTTGATGTAGATCTATCACCGTTTTACAAATCGACAAGCCTAGTCCTGAGCCTCGTGTTTGGGTTCCTAAAGCGCGAAAGAAGCGTTCACCTAAACGTTCAATAACCTCGTTTGGCACACCCTCACCTTCATTTTGAATTTCAAATAATTTCCAATGCTCAAAATGACCCAAATGAATATAAACATGACCTTGTTGTGGTGTATATCGAATCGCATTATCAATCAAATTACGGAGGCAAATGAACATCAGTTCTTCATTTACCTCAACGTCTACATCTTCTCTTTGAGTATGAATCTGAATTTGTTTTTCATCCATAAATGTTTCTAAAGCCAAAATGACTTTTTCTGTTATATGCCCCAGACTTGCCCATTTTTTGGGTAAATCAACTGCTTCTGCAGGATCTAATCTGGCCAGCAACAACAGATTTTCAAGTACTTGCGTGCCACGGAATACATCGTTCTGTATGAGATTTAATTGATGGTGAATTTCAGGAAATCCTGCATACTTACGTTGCAACAACTGCAAGCGCATGTGTATTGCTGACAGAGGTGAACGTAACTCATGTGATGCATCTGCGGTAAATCTTTGTTCTGCAACCAATGCTTGTTCAAGCCTGATAAACATTTGATTCAGTTGATTAACCATCGGTTGTAATTCTTTAAATTCGGGTTGGGGCTGCTGAATCAACGTTAAGTCTTTAACACTTTTCTCAGCTATTTCTTTTGAGAGAGATTGGATTGACTTAAATTGTTTTTTGACTGAAAAGTGCAGAATCAACCATTGGATCGCCCATAAGCTCAGTAAAATTAAAAAATAACTGATTAAACTTTGCGATAAATCTTTGAAACGCTCACTCAACGGTTGAATTACATAGACGCTCAATCCAGAATCCGTATTCTTTGCATGATAGCTTCGCCAAAGTTGATGATTTAACCAAATAAAGTCATAACCACTATCCTGATGAGTCATCTTAGAGAGATCAGTTGGGTTGAATGCAAACTCTGGAGATTGTGTTAAACGCATATCTCCATTCATCAATTGATATTGAATATCAAATTCATCACTCAGTTCATCCAGTTGAACCCCTGAAGTGGTACTCAAGTCTGAAATCAACAGCATGTCTGAAATTTCATCCATGATTTGATCTTGAACATCCATGTTGTGATAAATGGACAACGCAATCAGTAACAGCAAAGCAAACATACCCGCCACAATTGAACTCAACATGGACGTTTTAATCAATTTATATTGGAGCGAGATGGCTTGACTCATAGATACCCTGTTGAAACCATTAAGAATTAATCATTTGCCTACTGATTCTTGGGGGTATTCATTCGATATCCCAATCCACGTATGGTTTTAATCAAATGATTGCCAATCTTCTTGCGTAATTGATAGATATAAACTTCAATTGCATTACTTTCAATTTCATCGCCCCATGCATAGAGAGAAGCTTCTAACTGCTCACGCGTCACAACATGTTCAGGTTTTTGCATCAGTTTATATAAAATCTGAAATTCTTTTGCAGTTAAAGCAATCGCTTGCTGGTCCTGAAAAACTGTTTTTGCTTGGGTATCGAGGACTAAATTAGCATACTTTATTTCATGTACATTGACTGTCTGTGCTTGTCTTAATTGTGCACGTACTCGGGCTGAGAGCTCTTCAAGGCTGAAAGGCTTGACCAGATAATCGTTTGCGCCTAGATCCAAACCTTGCACACGATCTTGAATACTGTCTCTTGCCGTTAAAAAAATCACAGGCGTATCAGGATATTGCTTTTTTAATCGCTCTAAAATCTCATCTCCTGTGGTCTTTGGCAAGCCTCTATCAAGCAAAATACAATCATATTCATGCTGTTCAATCGCGAAAATGGCGTGGTCCCCACGTTCAACCCAATCTACATTATAGCCATCCATTTCTAGCCAAGATTGGATACTTTCAGCTTGTGAACGGTCATCTTCCGCAAGCAAAATTCGCATGATCCCCTCCTCGTCTCCAGCCTGATCGAAACGACATCGGCTATCAAAAACAATTTCTATATCATACCGAAAAAGACCAGACACGAATGCATCTGATCTTTTTCAACTATTAAAGTTCAAATCATAATGAGTTGTAATCTTTGCAATCGAACACATTAAAAATTCACGGCATCAACATCAATTTCAACTCGCTTGGTTGGCTTATAATCAATATCCACCTCGCCTATTAAGGTCACAGCGGTATTCGGTGCAATCGGTTTACCCTGCCATAATTCATCATCAATATCGACAGTGATGGTACCAGTGTGATCACGGAATTGATATTTTTCATCACCGATGGCTTTTACCACATTGCCACGTAACTGGACTTTTGTATCATCTTTCAAAGTTAATGCATTTTTGACAGTGGTCAAACTTGGTGTAAGTGCTGACTGATTTACTGCTGTATTTGCAGAAGCAAAAGAAGTTGCACCGATGAAAGTTGCTGCCAAAACTGTTTTTGAAATTGCATTCATTGTATTACCTCATGGATATTGATCATTTCAATGAAGCCATTAAAACAAATCAACATGAGGTGAATCTTAGGATGCCTTGATTTTCAATTTTCGCTATAAAGTGGAAAAATTAATTCAAAGGTACAACCCTTAACACTTCTTCTAAAGTGGTTATACCTTCTAAAACTTTGCGCGCACCTGCAATTCGTAAGGGTTCAATCCCTTCTTTCTTGGCTTGCATTCTAAGATCATCTAAGCCGGCATTGGCGCTGATACGCTGTTTTGCCTCTAGACTGATTGGCATAAACTCATAAATACCCACACGACCTTTGTACCCCGTTTGGCGACATTCTTCGCAACCGACCGCTTTAAAAATAAAATCAGGGGTCTTGGTTTGATAACCAGAAGTTAAATGTTTCCATTCTTGCTCATTGATAAAAGTTTCTTGTTTACAATGAGGACATAGCTTCCGCACCAAACGTTGAGCAAGTACTCCCAGAATTGTTGCAGCTGTTAAGAAAGGTTGGACACCTAAATCATGCAAACGGGTCAAACTTGATGGTGCGTCATTGGTATGCAGGGTTGAAAGCACGAGATGACCTGTTAAAGCTGCCTGAATTGCCATATTCGCCGTATCTTGATCACGGATTTCTCCTACCATGATAATGTCTGGATCCTGACGCATTAACGCCCGGATACCATCCGCGAAACCCAATTCAATTCCTTGATTCACCTGCATCTGGTTAAAGCTGGGTTCCAACATTTCAATCGGGTCTTCGATGGTACAGACATTGACTTCTTCAGTGGCCAATTGTTTTAAGGATGAATACAGTGTCGTTGTTTTACCCGAACCTGTTGGCCCAGTCACCAAAATGATTCCGTGACTGTGTCGGGTCAAACCTTGCCATTGCGCCAACAGGTGCTCATCAAATCCCAATTGTTGAAAACTGCGTACCAAAACCTCCGGGTCAAAAATACGCATCACCAACTTTTCACCAAATGCAGTCGGTAAAGTCGAGAGACGTAATTCAGTTTCCTGTCCTTTCGGAGTACGGGTTTTCAGACGACCATCCTGTGGTTTACGCTTTTCCGCAACATTCATCCTTCCTAAGATTTTAATCCGTGAAATGACCGCAGTTAAAGTATTGGCAGGCATGTTATAAATCGTGTGCAGAACACCATCTATACGAAAACGAATTTTGCCCTTTTCCTTACGCGGCTCTAAATGGATGTCACTGGCACCTTGTTCAAAGGCAAACTGTAAAACCCAATCCACAAGTTTAACAATATGCTGATCATTGGCATCTGGATTTTGCGTATCACCCAATTGTAAAAGCGCTTCTACGCCCTTGTTTTCCTTATCATAAGCACTCGATTTTTGTGAGTTACTGACAGCTCGACTGACCTGATAATACTCTGTCAGATAGCGCTGTAACTGTTCGGGGTTTAACACCACTTTTTCGATTTTTTTTGGTCTTAAACTCCGTTCAAGATTATGCAGCCAATCCGTCATAAAAGGCTGAGCCGTCCCAATTAAAATACGATCGGCACTCACTTCTACAGCCAAGATTTTATTTCTTAAAGCAAACTCTTGAGACATCACACCAGTCAAAGATGTGACATCTGCTTTTAAAGGATCAATGGTAAATACATTTAACTGTGCTTTTTCAGCCAACCATTCTGTTAAAGTTGTGAGTGTCAATCTTTTTACAGGATCTTGGGCATCAACCAACTTAAAATTTGCAATCCATTGCAAGGGATGCCACTTCAATTGCTCACGTTGCCTGTGCGTGGTCTGGACCAATAATTTTTCACGCTCAGTAATACGTCCATCTTTTAATAATTGTTCTAAACACCAAGCTGTATCGATTTCGAAATTGAATTGCATTGTTATATCCCCAAAACACAGTTTACTATAACAAAATTAACTTTTGTATTTGCTGAATTTTTTAAATTGACCTCTATATTATTCAGAAGTCAAAAATAAACTTTTGATTTCGGAATACTTTAGGCTACATTGAAATCAAACAATCTATTCATGGTTCTGGGGGAGCGCTATGAATTTAATTCCAACCATGCCATTCGATTTCAATTCTTATCATGATTTATTTACAATTATTGCGGCTGCTTTGGGTTGCGGTTTGTTGATAGGACTCGAACGTGAGCGCAGCAAACAACGAGAAAATCAACGTAGTTTTGCGGGTTTAAGATCATTTGCGATTTGTTCAATCTTCGGTGCTGTATGCTTTTTATTTGGTCCCTACTTTGGCATCGTAGGCGCACTGATCACAGGTGCAATTGTTGCTTACTCGATCAAAAATCAGACCGATGATCCTGGGGTTACGACTGAAGTCGCTTTTATTCTCACCTACTTTATTGGTGGAATGTGTTTATGGAACATCCCATTTGCTGCCGGCTTATCCGTCATTTTGACAATCTTGCTCATGACCAAACATTCCATGCACGGCATCGCAGGCAAATGGATCACAGAATCTGAATTTAGAGATGGAATTTTTCTCTTAGCATTGTTACTGATTGCACTTCCGCTTACCCCCAATAAACCATTGTGGGGTTCAGTCCTTAATCCCTATGTGATTTTAAAATTACTCACTTTAATTCTGACTGTACAAGCATTGGCACACATTGCCAAACGATTATTGTCCACAAAAAATGCTTTGCTCTTGTCCTCTCTAGCATCTGGCTTTGTATCCAGTACAGCAACGGTTGCCAGTTTAGGATTAGAAGTCCGTAACGGACGTGCCGATGCCAAAGCCAATGCAGGCGCTGCACTTATGTCATGTGTTGCGACGCTATTGCAATTGATGATTATTGTCATTGGTGTAAGTATTTCTTGGTTTAAAGTCATTATTTTACCCAGTCTGGTTGCAATCACTGTTTTAGTTATTTTTGCATTATGGCTCATGCGCAATACACAACCGATTGAAACCAACAAATCAACGGATAGTCGTATGTTTAGCCTTAAAGAAGCTGCGATTATTGCTGGCTCTTTAACCTTGATTCAAGCAGGTGTTTATGGCTTAAACCTGTTATTGGGTGATGCAGGACTCATTGCAGGTACACTTCTTGCGTCACTTTTTGAAATTCACGGTGCATTAGCAACCATCGTCATTCAAGGTGAGCCAAGTCATTCTGTATTGTCACTTGCATTCCTGCTCGGTTTAGCTGCGCATGCAGTGGCGAAATCAATAAATGCTTTGATAAGTGGTGGGAGTCGCTATGCACTTGTTTTTGCTCCAATTCAAATTTTACACATGTTGATCTTTATTGGAATTTTTGTTTGGGTTGTTCAAAATTCGACTGCTTTATAAGTTCTTTTTAAAAGAAAGATTCAACATGAATCACTGATCCTTCTCATATAAACAATTTAAAACTTTAAAAATCAAGATAATTCACACGTTAAGCTCATTTTGATTCATCTGAACATGAAAATGATCGCTTAAAAATATGGTGCTGCGAATATTCTTAAACCTGTCGATCCAATATTTTTAAGACCACCAGTGCAATAAAATTTCAACCTTAAAATAGATATTGAAAAAATAATAGGTTTCAATATCATGACAACGTAAACTTTTATACGCATAAATTTTTAATATTTTATAATTTGGAATAATTCATGAAAATTAAATTACTGTCTTTTACCATTATTTCTTCATTATTTTTGACCGCATGTGGAGGAGATTCAGCTGCCGGGGACTATATCACCAACAATGAGTCAGAATGGTTTAGTTATGAAACTGGCGGTTCGCTTCAAGATGCTTATCTGTTTAGCAAAGTAAAATTTAGCTTTAGAAATAAACAAATGTATATCGATGGTGAATATAGAGTAGATGGTTCCACCCAATTTACTGCATCCGATCTGTTGAGCCATTATTTAGCAGCTGATGGATTGTATGATGCGCCTAAGAGTAAAACGGATTTGGGCTATCAAAATGCAACACTTAAATCAAAATCAGCAACAGTATGGACATTCACACCGTATTCCACACGGAACTACAAGCAATTAGAATTAACTGAAAAATTTGAAACTGTTAATTTAACTGGTAAATTAATCAGCCCATATATCAATGGTTTTGATCATTTTGCGGGTTTAAACAATACATTGAGCTCTGCGATTGGACCTTATCCTGCGTACTACGTGAAAAAGCTGCAGGGTAAAACTTTCCCAACAGGTTCAACATGTTTAAGATCAATATCTTCTTCGACCAATACCCCTTTTGCTGATCTGTATTCGAACGGACCCATCAATAATTACCAGCCATCAAAATATTTTCAAAATGGTTATATTGAAACAAAACTTGGTAATTTCAGCTTAGATTTATCTCGTAATATTCAACCAAACAGCCCGATAGATGCTGTGGCTAAAATTGGCTCTGACTATTATCCAGCGGCTTATTATACTACTGGTGACTATGAGGTTCTTGCGGATAAAATTCAGCAGTATGAGCAGGACTATAAAGACGCCGTGAATAAGTTTGGGAAATACAGTATCAATGCCCAGATAGAATTCGCATACCTTGAGGGTTTAAAATCTGAATGCACTTTGTTCAATACCACTGCAAGCCAAGCAATTGATGCTGTAAAATAAAGTAATCCTGTAAAACAATGCTCTGATTAAACATGGATTTCGTCAGGGCATAGCTTTTATGCAGTTATTTTAAAAAATCAAAATGCTTTATCATCAATTAACGATATTTTCCAAAGACCTTCCAAACTTGATTATCCGCCAAAGGATCCGCATAACTGTCATTGCGTTGCTTACGTGGTTTTTCCCTGGCGTCAACCAACTCAAACTCTTTCTCAGTGCCAAGTACCAATCCATTCACATAAAATCGAGTTCTGGTATATTCACTTTGTCCATGTTGAAAAATATAGGTGCGTAAATCAATAAATTCACGATGTGCCACCAGGGCAGCCGTATCATCACTATTTAACCATTGGGTCATGTTACTGATTTGACTTGGCTCGAATTGACCACATTTTTCGATCAAAGCAGCAATACCACGAAAGGTTTTAGACTCTTTAGCACGGGTTTTATTGATACGAATTCGATCTACATGAAAAAAGAACAAGGGTAAATTTAAGTGGCTCGGCAAATGAACAGCATCCAAAGGCTCATCTGTCATAAAGGGTTGGTAGAGTGCCTGTGCCCGTTCAATCAATCCAAGCCATTGTTTGTAGTAATGCTCTACTTGTGTTTGAGGTGCATAATAAATCGGTAAACCTTCAACATGTGCAAGCTCAGTCGGTGGCCAAATATTTTGGCGTAATAATGCAATATCGCTTTTTAAACTTTGTACAGCAATCGCATCTTGCATGATCTGCTCCTGAAGTATTTATTATGCTTAGGCTATTTTGAGTATGCTATAGTTATCTCAATGAAACAAGCCTGTAAATAGGAAAGGTTATGCCTGAAAATAATGATTTTTTTGAAGAAACTGAACAAGTTGACGTAGATGAAAGCTTTTACGAACGCGCTGATGAATTTATTGCACTTGCCAATCAATTCGCTGATGCTGACCATCAAGTCTCTCATCTCACAGCACATCCAGGTAGTGTCAGTGCTTCATTTATGTACGCCAATGCACGTTATAGCATTTGGCATGCGGCTTGTTCTTATCAAAAGGCATCGGATTTTAAAGCTGATCGACAAGTGATCTTGGATTATTACACTGAACAATTTAAACTCATGCTGGAAGATCATCTTGATGAATATCAAGAAAATTTTGACAGTTATTTCCCTCAATCAGACAGCGATGAAGTAAAGCGTTTCGTTTGATCATTGGATTGCCTATAATAGCTGCCAATGAAATACCATATGTGGAAAAACCATGTCTCAAAAAATCACCGCGACTGATATCACTGAAGAAGAAGCTTTAAATGCTGTTTTTTTTGAGCGTGCAGATGAGTTTATCAAACAAGCCAATGAATTCTGTCGGCCTGTAAAGGAAAAGCCAGTCAAGCCTGAAGAGCTGCGTGGTCAAGTCAGTGCTGCGATGTTATTTGCAACTGCTCGCTTTAACACCTGGGTTGCTGCCAATAATTTTAAAGATGGTAATGAAATGCGCGATGCAAAAGAACAAGTCATGTCTTATGTATTACAGCAATTTCAAATGATGCTTGAAGACAATTATGATGAATATTGTGAGCAGTTTGAAAACTATCTACGTTTCCGTAAAGATGAGCATTTCCATACGCATAAGCATGATCACGATGGTCATGATCATCAGCATTAATCTTTCCTGAACGCTGCTGTTCACCAGTGACCGTTTTAGCCTCTTTCTCGAAGAGGCTAAATTTTTCGTCCACACTTAAAACGATACTTTGAAATTTCAAAACAACTCATATTTCCAATCTGATATTTACGAACAAATAATATTCATCTTTTATAAAACTATTGTATGGTATGTTCATAATAAATAACAATTTGGATGTTATATGCACACATTTGATTTTCCGCTCATTGACCCACATATACACCAATGGGATCCCTATAACACACCTCATGCTGCTGCATTTGCTGTAAAGCTTTTCGGTCAACGTCCTTTTCTGTTGGATAAAATGGTTCGTCTGGTGAAACCCAAGGATTTAATTGATACTGTTGGGCTGACTGAGCATATTACACGCCCCTATTTGCCAGAAGACTATAAAAATGATCTAGGGCGATATGCCGTTGAACAGATCGTGCATATAGAAGCGAGTTGGGCAAAGCATAAAGGTAAAGGTGTGGTCGGTGAAACTGAATTTATTGAGTCTTTACCTTTTAATGAAGATACAGTCAAACTGGGCGGTATTGTTGCTACAGCAGACCCTCGTGACAGCAATTTCAAGAAAATTTTAAAACTGCATCAAAAAGCATCCAAACGATTACGCGGTATACGCCGTATGGCTGCTTTTCACGAAGACAAAGGTGTACATAACTGGACAGATACACCACACCTTTATACCCAAAAGAAATTTCTCAAAGGCTTTGAGCAACTGGCTCAGCATAACCTCAGCTTTGATGCCTGGGTGTATTCTCAACAAATCACAGATGTGATTGAACTTGCAAAAATTTTTCCTGAAACCTCCATCGTTCTAGATCACTTGGGCACGCCTGCGGGATTATTTGGCAAGGTGGGTCAAAATACCGGCTTGTCTAAAACAGCACGGGAAAATATCTTTTATCAATGGCAGGAAGATATTGCAGAATTATCTACACTTCCAAACGTATATGCAAAAATGTCTGGATTATTTATGCCTGTCCTCGGACATCAATTCTATAAAAAGAAACAATTGGCATCGAAACAGCAAATCATTGACCTTGTTGCCCCGCTCATTCTGCATGCTTTAGAAAGTTTCGGCACATACCGTGTGATGTTTGCTTCCAACTTTCCAATGGATCGGGTCAATACCAGTCTCATCAATATCATTGATGCATTTAGTGATATTGTGATGCAGTATGATGAAAATGCTCTTGAAAAAGTCTTTCATCATAATGCTAAACAATTCTATCGTTTATGATTGAACAGGATTAAAGTGATGTTTCCAAATATCACTTTAATCTCATCATTCACACAAGAATCAGGTTTCAATCAAATTTCGCAAGAAAAACCTGAATCGCATGTTGGGCAATTTGAGCATCTTCAAATGATTTTACTCCAGATATACCCACAGCACCCATCACATGTCCTTGATATAAAATCGGTTCGCCACCTTCTAACATACCTAAACCAGTATTCATTGATAAAAATCCCATTTGGCCATTTTTAATCAAGTTCTCATAAGCACTTGAAGGTCGACGACTGAGTGCTGAGCATTTGGCTTTTTCTTGACAGAAATTTGCAGACATTGCCGATGCTCCATCCATGCGCTTCATTGCCAATAAATTTCCTGTTTCGTCGACAATAGCGATACTGACATTAAAGTGGTGTTCACTTGCATATTGTTGTGCGGTATTCAATAGAAATTCTGCATCGGATAAAGTTAAATAATGTTTAGTTTGCATATTTTCGTCCGTAATTATCGTATTTAAAATTTAAAAAAGCCCATAGTACAAAGGCTATGGGCTTTTATTCTAAATGAAGCTTCATTAAAAATGACTGTTCATTCTGCTCATTTATCACAGCAATGAACAAGGCATAGAATTAAGCTAATTTTTCATTTCAGCAAAGGTTTCTTTAGCAGCTTGAATCGTAAATTCAATATCCTCATCGCTATGTGCGGCAGAGATAAAGCCGGCTTCAAATGCTGAAGGTGCAAGATTTACACCACGGTCTAACATACCGTGGAAAAATTTACGGAATGCCTCAATATCACATTTCAAAATATGATCAAAACTGCTGATTTCTGTTTGATCGGTAAAGTAAATTCCAAATAAGCCACCCGCTTGCTGAGTAAAAAATGGAATCCCGGCTTCATCTGCAGCAGCTTGTAAGCCTTGCAGTAATTTATCCAGTTTTGCGGTTAAATCCGTATAGAAATTGGGCTGGCGAAGTGTTTCAAACATTTTTACGCCGGCACGCATTGCCAATGGGTTACCCGATAAAGTTCCCGCTTGATAAACACCGCCTAAAGGTGCAATACATTCCATAATTTCACGTTTACCACCAAATGCACCTACAGGTAAACCAGCACCAATGATTTTACCCAAAGTGGTTAAGTCTGGTTTTACATTGTAATACGCCTGCGCACCACCAAGTGCAACGCGGAAACCAGTCATAACCTCATCAATGATAAAAACCGATTGATATTGATCACATTGTTCACGAATCGTCTCTAAAAAGCCTTTTACAGGCTTCACCAAATTCATATTTCCTGCAACAGGTTCAACGATCACACCTGCAATTTCATGACCATACTTTGCAAAACACGCTTTAACCGCTTCAATATCGTTATATGGCAAAGTGACTGTATGCTTTGCAAAGTCCGCAGGTACACCTTTTGAGGTTGGTTCCCCCATGGTCAACATCCCCGAACCCGCTTTTACCAAAAGTGAATCTGAATGTCCGTGATAGCAACCTTCAAATTTAACAATCATGTCACGTCCAGTATAGCCACGTGCTAATCGAATGGCGGTCATGGTTGCTTCTGTTCCTGAGTTGGTCATACGAACCAATTCAATGGATGGCATGATTTCACAAATCAAATCTGCCAGTGTCGTTTCATGAACAGTCGGTGCACCAAAACTCAAACCATCCACCGCTGCCTCTTGTACTGCTTGGATAATATCAGGATGTGCATGCCCCAAAATCATGGGACCCCAAGAACCCACATAATCCACATAACGCTTGCCATCCACATCGTATAAATAAGCCCCTTTGGCTTTTTCAATAAATATTGGCGTACCACCGACTCCATTAAACGCTCGTACAGGAGAATTCACTCCCCCAGGAATATGTTTACTGGCTTGTTTAAACAATTGTTCTTGCTTGGCAGATAACGTCATGAGATTACTCGACTAAAAAACAAATTACAAAAAGAGAAGCTTAAGCTTTGTGAGCAGTAAATAAATCTGCCCATTCTTGGGTACGGACAGTGACACCAGATAAAGTGCGTCCTAATATATCACTAATTACCGCACAAAGGTCGGCACCTGCCTCGATCACAGGCGCTGAATTTTCAACGGTTAACCCCCCGATTGCACAGATGGGTATATCGAATTTAGCTTTGGCTTGTTTTAAGGTATCCAGTCCGATATTTCCTGCTTCCGGTTTAGTATCCGTCGCATAGATTGCACCAAAAGCAACATAGTTTGCACCATCGGCAATCGCTTGTTCAGCAAGTTCTATTGAATTATTACAGCTTCGCCCGATGAGCACACCTTTGGGTAAACGTGCCACAGCTTCAGCAATCGAGCCATCGCCTTGACCTAGGTGAACCCCCACACCGTATTTGATCGCTGCGTCTAAATCGTCATTGATCACGAAAGGGACTTTGTATTGTGCACACATGGATTTCATGTACTCAATTTCATAAGCCTGATCTTGTTTTGGCACTTTCTTACGACGATATTGCAAAACGGCAACGTCATAGGTTGCCATTGCACCTTCTAATTTTGCTAATAACAGTTCAATTGGATCATCATTGGTGATGAGATAAAGACCGCGCATGATAGACTCAAAAAATGGAAATATTCATATTATATATTTTTTGGTATCAATCTGCTCTAAAACGGAAATTTTCTAGCGAAATTTATTAGGAGTAGATCAAGGAATGTTAGGATCTCTACAATAACCTGTAGTAGGAGTACTCATGATTGGAATTATGAATGGGGCAGAACAACCGATCCAAGAGTAAGAAACCTTCCCTCTTTTCGCAGCCCAACCTATATTCATTTTATTTCCTGGTTCAATAGTGCCAGGAGATTGCGTTTTATAGTCGATACCAGATAATGACCAATGACTCTTTTGGGCGTGACAAAGATAATCAGATACATTAGCATTTTGTGACGCCTCATTATAACAAAAAGCGATACTAACGCTCTTAGAACAAGCATTCACCAAATCAAGTGAACCATCTTTTTGAGCTATCTCTCGTAAACAATTTACAGGTCGTGATGTTTTGGATTGACCTGAATCAGTGATGTCTACCATCATATTATTTGTACTACTTTTTTTAGTAACACTATTTTCAATTTTAAAATTATATTTATTTGCATCCGGACCCATTGGAGTAAATTGCCCCCCTGTAGAAATATTTGTCGATTGCTTTTGTGCAACTTGGATCATGTTTTGCTTCGCCTGCATTTGGGTATTGAGTTTAGTTTGATTTGAAGATTGTTCTCCTACTTGTTGCGTTGCATATAAAGTTGCCGCACCAGACCAGACGTCTACAGCTTGTTCACTATTCAGTAAACCGCCTAGTGTAAAGACATCTATCACTGGTCCAAAGGTTATTGAACTTAAACCCATAAATGTGCCAAAAATATAGTTACCGTGTTTAAATTCTTCTTTGGTATCAGCAAGCATCCCTATCGTATTACATCCTGATAATAAACATCCAATTAATGTCAATAAAAATATATTTTTGGATTTCATTTTATTTCTCCATATAGAATTATTGTTAGAATAAAGTTAATTTTGTGTATCCTCTATTCCATAAATAAGGAATAAAAAACCACTCTAAGCGAGTGGTTTTAGTCCTATTATTTATTACATAAATCAACATCGGCTTGATAATTAACTTGAAGTTGTTTGGCGACCTTAATCCAATCGATAGGATTCTGTAATGTATACGTTGTTGAATAACTATAATGATTACTTGCATCTATAGCATTAATATAAATTCCTTCAAACGATTTATTTTGACAATTACTGATATTATTTTGAATAAAATTTATAAATGATGGCCAATTATTTTTTAAATTGCTGCAAGCTCTTTCCTTTTCAGTTGAACCAGCAACTAAACCATTTGGTTTTAAATATTCATAATGCGGTCCAAGTGCGGCATAGTTTACTGCACATAATATATTTGAATTAACCCCATTAGAAGGACTCGGATATAGAACATTAGTTGCACGATATTCAATTGGATAATAGTGATTATCAACCGTAATAGAACCTGTATTGTCACCTGTTGGTGATGGATTGTCTGGTGTAGTTGGCGGGGTTACAACAGCACCATTTCCACTAAGCTCTCCAAAGATATTAATCATTTCAAAGTCATCAAAATCGCCATTCTTTGGCAGTGAATTAATTTGCAATTGGATTTTGTCACCGACATTAAAGCTACTTAAAGAAAAACATTCTTTATATTGGCTGAAACTTCCATTTTCAGCGCTATCAGGAAGGACTTTAACAATATAACTACCAGGTTGACCATTGTTTGATAACGAAATCGGATCATTGCTCCCATCTTTTATACTATTAAAACCCCTTCCCATAAATGAAATACAAATATTGTCATATTTTGATTTTAATAGATCTGAATATATAAAATGATCAACCCAAATCTTTCCTTGAGCCTTTATCTGTAATTGAGAGTTTACAGAACCTGTAAACTGATTATCGCCCAAATGAATAATATCCAAGCCATTAAAAAATATAATATCTGTCTCTTCCAACTTCTTTAATGTTGGATTAGATGTTTTGGTATCAACTCCCAAATGATTATTTGTATAACTAAATAAAACTGTAACAGGCTTATAGTTCTCAGCCTTAATCATTCCTGCAAAAAATTGCGGATAATCGTAATCCTGGGGTGTCTTTAACTTATAATTTCCATTATTATCTGTTTTTACAGAATATTTTACATCATTAAGTTTTACTGATACTTCAGCACCAGCAATCGGATTACCAGTATCATCTACAACTTTGCCACTTGTACTCCAGACAGCTCCATCTATATTTTGATTTCCTTCACCGCCGCCGCACCCAGCTAAAACTGAAATAGTGATCATTAGAAATATCACTTTTTTATATCGTTTCATATCGAATCCCTTTTATTCAAAAATAATAAAGAGTATTCGCTTTATTTTTTATTCCCTCTATTCCTCAAATGAGGAATAAGCTCATGCCTTTTCATGATATTTAGGCATATTCAGCAATAATTTCATTAACTCAGACTGACGGTTGGTATCAGTTTTTTTAAAAATAGACTGTAATTGTTTTCTTACTGTGTCTGTATTCACATGATTTTTTTGAGCAATCTCTTTAAGAAGTAAACCATCTAATAGCGATAAAGCGACTTTTGATTCGGCTGGTGTTAAATTAAATGCAGCACTCAGTAAATGTGCATCAATATTTGGTGCATAAGTGGGTGAATAAAGCGTCAGCATAACAGATGGGCGTACACCAAATGCTTTCAGCTCTTGATCTGTAATTAACAGTGTTGCAAAAATATAGAAGACTTCGCCCATCTGATCGACAATCTTTATACAGCCATCCTCAAAAAAACTCTGATTCAAATTATTTTGCTTTTTAAATGCAATTTCGATTTCTTTTAGATTCTTCTTAAGCACTTGCATATAAGGCATGGGTAATTTTAAATAATTTTTTTCAATTTGAATGGTATTGTTTGTTTCTAAAATACACTTTGCCGCCTTGTTCTGGTGTACAACCTGTCCTGATAAATTCAAAATCACAATAGGCTGTGCTAATTTATCAATCAATGTATAACCCATAATCGCTTTATTTGAAAATTCATAGATACTTCGTTGAATTTCTACTATTCGTTTTAGATGAATCAGTAATTTATCTAAAAAACCCAATTCATCTGAGTTTAATGGTTGCCTTTGTTCTGATGTTTGTACTGCAATTAACATACATAATTTTTCATCCGAGATGATTTCATGTGCAGCGGTATAACGCATATTATAGGGAAGCAATATGTTTTGATATAAGTGTGATTTCTCCACAAAGTCTATGGATATATCATGATGACATTGATACCAACCTTTGCGCTGGGGATTAAATAAACCGCTCCAGCGCGGATCATCATTCACCGGATAATGTAAGTATGAAACTTCGGCATAAGCTGTATCGCTTTCATTGACGAACCGATTTACAGCACGACTAAATGAATAAGCTTGGAATTCTAAATCTAATGCCAATATGTGGACCGTTGAACAATCCATCACTTGTGTCATTTTTTCACAAAAAATACCCCAACCATCGGCATCCAGTGGAATTTTATAAATTAAATCTACAAGTTCATCATGATATTGATCTAAATTGTTCATTTTTTAAATTCACTCATTATTATTCTTTCATCATAAATTACAAAGTGTATTTT
>NZ_JADVOP010000027.1 GCF_016508585.1 Acinetobacter baumannii
ATTCATTGAGATTTTTTTTCATATTCAAGATAGATTTCCAATAATAACTAGTGTTAAGTTAAAGCAATGAAATTCTCTAAACTTTAAATAAAATTAACAATTTATAAAGGAGGATATAATAGCAATAAATAAAATGACTAAATGCTATACATTTGAACATTAAAAAAATGTTTTAACTGGAAAAACAATAAATCTAGTATTAATTTAAACACATGACGACCGTTAAAATGTACTACACACTTTAATCTTTCAATCTCAGATAAGTGATATTATGAACAATCAATGTATCAATATCGCAATTTCAGGCTTAGGTTTAACCACCTCGGATGATCTTAAAATCAGGCTGCGGAAAATTTTACCAACACATATTGGTATAAATTGGACAAGTGTCTCAGATCAAAATATCAACTGTATTCTGATCAATGAGCAGTTTTTTGAAAATGATAATATTCAAAACATTATTCAAAATAAAAATATTCCTTACTTAAAAATATCAAAACACAGTGAACACACAGAAAGTGCTCAAGATAACTTACTTTGCATCCCCATTTATGATGAATGCACACTGAAAGATTGGGTCAATATCAAATTACTTCGACAAACAGATTCACCTGTAGCCAGTTTTGATTTATCTCTGGATGAAACCGAAACTCAATTTGAAATTAAAGAAATTGATTTCTTTGCTGACCTCTATGCTCAAGACAGTCGTAAAGTCCTTCTCAGTGATCATCTAGGAACCATTGCCATTATAGACCACCATGCGCATTTGGCTTGGCTTGAAGCGACGCGTGATGAGTATCAGACTGACCGTTCAATACATTATACCGCAGCACTCACTTCCGATTTTATTAAGGTTTCTCGTAAACGTCAGTTTAACCTGGAAGACTGGTTATTTAATGTAATCTGGAAAAATCCTCAAATCATCACTGTACCTGCCACCGACAAATATTATCGCTTGAAGTTTTGGGTTCAACCGAATCAACTCGACAAGAAACTGTTATTACAACTTTCGGCTTGCTTTATCTATGGTGCTGAAATTCAACATGTTGCAGATAAGCTCAATATTCCTGTTACAACTGTTCAGCATTTTGTAGCTGCCAATCTAGCCATTCATAATGCGGAAGTCATTTCTGCAAAAGACAGCCAGTTCGATAAATCTCAGAGCGACGAACAACACACTGAAAATAAAGGAATCTTAAAAAGCTTTTTTAACAAGTTAAAAAGTAAGTTTAAGTTTTAAGGGATAGGTACATAATGATTATTCAACAATACAAAATTGTTTTTGCAGGTTCAATGGGGGCAGGAAAAACCGAAGCGATTAAATCGCTCTCTGAGATTCCTGTACTGGCGACAGAAGCCTTTAATACGGATGAACATAGTCATAAAAAGCTCAACACTACAGTTGGGATCGACTATGGAGAAGTCACGCTTGATGATGGCAATAAAGTCGGTCTTTATGGAACACCAGGGCAAGGACGTTTCGACTTTATGTGGGGTGTGATCTGTAAAGGGGCTATTGGCACAATCCTCTTGATTGACCATAGTTTACAAACACCTTTGGAAGAGTTGGACTATTACATCAACACCTTTAAACAATACGGCGACAACATTGTGATTGGTATTACCCATATTGATGATGATTTGGCTAAACCGACTCACCAATATCGACAATGGCTATTAGAACGGCAACTCAACTTCCCTGTTTTCTTCATCGATGCACGAAAGAAAGCAGACGTACTCTTACTCTTGGAGACATTGATTACCGCATTAGAAATTAAATATTTATAACCCATCATGAGGTGCCTATGAATTTAGCTGAGCAACGGGCAGCACCAGAAGCATTGGTTGCATTTGCCAAACAGCAGATACAAGAAGTGATCAACCATGTCAATCATATTGAGTTCATTATGATTTGTTCAAGTGATGGTTTTGAGTTAGCTTCAGTAAGTAAACGCTATCAATTTCAATCCAGTAAACTGGCAGCGGTGAGCAGTTCAATTTTAGCGATGGTCAGCGCTTTTTTATCAGAAATCAATTTGACTGGCTGTCAAAGTATCAGTTTAGATGCCGAAAATGGTAAAGCCGTATTAACAGCTATACCATGTACCAAACATCCTATGCTCATCGTCACATTAAGCACTAAAGAGGTCTTATTGGGACAATTGCTCTATCACTTAAAAGAAGCCAGCCAAGCCATTATCCAACAAGATCAACCCTAGAAAAATGTCCCCTCTTGCTTAAACTGTTCGACAGTCTTGTTAAGGCGTTGCATAAATTGTGGTTTGCGATTTGCCATGTACTTTGGATTGATACATCAATAGATCTGCTTGATGAGTAGCATCGTCAATATTTTCAGGTAATTCATCATAAGTACGAATTCCCATACTAAAATCAATACCGAACTGCTGTTTCAATCCACTTAGCAAAAAGCTTTTTCTTAGACGTCTTTCATAATCTTCAATCGCCTGTAGATCAATGTCTTGTAAGATCACAATAAACTCATCCCCGCCCATACGTGCAATGACATCTGAATGCCGAGTGGTCGATTTTAACACCTGTGCAAACTCAACCAATACATCATCCCCTTTGCTGTGTCCATAGGTATCATTGACGGCTTTGAAACCATCCAAATCAATAAGACCAACAGCAAAGGTTTGTTCTGTTTTACCGTATCTCTTTTTTAATGCCTGATAGGCTAAATTAAATGCCCGCGTATTATTCAATGAGGTTAAAGGATCTTTCATCGCCATAAGCGTCATTTCATTTAAGTTTATTTTTATTCTACGCAGTAAAATCGCCACAATACTAAAAAAGCCCAGTCGTACGCATGCATTCCAAAAGGGAATAATCGAATTGGTGTACTCATGTCCTGCACTATAATCCGCATATAACCATGTAAGACCAGATAAAATTACAGTAATGATGACAACATACTTATGGTCATACCATGCTGCAACCGAAACTGGAATTAAATAAAAAACTGCAAAAGAATATTCATAGCCTGTAGAGAGATCAATGATTCCCAAAACAATAATCATCAAAAGTAAAGTAGCACGCCGAACAATCGAACTCATAAATAAATACGTTTCCAACTGTTTAATCATAGGATCACAATCCTTTGTGTTATCATTACAATATCGTATAGATTAATTTAAAAAAACCAATAATTAAATATTCAACTGCATATCAATAATTCCATGTTTTAAATAAATTTAGTCGTGTTTTTGAATTAAAACTGGATAGTATTTACTGAGTTATAATTAAAATAACCATGAAAGTAAAGTAATATAAAGGGATAAATACTGTTATAAAATAGAATTCTTTGGGTGTTAGGGAAAACAACTGTGGTTTACTTCAACGATTAAAACTTTGTAAGTTTTAACCCTATTGCCTATAAACTTTTGGTCTATAGCGTCCTAAGCCGAATCGAGACCTTGTGGGTAAGTACTACACGCACGTTGTACGTTACTGGTAGCAATCTACTCTTTTCGATCCCTGTTCACCCTTGCAAACCATATTAACCAAAGCTGTTCAGGATTATTTTCCTAAGATGATGTCTTTTGAGCTGAATTTAAAAAAATTTCCCGACAAAGTAGCCAATTGAAGAATTTTTATATCCGGCTATATCTAATTCCTGTTTTTTCCAAGTATAAGCGCTCAAAAATAGAAATCCTTTCTTTTTCAGTTTTAGTAGAGGTCAATGACTCAAAACTATTTTTTCTTATTCATCTCCGATAATAAATCCAATTGGATTTCCTGAATTTTTGCCAATTTATCCCATTGGTGCATCAACAAATGGTCTATTTTTTCATGTAAGTGTCGAATTTCGAGTTCAGCTTTTAAATTGACCTGATAATCATTTTGCGAACGCAGACGATCTTTGGCTTCTTGACGATTTTGACTCATCATAATAATGGGAGCTTGTACAGCCGCCAGACAAGATAAAATGAGATTCAGTAAAATAAAAGGATAAGGGTCGGCAGGCTGTTTCACCATTACCACTGTATTCACAATAATCCAGATCGCCAAGAACAGACTAAAACAAATTAAAAAAGCCCAACTTCCTCCAAAAGTGGCTATCTTATCTGCTAAACGCTCTCCCAAAGTCCAGTTTTCGTGGAGTTGGCTTTCAGTATTTTTTGTGATGAGTTCGTGCTGTTGCATGCTGTTCAGCACTTCATAGGCTAAACTTGATACTTCACCTTGTTCCGATTGCAATAAAGATTGTACATATTGCATCCGGTATTTGGTTAGATCTGCTCTACAAATATAATCCTGTGTAGACCATTCTGGAAAATCTTGCGCAATTTCTTCAGTAATCACTTTGCGAATGGTACCCATGGGTACCACATCATGATCAGAAAAACTTTTTTTACAGACAAAGCAAATATGATTCTCAGGCTTTTCTTTCATAACATTACTCTTATCTTGTTCTTTTAAAACCTTTGATGATTAAGACCAAGCATAGAATATATTTAAATGTCTTTGGGTGCAGAGCGTACCAGAATTAGTTGTTTTTTCTGATATAAGAAACAAAATTGAATAGATTTATCTGATTATATACTTGTTAGGTAAATATATTTTTATTGAATTTTTTGGATGAGCGGGAAAACAACTGTGGTTTACTTCAACTATTAAAACTTTGTAAGTTTTAACCCTATTGCCTATAAACTTTTGGTCTATAGCGTCCTAAGCCGAATCGAGACCTTGTGGGTAAGTACTACACGCACGTTGTACGCAACTGGTAGCAATCTGCTCTTTTCGATCCCTTACATCCTTGAAAACAATATTAATCAAATCAGTCCGGGATTATTTTCCTAAGATAGATTGATTTTTGCATTTTTCAGAAATTTTTTTCTTTAAAACAATCTATTTAAAAAAAATTTCCCAAATCTGTTAATTAAATGAATTTTTATTGCAGAAATCAGAGCAAAAATGCAAATTTAATTTCTGAATTTGCATTTTTAATCCAGCAGGTCATCATTATTTTATAGTGACGTGTAAGTCTGCCTTTCAGCTGATTAGAATTTTTAATGGGTTTGTTTTACTTGATTGAAAATGTCTTCTAAAGCTGCTCTATCTTGATTTAAGAACGCTGTTAAACTCGTCTTAATCTGCTCAAGTGTACTGTGCTTGATGGCAAATAGCGCTTTATTCTTTCGTATCATTAATCCAAATAATTCACGCTGTGGAATAACCAAGGTAATATTGCTTTCTAACTTAAACTCAAAATCTTCAGTTTTAGCATAAGCATTCAGTGTTATGGTCAAATATTCATTTGATGTAGGATGAATCACCTTAAACATCGTACTAAGACCATCCAGTTGCAATTGTACAACACGTTGGCGTCGCCAACTGATGCTTTCAAATTTCGTCAGTACTTCTGCTATCTCAAGATTACTGATACGTTCCATGTCATGCTCACTGGTATGATTTGGATACTGAATGTGAATTTCAAAATTGCTCATTACTCTATAACGCATACACTTAAAATCTTCTTGTAGTGTAACAATACTCATCAAAAAACATAGAGAACCAGATCATATTTTTAAAACTAAGTTATTTATTTTTAAATGTAAATTGTGAAAAACCTCACTTTTTTTATTCTTTATATGTATCAGGTATATTTTACTCATCGGTCAATTAATTTTAGTGTTTGCATTCATATTGATTGCAAAAAAATCAGGAAGCTTCGACTTCCTGATTTTTGTCAATTTTTTCGATCTGAAATCAGGCTAAACGATGTTCTTGCAACATTTTTTTGTGCATCAATTGTCTGTACTGTTCTGTCATTGCATCAATTTGCCCATTTAAAAAAAGACTGAGTTGTTCTGAAACCTGTGTTTGATTCAAATTCTTATAGAACACATCATATTTCTTTTTACGTGTTAAAAATCCTAAAAACTCTTTACTTTCTACAGTCAATTGAATATTACTATCAATTTGAAAGACGGGTTCAGCTTTACTGGATTGCGTATTGAGTTGGATATGTAAATATAATTCTGTTTCCGTATCTTGTACTGCGAAAAAGATTTCTGAATCAGCAGCTTGAAGTTGAGTCAGAAATAAACGACGCCAGTTAATCGCATAAAATTTTGCCCGAATCTGCTCTATATCTTCAGCTTCAAATGAATCGACTGCTTGTGCCGGCAAACTGATTTCGACATCGAACTTTCTCATTGTTCTCACCTATCCATGTGATGTTGATATTATGATTAATTAATAGCATTTATATCATTGTTTTAAAACAACTATTATCATTATTTTTTAAACTGATCATTTTCAATACAACATGGATCACAACAATCCATCTAAAATCTGAAGTAGTCCATAAAATGCTGCTTGATCTAAAAATTATAGATCTAACATTTAGATGTCCCACTGACTTTTATGATAATAAATCTCAAGCAAATGCGTTTTTTGAGGTTTTCTTTTTCTTGCATCTCTACTGAAATGATAAATCTACGTCATATTTTTAGAATAAGATAAAATCACCCATGCTGCATGGGTGTAATGCTGCAACATGGATGCAGAATGGATTTCAAATTCTAAGCTTCTGGACAGCAGTGTATACACGCTTTTATTTTTTCTCTTGGCCAATTCATTTTAGCCCGCTTTAACGCCAAATCACTGGTCGCAAAAAATCCCAAGAGATTTTGCTGAGTGATATGGGGTAAATAGTTACAGCCTTGGGTAGCATTATGTACTTCATATACCCCATTGGCTTGTGCATTTTGATTGATAATAAATTTGTCCATCATACAGTTTCCCCCTATCTATTCGTCAAATAAACGAATAAATCCATAATTAAGTTATGCCTTATTAATCCCATAATAAAAATATGCCTTTATTGTATAGAAATCAATCTTTTTATTTTTTTTGTTTTTGGATGTCTTCAACACATTTAAATAATTGGTTTTAAAAATTATTTATAGTTTTTTTAATTATCATGTTCATATTTAAACCATTGAATTAAATTTATTTTCTTGTCTCGTTCTCTTCATCCAACGGAATACAAAAATCACCGCAATGATTCCAGCAATCACCACCAAAACAGGAACAATGAGCGATAATACTGAAACCACAATTGCTCCGATCCATTCGCCTGTCGATACGACAGGATTCGCAATACCGCCTGTAGTTGCGGTGGATAATCCCCGAACCGCAACTGTCCCCATTTGTACCGCTGTTGCCGTTCCACCCCCTACAATAATTGCAGCTGCCCAACTGGCAAACTGTGACATTTCACTACTACTCACCGCCATAGTAGTCAGCGTTCCTGCAACCATCGCAGCAGGTGTTGCAATGGTATCCAAGGCATTGTCCACCCAAGGAATATAATACGCACCAATCTCACAGACAGTTGCAACAGCCAAACCCATACATACAGATGGAATTGCCAACCACTCAAAACCTTTCATTGGTTCAAACCATCCCATCAATGATGCAATACTCATCACCAAGAGTGGAACAAACACACGAAAACCGCAGGCTGCACTTAAACCAATCCCGATACATAAGCTCAGAAGTGTTTCCACCATGATGTCTCTACCTGTATTTTCATTATATTTTTCAACTTATTCTTAAATTAACAAAAAAGCCCTATTGGATGATAGGGCTTTTTCTTAAAACTGCGAGTAGCTGTTTTGTTGATGCTGCTTAGGCATTCTTGTTGTTGAATTGATTGCCAAGGCATTTGGTACACGGAGGTAAACGATCTGTACCAATTTCTAAGTAAACACGATGTCCACATTGGACACAAAAATAGAAGCCTGTTCCAGGTTTTTGACCAGCAGTAACCATTTTTGTTCTCCATAGGTTTTAGAAATGGTGAATAAAGTATAGCCAAATTTTGCTGTATGTCTACTGTCTATTTTAAAAAATGATGGTGTCATTTTTGCAAGAAATGATTTCAAGAAAGGCTTTATAAGTTTTATAGGTTTTTTGTGACCCAATTTTCAATTTTAAGTTCAGCAACTCGTAAAAATTCTTTTTCGTTATTGGTAACCATCACCCAATTATTTGCTCTAGCATGTGCTGCAAGCCACAAATCATTATTACCAATGATTTGACCTTTAGCAGATAGATCTTGACGAATATGTGCGTAATGATCAGCTACTTTTTCATCTAGCTCAATAACTTGAATCATTGATGTAAGCTCATCAATCACTTGTAATGCTTTTTCTTTATTTTGACTTTTTTCAGCCCCAAAACGTAATTCGCCTAAAGTAACCACGGAAATTAAGATATTACGGTTGGGTAAATGCTTTTCAAAATGCTGACGAACAATTGCAGGTTGATGTTTTGTGATATAAATACAAATATTTGTATCCAGTAGATATTGTGTCTGCATTAAAACTCTTCTCGTTCTTGAGGTGGTTCATCGACTCTTTCTTCTGCATAAAAGTCATCAGGCATTTGTGCCAATACCTTAAATAATCGATCCGCTGTGATTGGTTTTTCACGCAGTATCACTTCATCGCCACGACGAAAAATTTCAACTTCTTTACCTTCAAAACGAAATTCTTTAGGTAACCGAATCGCTTGACTACGCCCTGTCATAAAAACTTTTGCTGTAGACATAGTTCTACTCCATAGTTTTTTGATATATACCCTAGGATAGGTATTTATTGAGTGTGATTCAATCGAAATTTAAATTCTTGCTTATATAATTTTACCTAAATGATGATTTTATCAATTTAGTGCTTTTTCCAAACTACATCCGATTTTGATGGCGTCTTAACTTGCTTCAACAATCTAATAATCTTCTCAAAAAAGTCTGTATCTTAGGATACACATATTAAAACTCTGGTATTTCAGTATCTTTTATTCAACGCGAATTGATAAAGAGTCTTGTGTCAATTCCAAGAATAGGATCGAACGTACCAGACATTCCGAACTTTGAAATGTCAACTTTATATTCATCCACAAAATTTATAATCATATCACTCTTCAAATAAAAACCCCGCTTAACAGCAGGGTCTTTTTAAAACACTATCAATTACTTTTTTCTTTAATCGCTCACTTTTGCGAAGTCATACTTCTCATCTTTAAAAGAAAAGAATGTCTTCCTTCTTCAAAAGAGGATTAAAAAATGCAACTCAATCAAGCCACGCTGCCTTCCAAGAAATCCTGTGCAAAGCGTTGTAAAACACCACCCGCTTCATAGACATGCACTTCTTCTTCAGTATCCAGACGACAAGTCACAGGAACTTCAATGACTTCACTCTTACCGTCAGCCGTTGCACGCTCAATCACCAAAGTTAAATCTGTGCGTGGCGCAATATTTCCGATCACACTATAAAGTTCAGTACCATCAAGTTTTAGAGTTTTACGATCTGTACCCGTTTTAAATTCAAGCGGTAAAACGCCCATACCGACAAGATTGGTACGGTGAATACGCTCAAAACCTTCAGCAACAATCGCTTCAACCCCTGCAAGACGAACACCTTTGGCAGCCCAGTCACGGCTTGAGCCTTGACCATAATCTTTACCTGCAATGATGATCAATGGCTGCTTACGATTCATATAAGTCTCAATCGCTTCCCACATACGCATCACTTCGCCTTCAGGCTCAACACGTGCTTTAGAACCCTGTTTAATCGTACCGTCAGAACGAACCACCATTTCATTAAACAATTTTGGATTGGCAAATGTTGCACGTTGCGCAGTCAAATGATCACCACGATGCGTTGCATAAGAGTTAAAGTCTTCTTCAGGTACACCCATTTTATGAAGATACTCGCCTGCTGCAGAATCCATCATGATGGCATTCGATGGCGACAAATGATCCGTGGTAATGTTGTCAGGTAAAATTGCCAGTGGACGCATATTCGATAGTGTTCTTGGCGCAGCGAGCGCACCTTCCCAATACGGCGGGCGACGAATATAAGTACTTTGCGGACGCCAATCATATAACGGGCTTTCAGACTTTTCAGCCACGCCTAAATCAAACATTGGAATATAGACTTTGCGGAACTGTTCTGGTTTAACTGATTCTTTCACTAAAGCATCAATTTCAGCATCCGATGGCCAAATGTCTTTTAAATAAACCGGATTACCGTCTTTATCATTCCCCAATGCATCCGTTTCGATATCAAAACGAATTGTCCCTGCAATTGCATAAGCCACAACCAGTGGTGGTGAAGCCAAGAATGCCTGTTTAGCATATGGGTGAATACGACCGTCAAAGTTACGGTTCCCCGAAAGTACCGCCGTTGCATACAAATCGCGGTCAATAATTTCTTGTTGAATCTTTGGATCTAAAGCACCTGACATGCCATTACAGGTCGTACATGCATACGCCACAATCCCAAAGCCCAGCTTTTCTAAATCATTTAATACACCCGCTTCTTCAAGGTATAAAGCTGCAGCTTTAGAACCTGGAGCAAATGATGATTTCACCCAGGGTTTACGTGTTAAACCCAATTCATTTGCTTTACGTGCCAGTAAACCTGCGGCAACCGTGTTACGTGGATTAGAGGTATTGGTACAAGAGGTAATCGCCGCAATAATCACAGCACCATCCGGCATTAAACCTTGGGCTTCCTGAGCTCGTGCAGCCTCCAGATTACCAGCAATCCCTTTTTCTTTAAGCTCTGCTGTAGATACACGTGCATGTGGATTTGATGGACCTGCAATGTTGCGTGTCACAGTAGAAAGATCAAAACGCAGTACACGAGGATAATCCGCTTGTTTCATACCCGATGCCCAAAGACCGATTTCTTTGGCATAGGTTTCAACCAATTTGATTTGATCCGCTTCACGACCTGTCAAGGTTAAATAATCAATGGTATTTTGGTCGATGTAGAACATTGCCGCTGTTGCGCCATATTCAGGTGTCATGTTCGAAATCGTTGCACGATCTCCAACAGACATACTGTCTGCCCCCTCACCAAAGAATTCTAAATATGCCCCGACCACACGTTCTTTACGTAAAAATTCTGTCAATGCTAAAACGATATCTGTTGCAGTGATACCGGCTTTACGTTGCCCAACCAACTCTACACCAATAATGTCAGGCAGACGCATCCATGATGCACGGCCAAGCATGACATTTTCAGCTTCCAAACCACCGACACCGACAGAAATTACCCCCAGGGCATCGGTATGTGGTGTATGTGAGTCTGTACCAACACAGGTATCAGGGAAAGCAACACCGTCACGATTTTGGATCACTGGAGACATTTTCTCCAAGTTGATTTGATGCATGATGCCGTTCCCTGCGGGGATAACATCGACATTTTCAAACGCAGTTTTAGTCCACTCAATAAAGTGAAAACGGTCTTCGTTGCGGCGGTCTTCCACAGCACGGTTTTTCTCAAAAGCATCGGGATCAAAACCACCGTATTCCACGGCCAATGAGTGGTCAACAATCAACTGTGTGGGAACAACAGGATTCACCTTTGATGGATCCCCTCCTTGGTCTGCAATTGCATCACGTAAACCCGCAAGGTCAACCAAAGCGGTTTGTCCAAGAATGTCATGGCACACGACACGAGCTGGATACCATGGAAAATCGTGATCTTGCTTGCGATGGATTAATTCTTTGAGTGACTGTTCAAGAATGGCTGGATCACAACGGCGTACCAATTGTTCAGCCAATACTTTTGACGTGTATGGAAGTTTTGCATATGCGCCTTGCTGGATGTCTTCTACGGCTTGACGCACATCGAAGTATTCGAGCTGGGTACCTTGCAGGGGTTTACGATAATTTTTATTCATTGCGTTTGTGCCTCTTGCATCGTTTTGTACTGCGTGTCTAATGCTTGGCATAGTACACTGTCGAAAACCCATTTCCCAAATCGTTTATATTTCATAAGCTTAGATATAAAAACAGGGGTTTTAGAAATATTTAGTAACAACTTCATTAAAATATTTGCACTAAAACTGCTTTTTTTTGAAAAATAGCGGAAAATAAGCTTAATTCTTTAGTATTAGATTTAAGACAAGCGAGCAATTCATGAGCGATCTAGCTTTCTCCTCTTTTACCTTGACCGGTGTTGATGCAGTCAAGTTTTTACAAGGTCAAGTGACTGTAAATGTAGAAAATTTAGCTGAAAACGTGAGCCAATATACGGCAATCTGTGATTTGAAAGGTCGAATTCATTTTGGCTTGTGGTTAAAAAAGATTAATCCTGAACATCTAGAAATTGTAACCACACAAGATCAAGCCGAAGAGTTTGCTCAGCATATTAAAAAATATGGCGCTTTTTCGAAAATGAAACTGGAATTAGTTGGGCAGGTTTTTCCCACACTTAACGGTTCAACGACAGACTTTTCTGCCACAGAAACAGATATTAACGCTTGGGAAATCTCAGCAATTCAAAATGGTCAAGCCTATATCAATAAAGACATTCAAGGCTTATTTCAACCTCAGGAATTACGTCTGCACCAACGACAAGGGATCAATTATGACAAAGGTTGTTACCTGGGTCAGGAAGTGATTGCACGTCTATGGTTTAAAGCAAAACCGAAAGCTTGGCTACATGTCATTCAAGGTACTGGTGATGTCCCTGCTGCTGCTGAACAATTGAACAAAGGTGTTCAAGTCGTAAACAGTGCAGCCTTTGAAAATGGCTATATCGCACTTGTGGTTGCCCGCCCTGATGCTTTAGCAGAGTTGGACGTGACTGTTTTAGATTTACCTGAGCATTTGAGTGGTGATGTTGCTAGACCACAGTAATCATTTAATTTTTAGATAAAGATGACGTTAATCACGTTATCTTTATGCTTTTTCATTATATCTCTACTTAAAAAATCTTTTGATTTATTATAAAATGATCAAAATCATTATATTAATTTAACTTTTTATAACCATGAATCAGAGTTTTCAAGACTCCAAACATAAATTTATCGCCTTATATTATGGTATTTCTGCCATCGTTGGATTGGTCTTGATTACCTATCAACTCTTTACCAATCCCTTTCATATTCTAGTCTTCGTCTTATATGTCTTAATTTACATTCAACTGGTTTTTATGTTGTTTGGTGCACTTCAATATTGGGACAAAAGACAGACAGGTTTAAAAATCTTGTTTTGGATTTCTTTAAGTTTAATTCCAGCATTTTATACACCTTTGATTGCCTATATTCCCAAAATTACCTCAGGTTTGTTTATTTATTTCGAAACTGGCTTCGGTGCAAGTGGAGCTGGATTTGATGTATTCGTCTTCTACAATACAACTCTAAGAATTTTTAACGAACAATTTTGGCGTATTGGTATTAATTTAATTGAATTTTTTATATTCTTACATTTTTTAAATTTAGCCAAGGCACAAAATATTTCATTATCGCCTTTTAGACATTAGATATGCATTCATAGGAAAATTTTAGCTTAAACAATTTTCCCTACTTCAATCATCACAATACATTGGTTATTGAATAAACTGAACGAGATTAATCTCAATTTTAATACAACAAAATGAATAGATACCTTCAAACCATGACACCCCAAAGAATCATCATATTACTTCTAGTCAGTATCTTGAGTATCTGTAGTCATGCACTGTCGCCTGAACTATTACAGCAACTCAAACAAGAGCATATCGTTGATACGACTCATACCCTAGACCACAATCAAATCGAAGCATTAAAAAATCAAAATAGACAGCTTTATCAGCAGAAAAATATTGATTTCAAAATATTAATGATCCCTACGATTGGAGACACATCGATAGAACAATATGCTGAACAAGTCTTTAATGAAATTAAAATAGGCAATGCTAAACTTGATAATGGTTTATTGCTCGTCGTGTCTAAAGATGACCGAAAAATGCGCTTTGAGGTTGGCTATGGCCTGGAAAGTGATTTGACAGATGTGCAAATGGGGCGAATGATTCGCAATACTCTCGCACCAAATTTTAAAAACAATGATTATTATCAGGGTTTTTCTCAAACCCAGAAAATGCTTTTCAACCAAAATATCTCACTGAAAAATGTAGACGCAGAAAATCCAGAAATTGTTTTCAATCTCACCTTTTATGGTTACCTGTTTCTTTCCATTTTGCTTTGTATTCCAATGTATTGGGTCTATACCAAACTGGTTGTCAAACTCGGTACTGGAGGCGGATTAGCAGCCTTTGTCGCCTTTTTTATGTTAGAGATATTTATTCATCTATTGATTTTTTCTTATTTAAATCTTGCTAATCTAGGCTTCTTTTTGAGTGCGCTTATTCCAGTATATGCACCATTTTTAATTGCCGTCTGCATACCTAAAGATCAAAACCATAAAGTGTTGAAATGCATTTTGTATAGCCTTCCGCTTCAAATTTTTTCAATCTTTGGATTAGGTAGTTTCTATCTGGTCGATTTCATCCCTGCAACTGCATTTTTTCTATTGAAATGTTTAGCTATCTGCTTAATTTTAATCTTTTTACGTTATCTCCAATTTTTGTATCGCTTTAAACATCGTACTGAAAATCAATATTTAACAACTTACTACAATCAATATCTCAGAGAAAAAGAGCGACAAAAGGCACGTGAGGAGGCTTTTGAAAGAGTTCAGGCGTTACGGAAAAACTCCAATTCAGACAATAATTACTCATCAAATCATCATTCATCCTTTGATGGTAATCTAGATTCATCTTCTAGTAGCAGTTCATCCACCAATGATGAACGAGATTCAGGCGGCAGTTCAGGTGGTGGTGGTGCATCAGGTTCATGGTAAGTATTAATGTGCTTAAAATGTGATGGAGGAAGATTATTTCCTCCTCACATAATAAATTACACCGCCTTTATCATCGGAGAAATAAAATGAATTTTCATCAATTCGATAGATATCAGCAGGTCGAGCATAGACATTTTTTCCCACTAAAAAACCATCCATAAAGGTCTCCAATTTTTGTCCTTTACGCATAATTGCAATTTTGTAGCCATGACCAATTGATGCATCTGTAGCACCATGTAAAGCGACCAAAAAAGAATTTTTAATACTGTCATCCGTATCTGGATGATCAAAATAATCAAAGCCAAGTGCAGATGAATGCGCAGGGAAATAGGCGTAAGGTGTTAATACATTTTTACAGCCAGATGAACGTTTGAATTTTGGATCTGCAAAAATTTTACCATTCGACGAATAGCAGGACGGCCAACCATAATCAGCATCACGTTTGAGGGCATAAAAAGTTTCATCAGGCTTATTTTTACCTAAATGGTCTGCCCCCTGATTGGTGGCAAATAGCACTTTACCTATCCATTTCAAACCCACGGCATTACGTAAGCCTTGGGCGAAAATCTTTTGTTCTGAGCCGTCAGGGTTCATTTCTATCACTGTTGCTCGAACTTGCTCTTTTTCAACACATGCATTGCAACTAGAGCCAACTGAAACATAAATTTTTCCATTGCCCCCTACAGCAATTGTCCGTGTTAGATGCCAACCACCATATTTGTAGCTTAAGCCATAGTCTGGAAAAGTAGCTAAAACTTCAGCTTTAGCCGTGGGTTTGGTTTCACCTTGGGTAAACTTACGTCGAGTGAGTTGGTCAGTTTCAGCTAAATATAACCAATCTTGCCCTGTATCATCTGTATAAAACTGAATCGAATTTGGATTTTTCAAACCAGTCATATAAGGAATTATTTTGCCAAATCGACCTGTTTCAGCATTCCATTGATCCAAAATATAGATGATGCCTTTTTTATTATCAGACAAATCATGCATATCGGTGACAAACATTCTGCCGTCAGGTGCTTTTGTAAAAAAACGGACTCGTTTTAAGCCTTCAGCAGCAGGAATAATTTCAAAATTTGCCGGTAAATTTAAAGAAAAGCGCTTTCCATTTTTCAAGTTGATTTGATGTGATACTAGCTTTGGCTGTTGAGCTAAAACTGTCATTGGACAAATTAAACATAATAATAAGATTGACAGTATTTTGTTCATTTTTGATACTTCTCAGTTCATCTTATGAAGAAACAGCTTCTTTTTTGATATTATACAACTTAAATGATGAATACATAGTCAAAGGCTTCTGAGAAAATCGACATGGACAATTCTTTCATTTGTAAAAACTCTTTTACCCATACCTCTCTCCATTTAGAATTCACTCAATAACTTAAAAAACATAAAATATGCATCTATCCAATAAAGCCATTTATCAACAGTTCATTCTTTTAGCATTGAGTTTATTGTTAAGTATTAGCAGTCATGCCCTATCACCACAAATTCTAGAAGAATTAAAGAAAGACCATATTTTAGATACCACGCAGACATTGACTACCGCTGAGATTGAAAAGCTCAAGCAGAACAATGAAGTTATTTTTAAACAAAAAAAAATCGACCTTAAAATTTTAATGATTTCCTCTTTAAGTGGCGAGCCAATCGAAAACGCGGCACGTGATGTTTTCAACACCATCAAAATTGGGAATGCTCAACAAGATAATGGTGTGTTGTTATTGATTGCCAAAAATGATCGAAAAATGCGAATTGAAGTGGGTTATGGTTTAGAGGGCGATCTAACAGATATAAAATCTGGTCGCATTATTCGAAATATTCTCGCACCGCATTTTAAAAATGATGAATACTATACAGGCATTGCACTCGCACAGAATGAAATTGGTCAATCGCCCAACTTAGCAATCGAGGTTGCCAATCATCAACAAAAAGCTGAAGAGCAGCCGCCAGCCATTACTTCAACTCAAAACACTTATCAATATCCAACACAACCAGAAAATCCACATGTCATACATCTAGACCAGCCTTCAAAGAATTTCATCAATTATTTCATTGTTTTTATTTGGAATATTATGGTGAGTTGTATTTTAGTCATCTATTTTGCGCCAATTTATCAAACGCTTAAAAAACAGCAAATCAGAATCAAAGGAATTCCTTTATTTATGATCGTGTTTTTACCTATTCACCATCTATTCTGTTGGATTGTTACAGGATTAAATTTCTTTTTGCTTTTTGGCTTATATGCCTTAGTCCTTTGGATGGTGGTCAAATTTAATCATTATCAAAATATTTATAAATGGCTGAAATTATCGGCTTTACCTAAAAAGATTCCTAAAAAATTCGCTATTTTATTCATTGGCATTCCAATCATATTGGCATTTATTTTGCCAAACATTTGGATTCCCGTATTGATGTTTTTTATTTTCTGCCCATTTATCCTGCTTTTGATCTGGGCACTGATTTATTCGATAGCCAAACCTTATCAACGCTATTATCCAGCTGAATATCAAGAATGGTTTAAAGAAACACCTTCAACCTTTGCACGTTCATCATCCTATTCAAGCTCTTCGTCAAGTTCATCGAGCAGTCGCTCATCTTCTTCTGGCTCAGGCTCATCATCGAGTAGCGGGAGAAGTTCAGGCGGTAGCTCAGGTGGTGGTGGCGCATCAGGCTCATGGTAATCCATATTGAGCCTGAGAGCCTGTTTTACCTAAAAGCCATGAAATAACTTATTCATGTCTTTACATACATATTCTTTAAAGTGAAAAGCACGCGCATGTTTTGCATCAAACTTTGCAGTTAACCCATCTTTTTCAAATAGATAAACACGATCATCTTTGCTCACTAAAAACTCACCGCCCAACTTTATTAGCAAAGCATCAATCTTGTCTTCTTCAGCAATACTTTCGTCCTGACTAATTTTGTCATAATTCCGCTTAATCGCTTTAATAAACATGGTGTTCTCGTTACTTCAATTTAATGACAATTATAACGTTACCATTCATTTAAGTCTGTTCAAATTGCTGATGAGCACATCCATGCAACTTGTCTGAATGAATCATTACTCATAAAATAAGCCAACCATGTGTTATCGCGGCTGCTGAACCCGATTAACTCATGAGTTTTACCCTATGGATATTCCATCACAATTATTTGCAAACGATTTAAACAGAAACCGCGCTTGGAGACGTAAAGTCAAATTTTTACATCGTGGTCGAGATTGCAGGCATGGCTCTACCCTGTGGAAACCTGAAAAAGACTGGAAAATGCTTTGGAATAGATCATTAAAACGCTCTCGCTCCAAACAGCTTGGGATTGAGTATCCTCGTATTTCCTCTTCAAAAAGACGAAAACAAGCACACTATGATTTTTGGATGATCACAGATTGAATAGCCTTTTTATATGTAGTCGTAATCAATGGCGTAGCCCCACTGCCGAGCGTGTCTTTGCAGTGGGCTATGGACTTTCCACTCGTTCTGCTGGAACCAGTAAACATGCCAAGCATACCGTTTCACTCAAAGACATTGTCTGGGCAGATATGATTTTTGTCATGGAGCAGAAGCATAAACAAAACATCAAAGAAAAATTTGCTCAGCAACTCCAACACAAAAAAGTGGTAGTTTTGGATATTCCAGATGATTTTCCCTATATGGATGAAGAATTGATTGAGATATTAAAAGACACAATGCTGCCTTATTTGCCTTAAATAAAAATAAATTAGAAAAGTGCTGTCATTTGGCTGCTTAAAAAGTTTAATTTATCTTTTGCTGCATTTTATATTTGCAATCATCAATTGATCATCAGCAGTTTGAAGCTGACATCTTCCCCTATCGCATCCATTCAACGGATTGAGTTCAGTATCGTTAATACAACAGGTAGAAAAGGTTCTATGAGACATTTCCAAATTGTGCAGCATACTGGAAAATGTTCCATGAAATTCAAATTCAGCAGTAATTGAGTTTAAAAGTGGAATCTGAAACAGAGTTAAATCAATATATTGGGCAATTACAACAGCAACTGGCACAACACGGGATCTACAGCTTTTTAAAAAATAAACGGCACATTTAAATTAGATATTTCAATTACATGATCTCAATATATTTTTAGCCCTGATTCAGTGCACAATATCGGCATTATTATTTTGAGCTTTATCATGAAAATCTGGTTATCTCTTTTGAGTTTAAGCATTTTTAGCTTTACTTCTGCACATGCTGACATCAAAACATTAGAACAAAATTTAAAAACTCAGTATCCTGAAATTGAAGTGAAATCTGTACAGAACTCACCGATCAAAGATGTTTATGAAGTCTATATGGGTGGTCGTATCGTCTACACCAATGAGGAAGCAAAATATTTCTTTGTCGGCAATTTAATTGATTTAAAAGAACAAAAAAATCTGACTGCCGAACGTGAACAAGTTTTAAAAAGTATTGATGTTAAAGCGCTGCCTTTAAAACAAGCCATCAAACATGTCAAAGGTAAAGGCGAACGCACTATTTATGTGTTTAGTGATCCCGATTGTCCTTATTGCCAACATCTTGAAAAAGAATTAAAGAATATCGACAACGTGACGATTTATTTATTCTTGTACCCAATCACACGTTTACATCCAAACGCTGAACAAGTATCGCAACAAATCTGGTGCTCTAAAAACCCATACCAAGCATGGCAAGATTATACCATTGATAAAAAACAGCCAACTCCAACCAAGTCTTGTAGTACCCCTGTTGAAAAGAATATCGCCTTGGCTAAAACGCTGGGTGTAGATGGTACTCCAACATTCTTCTTACAAGATGGCTCACGTATTTCAGGTGCACGTGATGCAGGTGAAATTGAGTTATTGTTAAAAGCGGTTAAATGATTTATAAAACGCGTAGTAAGATATTTCTTGATCTCCTACGCAACAATAACTTTAAAATCTGCTTAATTTATGCTTATCTATAAAAAATCTAAAACATAAATGCACCAAGCTATACAATTGGAATGTTTACATTCATAATTTTCAAATTATGATTAAAAAAGCCATCCACCCGTTCTACCACTATAAATGGAATTATGTTGAAATTAAAATCAGGTACAGTTTCAAAATGAAAAAAACACTTATTGCCACTCTTCTAAGTTTATCTTGTATTTCAGCATTTGCTGCGGATGCACCTAAAACTAATGTTGATCCTGCTTTTGCAAAAGCACAAGAACTCATTCAAGCAAAAAACTATCCTGCAGCCTATCAAGAACTCGAACGTCTCGCTAAAACAGGCAATGCGCAAGCTTTATATAACTTAGGCTATTTAACTCAAACTGGGCAAGGTACTGCCAAAGATGATAAAAAAGCATTGAAATATTATCAGGATGCTTCAGCAAAAGGCTATCCAGTCGCAAGTTATGTTTTGGCTCAAAGCTACGCTGTAGGACAGTTAGGCTTAAGCAAAGATGAAAAGAAAGTGCGTGAATATCTCGAGAAATCATCATCTCAAGGTTTTGATGATGCGACAGTGGAATTAGCCGTTTTATTATTTGCCGAAGGTACGCCAGCATCAGACAAGTTGGGTTTACAGAAACTTGATCCTTTAGTGAAAAAAGATTTTGCCCCTGCGATTCATGCCAAAGCCCTGTATGACATCACGGATGGTTTGAAAAAGAAAAATGCGACCACAGTGAACCAGGGACTGAATGCAATTCAAAACTTAGCCAAGAAAGGCTATATTCCTGCATTAATGGCTGTTGGAAATATGCTGACCAATGGCAATATCATTGATCAAAACTTGCCTGAAGCGCAAAAGATTTTCGCTGAGCTAGCAAAAAATAATGTGCCTAAAGCAAAAGAATCTCTAGAAGTGGTCAATAAATTGATTGCTGAAAAGGCTAAAGCACCAGCAAAAACGGCACCTGCGAAAAAATAATGATTCAAATCCAAAAGCACACGATAAAGCGTGTGCTTTTACCACCATACACCAATCAATACACTGACAACAATAAAACTCAAAAAAGTACTTATCATCAGAGGCGTCAGCGCTTTTTCATTCAAACCATAGACTTGTCCAAAGATCCCAAATAAAGATGGCATGGGTAACGCTGCAATCAAAGTACCCGCATAAATCATTTTTTGATCCAAATCTGTAAAATTGGCAAGCCCCAAATAAACCAAGAGCGGCATACAGATATTTTTTGAGATCACCAGATAAATGGTTTGCAGATTAAAGGATTGAATGGTCAGTCCGACCATTCCACCACCAATGATAAAGAGTGCCAGTGGCGAAGCTGTTTGTCCAAGCATGGCAAAAACAGCATCCAATAGATGTGGAATCTGGATATTGAAAACTGCGCAACTCATACCGATCATTACCGATAGGAATAACGGATTTTTAAGTAAAGTGATAAAAGTTATTTTTAGAATAGCCGCTAAGTTAGCTTGCCGTTGACGTCCAATTTCTGCCAGAGTCAGCATTAGCGGCACCAGAAAAACACTTTCGATGATCACCACCAAAGAGATGTAAATCATGGCTTCATTACCCATCAGCAACGTTAAAATTGCAGCACCCAACAATCCTGTATTAGACATGGATGCACCCAGGGAAAATACCGAGGCATGGGTAAAATGATTTTTAAAAATTTTCTGCCCAACCAAGAAAGCCAGAATAAATAAAGCAAACGTGACACTGGCATAGACGAAGAAATATGCTGGATACCAAATTTCATGCAGATCTTTTGAAGCTAATCCATGCAGGAGTAAAGCAGGTAAAGCAATTTTGATTACAAAAGCACTCAAGGCTGTGATTTGCGCTTTGCTTATCAATTGAATTTTGACAGAGATAAAACCCAGAAATAATAGAAAAAATACTGGAAAAATTACCGAAAAAATCATTTAAACCGTTCCTTTTCCAGAACTCGTAAATAAAGATATATCCTAGAATATATCTTTGATAAATTTAAATACTTTAAAAGAATAATAGATTCAGTAAAACTGTGATTTCATCAGTATGCTGAAAACAAATCCTTTATTCCATGAGGTTGACAACGTAAATATTGAGGTGCTATTGAGATTTTAGCCCCCAGTTTTGCGGCTGCATGCCAAGGCCAGCGTGGGTCATATAAGATTGCTCTTGCCAATGCAACCGCATCTGCCTCACCCTGCTGAAGAATCTGTTCAGCCTGTTCCGCTTCCGTAATTAACCCTACCGCAATCACTGGAATATTCACTTGTTTTTTAATTGCATTGGCGAAAGGCACCTGATAGTTTGCACCAATCTTAATGTCTTGTTGGGCATGTAAACCACCTGAGGAAACATGGATATAAACTGCTCCCAATTGGGCCAAGGCTTTAGATAAACCAATACTCGACTCAATATTCCAACCATTTTCCGCATCCATCCAATCAGTCGCAGAAAGGCGTACACCAATAGGATAATTGGCAGGCACTGAATTTCGAATCGCTTGAAAAACCTCTAAAGTTAAGCGAATACGATTTTCAAAACTGCCTCCATATTGATCTGTACGAAAGTTCGACAGTGGTGACATAAATTGATGCAGTAAATAGCCATGGGCTGCATGGATTTCAATCAATGAAAATCCTGCCTCAACAGCACGGATTGCAGCCTGAGCAAAATCATCAATGATGGTTTGTATTTCTTCAAGTGTTAAGGCATGTGGTGCAACATCTTCAACATTGAACGCAATGTCACTGGCAGAAACTGTCTGCCAACCATGCTGATGATCTGCTGCAATTTGACCTTTACCCAACCATGGTTTATCCGTTGAAGCTTTACGTCCTGCATGTGCAAGCTGTACCGCAAAAGGTGTGGGCGCAATCGTTTTTACTTTATTCAACAACGCCTTAATTTGATCTCGCTGTGTATCATTCCATAAGCCAAGATCAGCATAGCTGATTCGGCCCTGTGCTTGAACAGCAGTCGCTTCGACAATACACAAACTTGCACCAGACAAAGCATAATTTGCCCATTGCTGCTCATGCCAATAAGTGACCTCACCTTGATCTGTTGCAGAATATTGACACATGGGGGCAATAATTATTTTATTGCTCAGTGAAAGTGAGCCAAATTGAATGGATTCAAATAACTTCGGTGGAGCAGACATAAATTATTTTCCCAGCGAATTAAAATTGTTTGGTGATGCTTAAACCGGCACTCCAGTTAATACCATCTGCAGGTTCAAAGAATCGCCCATTGCCATCATTCACAATGACAGAACCCACATAGTTTTTGTCGAATAAATTATCTACCCGAGCAAAACTACGAACTTTCCAATCTTTGTTTTTCCAGATATAACCGACATTTAGGCTGGTGACTGTATAACTTGGTGCAGTATCTGTATTGAGATCGTCAACATAGATTTTATCCATATAACGAACATCAACCCCGGCATTCAAACCACTTTCAGGAAGCCAACCAAATCCAACAAAGGCTTGGTTTTTAGCAATACCAGGAATGTAATTTCCACTATGGATAACTTTTTTAGGGTCTGAGTTTGGAATGTCTGCATCAAATGTTGCATCGAGGAAACTATAACTGGCCTGTGCTGTGACATCTTTCCACAACTTTTTATTCCAAGACAGTTCAACGCCCTGACGCAATGTCTTGTCCGCATTTTGATAGGTTGCTCGACCATCCACTGATCCAGCAGAAACAATATCATCTCGTGTATTGCTTTGGAAAACTGCAGCCGTAAAATTACCCCATTGATTTTGTGCCTTTAAACCCAGTTCATAGTTATCACTGGTCGAAGGTTTCAGTGCAAAATTAATGCCCGAAGTTCCACTGATCGGATAAGCCATTTCGGTAAAAGTCGGTGTCTCAAAACCTTTGGCATAGCTGATATAACTGCTGATCTCCGGGGTAATTTCCCATGTCAATGCAGCAGATGGAAGCAACTTGTTATAATCTGTTTGACCACTGTCATCGCCATTAGAGCCAGTAATGTAATGATCTTTAGATTGGTAATGGACATTGCTGTAACGCAATCCTGTGTCTACACGTAATGTCGGTAAAAATTGCCAAGACGCCTGAAGATAAGGGTCTAAATTCCATAAAGTATTTCGTTCATCACGACGTAAATTACCTTTTACACCATAATGCGGCTTATTATTATCTAAAGTAAAGTTTTCATAGCCTTGGCGATCTTCATTCATGGCATCATAAGCAAGCCCTAAACTGATACGCGTGTTCGGCAAAAGCTCTTTACCTGTCCAACGTAAATCTGCACCATAAAAATCTCTGGAAAAATCAATAACACCACCTGCATGGCGAGGGTTCTTTTGAGCAGAACTTGGAATAGATTGATATTGTGTGACCTCCCGGTGACCTAAATAAACCATCGAATAGATTTCATTCTGGTCGTTGATGGGTTTGGTCCAATTGATCCCTGTTTGTGTCTGATTAATATCTTTACGGACATTATATTCGTTTTTACTGTCATTGACCTGTTTTGGATTCTGCTTCCACTGACTCCGATTGAGACCTTGTGGGTCATCCGCATGAATATCGACATAATTGGTGATCCAGTTAATTTTTGAGCCATCATCCAAATCCCAAGTGAGTTTGGCATTACTCAATGTTTTTCGTGCCGCGCTATGATCACGATAGCCATCGGTATCAAAATACGAAGAACTAATCACATAACTTGGCTCATTGGCTTGATCCGCACCCCCTTGTAAAACAATATCAGCACGCCCTTTATTGTTACTTCCGCCTGAGTATCCCAACTCAACCGAATCACGTCCTGTTCCCTCTTTGGTCGTGGTGAGAATTGTCCCCCCTGATGAATTTCCATAGAGGGATGAAAAAGGTCCACCCAACACTTCAATATGATCCAAACTGCTTAAGTCAATATTCGAGGTTTGACCTTGCCCATCGGGCATGGTTGCGGGAATACCATCTACATACAAACGGATACCACGCACGCCAAAGGTAGAGCGCGCGCCAAAGCCTCGCATCGACAGTTGTAAATCTTGTGCATAATTTTCACGGTTATTCAGTTGTAAACCTGGAATACCTTTAAGGGTTTCAGTGAGGTTTACACCCATATTATTTTGATTTTGTTGTTGGTCTATACGATAAACAGAAGCAGGGGTATTGAGTACGCTGGTATCTGAGCGTGTTGCTTCAACTTTAATGGTAGGTAGTTGCTGAGTGGAATCCTGAGATTCCGATTCAGCATAAATGTTCTGGGAAATACAGACTGTTAAACAAAGTAGTGTGGTATTAATTTTTAAATGTTTCACTCTTTGCATCTAGGTTTCCTCGGATGACTGTAGAAAATAGTTTTAGAAAATAATTTTAGACCCCAAGCCAATGACCAATGCATTGTCAACCTGATTGGTTGCACCAGGATGCACCACATACTGTACTAAAGGACGAAGCATGAACCATTTGGCTGGGTAATAGGAGTAATTTAACTCAATATTATACTCTGCATCTTCATTCAGCTGTCTTAAATTTGTGCCTAAGCGACTATTATTCACATAATCCGTATAGCGATCATTCAAATGTACTCTATTCACAGCTAAACCTAGAATATCATTGGGCTGACTTTCAAATAACCCATAATACTTTAAACCCAGTTGTTGTGAATCACTGACGGCCGTTGTCGTTCGATCATGTACTGTGAAATTACCAAAACTATGCAGACCTCGTTTACCCTCGCCTATTGAAGTCAATTGCTGTTCAAAGGCAATCCATCCCCCATATGTACGGTCTTCAGCTTTGGTCCCTGCTTTATAAGCCACATCGTACTGATTTTTAGCTTCATCAGCAGTATTGTATAAAGTACCAAAACGGTAACTGCCTGGTAAATCATTGAAGCCTTTCTTTGGAGACCACACCACTTCTGAAAGAATATTTACACCATCAGCATGCTTTGTATCCAGATTCCAGCCTTGACGCTCCAAAGCATTCTCTGGGTTATATTCAAAAACACCGACTTGTGCGAATAACTCTGGATTGATTTGATACTTCAAGCGTCCGCCCCATTGCGACACAGGTGTGTTATACCAAAGCTTACCTTGCCATTTACCCATTTGTGCAGCACAAAATGCATTGCCTTGAAAATCACAAGCCATGGTATTGAATTCAGTACCCAAACCCATTCGTCCTACACGAATACTCAAGCCTTGTTCTTTAAAGTTCTTTTCAATATAGAGCTCACTCAAACGGCTACCTGAATTACCTCGCCCCCAATTGGCTTGAGAGTTTGCCCACTGTGGTGCATCGGGTGCCTGAATCCCTCTCAATGACGTGCTTTCACCTTGGCGTGCCGTAACTAAAGCACGAATCGTGACATCATTCCAACCTGCCAATTTCCCCATATCCAAAGTAGTTCCAAGACCAAACTGGGTAGCAAAAGTTGGTGCTTGATGCGCGTCATAACCTCCATCAGCAAGATATGAACCATCCATGGCAATCGTACCATCGAACTTCATCCCCTTTTCAGCCAGTTCAGTACGTGTGCCATTCCAGTCCCCTGTCAGGGTGGATGCATGCACATCAAAAGCATCTTCTGCCGATGCAAGGGAGATCATGGTAAATGTAGAGATTGCCACTAAAGGATAAGCAATTTTTTTCATGGTGAAGCCTAATTTAAAGCTAAGTGCATAAGGATAAACTTGTGAATCTCAAATGCTTGATCTCCATAAAACCATTAGAAAAACCAAGCTTTAAAATTACAATCACGCCTAAAATACTGTGGGTAATCCAAATTATTTTGGAGATTATTCACTAGAAATTTACACATTTTTTTACATATAACTATCAGATATTTTTTATCAATTGGAAAACTTTATTTTATCAATAAACTTTATTATAAATAACAGATACTTATGAATAAAAATACAGTTTCAGCCAGCGATGCTAATGCTGATCTTAACCTAAAGTCGCAACCTCAACAGAACCACTCTTTAAAGCTGCCTCATTCTTGCATACAATAATGATCTTCTCCTGTGATACGACAAGTGCATGCCTGAATTACCCGAAGTTGAAACAACAAAAACCAGTTTAATTCCTTTGATCGGTCAAAAAGTTACTCATGTTCAAGTCCGTGAATCTCGCTTACGTTGGCCAATTCCTGAAGATATTCAGCAACTTCAAGGGCAAAAGCTCATTCACTTAACACGTCGTTCCAAATACATTTTGGCTGAGTTCGAACAGCATACGATGCTTTGGCATTTGGGTATGTCAGGTAGTTTTAGAATCTGTGATGAGAGTGAAGAACTGAGAAAGCATGATCACCTCATCATTCAATTTGAAGATATGCAATTGCGCTATCATGATCCACGCCGATTTGGTTGCATTATTTGGCTCAATGAGCAGAGCCAAAGTAAACTGATTGATACATTGGGTCCTGAGCCATTGAGTGATAAATTTAATGCTGAATATTTGTTTGAAAAATTGAAAAATAAAAATATCGGCACAAAAGTTGCAATCATGGATAACCACATTGTCGTTGGTGTTGGAAATATCTATGCAACTGAAAGTTTATTTAATTTGGGCATCCACCCTGCCCAGCCTGCTTCGAGTCTGTCAAAGCAACAAGTTCAAGACTTGGTGATTGAAATCAAAAGAATTTTAAAGCAGGCGATTGACTTGGGAGGTTCAACCTTACGGGACTATACCAATGCAATGGGTGAAAATGGCTATTTTCAACAAACCTTGTTGGCTTATGGTCGTGCAGGTGAAATGTGCATCAACTGTGAAACAACTTTAGAAAATCTAAAACTCGGACAAAGAGCCAGTGTTTTTTGCCCGCAATGCCAACCGCTTAAACCGGTTAAAGCCTCTCCTAGAAATACACGAGGAAAAATGAAATGAAAACTGCAATCGTTCGACATATTCTCGTCAAAGATAAAGATTTTGCGGAACAGCTCAAAAAGAAGATTCACGATGGTGCTGATTTTGCAAAAATTGCGAAACAGCACTCAACTTGCAACTCGGCTAAACGCGGGGGAGAGCTTGGAGAAGTTTAAAAAGGACAACTCGTTCCTGTGATTGATAAATTGGTATTTACTGCGGCTGAACATGTTCTGCACGGACCTGTAAAAAGCCAATTTGGTTTTCATTTGCTTGAAATTAAATTCCGTATGGATTTTTAATTTAAAGATTTACATTCTTGGTATGAAGTCGAAATGATATCGCCTTGCTTGGCAATTCCCGTACTCGCACCTTGCTCAAAACTCATCCATGCTGTCGTTAGGGGCTGATTCGGCTGATTGATATATCCATACAATCCTTTACCTTGCCCCTGAATAATACAGATTGGCTGGTTTATAAATAACTTCCGGGTATTGCCACTTATCAGTTGAACTTTTTGCTCTATAACTGTTTCCGAATCGTCATTTCGCTCTAATGACTTTAAAATGTCTTCCGCCGACTTTATTGTCAAATGCATAGGTTGATCAATCACAAGCGGTTTAAAGCGTTCCGGTAATGCTTGATAAGATGGTGATGGTTCTTCATCACCTTTATAGTGATGATAATCCTGAATATGACAGTGAATCTTCTTCAATTGCGAACGCGTACTTCCCATCGTTTGTGACCAAGACATTGAACTGGCTACATTCTCAATATCTTTAATTAGAAATGCACTTTGAGAGTTTTGCAAATAAATCAAGTTTTCAAAATCTGCACTTTGGTTTACCAAGGGATCTGTCTGAGTCATTTTTTCCGTTTTTAAAATGATTTGGTCATTTCGTTTTATATATTGACCCGTTTGCAATTCAATATCTGAAACTTTATCCATAGAAGAATACTTGGCATCGTCAAAGCTCAGTATTTCAAATCTGTTGTTTTTTATTCCAATAAAGGTATATAAACCAAATGCATAGCGACTAAAATAAATCCCCTGAACCTGATCATTGGAATCATATTGTTCACACATCGAGATCACTTGAGGGCGTATTTCTGGGCTGAACAACTGAATAAAATTTTCATCAACTTTAACTTGAGCTTGGCATCCATGGATGAGAAAACTCACCAAAAAAATAAAAATCTGAGCTGTTCTCATGAATTTAAACTCTTTTATATATTTGAATCACTTTATTCAGGTTTAAATTCATGGATAAATTTTGCATAATCATCAATATAAGTTCTAAACATCTCTGCCCTGGTGGTAAAGTAAAAAATTTCATTGCCATTTCTGACAATATTTTCAGGTGATTTACCATTGCAATAACCACCTGCCGAATTGACTGCTGATTCAAGCATTTTAAAGCTTTGCGCTGCGGTGGGTTCATCCTTGAAACTAAATACCAATAAAATGAAATCCGGGCGATATTGCTGCTCATCCCCTAATTTTTCTTTGCTGATCGCTTTATATGAGCGAATTCCTTCGCCTTTAACTTGAATGATTTTATTTAATGTACAGTCATTTTCAGACCATGATGATCCACTGTCTTTTTCGATAAACTCAAAGTTTTCTTTTAATAAACGTGTTTCCAAAGCAACTAAGAGTGCTTCATTTTCATCTGTTGAATCTGTTTCAATGGTCGCGTAAGTGGTCTGTTCATTTGGCATGTCACTGAATGTCAAACCACTTGCAGCCTGCGCTTGATCTGCACGTTCAGCCTGAGCATTTGCTACTGCATGCTGCTCTTTCGGATGTTCAGAACACGCGGATAAAGCCATGAATATGATCACTATCCCTATGCTTTTTTTAACCATGGCAGTCATCCTTTTTATGTTCTTGCATAAAAAACGGTACTTAATCGTACCGTTTCAATTCGCATTTTTACAACTATTTTATATTTCTAAAAATAATTTAAAAATATCTAATTCTGCATATTCAATCAGATTTATTAGGCTTGTGGGCGCTTCTTCAACTCATCACGAATTTCACGAAGTAATTCAACATCTTCAGGTGTTGCAGCCGGTGCAGCTTCAGCAGGTTTACGGATTTTATTAAGGAATTTAACCAATAAAAATACAACCCAAGCCAAAATCAGGAAGTTTAAGAAGATCGTGATGAAGTTACCATAAGTTAAAACATTCACACCTGCTTTTTGTAAAGCATCCAATGAAGTTAAATTATTCGGGTTATCCCCCAATACAATAAATTTTTGTGTGAAATCTACACCACCACCTGTGATCACAGAGATCAATGGCATGATCACATCTTTGACCAATGAGTCAATGATTTTGCCAAATGCCCCACCGATGATGACACCGATCGCCATATCCATCATGTTGCCTTTAATGGCGAACTCTCTGAATTCTGAAAGAATACTCATATTTTAACTCCAAGCCAATTTTAGGTATTTTTTATGTGACGAAGTATACATTATGTTTCCATGTACATTTCCGCTTAATTTACTCGTTTTTTGTTAAAAACCAAAAGCCTTTTACATTTATATAAAAAAACCGCAATTTATTAAAAAATTGCGGTTTTTTCCTAGAAATTAAATTATTCCTAGTTAAAACACTTAGCCACGAGAAGCACGTTTACGTTCATTTTCAGTTAAGAATTTTTTACGAATACGAACAGATTTAGGTGTAACTTCAACCAACTCATCATCCTCAATAAATTCTAAAGCTTGTTCAAGCGTGAATTTAATTGCAGGTGTTAACGTTAATGCTTCATCTGTACCAGATGCACGCATGTTAGTTAACTGTTTCGCTTTGGTTGGGTTCACAGTCATGTCGTCTGAACGAGAGTTCATACCCACGATCATACCTTCATATACTTCTAACTGTGGTTCAGCAAACAGACGACCACGGTCTTGTAAAGTGAACAATGCAAACGCTAAGCAAGTACCGTTAACCATAGAGATCAACACACCATTTTGACGTTTCGCAACTGCACCTTGTTTCGCAGGACCATAATGCGAGAAGCTTGAAGTCATGATACCAGTACCGGAAGTAATGGTTAAGAATTCAGAACGGAAACCAATCAAACCACGAGATGGAACTGTTGCTTCAATACGGATACGACCTTTGCCGTCAACTTCCATATTGGTCAACTCACCTTTACGGTTACCCATTTGCTCCATAACAGAACCTTGATGCTGTTCTTCAACATCAAATGTTACGTTCTCGTATGGCTCTTGCATTTCGCCATCAACTTCTTTCATGATCACTTGCGGACGAGAAACTCCCATCTCGAAGCCTTCACGACGCATTGTTTCAATCAATACTGAAAGATGAAGTTCACCACGACCAGATACTTTAAAGCGGTCTGGACTGTCAGTATCTTCAACACGTAATGCAACGTTATGAATCAACTCGCGATCTAAACGTTCACGGATATTACGTGAAGTTACGAATTTACCTTCTTTACCCGCAAACGGTGAGTTGTTTACTTGGAAAGTCATCGAAACTGTAGGTTCATCTACAGACAATGCAGGTAATGCTTCAACATTTTTAGGATCACAGATCGTGTCAGAAATGTTTAATGCATCCAAACCAGTGATACATACAATATCACCCGCTTGAGCTGAATCTACATCTACACGCTCAAGACCATGGTAACCCATAATCTTTAAGATACGACCATTACGTGTCTTACCATCTTTATCGATCACAGTCACAGGCGTATTGGTTTTTACTGAACCACGTTGAATACGACCTACACCGATTACACCCACGAAACTATTATAGTCAAGTGAAGAAATCTGCATTTGGAATGGACCATCAACATCCACTGAAGGTGGTTCAACAATATCTACGATTGTTTCGAACAACGGTGTCATATCTTCAGCAAGTTCTTCTGGAGATGGACCAGCAACACCACGAAGACCAGAAGCATAAACCACTGGGAAATCTAACTGTTCATCGCTACCGCCCAAGTTATCAAACAAATCGAATACTTGGTCAATCACCCAGTCTGGACGAGCGCTTGGCTTGTCTACTTTATTGATGATCACGATTGGCTTCAAACCACGCGCAAAGGCTTTTTGAGTTACAAAGCGAGTCTGTGGCATTGGACCTTCTTGTGAATCAACAAGAAGAAGTACACAGTCAACCATAGACATTACACGTTCAACTTCACCACCGAAGTCAGCATGTCCCGGGGTGTCGACGATGTTGATGCGGTATTCAGTGTTTGTACGTTTGTCTAACCATTTGATTGCAGTATTTTTTGCAAGAATGGTAATACCACGTTCAGACTCAAGCGCATTCGAATCCATAACACGCTCAATCTCACCCGCGCGGTCACCGAGTGCACCTGATTGTTGTAAAAGTTTATCTACTAGAGTCGTTTTACCATGGTCGACGTGCGCGATGATGGCAATATTACGGAGAGTTTTAATATCAGACATGTAAATTCGATACGCTTTAAATTTGAGGGCAAATTATACAGAAAAAAGATAACTTTTAGTAGTGACAGTTTATTGACAGTTACAAGTTTTTTTCACAACTGCGGGCTTTTTATTTTGTAATAGTGTGTAAAGCGATTAGAATAGCGCCATCTCGCAGCTTCCACATACTGTCACCATGTCTGATTCTCATACCTCTCCCGATCAAAAACAGGGTCAAATTGATCTGATTTATGGTTTAAACGATCGACCAAAACCACTGATCGCTTTTTTTGCGGCTTTACAACACCTATTGGCAATTATCGTTCCTATTGTGACACCGGGATTACTCATTTGTTTGGCCTTGGGGGTTTCACCACAAGATACCAATATGATTTTATCGATGTCTTTGGTGATTTCAGGGGTAGCCACCTTTTTGCAGTGTAAAAAAATTGGACCTTTTGGTGCCGGTTTATTGATCGTTCAGGGTACAAGTTTTAACTTTATTGGACCGATGATTGGGATTGGCTCAGCAATGGTCGCAGCGGGTACGCCTGTTGAAGCAGTCATGGCGTCTATTTTTGGTGTGGTGATTGCCGGTTCATTTATTGAAATGGGCGTATCACGTATTTTACCTTGGGTGAAGAAACTTATTACCCCATTGGTGACAGGAATCGTAGTATTGTTGATTGGACTGACCTTAATTAAAGAAGGTCTCATCAGCATGGGCGGTGGCTATCAAGCAATGGACAGCCACACTTTTGCAAGTAAAGACAATCTGATCATGTCATGTACAGTATTGGCGATTATTATTTTGCTCAACCGATTTAAAGTAGTTTGGGTCAAGAGTTCTGCCATCCTGATCGCCTTGGTGATTGGATATATTCTCGCAGGCTTTATGGGCCATTTAAACTTTTCAGGCTTGAAAGATGCCCCATTAATTCAAATCCCAACACCAATGCATTTTGGAATCAGTTTCTCTTGGAGCTTGTTTATTCCAATGGCATTCATCTACCTCGTGACCTCTTTAGAAGCGATTGGTGATGTCACTGCAACATCAAAAATCTCCAACCAACCTGTTGATGGTCCTGTTTGGATGGAACGTATCAAAGGTGGTGTATTGGTCAATGGTGCAAACTCATTTCTTGCAGGGCTGTTTAATACCTTTCCGAGTTCTGTTTTTGCCCAAAATAATGGTGTGATTCAGTTGACAGGTGTGGCGAGCCGTTTTGTCGGTATTTGGATTGCCATCATGCTCGTCATTCTCGGACTTTTTCCTGCAGTTGCCGGAATCATTCAAGCCGTCCCTCAAGCCGTTCTGGGTGGCGCTGTAATGGTCATGTTTGGCGCGGTAGCAGCATCGGGAATCAATATTTTATCGGGAATTCAACTTGATCGTCGTGCCCTGTTAATTATTGCAATTTCTTTAGCACTTGGTTTAGGTGTTGCCCAAGTTCCTCAAATTCTGGAACATTTACCAGAATTACCACGCAATATCTTTAGTTCTGGTGTAGCGACAGGCGGACTTGCTGCTTTAATTTTAAATTTAGTTTTGCCTGAAACTAAAAAATAATGGATCAATTCTTTATAATGCCCAGCCTAGACTGGGCATTATTGTTCAATTTTAATGATGGATGGTGAATATGGAGCCAAGAAGTGAAGTTGTCATTCGACAGCATGACTATCTCTCTGGACGTGTTTTATTGGTCAATGCACCAACGGATGATCTACTTTCAAATTTAGCTCATGACATCGAGGCAAGTGTTTGGACTTGGAATTATAATGAGTTCCAATACTTCCAAAACCAACAGGCCAATGTGCACTTTGGAACAGACTTGGCAGAGGCTGAATTTGATCAAGCCATCGTTTTTGTCCCAAAATCCAAAGAATTACTCAATTATGTGTTGCATCAGCTGGTTGCTCGTTTAGCAATTGGTGCTTCAATCTTTCTGGTTGGAGAAAAGAAAGGCGGTATTGAGCGTGCTGCAAAACAATTATTGCCTTATGGACAAGCCATTAAATTAGACAGTGCACGTCATTGCCAAATGTGGCAGTTAACTACCGATAAAACCGTGACCCCAAAACCGCTTGCACAATGGGCACAAGAATACAATGTCAGTACACCTTCGGGTGATCTCCGCATTTGTGCCTTACCGGGTGTATTCAGTCAAAATCGCTTAGATATCGGAACTGCTGTACTATTGCCTTATTTGAAACAGGTCACTTCAGGAAAAATTGCGGACTTTGGATGCGGTGCGGGTGTTATCAGCGCATTTCTGTCTAAGCTCAACCCTAAAAATCGTATTTTTGCTTTGGATGTTGATGCCTTTGCTTTGGCTTCCACACAAATGACGTTTGAAAAGAATGATTTACCTTTAGAGCAACTTGAAATAAAAGCAGTCACTGGAATTGAAGATGCGCCATTGTTTTTACATGCCATCGTCAGCAATCCACCGTTTCACCAAGGTATCCAAACCGACTACAATGCCAGTGAAACACTATGCAGAACTGCAAGACGACATTTAAAATCAGGCGGTGAATTATGGATTGTGGCGAACCGCTTCCTAAATTACCCATTACTCATTGAGCAGAGCTTTGGTCAATGCATCACGAAAGCCGATCAACAGGGCTTTAAAGTGCTGTTTGCCAATACTCAAAAAAGCAGTAAGGAATAACGATGAGCGAAACAGATCATCCTCAACTCCAGCGTAAGCTTGGAGCACGACATTTAAACATGATCGCGATTGGCGGTTCTATCGGTACAGGATTATTTCTTGCTTCTGGTCAAACCATTGCCACAGCGGGTCCAGGTGGTGCACTACTTGCCTATGTACTGATTGGTCTTATGATTTATTTCTTAATGACCAGTTTAGGTGAGCTGGCAACCCACAATCCAACTTCAGGTGCATTTTTTACTTATGGTAATAAATATGTAGAAGAAGGTTTTGGATTCGCCCTCGGTTGGAACTATTGGTATAACTGGGCAATTACTGTTGCTTTTGAATTGGTTGCCGTTCAGTTCATTATGAAGTTTTGGTTTCCAGATATCCCCGGTTTCTGGTGGAGTGCAATCTTTCTCGCCATTATTTTCTTTATCAATGCATTAACAGTCAAAGGCTTTGGTGAAAGTGAATTCTTATTCTCTTTAGTCAAAGTCATTGCCATCCTGTTTTTTATTGTGATTGGTTTATTCATGATTGGTAAAATCATGTTAGATCCAACAGATTCGATTACAAAAAACTGGACCATTGGTGATGCGCCTTTTGTGGGCGGATTCCAAGCCTTGGTGGGTGTTGCCATGATTGCAGGATTCTCATTTCAGGGCACTGAAATGGTAGGCGTTGCTGCGGGCGAATCAAAAGATCCAAAGAAAACCATTCCGATCGCAATCAAACAGATCTTTTGGCGTATTCTGTTATTCTATATCCTGTGTATTTTTATCATCGGTACCTTGGTGGCATATACAGATCCAAACCTTGCGCTTGCTGCTGAAGGTGATGGTAATATTACCCTTTCTCCCTTTACCTTACTGTATGAAAAAGCAGGTTTAGCTTTTGCAGCAGGTTTAATGAATGCGGTGATTTTGACTGCCATTATGTCAGCAGGTAATTCTGGCATGTATTCATCAACACGTATGCTATTTGACATGGCACGTGAAGGAAAAGCACCGCGGATTTTTGCTAAACTCGATCTCCGTGGCGTGCCAATGAATGCACTGTATGCCACCACAGCAATCGCCGCACTGTGTTTCTTGACCACATTTATTGGTGAAAGTGTGGTATTTACCTGGTTGTTAAATATGTCAGGGATGTGTGGTTTTATTGTATGGTTGGGTATTGCAGTTTCTCATTATCGCTTCCGTAAAGGCTATTTGGCACAAGGTCATAAACTGGAGGATTTAGCATATCGAGCAAAGTTCTTCCCATTTGGTCCTTGGTTTGCGTTTATTCTCTGTGCGATTATTATTCTTGGACAAAATTCTGAAGCTATTCTTGCAGGCAAATGGATGAGCGTGCTGTCTACTTATATCAGCATTCCCCTGTTTCTCGTGATTTGGCTAGGTTATAAGTGGAAACACAACACTAAATTTGTACCTTATGACAAAATGGATGTGAGCCCAATTTCAGTGGAAAAAGAATAAATTATGCTATCCAGATAAAGCAGCTTTCAAGCTGCTTTATTATTTTTTAACTTGAATAATCCTGTTTAATATAAAAAATTGGCGGGATGGATTGACAAAGTTTTTTTTATTTATAGAATAGCCCCCATTGGATGATATCCAAACAGAATTTTGGTCTTTGATTTGCGAATCAAAAATAAACAGGAGTATGACATGCAACAACTTGAGAAAACATTGAATTAAGATTAAGCAGTCGTCTACTCACGGACACTGATTTAATCGAAGTGTCCGAATGTCAGTTTCAAACCTAGCATTCGCTAGGTTTTTTATTGCCTATAGAATCCAAATCATGGATGGGTAATCTCAATTTAAAACTTTCGGACAATAAAAATAATTTGCTTAGAGAATGAAAAAATGGGCATACAAATGATTTTAAACGCCAAAGCTGAATATGGCGTTCCTGTAAAAATTTATACCACGGATGTGGATGAAGAAAGCTTGACACAACTGAGGAAAATGTCACAGCTGCAATTTATTCACTCACATATTGCCGTCATGCCGGATGTACATTTAGGTAAAGGCGCTACGGTAGGCAGTGTGATTCCGACCAAAAATGCCATCATCCCTGCGGCAGTAGGTGTGGATATTGGCTGTGGAATGAATGCTTTAAGATTAAGTCTAAAAGCCGCTCAACTTCCTGACAACTTGAGTAGTCTGCGTAATGCAATTGAAAGAAAAGTTCCAGTTGGCTTTGAAATACACAAGCAGATTAAAGCCAAAGCATCAACACTTTCTCCTTTAGACAAAAAACTTAAGTTAATTACTGACAAACATCCGGCATTGAAACGTATGTTGCGTAGTTTTGATGTCACATGGCAAAAACAACTGGGAACTTTAGGTGGTGGAAATCACTTTATTGAGCTCTGTCTTGACGAAAATGATGATGTTTGGGTCATGTTACATTCAGGCAGTCGTGGTTTGGGCAATGTAATTGGTACGTATTTTATTGAACGTGCTAAAAAAGAAGCGCAAAGCCGTTTTGGTCATGTGCCTGATAAAGACTTGAGCTACTTCGCAGAAGGTTCAAGTAACTTTGATGATTATGTTGAAGCCGTTGAATGGGCACAAGAATATGCTTTTGAAAATCGACGTGAAATGATGCGTTTAATTCTGGAAGCCATTCGCGCATTACTCCCCAGCTTTCAGATGACCAAAGAAGCGATTAATTGCCATCACAATTATGTGCAAAAAGAACTTCACTTTGGTGAAGAAGTCTTTGTTACCCGTAAAGGTGCAATCCGTGCAGGACTTGATGAATATGGGATTATCCCGGGTTCAATGGGTGCACAATCCTTTATTGTTAAAGGCAAAGGCAATCCCGATTCGTTCTGCTCATGTTCACACGGCGCAGGACGAAAAATGAGTCGAACCAGAGCCAAACACTTGTTTAGCCAACAAGATTTAATTGCACAAACCGCTGGTGTTGAGTGCCGTAAAGATAAAGGTGTAGTAGATGAAATCCCTGGTGCTTATAAGGATATTCATCAAGTTATGGCCAATCAAAGCGATTTGATTGAAGTCGTGCATACCCTCAAACAAGTATTGTGTATCAAAGGCTAGATATTAATTGTATTTTTATCGCTTCCTCTCTGTGAATCTCGATTTGCAGAGAGAATAGATCATCGATTTATAGCCAAACCACTTGAATACCGATACAGATGATTCATCCTTAATAGAATTTAAGCTTTTTGTTTGAACTTTTAAAACTCTGCAACATCAAGTTTTTGTGTATTTTTGATTCATCGATGTTTTTGCCAGCGTGAGGCAACATGGTTGTCACCATGTTGAATGGGGCTACAGGATCTATCCCTCTCTCAATAGATGCATTCTTTCATCTTTTCATCCCTGAAAAGTAAGACATCCCCCATACAAAGAAAGTTAAACTTTGACTCCAAGGGGTGGCAATACAAGCATTTTTATCACCAACCCCTTTATTTTTGCGTACCACGGATTTGATTAAAAATCTGGAGGCATGGAAATAATATTCTTATGTCTGTTTTTTCAAAGGATTGACTAGAGAAGTTAACTGTATCGAATCACAGGACAATATTTACGAATGACGATTGCCTGTTGGCAAATCCCTTCCGCCTGACATTGTTGCTCAAAAATATGTTTCTCCATCGGATCAAAGCTGTCATAAAAACATATTTCCCGATCATCGATTGAATAGACCAAGGAGTGATTGCCCACTCCCTCTAAGGTGTCATAGTAGACCAGTATGGAATAGCCACTTTCGAAGCTTGTCTGAATGTCTTGATACGTTAAGGGCGGCTCAATAGTCATCCCCAAACGACTTGCCGCTGTATAATGCTCAATTTCTTTTATATGAATATCGGGGTCTTCGGCTGTATGAAACACAACATCAAAACCTAATTTTTTGAGTCCAACAGCCAAACCGATGGTAAATGTTCCATCTTCAGGATCATATTTGCAGCACTGAACAAGTGTTTCAATATCAACATGAATAGAATAATTCTGCAACAGCATCCAAACCGCAAAAATACCGCCATTGGCCTCTAAATCCAGTAATTCATCAGGAAGTTGTACGCTCATCCATGATCCAAACAGTTAAAAATCTGAGTGAACCATTATAACCTGTATGGGAAAAATTTGAGCTCGATAGTCAATTTACTTAATTTTTAAAATAACAGTAACTCGTCTATTTTTTGCTTTACCTTCCGTAGTCTTATTATCTGCGATTGGTTTTGTTGGACCCAAACCCGCAGTAATCAATTGCTCTGGATTAACTTTATATTCATTCACCAAATAATCTTTGACGATATTTGCTCGTGTCAAAGAGACTTTATTATTTGCAGCCAATGATCCCGAGCTGTCTGTATGCCCTTCAATGTTGAGAACAAAATTTTTATTGGTCTGCAATAACTGCGCTGCAACAGATAAAGTCGAGCGATATTGTGGATCGACTTCAGTTGATTTCGGTTGAAAATATATCGAAAGTCCATGTTTCAAAGACTTCACTTCGTTTGGATATTGTTTTTGAATGGAGACACTATTGCTGTTTATGGGCGTAGATGTACAAGCAGTTAAACTCAGCAGCATCAATCCTAGAATCACGTATTTCATGATTATCCTATAATTATTAATTTTTGCTTCAGTTTTATTTAAATAATGACCAATTATATGTATTTCCAATAAAAAAAGCGACTCAATTGAGTCGCCTTTTTTTAACTAAATAATCAATTATTTAGTTACAGTACGGCTACCAGTGATTGTCGCGAATACACGACGGTTCATAGCACGACCTTCTTTAGTTTTGTTGTCAGCAATCGGTTGATCCCAAGCGAAACCTTGAGTAGACAAACGAGATGCATCGATGTTGTACTCGCTTACAAGCGCTGATTTAACAGAGTTAGCACGAGCTAAAGATAAACGTTCGTTTAACTTACGTGGACCAGTGTTATCTGTGTGACCTTCAATACGAGCAGTCGCATTCGGGAATGTATTCAACGCATCAGCTACTTTAGCAACTTCTGGTTTATACTGATCTTTGATGTTTGATTTGTTTGTATCAAAGAACACACGAAGTTCCATGTTCAAGTCTTCAGTAAGAACTTGTGGAGCTGGTTCTACTGGAGTTGGAGCAACTGGAACCACTGGAGCAACTTCTACTACAGGAGCAGCAGGTTTCAAGTGACCACCAAGAACTACGTTAAGACCTGCAAGAGCAGTATAGTTCCAGAATTTTTCGTCAAAGTTATAAGTACCACGAGCTTCAGTACGAAGAGATAAAGCATCGTTTAAGCGCCAGAAAGCACCAACACCAGCGTTACCTAAAGTACCTTCTTCGTTGTTGTGGTAAGACATGTCATCAAGTTTGTACTTGTAATGACCAGCACCTAACAATACGTATGGTTTGATTTTGCTGTCATAGTTTTTAGTGATCAAATCAGAAGTAGCATAGAAGTTACCGTTGATTTGAGTTTGCTTGTACTCAGAACCAGCAACGCCAGTACCGTCAAGATCACCTTTAACTTGGTTATATTCAGCTTCGAAACCTAACCATGGAGTAAGTTCAACACCAAGCGCAGCACCAACGAATAAATCGTCTTGTAACTCAGGACCAGCAGTTAGCTCACCTTTATCACCATTGTTGTTGTGTTGAGTGTCTTGGAAAGTGTAACCAAGCATTAATGGTGTAACAGTTACACCAGCATTAGCAGCAGCGAGTGGAGCAGCAACAAGCATAGCAAGTGCGATACGACTCAATTTCATGGATATCCTCCAGAGATAACAATTGTTGTTCAAGCCTAGCCTAAAATTTATTGGCTACCCTGAGATAAATTTTAATACCCCAGTATTATTTTTAAGCTACTCACGTTGAATCATACAAACACTTGAGGCTTTTTCCAAGTGCTTGATAACTTTAATCAAGTAAATTATTGACAAAATTACTTACAATTTCCGTTGTAATTCGGTAACTTTCTACTCAATTTTTTTTCGTGGATCGCTTATCTTTTTACTACCTGTATTTTAGCAGTAAAAGAAAGTGATAGTAATAAATATTTTACTACAAAAGCGTTTCAATAAAATTTAATAGAAAAGTCATTATTTTTCAAATAAAAAACAATACTTAACAGAAGATTAAAACATGTATTTTTATTGTAAAGCACAAGGTTTTTCTTTGTTTGAGCTTATTAGCATAATTGTTATTGTTGCAATAATTTGCTTAATCAGTCTGCCTTTCTATCATGATTGGATGCAAAAGCAAGAATTTCGATCGATTCATCCCATGATCCAACAGCATATTTCTTATGCAAGAAGTCAAGCATTGGCACACCGAACAACAGTTGTTATATGTTCGTCGGAAAGTTTTGTCCAATGTGAAAAAAACAAATGGCATAAAGGCATGATTATTTTTACAGACCGCAATAAAAATAAGCAGATTGATGACGGCGAGCTCATACTCCTTAAAACTGAAAAAAAAATTAACTATGGAAGTTTAACTTGGATTGGGAGCGCCAGCAGCCGCGATGTGATAACACTTCAAGGCGATACAGGGCTACCCCGTGGTTCACCGGGCAGTTTTTACTATTGCGGACACCATAATATTGACAATAATACCCGCTATAAAATCGGACGAATGGCGACCTTAAATAAGGAACCCACTGAAAAATGCTAAAAACTGTTCTCTAGCGTCTACATAAATTGCACATTCGACATTTATTCTTGTGCTGTTTTTTATATACTGCTTAAGTTTTGGATATATTAAACAAGAATCATGTGGAGATCAGAACAATGACTGACATCGTAATCGTCAATGGTGCACGTACTGCAATGGGTGGGTTTCAAGGTAGTCTGGCCAATGCCACTGCTCCTGAATTAGGTGCTGTAACCATTAAAGAAGCTATTGCGCGCGCTGGTTTACAACCCAATGATGTAGAAGAAGTCATTATGGGTTGTGTACTCCCTGCCGGTTTGAAACAAGGTCCTGCCCGTCAAGCGATGCGTCAAGCTGGCTTACCTGATTCAACAGCTGCCGTCACCATCAATAAACTTTGTGGTTCAGGCATGAAAGCTGTTATGCAAGCCGCTGATGCGATTAAGGCAGGTTCTGCCGAGATTATTGTTGCGGGTGGCATGGAGTCGATGACCAACGCACCCTATCTACTGCCGAAAGCCCGTGGTGGATATCGTATGGGACATGGTGAAGTCAAAGATCATATGTTCTTTGATGGACTTGAAGATGCTGAAACTGGTCGCTTAATGGGATCTTTTGCCCAAGATATGGCAAACAGCAAAGGGTATAGTCGTCAACAAATGGATGACTTCGCCATTCGTTCTTTACAACGTGCTCAAAAAGCCATAACTGAAGGCTGGTTTAAAGACGAAATTGTACCTGTGACTGTTTCAGGCCGTAAAGGTGATGTGGTCATTGATCAGGATGAACAACCCTTTAATGCCAATATTGAAAAAATTCCTACCTTACGTCCCGCATTTGCTAAAGATGGAACCATCACAGCAGCAAATGCCAGTTCCATTTCGGACGGTGCATCTGCTTTAGTGTTGACATCTACAGAGGTTGCAACAGCGAAAGGTCTGCAACCTTTAGCCAAAATTGTGGCTTATGCTTCAAACTCTCAGCATCCATCTGAATTTACCATTGCCCCTGTCGGTGCGATCCAAAAAGTTTTAAATAAGACAGGATGGGATGTTCAAAATGTCGATTTATGGGAAATCAATGAAGCTTTTGCAATGGTCACCATGTGCCCAATCGATGAGTTCAAATTAGATGCTGAAAAAGTCAACATCCATGGTGGTGCTTGTGCATTAGGGCATCCGGTAGGCTCTACAGGCTCACGTATTATCTTGACGCTGATCCATGCATTAAAACGTACAGGCGGCAAAAAAGGCATTGCAGCACTGTGTATTGGTGGTGGTGAGGCAACTGCGGTCGCGATTGAAATTCTTTAAGTTTTTCTAATCTAAATCAGAACTTATTGAAATAAAAAGGCATCACCATCATGGTCGATGCCTTTTTATTTCAACTGCAATCCGATAAGAGTTCCAAATCCGGTCTCTGTTGACTTAAGCCAGAATGATACCCATCTCTATGATTCCCTTCATACAAATAGAATGGTCTTTGCTTTTTTCCATCTCCCCACTGTTCAGACTTGATTAAGACACTCAACGTTTGGGTTCGGGAATCGGAGCAATATAGGCAATCAGCAACATCACGAAACCAGCTCCCAAGAACGATATGACACGGGTCAATGTCCCAATATGAGATAAATCTAGTAAAACCAGCTTCAAGGTCACAATGACCAGAATACTGCCACCTAAAATCCATAAAGGACGTAAATGTTTACGACTGGCAAAACTCATACTAATCAATGCTAGACTTACCCACAGTAAAGTTAGGCTTAACTGGGCTGTTGCATCCTGCCATAAATCCAAATGATTATAGGGTGTAGCAAAATACACATGTAAGGCACGCAGAACGATATAACTACTTAACCAAAGCAGGCTTAAAACCGACAATACCGCCAGAATGCCTTGGTCCGTACCCTGTAGTAGAGCTTGCTTTTGCTGTAAATTCAGCATCCACAAAAAGCCCATTAACATTGCAATACTGACCAGATCAAATGGATTCAAGATTGGCAATAAATAACCTTGGAAAGCTTGTTGAGACAACAATTGCGAACAGATAATCCAAATCAGCATCAGCGCCAAACTGGTTCTTGTTTGCCAAAAAATTTTCCAATGAGGACTTTTCTGAATAAAGCACCATCCACAAAACAATAAAGGAAATATTACGACACTGATATAAGGTGTATGCGGAATTAACGTTAAGCTAGCTAAACTTAAACTGATTAAAACGCCAAAACTTCCCCACGCTTTCATAAAGCCTAGACCATGAAAAGGTCTTAACCATAGGATGGTCAATATCAATCCTGCTACCGTCATTCCCCATCGATCCATATCACTTTGCCACACCAATACCCCCTTTTGACTAATATCCAATAAGAAAATCAGTGCAAAAACATAAATGGGAAAAGTACCAATCCACTTGGGAATCAACCATGTTGATCGTGCTTTGCACTTCAGCATCAACTCATTCATCAGTAGATAAGAAATACTGAGTACCAGCATCGTATAAATATAGCGGTAAGCACCATTAAAATAGTCAAGCAGTAGAATAAGCAACATTGCGGTTGCTGCAATCATCAATAAGCTCAAAAACAGTGTAGTCAGCGGATTCAGTTGCTGTCGGAACGTCTCACGACTATTTCCCAATAGCACTGCAAAAATATAACTGATACATAAACACCAATACATTTTGCTCGGGAAGTTTGGCAGTTCAAATAAATAATATAGGCTTGTTATTCCTGCAACGACCATCAGTCCCATTGCCAGATAACGACTAATTGCTGAGTCTCGATATAATGCATATCCCCATATACATAACCCTTCGAGCCCCCATCCCACGACACTCCACTGCCCATGCAAAAGAATAGGGGGAATCAAAGCCATGAAGATCAGGACAAGACTAAAATAACTCTGTGAAATCAAATAAATGGATTGATTACGTTTTGAGAATTGATACATTCCCGCAAAAAGCACTGCAAAACCTAAACTAAAACCAGCCAATACCATGCTTTGATGAAAATAGAGTAAATATAAAAAAAGATAACTGACAATCGGTGCACCAAAAATCAAGGCAAGGTCTAAACTCGGTTTAAGTTTAAATTGTTCCACATCTTGTTTGGCAATCAGTTGACTAAAGCGGAAACCCAACCAGATAAAAACAGCGGTATGAGCAAAGATTAGAATCACAAGTGACTGTTTGTCTTGTATCTCACCATGACCAACTGCATAGACACTTACAACGATAGCCGTGACTAAAAAACCAATTTGATTCAGATATTTCCAAGGTCTTAAAGTACTCATTACCGCAATTGCAATATTAATCAGCAAATAATAGCTGAGAAGCTCGACAACAGTTGCATCTCGTACAGGTAAGGTAAATGGTGCAATGTAGGCAATTGACATTGCCATAAGTGCCAATTCAACACTTTGCTGCTTTAAGCTTAGACTGAGGGTAGTCAGCATAATCACCACAAAGTAAAGACTTGCCATATAAATATCAGGAATTACATGGGTGTAATAGGCAAAGAATAAGGTGAGTGATAATCCAGCAAGCCCCAACCCCTCAAGCGCCAATGCAAAACTACGATTTTTACCTTGCAGCATCAGCCCCAATATAGTCATTGCGATACTCGATAAAGCAACCAATGCGAGTTTAAGCATCAGGCTTAATTGCCAATGCTCTGTTGCAAAACGTAGTAACAGGATTATGCCGATGACCAATACCAATATGGCAACTTTCAATACCGGATTGCCCTTAAAAATCCAATCTTGAATTTGAGCAATCAGACTCGTGGGTGAATCAGATGGAATCTCTATCTGCTGAACTGGAGATTTTACTAAAGGCAGCGTGAATGTCTCTTGAGAAAGTTTCAAAGTCTGTATCTGAGCTTGAACTTGAGTTAGATAACGCTCTAAGCGTCTTAACCATCTGAGAAAAAAGAAAATCCACGCAGTTAAACCAAGTCCCACCATCCAACCTAAATGCAGGGTCAGCCCAACCACAGAAACAACAGAAGAAATATACAGAGGGACTTTGGATGTATTTTGCAAAGGAAAAGACATCTGCCGTGCAATATCTTGCATCGGATTTTGAATAGCATCGACATAATGCATCACACTCATGACAAAGGCTAAACCACAGCTGTAGGTCAATATCCGTACATCCAAAAACCATGCACTTACTGCAACAATGATCAACATCATTAACCAGATAATGCGAATTTCACTCTGCCCTTTCAGCATATTTTTACTTTCTTTATCCTCAATATGCTGATCATACAACAGCATTCCAGCATGATTCTGTTAATTCATCAGATATTCAGTAACACAAGCACGATGGTTGCCACTACGCAACAGACAAAAATCACGTACAATAAAGCGGTAATTTGAATTAGGAAAATATCAATGCCACCATTTGTATTGGTCGATGGGTCATACTTTTTATTTCGTGCCTTTCATGCACTCCCACCTCTAACAACATCAACGGGATTACAGACCAATGCGATTCGTGGAGCAATCTCGGCAATCCAAAAGCTCATGCGTCGTGTGCAACCAACCCATATGGCTGTGATTTTCGACACACCTGAACCGACTTTTCGTCATCAGCTTTCACCGATTTATAAAGGTGATCGCCCAAGTATGCCAGAAGAATTGTCCCAACAAATTCCTTATCTGCATGCGTTGATTCGTGCCTTAGGGATTCCATTGCATACACTTCCAGGTGCTGAAGCTGATGACATTATCGGTACCTTAGCCAAACGCGCTGAAAAAGAAGGCTATCAGGTTTTGATTTCAACTGGCGATAAAGACATGGCGCAGTTGGTCACAGATAAAGTGACGTTGGAAGACAGTTTCAAAGACAAACCCATGGATGTTGAGGGTGTCATTGAAAAATTTGGGGTACGCCCTGACCAGATTATTGATTATTTAACCTTAATGGGAGACGCATCTGATGGTATTCGTGGGGTTCCTGGAGTGGGTGCGAAAACTGCCGCCAAGCTTTTAAATGAATATGGTTCAATTGATGGCATTTTAAAAAATGTGGATAACATTAAAGGAAAAGTTGGGCAAAGTCTAAAGGACAATGTTGATGGAATTACACTTGATCATCAACTTGCCAGCATCATCATTGACCTTGATTTAAACATCACCTATGACGACTTAAAACTCTGCGATCCGGATGTAGAAGCATTACGCAACTTATATACAGAGCTTGAGTTTCGTAACCAATTACAGTCTTTAGACCATCCCAACAATCCCAATAGTTCAACCTATAAACAAACTGCACAAAGTGCCATCAAAACAGAACAAGCTGTTGAAAGTGAAATCACCGATCAAGCCACAAGTTCAAGTGTCGATGACCGTTTAGGTGAAGCAACCTATCATACCGTATTGAGTCAAGATGTTTGGGACAAAGTTTTCCAACGTTTAAGTACGGCAAAACGCTTTGCGATTGATACGGAAACGACAAGCTTGGATTATCGTGTTGCTGAAATGGTCGGTTTCTCACTCGCATTTGATGCTGATGATGCCTATTACATTCCTTTAGCACATGACTATGAAGGTGCGCCAGAGCAACTCAATCGCGAAGCAATCATTCAACAAATTAAACCTATTTTAGAAGATCCAAATGTTGAAAAGATTGGACATCACTTAAAATATGATGCACATATTTTTGAAAACCATGGCATCCACCTACAAGGTTGGTTTTTTGACACCATGTTGGCATCTTACGTGTTGAACTCAGTGGCCACCCGTCATGGTATGGATGATGTTGCCCGTGTTTATCTGAGTCATTTAACCACCACCTTTGAACAGGTTGCGGGTAAAGGGGCGAAGCAAAAAACCTTCAATCAAATTGATATCGAAACTGCTGGACATTATGCAGCAGAAGATGCGCATGTTACTTATCGCCTTTATGAAGTGTTAGCGCGAAAACTCAAAGAAATCCCTGAACTCAGCGGAATTTTACACAATATTGAAATGCCTGTTGCTAGTGTTCTAACCCGTATGGAAGAGAATGGCATTGAGCTTGATTTAAAATTTTTGGATCAACTCAGTGTTGACTTCGCCGATACAATTCAAAATCTTGAGAATCAAATTATTGAGATCGCGGGTGAACCTTTTAATGTTGGTTCGCCAAAGCAAGTGGGTGAAGTCTTATTTGAAAAATTGGGTTTAAAAGGCGGCAAAAAAACAGCAACAGGACAATACAGTACTTCTGAAGCTGTCTTGGAAAAAATTGATCATCCAATTACACAGCTGATTATTGAATATCGTGGTTTAACCAAACTGCGTAGTACTTATACTGAAGCTTTAGTCAAACAAGCCAATAATGATACCCACCGAGTACATACCAGCTATCATCAAGCGCTAACTGCAACGGGCCGTTTATCCTCAACAGACCCGAACTTACAGAATATTCCAGTGCGTGAGGAAATTGGACGACAAATTCGTAAAGCCTTTATTGCGCCAAAAGGTCGCGTGCTATTGGCGGCTGACTATTCTCAAATCGAATTACGTTTAATGGCGCACTTCTCGCAAGACGAGGCTTTAGTCGATGCATTTAAAAATGGGCAGGATGTCCACCGACGTACGGCGTCAGAAGTTTTAGGTGTCGAACTAGAAGCAGTCACTTCAGATCAACGTCGTCAAGCCAAAGCTGTGAATTTCGGCTTATTGTATGGTATGTCTGAGTTTGGTCTGATTCGTCAACTGGGCTTTACCCGTGAAGAATCACAAAACTATATCAAACAATATTTCCACCGTTATCCAGGTATTTATGAGTATATGCAACGTACTCGCCAAGTCGCTTTAGAGCAAGGTTTTGTTGAGACCATTACAGGCCGTCGTTTATATACACCAGATATTGATGCACGGAATATGATGGTGCGCAAAGGCGCTGAACGTGCAGCAATTAATGCACCATTGCAAGGCTCTGCAGCAGAAATCATTAAAATGGCAATGATTGAAGTGGATAAAATCCTACCCAAAGATCAGGCAAAACTTCTTTTACAGGTTCACGATGAATTGGTATTTGAGGTCGATGAAGCTGTTGCTGATCAAATGGCTGAACAAATTAAAGATGTGATGCAAAAAGTTGTGACTTTATCTGTACCTTTAGTGGTTGAGGTGGGTCAAGGCAAGAATTGGGGTGAAGCACATTAAACCCAGTCTTTAATCTATTCTCTTTATAAGAGAGCGTAGATTAAAACTGCCTCCTCTTATAATAAAATATCGAAATAAAAAACCAATCTTCGGATTGGTTTTAACATTTGAAATAATAAAAAATTTAAACTATCGTACCAATCTGACTGTCGTTTTATTCATCAATTATTCATCTAATTCCGATGATTGTTCAATTTCAATCTATTCTTAATCGGGGATTCATCTTAAAATTTCGCATCTACTCTTGCTACATAGCTGCAATGAAAGCCTTCTTATTATTCAGTGTTATTGTTCTCTTCGCCGGATGTACACTGGGTACATCTCGTGAAATAAAAACCGCGGAAAAAATTCTCAATCAATTCCAATGTAACAATATAGAAAGCGCTGAACTCAATCATAGTGCAATTAATCTTTATCATGAACATTCACTTGCGGTGACTAAAGAAAAAGCCACAGAATATATAGAACGTTATAAGTCAGGAGAGGAATTATTTAAAATTCCTTTAGATGAAGTGGTTCAGCAGCAATATGATATTTATAAGACCGCATGTGAATCACTCGGTGGCGTACAAACGGAAAAACACCAATAATTTAAGACAAACAAAAAAATAGGAATAAGCAAAGTCATTATTCCCATGTAAAAAGCTCAATCAATTGTATTTATCAGATCACGCAAGTTGTGGATTAAAACTCGGCTTCTGGCATAAATCTGGTATCGACACTAAATAAATCAGGATGTTTGGGATTAATCTGCGCATAAAACGCCATGATTTCAGCCATATCCTGCTGATAATCTCCTGTCGGATATACAATTTTACCGATACCGGTTTTCTTCTTGGCATAATCCATATATGCCAATGCAATTGGTACACCCGCATTCATTGCCACATGGTAGAAACCTGTTTTCCACTGTTCTTGTTTGGAACGTGTTCCTTCTGGCGTGACCAGCATCACCAATTTAGAATGCGATTTAAATAAATCACTCATCAACTGAACCATGCTTGGTCGAGCTTCGCCAGTTTTCTTGGGGCTACGATCAATGCCAATTCCGCCCATTGCGCGAACAAAAGGTCCCAAAGGTAATTTCATGTAGCTGTCTTTGATGGTTATACGAACATGAACTCCCAATGCTTTGAGTGCTAATCGTGCATAGAGTGCATCCCAGTTGCTGGTATGTGGTGCAGCGATCATCACACATTGATCAATGTTTAAATCCCAATGGTTATCAATTTGCCAGCCCATCCATCCCAAACTTCGCTCAGCTAATTTTTCGAACACCCTACGCCCCAACAGATAAAATTTGCGCAGGATTGTAGCAATCATCATCCTAGATAAAAATGCAAATTGCTGATAAAACAAACGATTAATATATAAATGTATAAAAATAATTAAAAACTAAACTTGTCAGTAAATCATCCAAATTAAATCAATTTTGCAAAGAATTTGCATATATCAATTTTTAGCTGATTTAAAATACTGAATCCAATGCAATTCACGACAGTGATTATCAAAATGAATGTTTTGCGGATGAATATTTTTATTTGATTGGTGAATGACTTGATATTCGATCCAGCTTTCTAAACATGCTTTCACTTCAAAAAGATGATTGTCCTGTTCTATGCTGTGTTTAAGTTGAGTCCCATCAAGAAAAGTGCAAATTTTGGTGGTCTGATTAAATATTATATCATCCAAATATGTTTGCTCAGACCGTTCAACCACATGCTCTATTTTGAGTCGGTTATTACCTTTTTCTTGATGACTTTGCATATCATAAATACACGCAACGTATTCAGCCAAATGCGTCATAACTTTAAATTGATAGCATCCTACAGAATGAACATCGTAGCCCCACTTGAGTAAGCAGACTACATTAGACTGCATTTCCTTACATAATTCACATTTTTTATCAGTGAGATAGCTTATATTCTTAGCATCTGTTGACATTTCAACCCTGCATTGCATTATGGGTTAATACGACATAAATACAGCATGATATAAAAACTGATCTATTTAGGTGATACGATGAAAAAAACACTCTTGGTTATTTCACTGTTAGGGCTAACTTTAAGTGCTTGTTCTAAACCGACTCATCAAGCATCTGAAGATATTCAAGCCACTGCACAGACTCAAGCGGCTGCATCCCATGAAGCAGCAACGCCAACAATTGATTCCGAGCACAATGCACAAAATAGTTTGGATTGGGCAGGCGAATATACAGGTTTATTACCATGTGCTGACTGCTCAGGAATCAAAACCAAACTGATTCTCAAATCAAACCATACTTATGAACTGATCGAAGAATATGAAGGAGTTAAAGGTGAAGGCAAACAATTTAAGAGTCAAGGCAGTTTTAACTTTGATAAATCAGGATCACTGATCAGTTTAGATAAAAATGCCGATGGACGTAAATATTTTGTGGGCGAAAATATTCTGGAAGCACGTAGTTTTGACACAGGTGAGAAAATTGAAGGTCCACATGCTGAGCTTTATCAACTTACCAAAACGGCAGAATAACGAATGAATCTCAAGCGCTATTGCTCCTCTATTTAAATCGTCACATGATAAAAAACCTGCTAAAGCAGGTTTTTTATCAATTGGCGTAAAGATCAATGGTTGCCTATCAAATAAATCCCAAACAATGTAAATATTCCACCAGACACACCATCAATCCATTTTGAGGCATTTTGATAAGCAGCTTTAAAGCTTGGCAATGAAAAGACAAAAGCCACAAAACTGAACCAAATTAAAGTTTCAATGGAAACAATCACAAATAATAATGAATGCAATCCATCTAAATTTGGATTTGCTAAAAAAATAGAAAAAACACTACCAAAATAAATCACTGCTTTAGGATTGGATAAATTGGTCAAAAAGCCTTTGAGGAAAAAGCGAAAGTTACTTTGTGGAAGTTCAAAATGGTGTTGCGGAGTCAGCACTTTTTTACTCAATGCAGACTTCAACATTTGATAGCCGAGCCAACACAAGTAAATCCCGCCCACCACCAAAATGACATGTCGTAGCCAAGCCATTTTTTCAAAAATAATATTGAGTCCCATGAGTGCGAAGAATGCCCAGAACATCACGCCTGCTGTAATTCCAAGCACGACAAAAATGGATTGTTTCCTTGAACGGCTGATTGCTGTTTGAGAAACAAGGAAAAAATCTGGGCCAGGTGTGATGAGTGCACAAAAATGAATAAAGATTAAAGTGCTTAATGCAATCAACATTTGCTAAATTCCATTTAAAGATGGCTATTTTATATTAGTGTGAAAATTCATGTTTTACCACAGATGTATTTCAGCTTTTTTATATGAACTCTGATTGGGATTTTTTATAAAATAAGTTGCAATCGGTCGAAACCAATTGCAACTTGATCGCATCAGACCAGAATATCTCGTTTACCGTTAGGTCCCTGTTCGCTGACAATCCCCTGCTCTTGCATTTGATCGACAATACGTGCAGCACGGTTATAACCTAGGCTAAACTTACGTTGTAACGATGATACTGACACCTTGCGTGTTTCCAATACAAAGGAAACACATTGGTCATAGAGCGCATCACGGTTTGGATCACCATCGCCATCTTCAAAACCACGTGAGGCAGGTTCCTCGTCGAATGGGGTAAGAATTTCATCAATATAGTTTGGTTCACCACGTTCACGCCATGCGTCACAGATCCGATTGACTTCATCATCGGAAATAAATGCCCCATGTACACGTTCAGGGTCAATTTTACCTGGTCCAAGGAAGAGCATGTCACCATGTCCAAGCAAGTCTTCTGCACCGCCACCATCAAGAATCGTACGTGAGTCAATTTTACTGTTTACGCGTAATGCCACTCGGGTTGGAATGTTGGCTTTAATTAAGCCGGTGATCACATCTACAGATGGACGTTGTGTCGCTAGTAGTAAATGAATACCTGCAGCACGTGACTTTTGCGCCAGACGAGTGATCATCTCTTCCGCCTTTTTACCCACCTGCATGATCATGTCTGCAAACTCATCCGCTACGATGACAATAGAAGGTAGGGGTTGCAAACGTGGCGCGCGTTCCTGTGTAGCAGAATCACTGGCTTTCCACGTCGGATCAATGATATCTTCACCATTGGCAATGGCTTCTTCAACTTTACGGTTGTAGTCTGCCAGCTTGCGAATCTTCAAGAATGACATCAGTTTATAACGTCGTTCCATCTCATTTACACACCAGTTCAATGCACTTACAGCATCTTTCATGTCAGTAACAACAGGCGTCAATAAATGAGGAATATCATTATAATTTGCCAATTCCAATTGCTTAGGGTCAATTAAAATCAAACGTAATTGGTCAGGCGTATATTTTAGCAGCATCGATAATATCATCGAGTTCACTGCGACCGACTTACCTGAACCGGTTGTCCCTGCAACCAGCATGTGTGGGGCTTTACCTAAATCAGTAATCACCGGATTACCTGAAATATCTTTACCCATGGCCATTGAAAGTAATCCATTTGGATCTTTGAATGCAGGTGTCTCGAGTAATTCAATCAAACGTACCATTTCACGGCTGCTATTTGGCACTTCAATTCCGATATAAGGTTTGCCCGGGATAACTTCAACAACACGCACTGAAGCCATAGACATTGAACGTGCTAAATCTCGTGAAATATTGGTTACTTTAGATGCTTTGACTCCCGGCGCAAGATCCAGCTCAAAACGTGTAACTACAGGTCCAGGCTGCGCTTCAATCACTTTTGCTTTGACATTGAATTCTTGTAGTTTAATTTCTAGCAATTCAGATAAGCGAGAAAGTTGCTCAGCTGTAAAGTTGACCTTTTTATTTGGATCAACTTTATCCAGCAACTCAAAGCCAGGCAAAGTAGGCAGATCACGACGCTTTTGTGCAACTTGCATTGCACGTGACATAGGTCGACCGAACGCATCTGTCAATGGTGCATCCAAATCGAAATCGTCTTCTAATTCCGCAAATTCACTATCCAGTTCATCTAGAGGTTTACCCGCTGTTTCTTGCCATGCCTCTCTAAAGGCATCTTTATTGGATGAAATCAAAGATTTTTCTTCTTCACTCACCAAGGTTGATGCGGCTAAATGGGTTTGAATATTGGCACGGGTAAACGGCGAAGATTGGGCATAACTATTGGTGGTCCTTGCCTCAGCTGTTGTTGTGTGTTGAATGGATGCCGGTTCAGGGTGCGTTATTTCATGCGTTTCAGCAAGTTGATCATCGGCAAGTGAAGCAAGCTCATCCAGTTCGTGGGCTAAACTTGATGTCGCCACAACAGTTGGTGCAACTGCACCGGCAACATGGGAAAAACTGCTCGCAGGCTGAACGGTATCTGTTGATTCAACTTGCGTATGTGCTGTATCCACATTAAATGGTGTATGAATATCTGTTGCGGTCTGCCCATTTGGAACCACCGATAACAATTCATCAAACACTTGATCATCATCCCAGTCTAGTGAAGATTTTTGCTGCATCTGCGGCTTGCTTATCACCTCAGCAGCATGTGAATGGGGCAAATGATCTGAATATTTATTTTCATTTTGATCTTCTGAAGCTCTGAGCAGTGCATCGATATCACGATTGTGATCCTGATCTTGACTCAATGCTTTCCAAACCTCACCTGAGGAAACCGTACGTTGACTGTCCTGCTCTAAACGATGCGCCTTTTCCAACGTGCGTTCCAAGGCTTCATCATCGATAATATCTTGATCAAACGGAATATCCGGGTGAGCTTTATGCTCTTGTTCAATCATGTCGTCAAACAAACGCTCGGCCGTTTGATTATGTTTAGTATTTTTAACAATTAAATGTTCTTTCGGCTGTTGGTCTTGATCAGCCTCAGTAAACTCTGCCTGAGGGGTAATCGGCTCTGCTTTATGCGAATGCGCTTTACTCTTTTGTGGTGAGGTCAAATCATAGGCTGACTCACTTTCAGGTACATTTTTATAAAATAAATCTTGCAGATATGCAGGTGTGGCTTTCAACATTGCCCATGTTTTATTCCACTGGATTCCAAAAGCCAAAGTAAATAATACAATGAGTAAAATCAGGATAAAAACGACTGCACCATAGATGGTCATCAGTTGAGATAGACTTTGACCTAACTCATAACCAATAATCCCACCTGAGGCATTTGCCAATGTATCCGCAGGCACATTCCACAACAAATACAATAAACTCGATGTCGCCAGCAAAATGAAAAATTGAGCAGCATAACGAAATGGACGACTCACAAAGCTGCGTGGCCACCATACCTGTATGGCTTCAATAAACATAAAGACAGGGATAAGTAGACTTGCCCAACCTAAGAAACCAAACAATAAATCAGCAATCCAGGCACCTGCAACACCACTGGCATTTGAAACCTGTTGCGTATCACTGGAAATATGCATCCAACCTGGATCAAATGGGGTATAGGTCACTGTTGCAAGAAACAGATAGATCCCAAATGAAATCAAGAAGATTGTTGTTAAAAAGCGCTGTGCATAAACATTTGACACCGCAGTCATATACGATCCTGTAACCAATTATTCAAATTACTCTTTTCTGAAGCTTTTAAGCTTTTCTTGAGAGAAGAAATTTTTATATTATGCACCTGTTCTTAAAAAAAAGATGCACTATTATTTACTTGTGTTGTAAAGCATTGTTAGAAATTTAAAGTTTTATTTGCATGAAAATGCTCAACAAACTTATTTCGTCTTTCTATATAGCTCAATTCGATTTAGATGATCAATATTATCGACATTCAAGCCACACCACTTTGACTAAGTTTCACGTATAATTCGGGCAATTGCTATATTTTTTATAAAAAGGATGACTTATGAGCGCTCGTCACTCTCGGTTGATTATTCTCGGTTCTGGTCCTGCAGGTTACAGTGCAGCAGTATATGCGGCACGTGCCAACTTAAAACCAACATTGATTGCAGGTATGCAGTTGGGTGGTCAATTAACCACAACGACTGATGTTGAAAACTGGCCGGGTGATGCTGAAGGTTTAACAGGTCCTGCATTGATGGAGCGTATGCAAGCACATGCTGAGCGTTTTGGTACTGAGATACTCTACGATCACATCAATGAAGTTGATTTGAAAGTGCGTCCATTCGTACTCAAAGGCGACATGGATGAATACACTTGTGATGCTTTAATTATTGCGACTGGTGCAACAGCACAATACTTAGGTTTGGAGTCAGAACAAGCCTATATGGGTCAAGGTGTAAGTGCTTGTGCAACCTGTGATGGTTTCTTCTATAAGAACCAAAAAGTCATGGTTGTGGGCGGAGGTAACACTGCGGTCGAAGAAGCCTTGTATCTTTCCAACATTGCTTCACATGTGACGCTTGTTCACCGTCGTGACAAATTACGTTCGGAAAAAATTCTTCAAGACCATCTCAATGAAAAAGTCAAAGAAGGAAAAATTTCGATTATCTGGAACCATCAAGTCGAAGAGGTTCTCGGTGACAGCAACGCAGGTGTTACTTCTGTACGTCTTAAATCAACTCAGGATAACTCAACACAAGATGTTGAGGTTTCTGGTATGTTTGTGGCGATTGGTCATAAACCGAATACTGCAATGTTTGAAGATCAACTTGAGCTGCGCAATGGCTATATTCAAGTCCGCAGTGGTACAGCAGGTAATGCAACAGCAACATCTGTTGCAGGTGTATTTGCTGCAGGTGATGTGGCTGATGATGTGTATCGTCAAGCGATTACGTCAGCAGGTTCAGGCTGTATGGCTGCACTGGACGCAGATCGTTACTTAGATGGTTTAGAATAATTGCCTTATTTTTGTAAAAAGAAACCGCCTACATGGCGGTTTCTTTATTTTTGATTTATAAATAAACAAGATCAATGATTTTAAATAAACATCAATTATAGGAAAAAAGATGACAACAACGTGGACCGATGGCTACCAGACTGAAGTAAATTACACCTATGGCTATTACAAGGACCTTAGTCCCAATTATCAGAAATTTTGTTTATTGCTCAATGGGGTAGATTGCCCACCTGCCAAAGATGATCATAAACATTGTGAATTAGGTTTTGGTCAAGGGGTCAGTCTGAATATCCACGCCACCTCCAGTTTTGGGTTATTTTTTGGTACTGACTTTAATCCTGCACACGCGGCACACGCCAATGTCTTGGCTGAGCAGACGCAAGTTCCGCACCATTTTTACGATGCCAGTTTTGAAGAATTACTGAATAAAGACCTCCCCATGTTTGATTCCATCAGCCTACACGGTATTTGGAGCTGGATCAGTCATGAGAACCAACACATTATTCTACAGTTCATTCGGAAATTTCTAAGCCCGAACGGGATTGTCTATATCAGTTATAATTGCTTAACTGGTTGGGCAGCCAACATGCCGATTCGAGAGTTATTTCATAGTCATTTTAAATTTAACAGCACCAGCACCAATCCACTGCAAAAAGTAAATGACTCACTTGAGTTCAGTGAAGCCTTACTCGCTCAAAATCCATTGTTTGCACAACGCAATCCCAATGCACTGAATAAAGTCCAAGACTTAAAAAAACAAAATCCAAATTATCTGGTTCATGAATATCTCAATCAAGATTGGCAATGTTTTTCATTTCAGCAAGTGGTTCGAATCCTAGAAGAAATTAAACTGACCTATGCAGGTTCAACGGACTTAAATACCCATTTAGATAATATTAATTTTAGTGATCAGCACCAGCAGTTTTTAACGACCATTGAACATCCGATCTTTAAAGAACAATGTAGAGATTATTTTGCCAATACTCAATTTAGAAAAGATCTCTTCATTCGTGGTAAAAATACCCTTACCCCGTTGGAAATCCAACATCGCTTGAGAAATACGGCTTTTGTACTCTTGATTGCACCTGAAAAGCTACCAACCACCATTGCTGGCTATTTAGGTGAGTTCGATTTACTCCAAGAGGTTTACCAACCGCTAGGCGCATATTTTAAAAAGTCTGACTATCAACCACAGACCCTTGCTCAACTCGAACAAGTCATGCCAGACATTACTTATGCCAAACTGTTAAATGCCTTGGTCATTTTATGCCACTTGGGTTTAGCTCAACCCTGTCAGCAAGAATTATCTGAGCAAAGAACCCGTCAGGCCCAGAAATTAAATCACTACTTCCTCGAACAAGCCAGCTATCATACCAATTATCAAGTATTGGCATGTCCACTGACGGGAATAGGCATTCCAAGTGATCAGTTTACCCAACTTTTCTATCGAGCCCATTTTGTAGAAGGCTTAAATTCTGCAGCAGAATTTGCTCAATATGTTTGGGATGTCCTCACACAATTAAGATGGTTAGTTCTGGATCAACAAGGTCAGCCTGTTTCTGATACAGAAACCAGCCTCAAAATTATTGAAGAAAAAGCTCAGTTTTTTTTAGACAGCGATAAACTCAAAATTGCGAAACAATTGAAACTTTTTGCATAGCATCTATTTAGACATCCCTGCTCAAGATCAGCTAAGATAAAGCTGATCTTTTTTATTGATGATATTCCGTGAACTCATTACCACCTTCACAATTTATTTTCCCAGATCCAATAGAAGCTGATCCAGACGAGCAAGGATTAATTTGCATAGGTGCAGATTTAGATCCATCAACACTTTACGAAGCCTATACGCATGGTTTGTTTCCGTGGTTTTCTGAAGGTGAGCCGATTTGTTGGTGGAGCCCCGAACCACGATGTATTATTCGCCCTCATGAGTACAAGCCCAGCAAATCACTGCTGCGCAATATGAAAAAGTTTGATTATCAAATCACCATTAATCATGCTTTTGAACAAGTCATTCGCTCGTGTTCCCTGCCCCGTCAATATGCCGATGAAACCTGGATTTCTGAAGAAATTATTCAAGGCTATTGTCAGCTTTTTCAGGCAGGTTATGCTTATAGTGTTGAAGTGTGGCAGCAAGACAACATTGTGGGTGGACTGTATGGTGTCAGTATTGGGCATGGTTGTTTTGGTGAATCCATGTTCAGCACACAAACCGATGTTTCCAAAATGGCATTTTATGCCCTCATGCTCTTAGGTCGCGAAAACAGTTTGCCCTGGATTGACTGTCAGTTGGTCAATGATCACTTAATCAGCTTAGGTGCTTGCACACTTTCTCGCCATGAATATCTTAAATCGTTACAAGATGTAATAAAACAGCCCCCTATAGATTGGAAAAGTTATCAAGAGCGTGTATTTTCAAGTAAAACAATAGCGAATTTTTCGCGCTTAATGGAATGAAAATAAAAGGAGGGGCTGATTTATGAATTCTTATCATCCTAAGTCCCTATTGAATGACTTACAGTACTATATTACCCCACCACATGATTGCAGCTATCTGGAAAATAAATCTGCACGTATGGTTTTTCTTGATCCTGTACATCGCATTGATGTGGTCACGCTTTCAGAACTATCCCGTGTGGGTTTTAGACGCAGTGGAGACTTTGTTTATCGCCCTGAATGCCATCTATGTCGCCAATGTTTATCTTGTCGTGTTCCAGTTTCTGAATTTGAAATGACCAGTGCACAAAAAAAAGCATGGAAACGCAATCAAGATCTCACGGTCAGAATTATTTCCACCCAAGAGGCGAACCAAACACATTATCAGCTTTATGAACGTTATATTATTGAACGTCATGCTGATGGTGATATGTTTCCGCCCAGTTATGACCAATTTGAAAAATTTTTAATCCACAGCTGCACCAATAGTTTCTTCCTTGAACTATGGAAAGATGACCGCCTAGTTAGTGTATCGACTTGCGATCAACTGGATGATGGCATATCGGCGGTATATACCTTCTTTGATCCTAGTGAAAGTAAGCGCTCACTCGGGGTCTTTGCGATCCTAAAACAAATTGAATATGTAAAATCGTTGAGCTTGGATTATGTCTATCTGGGCTATTGGGTTCCACATGCCAATAAAATGAATTACAAATCCCAATATGCCCCTTTTGAATTATTATTAGATGGACAGTGGCGCCGCATTAATCGACATTTGGATGCCAAGGAAATCCAAGAATTAGGCGATATGCTGATGACCACACTGCCTTCTGAATGGAATGAGCCGATTGTTAAATAATCGGCTTGAGCTGTTCTATTTAAATCATTTTATTTAAATAACTTCGAAAAATCATCACTACAGGTTTTGACCATAATAATGGCATGTTCACGACTGCCATCTTTATGAGGATAATAATTCTTCCGTAAATCAATCTGATGAAAGTCTGATTTTTCATACAAAGCAATGGCAGCTTTATTTGACTCACGGACTTCAAGAAAAATTTGTACTGGGTTATTTTTTAACAAAGCAATAGATTCTTCTAAAAGTTGATAACCTAATCCCTTCCCCTGCTGACTTGGATGAATGGCCATGAGCAATAAATTTGCTTCATCTAGCACAGGCTGTAAAATACAAAACCCAACCACTTGCTGGTTCCGTACAATCACTGTACTCACATAACCGGTCAGTGATTCTTCAAACTGATTTTTTTTCCAAGGATGGCTTTGTACCTGGTTTTCAATTTCAACCACTGCTTCTAAATCTGAAGCTTGCATTAAACGAATCATCTTCGTTCATTAACTCAAAATAAAAAAGAATTATATGAAATTCATGGCATAAGTCGAATAAAAAAGAGCAACAAATGTTGCTCTTTGTTGAATACCGTTAGTGATCCAATCACAAACCTAATTTTGCTTTCCATGTTTCAAGCAAACTGACTGTATCCAAATCATTTGGATGAAATCCAGGTTTAAAATATGCCAACATTTCTTTGGTCATTCCCGTAATAATACCTTTTGATGGGCTATAGGCATATTTATAAATGATGCCAAGTTCTTTTAGGTTAAGCTTTCCATCATCTTTCAGCAGTCGTACGACAAATGAGGATTGCGCCATAAAGATCAACAGCATTGCAACAACCAGCGCTGTTGTACGTAATCCGTAAGCTTTAATACCTTTACCGAAAACGGCTTCATAAACATCATAAGCCACCGCTTTATGTTCATTTTCCTCTACCGCATGCCAATACCACATATATGACATGGTTGGATCTGTCATCAATTTTTGAATATGCTCATTGACCAATAATTGAGATGCGATCGTTGCAGTAAAGTGTTCCAATGCTGTTGTCGCAGTCAAATCCACCATTTCTTGAGTCATACCAAATGGTTTAACAGCTCGCGCAAACCATTTACGGGCAGCTTGAATCAGCACGCCTGTTTCGCGCTCATACTTCTCAACATCGTGTCCAAATCGTTTTGCAGATGCATTAAAGTTTTCATGCTCTTTGGTGTGCATGGCTTCTTGACCAATAAAAGCACTGATTTCTTTTTGCAATGCTTCATTGTCTTTAATTGCTGGGTGATAACGCACCGCACGTACAGAATCGATAAATAGCTTTTCACCATCGGGGAACAAAGCTGATAATGCCGTCATGAAATGGGTAATACCTGCCGAATTATCCGCCCAATATTCAGGTACGTTGTCAAAATTAAAATCCATACGACGTACAGGGAACGTTGCACCAGCACGATTTGAAATATTCACTTTTGCATTCATTGCAGTTACTCCTATTAAGTGAGCTATCACTTAAATTCTTTATGTTTGTTTTTCTCTTTCTTTATCTTACTTTTTTATAATTTTTGGATAATTGCAGATTAGGTCACACAAATATCAGTTAAGGACAGCTTTAGGCTGTAATTGTCTGACAATTTATAAATTTTATTTGTGCCATAAAAAAAGCGCCCCATAGGAGCGCTTTTTTACACAATCAGCGATTATGCAGTTACTTTAGCAACTACACCAGCACCAACTGTACGACCACCTTCACGGATCGCAAAACGTAGACCTGGGTCCATTGCGATTGGGTGGATCAATTCTACTGACATTTCAACGTTGTCGCCTGGCATTACCATTTCAACGCCGTCTTGTAATTGGATTGCACCAGTTACGTCAGTTGTACGGAAGTAGAACTGTGGACGGTAACCGTTAAGGAACG
>NZ_JADVOP010000028.1 GCF_016508585.1 Acinetobacter baumannii
CCCTTATAGCTTTTAATATTTATTTCTTGAGGGTTTTTAATATTATTTAAATTAATAAAGCTAGTTAAATAGAATTTTTATTATCATTACTAGATAAAAAATACACTCTGTGTATTCCTATGAATTAAATTCTCATAGGTGTAACATGAATAATCAAGTTAATGAATCTAGGACCCTTATCGAAATCGAAGACTTTGTGGATGATGTCGTAAATAGATCCCGAGAACCGCGCCAGTTCTTCAGAAAACTCACTGATTTAATTTTTCAACTCGATAAAATATATAATCCTGATTTCTATTACTCTACTTGTGTGGATGCTTTAATTGAATTGCTGATCGATTTTGATAGAGATCTAAATAACTGGCAGTCTTTATATGATCAATTAAAACGAGTTTCTTTTACTGGAATTAAAGAAAGATTTAAAAAGCACCATCGCAGGCATTTACGTCAATTACGTGATCATCAATATAGTGAATCTGTAAATACGAAGAATTTAGTTGAACGTATGGAGAGGGTTACTGATCATTATTCACGTATTTTAGTGGTTCGTGTAGATTTAGCTTATCCTCTTAAACATCAAGACCAAGTTGGTATTCAAGAATTTAATGAGGATATGCGAGTATTACGTACTAGATTACGTGATAAAGATAGAATATTTGAGGGTTTAATTGAATATGCATGGGCATTAGAACAGGGTAAGGATAAAGGCTACCACTGCCATTTATTATTGGTCTACAAAGGACATGAGCGTCAGAAAGCTTATGGTATCGCCAAACGAGTAGGTGACATATGGGGAAATATCACCAGCGGTAAAGGGAATTATTTTAATTGTCATGATCCTAAGTATCTTCAGCAATTCTCTGATCGAGATACTTTAGGTATAGGGATGATTTATCGTAAAGATCAAGATCAAGTGAATAATATGTTAAACACGATCAAATATTTAGTTCGACCTGAAAAAGAAAACCAGCATCTACGTGTGAAGTGTAAAAAACGTATGCGTACATTCGGATAATAAAAGAAAACTGAGTCATACATCATCTACATGAAGATCACGATCTATGTGATTGTAAATGAGGGTTTATAGAAATAAACCCTTTCATATTTTTCATTGGAGATGTTTTGTATGCCAACATGTTGTCCATATTGCCAGTCTACTCAAGTACACCGAATATTTGTTTCTCATCAGCAGCAAGTCATTCATTTATTTTCAAATAAGACATCCATCTCAAAGCTTGGCTTAGCAACCATGATCATGAAGCGGCTTTCATCTGGTTCACCGTTATCGCCTTGGATGTTGAAATTGGCAGAGGTGATATTAAGTGGCTTGATTAATTATTTACTTGAATTGAAACATAGTACTTCAGAATCTGGAATTGTAATAAAGTTCTATTGTGAATCTTGCCATCGCAGTTTTAATACATGAATTTGGCAGATGATCGTCATGGCTTTTAAATAGATTTGATAGATGACTATCAGTTTATCATGCATATATTTGAGCTTTGTTCTTATTTTCTAAAGTAAAAACGATTGATGAAGAGAATCAAAAAAAACCGATGTTTTTCGAAACATCGGTTTATTTTAGTAGAAATCTTGATTTTTTGATTTTAAAATTAAACGAATCGATAGAGTTTCCCATCAATTTTTAAGTCAACATGTTTAATTTGCTTTTCAGGACAAGCAGGGGTGATTAAAACGTTTATGTCGCTGTCAGTTATAGTTTCACCTTCTGGCCCCCATGAATCGACCATACAGGAATGACCATCTTTAGATGTTATTTGTACTTCCTCAATCAAGATATCTGGATATCCAATAGGTTTACCTAAAGTGATAAATTCGACCCATGCAGGATTTTTAGGGCTCATGCTGTACATGAAATAAAGACGAGGTACCTTTCGATTCTCACAATCAGCACTGTATTCATCTGCACCACAAGATTGAACTTTTATTGGTGAGTTTGTATTGGGTTGAATATTCTCAGTCATTTCTGGTTGATTTAGAGAATCCTCATGAGTATCTTCTGGCATGTCTGGTTGGTGGGCAGTCATTGTTCCAGCTTGCGAAGCGTGTATTTGATCAGGATTAATATCTGATGGAACGTTGCTGCTGATTGGTGATTGCTTAGATTGATTCCATACAAGATAAGCTATTCCAGCTAGGGCAATAATAATGATCACATTGAAGATAAGTTGCAGATGATTTTTCATGTAATTATCCTTTTGATATTTTGTTAACTATGCGCATCGATACCACTGATTTAGATTAAAAATAATCCGCTATAGATCATGAATAAAATAAACATTTCATTACCATGCTAATGTTACTAAGTCGTTTTATGCTTCACGCTATCGAAGGCTTTAGCTTGGATGATTCTTTACCTTTATTGGAAAGTGGAACCTAGGTTTTTAAGCCTAGGCATGTTTATTTTTTTGATCATGTATCTAAGTAGTAATGGAACGAGCGCAACGATTAGAAATTCGAGAATTGCAGTGAAGTACATGCCTCAATCAACTCTTTAGAAAACGCTCTATTTGCATTTTTAGGCATGAAAGCAGCCATTTTTTTATTGTTTATAAAAACCTCAACTTTTTTGGCTTTTCCTACGTGAGCGATAAATTTATCCCAATCATTGCCGTTAAGCCTAGTTCGTGTTTCAGAAGGTGCATCAAATGCCTTTCCATCAATGATAAAGCTAAAAGATGATCGCTTATTAAAGCTTGCATACGCTTTATTTCCGGTTTCAAGCTGTACAGAGTGCTCGGTGTCTGGTCCTGCACCCGTATTACATGAAATAGTCAATTTCTGATTTTGACTATTTTTGAGTAAATAATAGCTAAACCCTTGTGCAAATCCATTTTGCCAGACGTTAGGTGCTGCTTGAGATGTGGAATACATGCACAGTATGAATGCCATTAATGTGAATTTTTTCATGAGAAGATCCTTTGAATATTTTTAGATTAGAATTTATTTAGAGCGAAGCACTAAGCCACCGATGATTACAAGAATAAGTATTCCACCAATGAATTTACCCACAGATGGGAACATGACTGCTGGCCAAATCACGCCTTGCCCTAAGTGATAGGCAAATGATTTATAGCTATGTTGACCCCAAAAGTTTTGATAAATTGCAAACAGTAAACCGATAATCAAATAAGAACGGATTAACCAAGAAGTAATAGATGTATTCATTTATTTCCACCAAATGCATATTGAGCAAGTAAGTAAAACAAACCAAAAACAATCATCATGCCGATGAATGGCAGACCCAGAAAGCAAATGACTGCAACAATACAGATGATTCCAGCAATAACTCTCATCGCTTACTCTCTCATACATTGCAAACTGGTTTGCACCATATCGTTTTGAAAGGCTTCAGTCTGGCTGAGGGTGTAAAGATTATTTTTAAAACCTTCCTCTCCGTACTTAGCCTCTAGTTTTTGATAGACACATTTGCAGGCGGATCGCTCCATCCCTGTAGATTGGCAACCTCCAAGAAACTCTCGTTCAGCTTTACTGGCACAACCGAGTGTTATGAGTGAACAACCAATGATTAAAATTGAAGTTTGAATTTTCATCATTCCCCCCTAATTTATTGTTATTGCTTATTTTGGAATTGATCATTTCAACAGCATGACAAAATGCAAAGACAAAGGTGTCCTATTCCAAGGACAAATAAGTCTTTAGATTGAATGTCTGTTGAATGAAAAACTAGCTGTTATACCAAAGGCAGGGCAATAGCCGATAGAGCTTTAGAGAAAAGAGTAAAGATAGATAAGATTTAGTCATGGTAATGACTCCTTTGGGTATAAAGAAGTTTCACCAAATTACTGCTAAATAATGGTGGCGAAACGAAAAGGGGTTAGCAGACTGATACCCAAAAAGATCAGCACACCCGAAGGTGTCCCCCTCCCGTTCCGCCGCAGAGGGGGAGACGCAGGGTAGCCCACCAAAAAGTTAAACTTTTTAGCGTGCTTTGGGTAAACGGTCTGCTAAAACCGACTGACAATGTAGGTCAGCAGTTGAATGATAGAATTAAGGATAGACTTAGTCAATCAATCATAATTGAAAAGCGAGTTAAATCAATATGAATCATCCGGAGTGGTGAAGTAAAAAAAATATGGGTAAGCTTTTTAAATTACTCTTGGCATTTAAAAGATAGGGTCTTTTATGGACTTATTGTCGTTCAACTATTCAATCATTAAAAATTTAGATAAGGACCTAGCTAAAAAAATAGTGTCGATTGAAAAAAAGTTTGCCAAGTTAAGTTTTAAAAATGAAGAAATTGCAATAATCAAAATTAAATCTGAATTTGCTGAAAAAATTATTCCCCCTAAACAACATCAAGGTTCACAAACAGGAAAAACTGTAATTAATTCAGCCACAGCATTAGTATTGGAGGAGAGCTATTATCCTTTTTCATATTGTTTAAAAATTTTAGGGCTATATCCAATTAAAAATGAAGACTTTTCTTATTGGAATGAGCACATTAATTTATTCTCACAATTAGAAAGAAATGGATTTTCAGAGGAATATGCAAATAAATTAAAGATTTTTTTTATAGATAATTTCAATTTTAATGAAGTTTTAAAAGAGTTTATCTCTATTCCGATGCTGAGAAATCCTGGTATCAATATCCTCTTAATTTTACTTCACCTAGATCATTTAATATCAAGAAAATGGACATTCAAATCCATTTGTATGAACCAAGCATTGAAATTTAAGTTTAAAAAGGGAAAACCTTATTACCCATCCAAAACATTTACTGATCTTTTGGTATTTATTCGTGAAATCAATGCTAAATTTGAAGCGAATAAGGGGCAAAAAGTAGACATCTTAAAAAAAATTCCTGAACTTCGAAAGTTTGATCAATGGTTAGATCCAGAAACAGATGATCAACAAGTCAAAAAATTTAGAACACTTTTAAAAAAAATGAGAGAAAACCAAAGGCAATGTTATTTGGATGAAGTATATAAGTTCATAGGGCTACCCTATGGTGAATTTCATAACGATGAAATTTATGAGCAAGTATGTTGGGAAAACCACTTATTTCTAAAAAATGAGCTCCCAGAAGAAAAATGGTTTGAAAGTATCAATGCAATTAGTGGTTTATGGTTAATTTATTATTGGCAAAATTTTTATTACGAGCACATTAAAAAGACAGCTAGTGTAAGTGATTTAGCCTTATCGGAAGAGTTTATAATGATATGGGGCGCTTTTTTAAATCAATACCCTTCGGAAGGCAAACATATCTGGCCTTCCGAATTGATATCGCAGGATTGCTAAAATTGACTATTTACTTCGTGGGGGATTGTTATCACGTCCGCCGCCTGATGGATTGCCTGTAGTGCTCGGAAAACCCGCTTTACTCATTTCTTTATCCTCTATTTGATTTTGTTGGTCGATGATTTGGATTGAGTTGATTAGCACGATTATCTTGAGCTTGTTTAAATTGATCATTATTCGGATTTTTTACTGTTGAACGTTGATCATTTGCTGTCTTTGTCATCATTCTCTCCTTATGTATTGAGTATTTGACAAGCACATTATTATTTACCTAAAAAATCGATATTGCCCTTAAAATCACCAAAAAGATTATTTTTTAATCAGTTGTAAAATAAGATTTTTAAACCCAACACTAAAATACAAATAGCAGAACTGGTTTAAGATTATTTCAAATAATTTCAAATATATATCATCTAAGTGAATCAATTGATTTGAATCTAAATATGGTGAATCACAATTTCGGCTTGCTCTTTGCGCAAGCCTTTTTTATGCCCAAATTTGGATAGAGGATCTAAACAATTAAATGACGAATAGGAAAATTCTTATGGCACATCAAATTGAACAAATGGCATATGTTGGACAAACGCCTTGGCATGGTTTAGGCAACCAACTGACGCAGAACCAACCCATAGCGGTTTGGGCACAACAGGCAGGTATGGATTGGCGAATTGAATCTTCAAATGTCAGTTATATGGCACAGAATGATCGTGGGCAAAGTATCATCATGCCATTTGAAGAACAACGGGTACTTTATCGTTCAGATACCCATGCACCTTTGTCTGTGGTTAGTCAACGCTTTCAGGAAGTACAACCTCAAGAGATTCTACATTTCTACAAAGACTTAACAGAACAATCTGGCTTTGAACTGGAAACAGCAGGCGTACTAAAAGGTGGTAAGAAATTCTGGGCTTTGGCGAGAACTGGACAAACGAATGCACTTAAAGGTAAAGATGTCAGCAATGGCTATATTCTATTAGCTACGGCTTGTGATGGAACACTCGCTACTACTGCACAATTTACTTCCATTCGTGTGGTATGTAACAATACCTTAGCCATTGCACTGAAAGGACAAGATTCAAGCCATGGTGTAGTCAAAGTCCCACACAGTACCAAGTTTGATGCTGAAAAGGTCAAGCAACAATTAGGTATTTCAATCCGTGCATGGGATGAACACATGTATGAAATGAAACAACTCAGTCAACGAAAAGTGACTCAACAAGAAGCGGCTGCTTACTTTGATGCGGTATTTAATAATACGAGTTTGAGTATTGCCGAACAGGATGAAAGCATCATTCAGTTCTATCGCAATGTTGCTAATCAAGCAGAGGCGAATAAAACTGAACCGAACCGAAGAGCAATGTCTAAGGTCATGACCATGTTTAATGGGCATGGGCGAGGAGCAACACTATCTTCAGCCAAAGATACGGCTTATGGCTTATTGTGTTCTATTACAGAATTTTGTGATCATGAACGTCGTGCAATGAGTCAGGATCATCGGCTCGATTCAGCATGGTTTGGTGCAGGCGCAGGCTTAAAACAGCGAGGTTTGGAACAAGCATTAAAAATGCTAGCTTAAGCTTCATTTAAGTTTAAGATTGAATAATAATCTTATCAAACATGCTGAGTATGTGCGAATACCCCTCGGTTGCACATACCTATTTTATAGCCACACGCCAAGTGTGGTTTTTTTTATGCCTGATTTTTTACGCTCTGATTAAAAGCCTTCCATATCCATCATCTAACAAAACTTAACCATATCTACGGATATGGTTTTTTTATGCCCAAAATATAATTCAATAGGAATGTAGATATGAATAACCATGTCAATATCACGACTCAATCTGCTCAATTACTTCCATCAACAACCTCCACAACATTTAATGCCCCTAAATTCTTTTCCGCTAAACGCTTAGTGAATACCAAACACATGAGCCAAGCCGAATGGCTTGAAGTAAGAAAACAAGGTATTGGCAGTAGCGATTGTGCAGCAGCCTGTGGACTCAATCCTTATATGTCGATGTTGGAACTGTGGATGATTAAAACAGGACGCATCCAACAGAATATTGAGGATGAAAGTGAAGGGCATGCACCTCTCTATTGGGGCAAACGACTCGAGCCGTTGGTGGCTGAATATTACAGCATGCATACCAACTACAAAGTGCGTCGAGTCAATGCGGTATTGCAACATCCTGAAGCTGATAAACACTTTATGTTAGCCAACTTAGATTACTCCGTTGTTGGTGACGCAGATGTACAAATCTTGGAATGTAAAACCGCTGGAGAACATGGTGCTAAGCTTTGGCGAGATGGTGTACCGCTATATGTACTTTGCCAAGTGCAACATCAACTGGCAGTGACAGGCAAGAAAGCAGCACATATCTGTGTACTGATTTGTGGACATGAAACCCGAATCTTTAAAGTGACTCGTTCAGAATCAGTGATCCAACATATCATCAATGCAGAACGACATTTCTGGGAATATGTGGAAAAAGATACGCCACCTGATGCTGATGCATCTGAATCAGCAGCCAAAGCCTTACAACAGCTTTATCCTGAACATGTGCCACTCAGTACCACTGACCTATCCGAAGATGAACAAGCCAATCAACAGTTTGAGCAATTGATTCAAGCACGCCATCAAATTGAAACTGGTCAAGAGACATTCGATCTGATGAAACATCAACTACAAGTCAAGATGCAACAGGCTGAACGAGCGACCTTTAAAACAGGTTCAGTGACGTGGAAAAAGTCTAAAGACTCAATCAGCTTAGATAGCAAGGCATTACTCAAACAGTACCCTGAATATCTCAATCAATTTCCACAAAACAAACAAGGTTCTAGGCGTTTCAACATCTATACAAACGATGATTAAAGGAATTTAGCCTAAGTAATTTGAAGTGAAATAAACAATTAAAAGTCCCATGCCAGAGTGTATGGGATTTTTTTATGTCTCATTAATTTATTCAAAAGAGAGAAATATCATGATTAAAGGTTTAGCGATTACACCACCCATACTCGGTAGAATCAGCATTGGTAAAATTGTTGAAAAGAATGGTAAACGACTCCCTGAAAAGGATGACCAATTTACCATTACCAGCCAAATCCAAGGAAAAGATGGCTGGATTAAACATCCACTGGATGAACAACTTCGAGCCAAAGCACCAAATCAAAACCAAAAACTTAGAATAATTCCAGTCCGAATGATCTTCAATGATCCTGAGCTTAATCTCAGAGCTGAGTACACCTTATTTGATCGCCAAACAGGACGACCCGTATGTATTGGCAATGGTGAGACTTGCCAAAGACAAACCAATCAAGGCGTAGAACAACATCCATGTCCATCCCCTGATTTATGCCCATTGGCACAAGGAGGGAACTGTAAGCCTTTTGGTAGATTGCATGTCAACTTAGATGAATCGGATGAACTCGGTACGTTTATTTTTAGGACTACAGGATTCAATAGTATCCGTACTTTGGCAGCACGCTTGTCTTATTACCATGCGGCATCGAATGGTTTACTTTCATGTTTGCCTTTGCAATTGACGCTACGAGGTAAGTCCACCACACAAAGCTATCGAACACCTGTGTATTACGTGGACTTAACTCTACGAGATGGTGTCAATCTTCAACAAGCCATTCAAATGGCAAAAGAGATTGATCAGCAAAGTAAAGCATCTGGATTTAATCAAAATGCTTTAGATCAGATGGCTCGACAGTGTTTTAGTAATGCACGATTTGAGGTGAATTCTGAAGAGGGTCTGGATTTGGTGGAGGAGTTTTATACGGATGAAGTTACTGAGTCTGAACAAGCACAACCTGAGTCAAAATCTAAAGTTAAGCCTAAGCTCAATCAGGGGGATGGGTTTGTGCAGTATATTCAGCAGGGATTGCAGGGAAGTGTGAGGGCGGTGAACTGAATGAGCTCAAAGTTTAAAAAATTACAGATCTTGGGGTTATTTGAGCAGTAGCGCTCGCATCAATGATCAGGAGTAAACATCATGAATGCGTTCACAGGTCAAACTTTTCAAATGAATCAAATAATTAACATTAAAGAAGTGATTCAGTTCACAAGTATCAGCCGAGCAAAAATCTATGAAATGATCAATGCTAGTTCTAAGTATTATGATCCAACATTCCCGAAACCAGTACGTTTAAGTGATTCACGTATTGGTTGGGTGGCTTGGGAGGTTAATCAATGGATTGAAGGTAAAATAGAAAGCCGATAATTGTGGGAGCGAAAGCTCCCTTATTTTTTTGTTAATAACTGGATGGTTGATGTACTTTATCACCAATGTAATACAGTGTAATTATAAGAATAAAAAGCATTTGAAAAACAAAAGTAAAATAGATTAAAGAAGTTAACAAATAACCCCATTTATAATAGGTAAATCCAAAATCTAAAATGTTTGAGCTATAGGCGTAATTTATGAAAACTGTGGCAATTAGTAATGCTAGACTCAAAAAAGTTAGATATGAAAAGGCATTGGATAGATACCGCCTTCTTGAAATTTCATGACCATCTTTATTAATGGGTGGATTAACTTTTGCAGTAATATCAAGCTCTTTGTTGCCAAATGATACTACGGCTGTCAATGCTGCGAATAAAAAGCCAGGTAGCGCTAATATAAAGTTACCAAGAACTTCAAAACCCTTTGATTCAAAAAAAATTTTAAATTTAGATGAATTGAGATCTAATGTTAGATACAGAAAAATTGTTACGAGAATTGAGAATAAAATAGGTAGAAGCCAATCAAAAATTGGCTTTTTATTTCGTCCATTTAAGTCATCAATCGCCCATTTAATATATAAATACGCTAATGGCTTAAGAATTAGTTCCATCATTAGGTAATATGTCCAAGCCTTTGTGACGAGATAATATTGTATTCATTCTGCTAAAAAGTTTTTGGTCAGAAGTTGCATTTTGCGTCACAGGTTGACGTTCAAAGCTTTCAATAAATTCAATTTTTACGCCAAAATCAGATTCAGTAAAATCACCCTTAATATCAATACTCATAGTGCGAGATTTTTCCTTACAGCGAACTCTGTAGAATAAGTTTTCACCTAAAGATGCATCGTTTTTAATTTTATTTAAGACACTATTAAAAGCTACACTAAGTAAGCCTTTTTCTAGTTCTTGCCCATTTTGATCTAAAAAGATTGCACGATCTGGAATATATTTAAATTCTTTTTTTGCAATAGTTAACAACGGATCATTTTCAATTTGTTTTTGTGTTTTTTCTTCAATTGCACTAATACTAAGTAAATTTCCTTGTGCTGCTCTGTCAAGAATTGATAAACCACAAACATTATCTACTTCAGCTTTTGTGGCAAACTCAACCATACGCGGAGTACCATCTTCATTTGTTCCGCCACCTCCATATGGAGCTTTAAAAAAATCAGGTTGGATATTTGATTCGCGTAAATTATGTAAAATATTTGTGATGATATAGCCCAAAGTAAACCCTGTGCCACCTGCATATTGTTCAAGCACCATCAATGCAGAATTTTTATTTTTTGGATCCAATTGGATGACTACATGGAAAAATTTTTGCAATTCGTCTCCATCTTCAAATGGAACTAATTTCGTTTCTGCTTTTGGTCTATTAAATATTCTTACATCTTCGCTTTCTTTATCAGATCGTTCAATCAATAAATATAAAGTATTATCCTTTTTAGTAATTTCAGTGATTGAGTAAACATAGCGACCTTTTACGGATGAAACTGTTAAATCTTTATGGTTGTTTTTCGCAATAAAATTAAAAACCTGTTCTACACTAAAAAAGTGAGTAAATTTCCCACGAGGTTGCTTTGGTAGTTTTTCATTTTTAAAACTAATTTTATAAAATGCACACGCTATATCATGAACTACTTTACGTGAACTTGCTGTCATGTTGCCTCATTATTGTTTGTTTTAAAATATGTTATTGAAAATAGTATAAAATATTAAAAGTAATAACAAGGAGTTTAGTGTTTTCTTTGGTAGTAAGTGTTTTCTCGCATAGTTAATAAATTGCTGTATTCAATATATGCAAAATCTTGCGTATAGATTTCTTTGATTAGATTTTTTAATCCAGAATGAAACAATAGGTTGAGAACCGTACTCAAATTAGTGAGAATACAAGCAATTCTAGCTTTCTTGAATATTTAGGAGAGCTTTAAACCAATTTTAAGCATTGTAGACAACCTATGAACAAGCAACAACTCGCTTCCAAAATTTGGGACTCAGCAAACAAAATGCGCTCAAAGATTGAGGCAAATGAATATAAAGACTATATCTTAGGGTTCATGTTCTACAAGTTTTTATCTGACAAAGAACAAGCCTTTTTAGAAGCGAAAGATTTTAGTCAAGCAGATATTGAAGCACTCACTGAAGAAGACCCAGAAACGGTTGAATTTATTAAAGATGGTATAGGCTATTTTATTGCTTATGACAATCTGTTTTCGACATGGCTGAAAAAAGGCAATGACTTCAACGTTGCCAATGTTCGTGATGCATTGTCTGCCTTTTCTCGTTTAATTAGTCCATCACATAAAAAAGTATTCGATGGTATTTTTAAAACACTAGAAACAGGTTTGAGTAAACTTGGTGACAACTCAAACAGTCAAACCAAAGCTATCAGTGATTTATTGCAATTGATCAAAGTTATTCCGATGAATAACAAGCAAGACTACGATGTACTTGGTTTTATTTATGAATATTTGATTGGCTCATTTGCTGCTAATGCAGGTAAAAAAGCAGGTGAGTTCTATACTCCACATGAAGTATCTGTGTTGATGTCTGAAATCATTGCGCATCACTTAAAAGATCAGCAAGAAATCAAAATTTACGATCCAACCAGTGGTTCTGGGTCGCTATTGATAAATATTGGTAGTTCAGTTGCCAAGCACGTCAACGATGAAAATAAAATCAAATATTACGCACAAGAGTTAAAGGAAAATACCTATAACTTAACCCGTATGAATTTGGTGATGCGTGGTATTTTGCCTGCGAACATTGTGGCTCGAAATGCCGATACTTTAGAGGATGATTGGCCGTATTTTGAAGACCATGATCCAATCAGTACTTATACACCGTTGTATGTCGATGCTGTGGTGTCTAATCCGCCTTATTCTCAAGCATGGGATTCAGCGAATAAAGAATCTGATCCACGTTATGCTCGTTTTGGTTTAGCACCAAAAACCAAGGCGGACTATGCGTTTCTACTACATGATCTATATCATTTAAAACCTGATGGCATCATGGCGATTGTTTTGCCACACGGCGTATTGTTCCGTGGTGGTGAAGAAGAACGTATTCGTAAAAACTTGCTTGAAAATAAACATATAGATGCAATCATTGGATTACCTGCCAATATTTTCTTTGGTACAGGTATTCCAACTGTAATCATAATTTTAAAACAACGTCGACAAAGCAGTGATGTGCTTTTTGTTGATGCATCGAAAGGCTTTATCAAGGTTGGTAAAAATAACCATCTACAAGCATCCAACATTAAGAAAATTGTTGATGCCGTTGTACAGCGTGAAGACATTGAGCAATTTTCTAAATTGGTCAGCTTGGAAGAAATCCGTGAGCAAGGTTATAACTTAAATATTCCTCGTTATGTAGACTCGTCTGCAACAGCAGAAACTTGGGATATTTATGCCACCATGTTTGGCGGTATTCCAAAGAAAGAAATTGATGCTTATGCCGAGTATTGGAAGGCGTTCCCTCAGTTACGCCAAGACTTATTTACTGACAGCGATACACCTTATGTCGATTTAGCCACGACAGAAATCAGTAACGCTATTCATCAGCATGCCAATGTTCAAACATTTAAAACGCAATTTAATACGGCTTTTGCCAATTTCCATGATTATTTAAAAGCTGAACTCATTGGTAAGATGCAGTCTTTGCATATTGCACAGCAGGAAAATGTTTTAAGTCAGGATATTTTCAAGCGTTTGGAAAATATTGCTTTAGTTGACAAATATCAAGCCTATCAAGCCTTGGATGATCAATGGCAAACCATTATAGGAGATTTGGAAATTATCCAAACAGAAGGTTTGAACAAAGTCAAAGTCGTAAATCCTAACATGGTCTTAAAAAAGAAAGATGGTAAAGAGCAGGAAGTTCAAGACGGTTGGGTGGGTTATGTGTTGCCATTTGATTTGGTACAACAACATTTACTTATTGATGAACTCACTGCGTTGCAAAATAAAGAACGTGCTTTAACTGAAGCCAGTGCTGAAATTGAAGCGATCATGGACTCGTTGTCTGAGGAAGATAAAGATACTTTGTTGAACGATGCCAATGATGCGTTTGTTACAGCAGAAATTTCTAAAGCATTGAAACAGGCATTCGAATATATTGAAACGCCAGAAATCCGTGCGATTAATGAATTATTAGAATTGCTTGCCAATAAAGCGAAAAAGCCAGAACAGGAACAGTTTGTTCAGGCACATCCTGAAGTACAGTGGGCGAAGATTGAAGCCAATAAAAACGGTACTTATGCAGTAGGAAAAGTGAAAGCGTATTTAAAAACGTTACAAGCTAATTTTACTTTTGCGGAAGACTCTCTGGAAGCGAAGTTGTTCCAAGTGGAAGATTTGCTTGCACAGGAAAAAGAGCTGAAAACCGAGATTAAAGCCGATGCCAATACCTTGCATTTGTTGACCAAAACTACGATTGAAGCACTAGAAAATTCACAAATTTTAGAGTTGTTGGAAGCGAAGTGGGTACAACCAATTCTATCTGTAATTTTGGCGTTGCCGAATGAAGTGATTGAGCATTTGGCTGATGTGGTACAGGCTTTGGCAGATAAGTATGCCGTAACCTATACTGAAACCACGCAAAAGTTGATTGAAGCGGAGCATAGTCTTGCTGACTTGATAGATGATTTAACAGGTGATGATTTTGATATGCAAGGTTTGGCACAGTTTCAAGCATTGTTAAAAGGGGCTTAATTTGGAAAAGCAAACGTGTCCTGAGCTTCGTTTTAGTCAGTATAAAAATGATTGGAATGAAACAACATTAGGAGAAGTTGTTGATATTGTAGGCGGTGGAACACCTGATACTAACGTGCCTGAATTTTGGAATGGTGATATAGATTGGTATTCGCCTACTGAAATTGGTGAGAATGTTTATGTTAATGGAAGTCTAAAAAAGATCACGGCATCAGGGTTAAAAAATAGTTCTGCAAAAGTATTGCCTGCAAAGAAAACAGTGTTATTCAGTTCAAGAGCTGGCATTGGCGATATGGCAATATTGGGTAAACCAGCTGCAACGAATCAAGGATTTCAATCTTTTATTGCCAATAGTATTGATGTTTATTTCCTCTATTCGATGGGAGCTAAAATCAAGAAGTTTGCCTTGAGTAAAGCTTCAGGGTCTACTTTTTTAGAAATTTCAAGAAATCAGCTTGCTCAAATGGAGTTTTTTGCCCCATCAGTTGAATCAGGTGAACAAACCCAAATCGGTAATTTTTTCCGAAATCTAGACCAATCTATTGCCTTACACGAAAAGAAACTGACTCAAACACAAAATCTTAAAAAAGCCATGCTGGAAAAAATGTTTCCAAAAGCAGGAAGTACGCAACCTGAGATTCGTTTAAAAGGGTTTAGTGAGAAGTGGAGGAATTTTCAATTATCCAATTTTATTTCGATTAAACATGGCTTTGCATTTGATGGGACATATTTCAGTGAAACTGAGACAAATTTATGTTTATTGACTCCTGGCAATTTTATGATTGGTGGTGGCTTCAAAGCTGAGAAGTTCATTTACTATAATGGTGCAGTACCTAAAAATTATATACTTCAAGAAAATGATCTGTTAGTAACGATGACTGATTTGAGTAAAGAAAGTGACACTTTGGGTTTACCTGCTTTGGTTCCTTTAATTCGAGGAAAAATATTACTCCATAATCAACGGTTAGGATTAATAACTTTTGAGAACGATGAATTAGACAAAGGTTTTCTTTTCTATTTGTTACAAACTGAGTCGTATCATAAATATATTGTTTTATCTGCCACAGGTACAACCGTAAAACATACTTCCCCAAATAAAATTTTGGCTTTTGTTTGTGATGTGCCTGAATATGATGAGCAAAAAGCTATTGCGAGTTTTTTCAAAGAGCTCGATGAAACTCTAGTATTACAACAGCAACAGCTTCAAACCTTAAAAAAACTAAAACAGGCTTTTTTAGAAAAGATGTTTGTTTGAATTTATATTAATCCCTCTAAGTCTCCCTTTGTAAAAGGGAGACTTTTTATAAATTGACTTGATAAAAGCAAATCGACCATGACATTTAAAAGCGAAAAAGAATTTGAACAGGCATTTATCGAAACTCTTTTTAACAAAGGGTGGGAAAGCACAGTTCTAAAAAATCCAACGGAACAGGATTTAATTAACAACTGGGCAAAAATTTTATTTGAAAATAACAGCGGTATAGATCGGCTGAATGGTCAGCCACTGACTGACTCCGAAATGGCGCAAATACTCGAACAAATTAAAACTTTGCGTACACCGTTGGCACTCAATGGCTTTATTAATGGCAAAACTGTTTCTATCAAGCGAGACAACCCAAATGATCCAGCACACTTAGGTAAAGAAATAAGCCTTAGTATTTATGACCGCCAGCAAATCGCAGCTGGGGAAAGCCGTTACCAAATCGTACAACAACCCAAATTCCCAACGTCTTCAACGATTTTAAATGATCGACAAGGCGACATTATGTTGCTGATCAATGGTATGCCATTGTTTCATATTGAATTGAAACGCTCAGGCGTCCCTGTCAGTCAGGCAGCACATCAAATCGAAAACTATGCCCGTTCAGGTATTTTTTCAGGGCTATTTTCATTGGTACAAATCTTTGTAGCGATGAATCCAGAAGAAACTAAATACTTTGCCAATCCCGGTCCAGATGGATCATTTAACTCAGATTACTATTTTAACTGGGCAGATTTTAACAACGAACCAATCAATTATTGGAAATACATTGCTGCGCATTTGCTGTCTATTCCGATGGCACATCAGCTCATTGGATTTTACACCGTAGCAGATAAAACCGATGGCGTTTTAAAGGTCATGCGCAGTTACCAGTATTTTGCAGTTCGTGCTATTTCTGACCGTGTAGCGCGTATCGAGTGGGACGGGCGAGATCGTTTAGGTGGTTATATTTGGCATACCACTGGTTCAGGTAAAACCATGACCAGCTTTAAATCGGCTTATCTGATTGCAACCTCTAAAGATGCAGATAAAGTGATTTTCTTGATGGATCGTATTGAGCTCGGCACGCAGTCATTAGAGCAATACAATAACTTTGCAGACACGGACGACTTTGTACAATCTACTGAAAATACTTATGCGTTGATTAGCAAACTCAAAAGTACCAATCCGAACGAAGTCCTGATTGTTAGCTCAATTCAAAAAATGAGTAATATCAAGCAAGAAGAGGGTGGTCTAAAAGCCCATGATATTGAGCAGATGCAGAAAAAGCGCATCGTCATTATTGTAGATGAAGCACACCGTTCAACCTTTGGCGATATGCTCATTACCATTAAAGAAACCTTTCCTCAGGCAGTCTTCTTTGGTTTTACAGGGACGCCGATTCAAGACGAAAATGAAAAGAATATGAATACCACCGCAACAGTATTCGGTCATGAGTTGCACCGTTACAGTATTGCAGATGGTATTCGAGATAAAAACGTACTCGGTTTTGATCCTTACCTGATTTCAACTTATAAAGATTCAAAATTACGAGAAGCTGTGGCTTTGGATGAAGCAAAAGCCAATACTGTTCGAGAGGCTATGGCTGATCCTAAAAAGAAAGAAATTTATTTACGCTTTATGGATAAAAGTCAGGTTGCTATGGCAGGTCATTGGGATAAAGCCAACAACTATATCAGAGGAATTGAAGATTACTTGCCAACAGAGCAGTATCGTCGTCCTGAGCATCAAAATAAAGTGGTTGAAGATATTTTAGAGAACTGGATTCAATATAGCCAAAATAATAAATTTCATGGCATGTTTGCCACCAGTAGTATTGCCGAAGCAATTGAATATTATCGTTTATTTAAAAAATTAAAACCTGAGCTAAAAATTACGGCATTGTTTGATCCAAATATTGATAATAATGAAAATGCTAAATTCAAAGAAGATGGCTTGGTTGAGATCATAAGCGACTATAATAATCGTTATGGCATGGAGTTCAGTTTAGCCACCCACGCCAAAATGAAGCGTGATATTGCTGACCGTTTAGCCCATAAAGAATTATATAAGCGTGTAGAACATACCCCTGAAAAACAGCTTGAGCTATTGATTGTTGTTGATCAAATGCTGACAGGTTTTGACTCTAAATGGGTTAATACTTTGTATTTGGATAAGATGCTTGAGTATGCAAACTTGATTCAAGCATTCTCACGTACCAACCGCTTATTTGGTAAAGATAAACCATTCGGTATCATTCGATATTACCGACGTCCGCATACGATGAAACGTAATATTGATGCAGCAGTTAAGTTGTATTCAGGCGATAAGCCTTTGGCTTTATTTGTAGATAAACTGCAAGATAACCTAAATAAATTAAACGCGATTTTTACTGATATAGAACAACTGTTTAAAAGTGCGGGTATCGAAAACTTTGAAAAGTTACCTGAAGACAAAGATGATTGTGGTCAGTTTGCAAAACTATTTAAGCAGTTCAATGAGCATCTTGAGGCTGCAAAAATTCAAGGTTTTAATTGGAAGCAACTTACCTATTGCTTTGATGATAAACAATCAAATGAGCCACCATTTGAGGTTTGTATAGACCAACAGACTTATTTAATTTTAGCTTTACGATACAAAGAGTTATTTTCTGAAGTTGGAAGCGGTGGTGGTGGCGGTAGTGTTCCATTTGAAGTTGAGGGATATTTAACTGAAATTGATACTGATAAGATTGATTCAGATTACATGAACAGTCGATTTACCAAATATTTGAAAGCATTGTATGATGGTGAAAAAGCTATATCACTTGAAGCCGCATTAAATGAGTTACATAAGAGTTTTGCGGCTTTGACGCATAATGAACAAAGAATTGCCAATATCTTTTTGCATGACTTACAACGTGGTGATGTGAAATTACAAGAAGATAAATCGTTTAGAGATTATATTACGGAGTATCAATTTAAAGCCAAAGAGGACGAAATACATGCTATTGCGACTTCTTTTGGTCTAGACGAGTCAAAACTAAGACAGTTGATCAGCGCGCATGTCAATGAAAATAATATCAATGAATTTGCACGTTTTGATACATTATTGAATACTGTGGATAAGACAAAGGCAAAGCAACATTTTGAGCAGGAAGAAGGAAAGGCGATACCACCTTTCAAAGTCAATGTGAAAGTTGCAGCCTTTTTAAAAGAGTTTGTTTTGAAAAATTCAAATGTCGACTAGGATGGATGGTCATTAATATGAAATACCAACTACCTTATACCATCACATACAAAAATATTCATTTGATTACATAGATCCGTGAAAATATAGGACGTTTGAATGTTTTGACGTTAATTTATATTATATTTAATATTGTGGTGCGATAAGGTTTTGAAAATTAATGGAATAATTTGAATTTTAGTTAAGCTACTTAACCACATTTGAATTAATTAATGTGTCGAAGCCAGATAAAATATCTGGCTGATATTTTACTAAATGATTTTTAATATTTTCATTGGATACGATTTTGTTAATATAGCCAATAGCAATAACAAGGTTAAGCGTATCTTGCGCGTAGCTTTGTTCGATTGCTTTATATTGTAAGTGTAAACTAGAGATGTCATTTTCAATTTTTTTGATGGCATCAACTGAAGGGCTATTTTTTTTTATTTTTGGAGGCGAAACTAACATATTGATATCAGTTGCTGCAAGTAATGCCTTTGCATATGTCATCGTTATGTTATTCACAGATAACATAAGTTCTGTACATTCAATTTGTCTTAATGGCTTCATTTTTCTTAAAAAAGGAAAAACCTGATGTGAAATTTCTCTGTTTTTTAATAGCTCAACAACTTCTGGACAAATGCCATTGAGTAAGTTCATTTTTGATTTAATATATTTGATATCCATATGGAGAGCTTTTGCTAGCCGCTCTTCACTTACACCTCGTTCAATAGCTCGTTGAATCATAAAATGTTCTTGAATTGTTGCAAGGCGATTAATTTGCTTATTGTGCGTATAATTTTCATCGTCTGTTGAAAGTAAACATGGAATTTCGGCATGGTCTAATTCTTTTAAAATTTCAAGCCGCAGATGTCCATCAAGTAGCGAAAATAAATTTTTATCACCTTTTATTTCTGAAATAGATAATGGTTCAATAACTCCTATCTCAAGAATGGACGCTTTGATTTGCTTGTATTTTCTGGTATATGGAATATGTGGTCCTAATTTTCTAGTGACTAATATTTGTTCTGGGCGGAGATATAAAGGCTGAAAATAGAATGATATTTTGGTTTGTTTCATTTTTATCACCACCCTAGTTTATTTGTTCATTTAAGTATTTTGGCATAGTATCTAAATTCTCTGCTCTTAATAGTGTACTGAATAGTTCATCAGCTTTTAGATGGGTTAGAGCACCTATAATAAAACTTAGCTTTTGTTTAGTTTGTTCAGCTTTTTTCACAGCAATTTGTTGTCGCTCAACTTCTTTTTGATAAGTCTTAACAATGTCATTTGCCGTAATTTTATTGTTGATTTGATATTGACCATACCCCAGACTTTTTCCTGAAAATTGTCGACGTTCAATTATTCTCTTTGCTTGTAAAAGTTGATTTCCTTTTAAATTTCCCATCTCATAAGCCTCTTGTAAAACCAGTTGCATTTCAGGATTATTATTTGCTGTTTTTGCAATAGTCAAAGCAATACTCAATGGGATACGTTTTTGTTCAACAGCATACAATAAACGCTCTTCCCCATTTTTTAACAAGGTAAGAATTCCTTGGATATATTCAGGGACAAGCCCCGTTTTTTGGGCTATCGTAAATTTGTCATAGCCTAAATCAGATAGCCTTTCAATACTACTTAGTAGATCTAAAGCCCTATGTTGCTTTCTTGCAATATTTTCAACCAGGCTCATAATCAGAGCATCTTCTTGATCAACATCAATAATTCTAGCGGGAATTTCAATTTCTCCTAAAGTTTTGAAAGCTTGTATCCTTCCTTCGCCACAAATAAGTTGATATTGAAAGGTACTATTTATACGCTGAGTTACTGTAATGGGTTTTTTTAAGCCCACTTTACGAATACTTTCAATAATTTCTGCAAAGATTTTTGGATTTCGATCCCTCGGATTTAGAATTTCAATTTGCTCTATTTTAATAAGTTGAATCGAGGTTTCTCTTAACTGTGTTAACTCGCGCTTTTCCATTTGACACGCTCCGCCATTCCAATTAAATAGTTTAAATTATCGAATCTAAAACTTTCTAACTCCACTGAATTGAACTCCCCAATGTTAATTTTGTCACACATAAAATCTAGTCTAGGTAAAAGGTAATAATCTTTAATCGCTGTATTTGTTGAATCTAAGCGTACAACAACAGATATATCAGGATTCAGGATTGTATCGAAACGAACTTTCCAGCGATAATTTCCACTACCAAGTTGGTGGCAACGAGTAAGAACGAGTGAAATACTGACCTCGTCATTGATGAAAATGAGATCGTTAAATGGATCTTTTTGAATGTTCGCTCCATTTAACTTAGCCATTTCACTGATAACATGTTGTGTAATTTCAGGGTGCAATTTCCTTAAAAATTTATTGATTTCAATATAACGATAGTCTCGTTCAGGTTGAAACCCGATTAACTCATAAGCTCGAAGCAGGCTTCCAAAACGGTTGGAATAAACGCCTGTCTTAGGAGTACTTTCAGATTCATTGATGATTATGCCAGATAAAAAACCATGTTTTTGATATAAGCTTTTTAATAAATCGAGTAATTCTTCATCTGTGTATTTGCGTGACCTTTCTCGAATGATACCTTGTGCCGTATAAAACATTTCTAAAGGGACAATTGCTTCAAATGCTTGATCTTTTCTAATCCATTGTTCTTCAGGATTAGATATATGAACCCTTTTGAGTTTGAATGATTTTCTATTGAAAACGTTGTTACCTATATATTTTTCGTTGGTAAGCACTTCATGTACTGTATTTCGAGTCCATGCACGGTCAAAGTCAGTTTTTATATTATCTGAATTCAATTTTTCTGCGATTTGAGATTCAGTCAGATTATGCTGGATAAACCATTCATAAATTTTATGGATAATTTCTATTTCTTCTTTTGGTCCTGCTACAAGTATGACTCGATCCATTTGAAAGCTTTTGTGTTCTCCCATTCTGAGTAATGTCTTTAAATTACCATGTTGATCAATCAAAGCTCGTCTTAAGCCATAGCCAGCAGTTCCGCCTTGCCTAAAACCCATTTCAATTAAACGGCATTGGCCAATAAAAACTTTGTTTGATAATTCACGGCTATATTCTCCCGCCATTGTTCGTTTAAAGCTTTTCATGACATTGGAAAAGTTTGTTCCATCATTGGCAAATTGTTCAGCGCAATAAATGATATTAATGCCTGCACGCTTACAAATGTATTCGTAGTAGGCACTTTCGTCAGCATCTTGAAAACGACCCCAACGACTTATGTCATAAACCAAGATAATTTTAAAATCAACTTTTTGTGATTCAACATCTAGTATTAATTGTTGGAGTCCAGAACGTCCATTTAGACTTAGTCCACTTTTTCCATCATCAGAATAAGTTTTGATGATTTTTATATTGTGAGCGGTTGCATATTCTTGAATCTTATCGGATTGGTTTAACGTTGAGTATTGTTGGTGATCTGTAGACATGCGGACATAACATGCCGCTAATATAGGCTTGTCTAGTTCAGTAGTTTGTTGTGGTTCAGCGGTGTTTGAATCCATAACAGTAACCTAAGTAAAATTTATGAAATAAAAGTGAAAGGGATAAAAGCTGAATACGATTTATAAAAAATGCGTAATGGAAAAAATATTCTAATAAGATGTCATTCCACTACTCTTGAATAAGTCTAAGTCTAAATTTACATTATGACATTGTTGTGACTAATAACTATGATGTGCTAATTGAAAAAAATAGAAATCAAGAGTGCACAACTTTATGTTTTAAAATAATTGAATTGTAATGAAATTGTGGGAGACAAACTTTTAATTGATTGTATTAGCCACAAAAAAACATTTGCCCTTGCATTATTTTTTGTATATTTAGTGGCATTTCCTGTCATGGTATATTTATAGCTGAACTCATCGACATTGGATACATGGCTGAGCCCGTAAAGTACACCGCCAATGTATTTAATTGAAAGCTCATCCATAAACAGTAATACCAATTGATTAAATAGAGTTTTCTAAATTTCGTTAATTCTAGGTTGATCAAGCCTTTGAATGAAAATAACTTTGATGTTAAATCACAAAAAAATTTCAAATTCTTTACATTTTTTTAAAAACACTTCAATTTTTAAGCTGAAGTTGATAAAACAAGAGTTATTCATCAACACAATAAATTTCAGTTATTATGGCAAAAAAGTATAATTTATACCCAATAAAGATAATCAAGGATTGGCAGGGTGAGGATTGGAACGTTTATGAGGAAAAACATTTAATTAATGGAGTGGTGATATATAAAGGTCGGATGAGTGAGCAGGTATATGGAAGTAACCAAGGAAATATACTTACGTCTGAACTTGCGGATTATATTAAGCAAAACAGCAGCATGAAACTTGACGACTTAGCAGGACAACTTGGAGTTTCTAAGCATGTTTTAACGCGTTTTAGGCGTGAGCTCAACATTCAGAGAAAGAAGCAAAAAGCAGATTATGAATGGGTCTATGCCCATCAAGATGAGTTGTTTACGGAAAGCTTTGAAACACTATTTGAAAAATACGGATTGACAAAAAAACAAGTGAAATGGTACGCGAGATATCTTCAGCGATGTAAAGGCATTGCGGGTCCGCTTAAACGTCGATCATTGCACAAAGTTGTAGAGCGAGAAAAAATGTTTTTACAACATAAAGATGAGATTGTACATTGCAACACAATTGTCGAACTCGCTGAACAATTTAATGTGCATATTAGTATTGCACGAGACATACATTTGAGAATGTGTGAGGAAAATCAATCACCTATAACTGGAATCCAACGAGCGCAACGAAGAAAGGAGCGAAAACAATGGTTTTTGGACAATAAAGACTTACTTTTGAATTCAGGGCAAACTGATAAAAGTCTTGCTTTACAGTTAAATATGACTGAATCTCAATTACAGAAAGCAAAAGCTTATGTCAGAAAAGAATTAGGTATCGTAGTTGAGACTAAAGTACCTGATTATGATTGGGTGAGACAACATCAGTTTGAGTTAGAAAATTTAGAACGAAAGCAAATACAAGAGCTATTCCAAATCACAAAAGGGCAAGTGGATTATCGCCGCAATTTACTTAAGAAGCTGAAACAAAATGAGACATAAATTGTCGTACTGAACATGATCATAGACAGTTCTGTATAGACAGATTATTAAGTAATTGAGTAGAATGGATCACAATCTAAAATCCAATAATAAACTATGTCTAACAATATTTATGCTGCTTTGGAGCAATTAGGTCTTACAGCAAAACAACGTGCGATACACTTAAAGTTCAGCAATGATATGCTCAACGATCAAGTCTTCCTTCAGCGTATTGATGGCACACATGCCCTCAATGACGGAATTCACTTACAGCTGATCTGCCTTTCAACCAATGCTCAATTGCCTTTAAAGACCTTCATTGGTTCTCAAGTCGCCATTGATATTGTCAACGATCAATCCGAACTCAATCGAATTTCAGGCATTGTGACCAAAGCAGATGTCGGTGCCTCTGATGGTGCCCTTACAATTTATCGTTTAACTGTAGAAGATCCGACAGCGCTGTGGAAATATCGTAGAAATTCGAGAGTGTTCATGGCGAAATCTGTTGTGGACATCGTTCAATGCATTTTTTCTGAGTGGCAACAACGAAGTTCCTTGTTTGCAACCAGTCTTACACTGGATAAAAGCGGCTTAACCAAGGACTATGATGTCCGACCATTCATTATGCAGAATAATGAATTAGATGCCGAATTCATTCAAAGGCTTCTTTCTGAGGAAGGGATTACAACTTTAATCGATGAAGCACAGCTTAAAGTGTCCAGTTCAAGTGAACAAATCCAACCCCAAAAACTACGACTTGTTGACAGCAATGATCAGTACCAAGCATTGGATCGACGTAACATCCGTTTTCATCGCAGTTCTGCTGTAGAAGCTTCTGATTCGATCATCAATATTACAGGACAACGTACACTTCAACCGACGGCAGTGCATATCCAACGATGGCAAGCAGATGCATTGGAAACAGAAGAGGGTGCAGGCTCTGTTCAAAGTAACCATCAGCACAGTGAAAACTACGACAACACCAGTTTAGGTTTAGAACAAGCTTGGCACTTTAGCCCAGCATGGATACAAGACTTGAATGGTGAAGATGGTGCAACCAAATCAGGCAACAGTCAGATTGAAAAGTTCAATGAAAACTTGGGTAATTACTACGACTCACAAGCCAAACAATTTACAGCTACTTCCACTGTACGAGATGCACATGTTGGTTATTTTTTTGAGCTAGATGAACATCCGACCATATCTCAACTCGAGTCTCAAAATAAGCAGTTTCTGATCATAGCGAAGCGCTTTTATAATCAGAATAATTTACCGAAAGACTTGGCCCACCAAGTTGAAACTTTGCTGAAACAAAGTGATTGGCAGACCACCAATATCATCACAAGCAACAGTGAAGAACGCCAAGCCAATGAATTGGTTCTACAACGACGTAATATTAAGATTGTTCCTGAATATAATCCCCTAACCCAAAGACCAACTGCCCATCCAATGCGTGCCAGAGTTGTTGGCTTAAGTGGGGAAGAAATTCATGTTGATGAATGGGGACGGATTAAAGTTCGCTTCCTATTTACTCGCAGTGAAGATCATAGCCATGATGGTGGTGCAGGTTCTAACGACAATGACACAGATTCAGCTTGGGTCGATGTACTCACCCCTTGGGCAGGTGAAGGCTATGGGGCACGGTTCCTACCGAGAGCTGGAGAGGTGGTCGTTATAGATTTCTTTGATGGTAACCTTGATAGACCATTCGTGGTGGGACGTATCCATGAAGGACACCGCCATCCGACTAAGTTTGATGACAAAGGCAAACTACCAGAGACCAAAAAACTTTCAGGCATTAAAAGTAAAGAATATCAGGGTAGTGGCTACAACCAACTGAGATTTGACGATACGACCAATCAGATCAGCAGTCAGTTGCACAGTAGTCATGGCGTAAGCCAACTCAATTTAGGTAATCTCAGTCATCCTAAAGAAACCGAGACCAGTGAAGGTCGTGGCGAAGGCTTTGAACTAAGAACTGATCAATGGGGTGCAGTAAGAGCGAAAAAAGGCTTATTGCTTTCTACTTTTGCTCAAGATTCAGCATCGGGCAATCATCTGGATGCGGCTGAAACAAAATCGCAGTTAGAATCGAGCTTAAATAGTTCAAAAGCTTTAAGTGAAGTTGCGAAAAACCAACAAACTGATCCTTTAGAAATGTTGGATGGTCTAAAACAGTTTATTGAACAAATCGAACAAGAAAGTGAGACAAAAGCAAAAGCCTTTAAACAAGCACTAATGATTTTAACTTCACCGAACTCTATTGGCTTAGCAAGTAATGAAGATGTTCATCTTTCAGCAGACGGACAAATTAATCACAGTGCGGGCAATAGTATCAATTTCAGTACGCAAAAGAACATAGTTGCACATGCACAAAATAAGATCAGCCTATTCGCAGCTCAGGAAGGAGCAAGATTATTTGCAGGCAAAGGCAAGCTAGAAATTCAAGCTCAGGGTGATGGTGCTGATTTGATCGCACGTAAAGGGGTTCAAATCATATCGACAGAAGACGCTATCTATATTACGAGTCCTAAAGAAATTAGATTGATTGCGGATACCTCTGAAGTAAAAATCAATGGTTCAGGTGTGTTTGCGACGACTGGTGGATTGTTTGAAGTGAAATCTGGACAGCAAAAATTTACTAGTGGTGCAAGTGTTAGTGCTGAATTACCTTATTTACCAGTCATAGGAGAAAATACGGGGTTCATCGAACTTAATTATGTCTATGAAGACTTGTCACCAGTTAAACAAGCAACTTATGAGCTACTGTTTGAAGATGGCACAAGCAAAAAGGGACAACTAGATGAAAATGGTTATGCAAAAATTGAAAATATAGAGCTTGGAAAAAAAGCAAAAATTTTATATGGGGAAGATATAAGAACTAAACCTGAACATTTCATCGAACTCCTAGAAAACCCAATATTAAATCAGAAAGTTAGGTCTGAGAGTGAGGTTTCAACTGTTAGGGCTTCATTTGCGGATTCATATCAGTCATTTTTAACTGATAATTTTTTCGATGATGAGATTGAAGAAATGCAGAATGGCGGTGACATTACACATGATCATTATGATGACTATATTTTAGAAAATGAATTTAATCCTGAAACTAAATCTTACACAGAAACTCATTCCCAAGAATTAACAGATGATGAGGATGAAACAGAGCGTAATTTTCAAGAAGGTGATATTTAATGGCTAATTTACCTTCTGTACCTGCAAATGCAACTCGAAGTATTCCACCGCATGTCTCTCAACAACAACTAAAAAAAGCTGATGATGATGTTGGTACTTGGTTTTTAGGATTGGTTGATGGTAGTGGTACCGGACCAAGCCAGATTATTGTGACGGCAATCTTAGGTTGCGTTCCTGTCGTAGGACAGCTATTTGACCTGCGAGATCTCATTAAAGGCATTATTATTGTTTCTGCAACCCCAGCAAATGTTATGGGGTGGGTAGATTTAGTGATTACGCTTATTGGATGTATTCCGGGTTTTGGTGATGCGTTCAAAGCAGGATTTAAGCTAGCAAAAAATGGCCAGAATGCAGAGCGTGTATTTGATGCAATGCGTAAATATGCCAAGATTGATCCCAAAAAAGCACTCAAAGAAATGGATTGGAATAAACTGAAAAATGAGTGTCTTACATTATTAAACAAGATGTTAGATGAGTTTATAGATATACTTGATTCTTGGTTAGCAAAACAAGTTATGGGTGGAGCAAAAGTTAAAGAAGTTGTCCAGATGATGACACAGGTCAAAAAGGATGCTCCTAAATATATTAACTCTGCATTTGCTGAAATCCAAAAAACAGTAAATCAAATGCTGAATATGCATCCACCATTACCTTCGACTGCTGTTGGAAAAGCAAGTCACCAAGTCCCAGCAAGACCAGTAGTGCCGACTGGATCTGGTAAGGGGAGTGGAGGTGGTAAAGGAACGACAACACCATCACCATCTCAACGACCTTCAAATCCACAGCGAGGTGGTGCACCTAAACAAGTTAAGGATAAGGCACCGACAGCGCAAAGTTCAGCAAAACCAAAACCTAAAAAAAGTAATGAAATACGCCAAGCAAAGAAAAAGCGTTGGTCTACAGGCGTTCCTGCTGAACATATTGTAGATTATTACTCTAAAGAAAAACGTAAAACCTTAAGAAAAGTTAATGATCATGGTCGTCTGATTGAAGAATATGATCGTTTAAAGCGTAATGCGAATGGTGACCGCATACGTAAACAAGACATTAACCAAACTGGTATAGATCATTTGTGGTTTGGAAGTCATAAAGGTCGGAAGTATTTAGTGGGTGAAACGAAGGGAAGTATTTTTGGTCATTTTTCTTTTTTAGCTGGTATGGCACAATCAGATGCCAAAGCTATTGAGGGCAATCGTACTGAGATTGGCAAAATATTTGATGATAAGACGGAATATGATGAACACTCAGGTTTAGGAAAAAGATCAACCAGTGCAGAAACTTCTATTCAGAATGAGGGTGCTTTGGAAGGCAGTAAAGGCAAGGCTGGTTTAGGTGGTACAAAGACTAAAGGTCGCCAGATGAGTCATAAATGGATTAATGCATCGATAATGGTTGATGATTCAATATCCTCAGGGTATAAAAATCAAATAATCCTTGAATACAGGAATGCTCAAAGATCAAGGCGTCCAATTACAATTTATTTTCGTGAAATTTATATGGTAACTGGTAAGCAATATGAACAGCATGATCGTTCCAAAGGAAAATTACACAACATTCAACAACCTGTTATTTTACTACCTGATACAGCTTTAATGGAATAGTTCTAATGATCACATTACTTAACGAAAGTAGTTGGAAAATACAAAAGAGAGAACCATATCAAAAATATAAAGATTACCAAATGGTTGTTTCATCTGCATTAGATGGTATTCCTGAGACAATTAAATCTCTTAATGATGAAAATTTATCTGTAGATGGCTATCACTATGGAGGGTTAATGAATGCATCAAATGTTTTATTCAAAGAGAGTTTGGAACTAATTATATATAGTTATTCCGCGGGAATAGATGTTGTAGACCTTGCTAAATATTTCCCTAAAGTTGTTGAATCATTTCAAATTCTAGCTAAACACCATATCAACTTTCATAAAAGTAGTGAATGTGATGGTCACTTAGTCCCTCATTTAGAATTGACAACCGATGAGTATTGGGAAGCATTGCAACTAGTCTGCTTTTCCATCTTATTCGCCCAGCCTGAACATCTATCAACTATTATGGATATTTTGGCTTACGAAAATGATGAACAGGATGCTTTATTAGATAAGTTAGTCTCACCTTGGTTACCAGACAGAGATATTTCTAATATTTATTTAAGACAATTGCCCTATAGAAAACTAGATAAAGTATTTGCAGCAAAAGAAGAAGATCGACCGAAGCTAATGTCTCAGTATATGGATGAATGGTATGGTGCAAGCAAACGAGAGCCGTATCATGGCCGTCATAAAAGTAGTTTTTTCCCAGGCTATTGGTCACTTGAAGCAGCAGCAGTTACAATTATTTTACGTGTAGATGACAGTAGTTATCGAGATAAACCTTATTATCCAAAAGACTTGGTTGATTATGCCAGAAGTCAATACACACCTTTAGACCAACAAGGGAATCCTGAAGATGGTTTAAGTCGTCTACGTTGCGTTGCAGGTGAAGTCTGCCCACAATCGGGTGAGTGGTATAGTCCTGCGAACAATATGGAAAAGCGTCATTTTAACCAAGGTGAAGTTATGCCAGAGATTCCGAATAATGCTTGGGGTCTAACCATTTGGTATATGGACCTATAAAAATGATAAAAAATAACTCACCTGATGATGGTGAGTTATTTTATCCAATAGAGTATCAATACAATAAGTTAGTTCTCGGATTTAAATAGTTTTTTTTCTCAACTCATCAATAAAATCTGACCAATCCTGCATCATTTTAATTCTATACTCTAAATGCTGTGCATGGTTATACGCCTGAGACACAGCATTACCAACTCTATGCGCTAACTGAATTTCAATTGCATCATGCATATAGCCTTTTTCATGTAATGTCGTTGATGCAAGTCCACGAAAACCATGTCCAGTCATTTTTCCGTTATAACCCATTGTTCGAATTACACAGAGTAAGGCATTACTACTCATTGGTTTGGCTGTGCTGTGATTATAAAAAACGTACTGTTTATTTCCCGTCAGTGGGTGTAATCCTTCAATCAGTTCAATTGCCTGTCGAGATAATGGAACAATATGAGGTTGAGCCATCTTCATTTTATCAGCAGGAATTCTCCATAAATGATTATCAAAATCAATCTCATTCCATTCCATCATTCTCAGTTCAGCAGTACGCACAAATGTTAATGTCATTAACTGTATTGCGGTCTTGATCATAGGATTGCCATGATAACGATCCATACGCTCAAGAAAAGGTGGGAACTCAGAGATATCCAGTCGAGCCATATGCTTCACTTTTCGAGGCTTTAGCGCTTCTTGAAGATGTGGAGTTGGATCATTCTCAATCAACCCTTTACGGATTGCAAAACGGAAAATACGTCCAGCTAAAGGAATTGAACGTTTTGCCATTTCCTGAGCACCACGAGCCTCAATTTTTTTAGCACATGCAAGTACATCTTTACCTTTAATTTGATCAATTGGCATGTGACCTAAAGCAGGGAAGAGATCTTTTTCAAATACAGACAGATCTCGTAAGTAAGTGGTTTCTTTTATGACGGTTTTACGATCTTCCATCCACTCCATAGCAAGTGCTTTAAAAAGTGTATTTTCATCTGCTTGTAATCTTTTTTGCTTTTTTGCTTCGTTAGGGTTAATCCCATCTTTCAATTTCAATCGAGCTTCATCTCTGGCACGGCGAGCTTGGGCGAGTGTCGTTTCTGGGTATGTACCAATACTGAAGATATTCTCTTTTCCATTCAAACGAAACTTCATACGCCAATGCATTCCTCCAGAAGGGGTCACCTCTAGATACATGCCTTTTTCATCAGCGTATTTAGTTTTCTTTTCTAATGGCTTTATTTTTCTGATTTGAGCATCTGTAAGCATTGTAATGTTTCCACAGAATTTGGGGGTATAATTTTGGGGGTAATTTAGTATACCCCCAGTTATACCCCCAATCACATCAAGCTTGCAACAGATAAAGTAGATCATATCAGACATAAAAAAAGCCTAAACCCTTTAGGTTTAAGCTTTTAAAGACATCATGAGATATTGTAAGAATTGAAAATGGCGGTGAAAGAGGGATTCGAACCCTCGATACGCTATAAACGTATACACACTTTCCAGGCGTGCTCCTTCAGCCACTCGGACACTTCACCAAGGCGAAGGATGATAACCAAAAAAAAGAATTCTGCCAAGCAACAATTGAGTTAGAGCAAAAAAAATTTCACAGTGATATGATTGCGCAAAAATAGTGTCTAATTTTTGAAGACGAATCTATGCAAAGTACTGCAAAAAAAGCCGCGTTACCTGCGATCACACTCGCAGCACTAGGGGTGGTATTTGGAGACATCGGAACCAGTCCCTTGTACGCCCTACGCCAATGTTTTCTCACTGCACACATCGCCATCACTGAAGCAACAGTGCTGGGGATACTATCGCTGATCTTCTGGTGCATGATGCTCACCATCAGCTTTAAATATGTCACTGTCATCATGCGGGCAGACAACAATGGTGAAGGCGGGATCATGTCTTTGCTGGCACTCAACTTACGTTCCAACCGAATTCCAGATAATCGAAAAATTTTCCTGATTGCTTTAGGTTTTATCGGGGCATCGCTGTTTTTTGGTGACGGGATCATTACCCCCGCCATTTCAGTGCTTTCTGCCATTGAGGGCTTAAGTATTGCCACACCAATGTTTAACAAATGGTTAATGCCCTTGGCGATTGGGATTCTCACCGCATTGTTCCTTGTGCAACGACACGGTACAGGGACCATGGGGAAATTCTTTGGTCCAATCACCCTGACTTGGTTTGCCTCCATCGGTTTGATCGGGATTCACAGTATTAGCCAAACACCTTATGTACTCAGCATGCTGAGTCCACACTGGGCATTAAACTTTATTTTTCATCAGCCTTTTGTTGCTTTCTTAACCATGGGTGCGGTGATTCTGACCGTAACAGGTGGGGAAGCACTTTATGCAGATATGGGGCATTTTGGGCGACTACCGATTCGTTTAGGCTGGTTTATTATCGTATTGCCTTGTCTTTTACTGAATTATGCAGGACAAGGGGCGCTGTTACTGCGTGATCCAAGTGCGATCGAAAACCCGTTCTACCTACTCGTGCCTGAGTGGGGCCTGTACCCGATGATTGCCTTGGCAACAGCAGCGGCAGTGATTGCCTCACAAGCGGTGATTACGGGCGTATTCTCAATGGCAAACCAAGCCATCCAACTGCGCTACTTACCTCGCTTAACGGTTCATCACACCTCTGATGTCGAGCAGGGACAGATTTACTTACCGTTTATTAACTGGATTTTATTTGTTTCAATCCTGCTGCTGATCGTAATTTTCCAAAACAGTGCCAATCTTGCCAATGCTTATGGTGTGGCAGTCACCATGACCATGCTGTGTGACACGATTTTAATCGCAATTTTGGCCTATGGTTTCTGGCGTTGGCCAAAGTGGAAAGTGGCATTATTTGCAGTGCCATTTTTAGTGATAGACAGTGTTTTTATTGGCTCAACCTCATTGAAAATTATATCTGGTGGTTGGGTGCCGATTTTGATCGGTGCAATCGTATTTACCATTTTGATGACATGGAAAACTGGACGTGAAATTGTCTTTAACCGTTTGGAAAAAGATGCTTTGCCACTGGACCTGTTTATTAAAAGTGTGAGCTTGAGTGATGAAACTCAGTTTGTACCCGGACAAGCGATATTCTTAACAGGTAACCCAAATATCGTACCGCATGCGATGCTGCATAATATTAAGCATAATAAAGTGCTGCATGAACGCAATATCATGGTGACGGTGATTACCCGTGATGTGCCTTATGTACCTGACCAAGAACGGATTCGTGTTGAAGTTCTTGATGATCGCTTTCAACGTGTCTTTGTTTATTATGGTTTTAAAGATCAGCCGGATATTCCGAATGCACTTGAGCTGGCATATAAGCAACTTGAAGTTGAGTTCGATATGATGCATATCAGCTTCTTTATTTCACGTGATCGTTTAATTCATACTGTGGGTGAGGGTATGGCGCCATGGCGTGAAAAGCTGTTTATTTCAATGCAACGTAATACCAGTCCTGTCAGTGATTTCTACCAAATCCCACCGAACCGTGTGGTGGAAATGGGCAGTCAAATCGAGATCTAAAACGCTCAACCTCGCAAAAGCCAGAAGTAATTCTGGCTTTTTTTGTTTCAATCCCTTGTCTGTATTGAGGTGGGTGCGGACGATGGATTCTGCGAGGGATCTTTGTGTCGCGGAACAGGGGCAATATCGATAATTCGGCGTGGCTCAGTCGAGTTAGGATCTTTTGGAATGACTTCCAACATACGTGGAGCAGGCTTAACTGGGGGAAGCCCTGTTGTTTTTAAGTGCTGATGATGTTGGCTTTTATCCGCTAAACGAGGTTTTATTGTGGCTGGGGATTGCTTTTCAACACGCTGATGTGATGTTGATGAAACAGCAAAAGCAGTGCAATGCAGCAAAGTAAAGATCAGCAGCATTCCATATCTGGCGTGGAGTTTGAATCGTCGGCATATTTGCATGCTCTGTGATTCCGCAAATAGGATAGATAAATATAAATCATACGACAGATTATGTCGCAAGGCTGTCGAAGATATTGAATCAACATGACATAATCTAAAGCATAAGTGCAAGCAAGAGCAGGGAAGTGATTTAATTTCTTGGTTTTTTTAAGAACCTCTATTGTGAACAGCAGAATTGTTTTATTGAGTTAAATCTGTAGAAGCTTTATTCAGTTGAATATTCACATAATATCTTTCATTGCCTGAGCTTGTTAAGCTGTTTCATTCAAGTCAAAACTGAATAGGGTTTGACTTGAATGTATTGTTCTTCATGTTGTTTGGGATGGTTTTTGTTGAAAAATTCAGTAGTTAAATTGGTGTTGGGTCTTGTGGCTACTGGAAGCTTTGCGATCGCATTTGGTCAAGAAAAAATTATGCAATTGTTGCCTTTTACGCAGGGCGGCTCTCTGAATGCTGAATGCTTAAATCAATTCTATCGAGATCAACCGCCGATCTTGATGAAAGACAGTTTAAAAAAGAACAGTTATCCTCTGTGTTTTAATGGCTTTAATGTGATGTATTCGGGTGTTTCCAAAACACCACTTTGGACAGCAGAGTATTTATCGCCACAGCGTTTAAGCCAAAAGATTAAGCGCGAAGACAGCTTCCATGAAGAGGAGCGAATCAGCAGCCAGCATCGCGCGCTATTGTCTGATTATCGTGGCTCTGGTTATGACCGAGGGCATATGTCACCCAATGCCGATATGTCGACAAAAGTTTCTCAATTCGATAGCTTTTCTTTGGCGAATATGGTGCCGCAAGCGCCTAAAAATAATCAGCAAGTCTGGCGTGAACTGGAAGAAGCCACTCGTGCAATTGTGACCAAGCAAAAAAAAGATGTTTATGTGGTGACTGGACCATTGTTTAGTGGCAAAAAGCTCAAAACGATTGGGCGTGGAGTGATCGTTCCAACCGCTGTATTTAAAGCCATCTATTTGCCTAAACATGGCATTATCGGTGCTTATTACGCACCGAATAATAATTCATTGCAGGTCAAAGTCGTCAGCGTATGTTATTTGGAGGAACAGCTAGGGATCAACTTATTTCCACAGCTCACTGAAGAACAAAAGCGCAATACCTATAAATTGCCTTTAAATGCCAATCAGGTGAAAGCCAATAAGGAAATCGAATATTCTCATTGGGATGCAGAAAGTCAATGTGCCGAAGCTGTGCCACAAGATCAGATCACAGCAGTACAAAAGCAATTCCAGCCTGGCAGCCGTTCTACATCGAACAGCACTATTGGTGTGCCTAAAGTCGATGAAGAAACCAAAGATGCTTTGGTAAAACAATTGGCGGAAGCTTTGTTACATTATATTTTACAAATTTTGAAATAATTAAAGCAGGATCAGGAGAGAATCTATCTATACTGGAACTGTTTTATTCATCAAGAAATACTGATGCAGCCTAAAGCATATTGATATTTAAGCTGGCTACTCCCTTGACTCAGGCGATGAGGGCGGTGCTTTAAAGTTGAATGAAGATGCTAAAAAGGGCGTATACAAGCAGGTTTTTGGTTATAACGTTAAAAATAGAGAAAATTAAAATGTTTAAAGCTTTTGAAAATGATACGGAATCGCATGCAATTCATGATTTGACCTTAGAAAATCAACTGGATTGTGTCAATGTCTATGGCAACTTACAGATTACCAAGGATCAGGCAGGTTTGAAGGCAGCCAAACTTTTACAAAGTTATCTGAATGATATTGTGGCAACTTTGGAGAAGCAAAGTGATCTGCCAGAGCAGATTGTTCGGCAAAGTGAAGGTGAAATAGAAAACCCATTTCTTTAAATATACGCTCAATACTGCTGTAATAAAAAACCTGCCGCAGCAGGTTTTTTAATTTAAATGACTCAACCGTGTTGTTGAATCAATACGACTTAATGGTGTGATTCATTGCCCACTACTTTATAAATAATTGCACCAATAACCGCACCTACGATCGGTGCAACCCAGAACAGCCATAACTGACTCAGTGCAGCCGTTTCCGCAAATAATGCCACAGCGGTACTACGTGCAGGATTCACTGAGGTATTGGTCACTGGAATGCTGATGAGATGAATCAGGGTGAGTGCTAAACCAATGGCAATCGGCGCAAAACCAGCAGGTGCGCGTTTATCTGTTGCCCCCAAAATGACAATCAAGAACACAGCGGTTAAGACAATTTCAATGATCAGTGCTGAAACCAAAGAATACTTTCCAGGAGACAAATCTCCATAACCGTTGGTTGCAAACCCACCTGTTCCAGCGAATCCAGCTTGTCCTTGAACAATTAAATATAAAATAAAAGCAGCAAGGATACCGCCGACAACTTGAGCAATGATATATGGAACGAGGTCTTTGGCATCAAAACGCCCACCCACCCATAAACCGACGCTGACCGCAGGATTGAAATGACCACCTGAGATATGACCGAGTGCATAAGCACCTGTAAGGACTGTAAGACCGAATGCGAGTGCTACACCTGCAAAACCGATACCCAACTCTGGAAAAGCCGCAGCAAGCACGGCACTACCACATCCTCCAAAGACGAGCCAAAAGGTTCCGATAAATTCTGCAAGATATTTATTCATATTGATTCCTATTTATTTTTTTGAACGGAATGGGTTATGTCGCTATTTTTAAAATAGTTGATAACCTTTCGATGAGGTACAACTTTATATTTTCAGCATCATTATCATAGTTTAAAAATATGAAAATTGAATCACAAATAAAAAAAATTGCTAATACTATCACTTAATGTTCTGATTTAATTGTGGAAAAAACTATCTGGATTTGCCCAAAGTATGATCTAAATACGGCAATAACATGCGAAATTTACTGGATATTTATCCGTTCAAATCAGGCTTGATGAGGTTTAGGTATTTGGGTTTTGAATTCGCCATTGCTGCGGCGTAAGTCCAGTCCAATGCTTAAAAGCGCGTTGGAAAGCACTTTGTTCAGAGTAGCTCAAAAGCAAAGCAATTTCATGCAGTCCTAAATAGCGATCTTGCAAATATTGAAAAGCCAGTAATTTCCGGACGTCCTGAACACGTTGCTGATAGGTGGTATTTTGACTTTGTAAATGACGTTGTAATTGTCGTGTAGACATATTGAGCTGCTTGGCAATTTCTTCAATTTGATAATTATTTTTTTGCAGTCCCAATAAAATACTTTGTTGTAAGCGCTCATCCAGTTGGGTGGTATTCGGCAAGCTGTCCAGTAAAGCTTGCGCTTGTTGCATAAGCAACTTTTGTAAGGTTTGGTCACTTTGTTTAAGGGGGATAGTAAGTGCGCTGGTTGGAAAGATCAACTCAACTTTGTCTTGTTGAAACTTTACAGGACAATCAAAAAATTTTTCATATACCCTACTGTTTTTAGGTTTAGGGTGAACAAAATTGACTTGGTGAGGTCGAATATCGTTGGAAGAAATCGACAAGCGCAAAAATTGAACCATCATTGCAATGGCGATTTCATTGGTGATTTGCGTGGTTAGGTGAAAAGGTAGATTCTCCCAACGGATCGAAATGTACTTTTCATCCACATACTCAATCTTAAGTGGACTGCCATCATAAATTAAGCGATGAAAATCATGATAACGGGTGAGCGCTTCACCTAGGCTGTCACAGGATTGTGCGATATAGGCAATGATGCCGATATGTTTGGGTTGGACAAAATTGGCAATTTCCAAACCCAAAGCAGGGCTGTGTACCTGTGACTGTATATCATCCAAAATTTCACGCCAAACGGTATAGTCAAAGCGTTCAAGATTTTGAATGTGTTGCAGCTTGGGTGAAATGTTTAAGCCCTTAGCTTCGCTAAAGGTATAGAGTAATTGCCCAAGCCCTCCATAAACGGAGCCTGCATAATCCTTTAATAGCATCATTAACACATCTTGTGGTTGTGTGATTTACATCATGTAAGATCAAACTTGGTGCTATTTTAAGCGAGTTTAATTCCTGCAAACAAGTCGCATTTTATACGCTTGGACATGGATTTTCTCTATGGATTATGTCGTGATTTGTCAATGAAAAGCCTTTTCTATGTCAATATCTTTTTTCAGCAGCGTTTTATATTAAAAAATAAGCAGAGGAGAAAAAAAGATGTTAAAAGGCTTTTTAGTTGGACTGGTCTTTGCGAACGGCTTTGAGTGGGTTGCACATAATTATATTTTGCACGGTCAACACCGTCCTGGAAAACCGCGTTTTAGCCCTGTGCCAAGAAGTATGAAATCACACTGGGAACATCATCGCGAAGTCCGTAAGCAGGATTTTCATGATGATGGCTATGTGCAAGGCATATCGAATTGGCGCACCAAAAATGAAATCGTTTCATTGGCCGTGGTTGCGGGTGCTGCGAGTTTAATTTTTTATCCTATTTCAAAAGGCATGGTGGCTGCATCGTTATATAGTGCCTGCAATTATTATTATATTCATCGCCGTGCACATTTAGAGCCTGAGTGGGCAATGAAAAAAATTCCTTGGCATTATGATCATCATATGAATGCCAATCAAGATGCAAACTGGTGTGTGACCAAACCGTGGTTTGACTATCTGATGGGCACACGGGTGATCTCATCCGCAGATTTAAAAGAGCAGAATCCATTGGGGATCACGCTGCCTCAGCCGATTGCAGGTTGGGTTTCAAAAACCGTTGAAAAGTATTTCCCAGCCAAATGGGTCGAGAAAAAGCCACAAGTGATTGAACAAAATTTGGATAGCCGTGTGGATTCGGTCGCCTGAATTTGTATTTCATTGAAGTTGAGCGTCGATCAATCTGATTGGTTTTGAGCGCTATTTTTACCCCCGTTGATCTGAAAGCGCAAATGATCAGTTCGATTGTCGTAATTTGTCATAAAATATGTATGTTTGGTCAATGTATAACATTTTTTCATGATTATACTGGCTAGCATCAAGATATGTTTGATATTTCAAATAGCTGTGGTTTATCAAGTTTATAGGAGTCTCCAAGACTCCTTTTTTTATGTCTGGAAAAACATAAAATCGGACTTCCCATAGAGTACGATCAGCATTGTTGAGTGGGAGTTTAGGTTGTACCCTCGCTTAACGAGAGAATTTTGTCATGTTTTTATTTTTAAGAAGTGCCGGGGCATTGCCTACGCAAATTTATTCAAGCTTTCGATGTAAAGTGTAGCAATGACGGCTTTATATCCTTCAGCAACAGATTGATTGTATGGATCAAGAAAAATTACATTTGCTGGGTATGCGTTTTTCAACAGATGGACTTTATATTGAACTGATTGGCGCATTGATCATTGAAATGTCTGAGGTACTTTCCTCTGTCGATCAGAGAGATAGCATAAAAAAATCCCCAGTAGGGGATTTCTCTGTGAAGTACCAATATACAGGTTGTTTTCAATGAGTATTTTATAAATCTTTGAAAATTACTCTGGTTTTAGGCCTTCTGCTTTTTCCAACGATTCATCATTGTTGAAGAATTTTTCACGTTGTTCTTCTAAAAACTTCTTTGCATCTGCTTCAAATACATTTAAACGTTTTTCGTTAATCAATGTGGTTTGATGCTTTAACCATTCTTGCCAAGCTTGTTTAGACACGGTATCAAATAGTTCCTGTCCTTTTGCGCCCGGGAAGGGGGCAAAGTCTAAACCTTCTAACTCTTTTTGATATTTACGGCAAAATACTTGTCGAGTCATATCAAAACTCCTTATGCATAAAGTTTTTCTAAACGTGTATGAGCGCGTTCAATCGCAGCAGCCACTTGAGCAGGTGCAGTTCCACCAATATGGTTACGGGCATTGACTGAAGCTTCTAATGTAAGTGCCTTTTCAAATACATCTGCCTGAATTAAATCAGAGAATTGCTGTAATTGTTCAAGCGTTAATTCTGAAAGGTCTTTAGATTCCTGCACACCCAATGCAACTGCTTTACCTACGATTTCATGGGCATCACGGAAAGCGACCCCATTTTTAACCAGATAATCAGCCAAATCTGTTGCGGTAGAGAAGCCACGCAGTGCTGCTTCACGCATTACATCAACATTGGGTACCAGTGCTGGGATCATATCGGCAAAAGCCATCAATGAACCACGAATGGTATCAATCGCATCGAATAAAGGTTCCTTGTCTTCTTGATTGTCTTTGTTATAGGCCAAAGGTTGACCTTTCATTAAGGTTAACAGACTCATAAGGTCGCCATAGACACGACCTGTTTTACCACGGACCAGTTCAGGAACATCCGGGTTTTTCTTTTGAGGCATGATCGAAGAGCCAGTACAGAAACGATCTGGAATGTTCACAAATTTAAATTGTGCAGATGTCCAAAGAATCAATTCCTCTGACATACGCGATAAATGCATCATGATCAGTGAGGCTGCTGCGTTGAATTCGATGGCAAAGTCACGGTCTGAAACAGCATCTAATGAGTTTTCAGCAACTGCTTCAAATCCTAATAGCTCCGCAGTCAATGCGCGGTCAATCGGGTAGGTTGTTCCTGCCAAAGCTGCTGAACCCAAAGGCATACGGTTAACACGTTTACGACAGTCAATCAGACGCTCCGAGTCACGTAGCAACATTTCAAACCATGCCATTAAATGATGACCAAAAGTCACTGGCTGTGCTGTTTGCAAATGCGTGAACCCAGGCATGATGGTTTGGGTATTGTTGCTGGCTAAACTGAGAATACCTTTTTGTAGTTTTTCCAGTAATTTTAAAATTGCATCAATTTCATCGCGGACATAGAGACGGATGTCTGTTGCAACCTGGTCATTACGGCTACGTCCGGTATGGAGTTTTTTACCTGTGATACCAATACGCTGAGTCAAGCGAGATTCGATATTCATGTGCACATCTTCAAGATCGATGCGCCATTCGAATTGACCTGCTTCAATTTCAGTTTTAATTGTGTTCAAACCATTGATAATGTCATCACGTTCTTGTTCTGTAAGTACCCCAACTTTTGCTAACATAGTTGCATGCGCAATAGAGCCTGCAATATCTTGTTTATAAAAGCGTTGGTCAAACTGGACAGAAGCAGTAAATTCAGCAACAAAAGCATCAGTAGCTTCAGAGAAACGACCGCCCCACATGCCTGAAGTTTGGGCTTGTGACGGATTAGAGGAATTAGAAGATGTGGTCATATCGGCTCAGTAGGAAAAAAAGCAGTAGAACTAAACGCAGTATAACAAATTCAACCTCACTTGCCGAAGTAAAGCACAATCATTCATCAAGAAAATCTGCATCGCATTTTCAGCCCTCGTATTTTTTAAGCAAAATGGGGCGTCGTCAGTATTTATTGGAATTATTTATTTCCAGTAATGTGCTGGCTTTTTTACTGGCTTTGGCAGAGGCGCAGTCGTGGAGCAATCTGAATGTTTGGCATGTTTTAGAATATATTTTATATATTAACTGGATATTATTGGCATTTGCTGCTTTTCAGGATTTATTTGCCAAAAGATTAGCGCAATATACTTATTTATCGGTGATGATTTTCAGTTTTATACTTTTACAGATCATCGTCATGTGCACTACTGTGGTGCTGAATATTGTGTACTATTGGGCTGTGCATTTTTCTTTACAAAATATTTCGGTAAGTGAGATCAGTCATAATCTTATTTTGCATTTAAGTTATGGCGTATTACTCGGCGCATTTTGCCTGCGTTATATGTATATTCGCGAGCAAGCTGTTTTGCAGCAGCACAGTGAATTAAATGCGCGGGTTCAAGCAATGCAGGCGCGAATTCATCCTCATTTTTTATTTAACAGTTTAAACAGTGTGGTGAGTTTAATTGCAATTGATCCAGATAAAGCAGAACAAATGCTGATTGATTTGTCGAAACTGTTTAGAGCGAGCTTTCAAGAATTAAAATTGGTGACCTTAAAAGAAGAAATACAATTATCGAAACAATATATTGCAATTGAACAAATCCGTTTGGGCGAGCGTTTGAATGTTGAGTGGAATATTCCACAGCCTAGATTATTGGAATATGTGCAAATTCCATTATTAACATTACAGCCCTTAATTGAAAACAGTATTTTTTATGGGGTCGAAAACCAAATGAAAGAGGCCAAGATCGGTATACTGGTTGAAATATTGCAAAATCAAGTCAATATAGTCATTACCAACCCATTTTTACAAGATAGAATAAAAGTAAGACAAGGGCATGGAATTGCTTTAGAAAATGTAAAACAGCGTTTAAAAGCACATTTTGGCGATTCTGTTTATTTTCGGAATTATGCAGGGAATGGATTATTTACAATGGTCATTCAATATCAGTATAAAAATAGATGATTGGAACATGTATTAAAAATAAATAATGTAAGTATTTGGGTAAGGAGGAGCAATGGACATCCTGATTTGTGATGATGAACCGCTTGCAGTGGAACGCTTATCACGGCTGGTGTCGCAACTTGGGCATCAGGTTATTGCCACAGCACAACATGGAAAGCAAGCGTTGGAGATGGTTCAACAGTTCGAGCCTGATGTTGTGTTGCTGGATATTCAGATGCCAGAAATGGATGGCTTAAGTTGTGCGCAACATTTGGCGCATTTTAACCCGATGCCTGCAATCGTATTTTGTACAGCGTTTGACGAGCACGCTTTACAAGCGATTCAATCTCAAGCAAAAGGATATTTGTTAAAGCCAATTGCCAAGGATGAATTGGAAACAGTTTTAGGGAATGTGACTAAACTGACACAAGCTCAATTAACTCAGATAGAAAAAAAAGAACTCATGGAAGAAAAAGTGCAAAGGCAGCAGATTGCTGCAAAAACCTATCGTGGTTTGGAATTAATCCCTGTTGAAAATATTTACTATTTTTTAGCAGATCAGAAATATGTCACCGTTCGCCATAAAAATGGCAGTGTCTTGATTGATGAAACGTTAAAGGATCTGGAAACTGAATTTTCAGATCGTTTTATACGAATACATCGTAATGCGCTCATTTCTTTAGATTATTTAGATGGTCTGGAAATGGTTGCTTCAGGACAGTATCAAGCGCGATGTCGTGAGCTAGAGGAACGTCTGGCCGTGAGCCGTCGTCATTTACCATTGCTTAGGGAACGCATGCAGAATTTATAGCTTTGTGTGAAAGATAAATCATTTTGATAATTTACTTGCATTTTTAAGATTGCAGGGTAAGTTTAGAGTGTTTAAAAGTTTGGCAAAACTGAAATGATGAAAACCTTGAAAATCGCAACTCGACAAAGCCCGCTTGCATTGTGGCAGGCAGAACATATTCGTGATCGTTTGGAACAATTGCATCCGCATATCAAAGTAGAGTTGGTGACTTTTGTCACTCAAGGTGACAAAATTTTAGATACACCCTTGGCCAAGATTGGCGGAAAGGGGTTATTTGTCAAAGAACTTGAAGCAGCATTGATGGATGGACGTGCAGATTTAGCCGTACATTCTATGAAAGATGTACCCATGCAGTTGCCGGAAGGTTTAGAGCTGGCAGTGATTTGTGAGCGTGAAGATCCATTTGATGCTTTTGTTTCAAATCACTATGCAAAGTTTGAAGACTTACCGCAAGGCGCAAAGCTTGGGACGTCTAGTCTGCGCCGTAAATGTCAAATTCTAAAACAACGCCCTGATTTGGAAGTGATTGATTTACGTGGGAATGTCGGTACACGTTTGTCTAAACTTGATGCAGGTCAGTACGATGCAATTATCCTTGCCAGTGCCGGGTTAAAACGCTTGGGACTTGCAGAACGTATACGTCATACGCTTTCAGCAGAGCTCAGTTTACCTGCTGTGGGACAAGGGGCATTGGGTTTGGAGTGTCGCTCAAATGACCCTGAAACTTTAAATTTGATTCTGCCTTTGATGCACAATGAAACCAATGCCTGTGTACGTGCTGAACGTGCCTTCAATGCTTATCTGGAGGGGGGCTGTCAGGTACCGATTGCCGGTTTTGCAACATTGAACAATCAAATATTGTCTTTAGAGGGGCGTGTTGGAAGTACCGACGGTCAGACTTTGCTATGTAGCACAGTTCTCGGTACAGTCGATCAAGCAGAACAGTTGGGCGTACAACTCGCACAAGATTTATTACAACTGGGTGCTGGAGAGTTACTCAAAGCACTGTATCAAACACAGTAATTTGGTTGCAATGCTGTTTATCAATACACGTCCGATTGATCGAGCTGAGCCTTTAACAGCATGCTTGCGTCAATCCGGTTTTACTGTGGTTGATCTGCCTTTATTGGTGTTAAAGCCCCGCCCATATGACGATAGCTTATCTGCACTGTATGCAGAACTTTTAACAACTCAGTGTATTGTTGTGGTCAGCCCGACGGCTGTGCGGATGGGAATGCAATATCTTCAGCAGTCTGGGCTGTCACTTGCGCAAATACAACATATACAGTGGATTGCCGTAGGCAGGAAAACCGCACAACATTTGTCTGAGTTTGGTATTCAAAGCCATGTCCCAGAAGTAGAAAGCTCCGAAGGCATGCTGAGTTTACCGATATTTAACAGCATAGAAAATATTCAGAGAATAGCATTTTGGCGTGGTGAAGGTGGTCGTCAGTTTATGATGCAGCAGTGCCAAGAACGTCATATTGATGTTTTAAACTTTGTTTTGTATGAGCGTCTATGTCCACCTGAAACCCATAAACGGTTTGCTGCTTTGCTTGATCAAATTGATCAGTTTGAGCCACCTTATTGGATTTGCATCAGTAGTGAGGCAAGCTGGCGAAATTGGTTGGCGTTGACAAAAAAGCATCCTCATTTGGTCGATGCCTGTCATTATTTGGTTTTGGGTGAGCGTTTGTATCAATTATTAATGCATGATAAAAATGCTACTCAAAAATGTTTTAATATCACTGAAATTTTAACACTGGAACCAGAAGCAATTTTACACAGCATCGTGCAGTTGCAAAGGAAATTATGAAGAAGTTTATTTATATCTTATTGTTGATCGCTTTAGGATGGCTCATTAAGTTGAGTTATGACTTCTATCATGTTTCACAACAGTTGAATGAGATCCAACAAACACTACATAAAAGTGAACAAAAAAATGCCAGTTTGAACGATCAATTGGTGGCAGTAAAAAGACAGGCGGATGAACCGAGTCAAGAAGCGAGCAAGCAAACCCCTGTATTTAAAGAACCCAGTACTGGAATCAACCCAAGTGTGTTGATTAAACAACAACTAGAGCTGGTTCAATTTGCGATACAACAACAGCAATTTGTCTATGCTCTGGAGCATTTAACCCAAATTAACCAATCGTTAGATCAGTATGCCGTGGCAGAAGCAGTCAAGCAAAGTCTGCATCAAACCATTGCTCAAGATATGCAGAATATCCAACAGTTTGTGATTGAAAGAAATGCGCAGCAAGATCAGTTGGATAGCTTGATTAAACAGGTTGATCAAAGTTTAAATGCAGAGTTGAAAAATAATCAACTCAAATTAAACACCAGTCAGCGCGCTCATTTTTGGGAGAAATGGTTCAAAGTTGATGTGCTCAATACCGATGCACCAGAACTGAGCAATCGCCGCTTTATTTTAAAAGAAACCCAGTTGAGACTGTTGCTGGCACAGCAATTGTTGATTAAAGGTCAGAACGTAGAATATAAAGCCATGCTGAACCAGGCGATTCAACAGCTTGAATTGCTGCCAGATGCAGCAAGCCAAAAAATCAAACAGCAATTACTCAACATTAAGCAAAGCTCACAGGCACCCGTACCTAAACTGAATAGTTTGGCAGTGTTGGGGTTGTAAGATGAAACATATCTTTTTGATCTATGCCTTTATTAGCCTGATTATTTTTGCGATTTTAAGTGTGTTGAGTTATGCCGCAGGGGCAGGCTATGTCTATGTACTTTGGCATAATATTCAAATTCAGACTAACTTGTGGGTGTTGTTGTTTCTAGGCATTATCATCAGCTTTGTTATGCATGTGATGTGGTATGTCTTGAATCGCTATCTACGTAGAGAAAAAAGAAAATTAGAACAAGTACTCAACTTTAATGATTTGCACCCTTTTGAGCAATTGGGCGTCTTATGGTTATTGGATGGCGAAGACGAACAAGAACAAGTCATTCAAAGTATTTTTGATCAGTCTGGTTTATTAAAACCGATTATTCAATCTCGATTATTGTTTAAGCAAGGTCAGTATGCGGCAGAGTTACACGCTTTAGAAAGTAGTCCACCTTCGGCGTTTGAACTGGCGGAAATTCTACGTATCGAAATTTATTTGGCACAGCATGACAGCCAGCAAGCTTTGACGCATCTCGAGTTTTTAAATGGTCATGAGTTGTCGCCATGGCTCAGCCAACTTGCAGAAAGCTATAAATTATCAGTACAGAAGTTATGGGGGCAGTTTGCGATTCAGTCACCTTGGCACTATTTGCACTCAAGTCAATTTGGACAATTGGAAGTAGCGACCAAACAACAATGGTTGATTGAGCTTTTAGGTTGTTATGATCAAGCACAGTTTGAAGACTTGGAATTATTACAGCATAAGTTTTTTGAAATTGCCCCTTTACTTGAACAAATGCCCTATGACACCAAAGTATTATGGTTGAAGTTAATTACCCGTCTACCTGAGCTGGCACAGCAACAGCAACAACTTGCCATTCAATTGCTGGATGAGAAATTTGATCAGGATGTTTTCTATTTGTGGTTTCAACAACAGTTGCTTCGACAAAATCCAGATTATGAATATCTGGAACAACAGATTATTCATCTGGAAAGTAAATATATCAACATTCCTGTATTTAGTTTTGCAAAGTGGCATATATATACGGCGACCCAGCGAGAAACAGAAGCGGACCAGCTCTTGTCATTATATCCAAATGATATATTGATGAATTACTTGCGGATTAAAGCCACGTTAAATGGAAATGATGAATTAATTCAGCAATTGAATTCAATTTTTGAAAAAGACAGCAATTACATTCAGTTTAAAATTTGAGAATACATTATGAATCTATTGGCACAGTTTCCTATCATTTATGAACAAAAGGTTGCTTGGGGGGATATGGATGCTTTTGGTCATGTGAATAATGTGCAGTATTATCGTTATATAGAAAGTGCGCGTATTGCATATTTCGATCGCTTAAATGTATTTGAACAAGATGTTTTAACTGTGGTTGCTTCAAGTCAATGTAAATATTTAAAACCAGTATTTTATCCAGATGTGCTGCATATTGGTGCAGGTATAGTGGAAATGCGAAATAGTGCGATACGCATGCATTATGTATTATTCAGTGAACAGCAACAGGAGATTGTTGCTGATGGTGAAGCGGTCATCGTATTTGTAGATAAACATTCTATGAAAAAAGCATTAATACCTAAAAATTTAAGAAAAGTTATAATTGATCTAGAGTCAACTGTTCAAAACAATTTGCTGAATTTATAAAAATGCTTCAGTTATCATCATTATATTTAAAACATACAAGAAAATTTATTTTTGTTGTATGTTTATTTTGAATGAGATAAATAAACAATTTTGGCATGTTATAATCATTTTTTGTTGTTTTATGTATTTATTGGGGAATATATGTATTGCCAATTGATATAAATAAAAATACTATTGCTGTGAATTTATTTTAAATAGCTGTTTGCGAAGTTTAATGTGGAGCGTTAATGATGCCTGATATTAGTAATTTATCTGTGGAAGAGTTAAGAAAGTTAACAGCTGAAGCTGAAGCTTTAATTGAAAGTAAAAAAGATCAAGCGATCGAAGATGCTTATAATAAGATTGTTGAAATTGCAGAATCTGCGGGTTTAAGCTTAGAGCAGTTTATTGAGTATGGTGCTCAAAAACGTAAAAAGACAACACGTAAAGCTGTTGAGCCACGCTACCGCAATAAGAAAAATGCGGCTGAAACTTGGACAGGTCGTGGTAAGCAACCTCGCTGGTTAGTTGCTGAAATTGAAAAAGGCGCTAAATTAGAAGATTTCTTGATCTAATCTTCATCTAAATGTCATTCAATGACGATAAAATAAAAGAACCAAGCAAAACTGCTTGGTTTTTTTATACGAGTGAATTGGCGATATGAAAAAATTATGCATAATGTATAAACAAGAGGACATCATCTTGCATGGAAGAATAAATCAATGATGGTAAAGCTGGATGAATAAAAAATCAAAACAGATGACCTGGTGGATTACTGGAGTTGTTGCTTTTTTAATTTTTGTACTTTTACAAGTTCCTGCAACATGGTTAATTGCTAAATTTTATAAGAATAATCAAACCTTACAGAATGTAAGTGGCAACATCTGGCAAGGACAAGCAGATTGGCACAAAGGTAACTTGCGGGGTTCTGTGTCATGGCGCACTCGTCCTTGGGATTTAATCTTACTGCGTGTTGGGGCAAATGTTGAAGTTCATAGTGGGCAAACTCAACTCAAGGGAGTTGTGGGTTATGGTTTTGGTAAAAAAATCATTGTTAATCAAATGCAAGGTCAGATTGCTCCTGAAACTTTAAAAAATATCGCCAACTGGCAATGGCCCGCAAATGCAATACAGATTTCGGACATGAGCCTTCGTTTTAAAAAGGATACTGGATTTAGTGATGTGGATGGCCAACTCCATTGGGCAGGCGGTGAGTTGCGTTATACCTTTGGTCAACGTCAAGATCAAATGACAATCCCCTCTTTAAATGCTCAGTTAAAAGATGAAGCAGGCAAACTGATTTTTGACATTCAGGATCAACGCAGTCAAAAAATGGCGAATATCAGTTTAGATCCAAGCATGATGTTGGATGTGCAATTGACCCAAAGAATGTTGCTCAATGTTCCGTCTTATGATGGAAAAGCAGGACTGGATACATATGTGATCAGTTCAAGACAACCACTGATTCAGGGTGGTTTCCAATGAATATAAAAGAACAGTTCGAAAATATTTCTTGGAAAAAAGCAGAGCATCTTGCACCTGTTGCCCTGTTTATTTTAATTCTGGCATTGTGTTGGAAATTAGCCTCTATTTTTTGGTGGGTGGTTGCACCACCGCAAGTGATGCAGCCTGAACAAGTGAGTTTAGGTTCGCAACAAGCTCAAGTGCCTAATATTTCAAGTTTTTCGTTATTTAATGAAGTGGGCTCGAGCGCGACAGCCGATGATAGCATTCCAATGGTATTGCAGGGCGTAGTGGTGAGCTATCCTGCACGTTTTTCCTCAGCGGTGATTAAAGTCAAGGAAACAGCCGACCGTTATGTGGTTGGTGAAACCATTGAAGGCACCAGTTATCAGTTGTCCGAGGTATACTGGGATCATATTGTTTTAAGCCAAGGCGGCAATAATGGTAAAGAGTTGCGTTTTACAGGTTTAGCTAATTTATACCAGCCTTTGCCAGGGCAGCCTGCAGATTCGAATACGGCATCGCCATCCAGTAATCCAGATCAAGCTGTACCACCACAACAAAATTCGAGTCAAAATGCTTTGGGGCAGGCGATTGATCGAATGAATGAAAATCGAGAACAATATCTAAAGAACATGGGGGTGAACACCAATAGCGGACAAGGCTATGAGGTGACAGAACAAACCCCCGCAGCACTTCGAAATAAATTAGGGCTTCGGTCTGGGGATCGCATTCTTTCACTCAATGGGCAGTCAGTCGGTCAAGGACAGAATGATGTTCAACTGCTAGAACAGGCAAAGCGTGAAGGAAAAGTAAAAATTGAAATTAAGCGTGGTGATCAGGTGATGACCATTCAGCAAAGTTTGTAAGTGGCTAGGACTACAAATAAAATTAGGATAGATAATAAGTTATGGCTTTTTTGACTCACAATCGACCACTTTGGGCTATCGTTGCAGCAGCACCCATGATGGTTGCGGTTAGCACAGCAGCACATGCTCAGACGTGGAAGATTAACTTACGCGATGCTGATCTCACGGCTTTTATCAATGAAGTTGCAGATATTACGGGTAAAAACTTTGCTGTTGATCCACGTGTACGTGGAAATGTAACCGTTATTTCAAATAAACCACTCAATAAAAACGAAGTTTATGACCTATTCCTAGGTGTACTTAATGTCAATGGTGTGGTGGCTATTCCCTCTGGTAACACGATTCGCCTAGTGCCTGACAGTAATGTTAAAAATTCAGGTGTGCCTTATGATCCCCGTAATCATGCACGTGGCGATCAGGTCGTGACACGGGTGATTTGGTTGGAAAATACCAATCCGAATGATCTCATCCCTGCACTTAGACCTTTAATGCCTCAATTCGCCCACTTGGCAGCAATACAAGGCACCAATGCATTGATTGTGTCAGACCGGGCTGCAAATATTTATCAACTTGAAACGATTATCCGTAATCTGGATGGTACGGGACAAAATGATATCGAGGCTGTGCCTTTACAGCAAAGTCAGGCTGAAGAAATCATCAAGCAATTGGATGCCATGAGTGCGACCGGTGCATCAAAAGATTTCGCAGGGGCACGGGTACGTATTATTGCAGATGTACGCACCAATCGTATTTTAATTAAAGGCGATACGGGTACACGTAAACGTATCCGCAATATGATTGAGATGCTGGATGTTCCATCGGCAGACCGTTTAGGCGGCTTAAAAGTATTCAAACTCAAATATGCCAGTGCAAAAAATCTCTCTGAAATTTTACAAGGCTTGGTGACTGGGCAAGCGGTCAATTCGAATTCAAATAATTCTTCGACTAACAGTAATTCTAGTAATACCAGTAATTTAAATAATAACAGCAATAGCACATCTTCAAATTCCAGCTCAGGTAGCACTATTTCAACACCTGCGATTAATTTAAACAGCAATTCAAATAACAATAATCAAAACAGTGTCACCAGTTTTAATGCCAATGGTGTCAGCATTATTGCTGATGGCGCACAAAATGCCTTGGTGGTCAAAGCTGAACCACAATTGATGCGAGAGATAGAAGCTGCAATCCAGCAACTTGATGTACGCCGTCAACAGGTATTGATTGAAGCGACCATTCTAGAGGTGTCAGGAAATGATATCGATCAATTGGGTGTGCAATGGGCTCTGGGTGATATCAGCAGCGGTGTAGGGGTAGTTAATTTCTCCAATGTCGGAACCAGTCTATCTAAATTGGCAGCAGGCTATCTATCCGGTGGTGCTGCAGGTTTGGGGAGTGCTGTAGGTTCGGGTACGTCGCTTATTCTGGGGGATTATAAAGAAGGTGCAGATGGTTCACGCAAGCTCTATGGTGCAGTGATTCAAGCCTTGAAAGAGCGGACCAAATCAAACCTACTCTCTACACCTTCAATTCTGACCATGGATAATGAAGAAGCGTATATCGTTGTTGGCGAAAATGTTCCTTTTGTAACGGGCTCGGTATCTACAGGTACGGGCGGAACGGTCAACCCGTATACTTCAATCGAACGAAAAGATGTCGGGGTGACTTTAAAAGTCATTCCACACATTGGAGAGGGTGGTTCAATTCGTTTGGAAGTTGAGCAAGAAGTTTCAGGGGTCAAATCGAATAAAGGACAAGCTCAGGATTTGGTTACCAGTAAACGTGCAATCAAAACCACGGTACTTGCTGATCATGGACAAACGGTGGTGTTGGGCGGACTGATTTCAGATGATAGCGAGCATTCACGTCAATCCGTACCGTTCCTGGGAGACATTCCTGGTTTAGGACGTTTGTTTAGAGCAGATGGTAAATCGAATATTAAACGCAATCTTTTGGTGTTTATCCATCCAACCATCGTGGGTGGAGATACAGAGATCCGCCGTCTATCACAACAACGCTATGATCAGCTTTATAGCTTGCAGTTGGCGATGGATAAAGACGGTAATTTTGCCAAACTGCCTGCCAATGTTGATGATGTATTCCAACAGCGTTTGCCTATTACGTCGTCACCGAGTACTCAGCCTAAACTGGTTCAACCGCAGCCGACAGCACAGCCATCCAGTCAGTATCAGAAAGTACCCACAGGTGGAGCAGCGAAAAATTCCAATAAGAGCAATGTGGTCACGACACCTGTTGCAGAGGAACCCAACGATATTCTGAAGCAGTAGTGGATATTTTTAAGGACTAAAAATCAAACATTCTCTTTGATTGAGTGTTTGATATTTACAGTTAATTTGTTGCAATGACTTGTTTGATTCTTAAGCTAAAGTATGGTTTTAAGTGGATTTAGAACTCTAGAAATGTCGTGTTAAGATAAATGTAAATTGGAATGAGAGAATGACGATGACTTGGAAATTACAAGCAATTTCAGGTGAGTTAGAAGGGAAGGAAGTCACTATTGATCGTGACATGCTGGTGGGTCGCCATCAAGATGCAGATCTTTTATTGCAGTCTGCGGAAATCTCACGTCGCCATGCTGCTTTTTTATTGAAAGAAGATGCTTTATGGGTGCAAGATTTAAAGTCATCAAATGGAACTTTTGTTAACGATATCCGCATCGATCAAGATAAGATGTTGATGGATGGTGATATTGTTCAATTTGCTAGCATTAAATTCAATGTGCTTGCCCCTGCTAAAGTGCAGGATACGGCTCATCAATCCGAAGTTGAGACACCACCTGCTGTGGTGGTTGAGCCAGTGCTTACACAAACTGGAGATACTCCAGTACAGCAACCGGTTGAGGCGGTGGCGACAGCAGAGCTTAAAGAGACTGCACCTGTAGAACGTAGCGCAGCTGAGCAAATGAGTGAGCAAGGTATGCCAGAGCTTTCCGCACGAGATCGCAATGTGCAAATCACCCGTGAAGGAATGCCATCAGGTGTAACTGTACCTAAGCCGGCTCCAATTCCTGAGGGTGTGGATATTCATGCACCTGTAGTTCCAGAAGCTGATGCAGTTAAAGCGCCAGTAACGCGTGTTCAGGAAGAAGTCGAAACCCAGAAAAATGCCAAAGTTGGCCTGATGACTGTGGTGAGCTTAATCATTTTGGCAATTATTGCATGGCTGTTGTTTAAATAATCTGTGAATGCGATACACTCAAGGCATGCAATCGCATGCCTTTGTTTTATGTGAGGTCTGCATAAAGGCTGAAGTTGGATTTTATTTTTGGTGCAATAAATTTTTAAAAACTATTTTGGGTGTACAGCATGAATGTGGCAAAGCTAGATCAACGAGAACTTATTTTATTTGATTTGGATGGAACATTAGTTGATTCAGCATTTGATTTATATCGTGCCATGAATCTGAGCCTGGCACGTTTAAATCTTCCTTTAGTCACCGAACAACAAGTTCGCGTCTGGATTGGTAAAGGCACATCATTATTTTGTGAAAGCACATTAAAATATTTAAAAGGTGAGGTTGATCCTGCACTGCATCAACAGCTGTTGGATACTTTCTTGGAAATCTACAATGCAGAACCTTGTGTCGATACCAAACCATTCTCTGGCATTTTAGAGTTTTTAGATTGGGGAACGCAAAATAACAAGAAACTGATTTGTGTGACCAATAAACCTGAGCAGCCTGCAAGAAAAATCTTAGAAGAATTGAAAATGGATCACTATTTTGTTGATGTGATTGGTGGAGATCGTTTTGAAGTCCGTAAACCGCATCCAAAACCATTGTTGTACTGTGTTGAAACATATCAATCTTCAGTCGATAAAACCTTAATGATTGGTGATTCAAGTAATGATGTGGAAGCTGCACGCCGTGCAGAGGTTGATTGTATTGTGGTCAGCTATGGCTATAATCACGGTGAGGATATTCATTTGTGTCAACCGCAACAAGTGGTCGATGATTTGACTGAGCTTTTGGCTTAATCCCTGGATTTGAATGTTGTTTTGAATATTGTGGTGAGAAAAGGAAAGAGGAATGAATGGTAAAGGCACTTTTCGATGGCGTCACTAAGTGAACTGTATGCAAACCTACACTTAGTGATATCGAAAATAGAGAGAATTCCTCATGACAACTTTAACGCAATTTGAACAATTAAAATCAGCGGGATATAACCTGATTCCTGTTTATCGCCAACGTTTGGCAGATACGGATACCCCATTGTCGGTATTTGCACGTTTACAACAGCACCAACAGGCGTATTTATTTGAATCTGTTGAGGGGGGAGAGAACTGGGCGCGTTACTCGATTATTGGACTGGGCGAATCAACCGTATTTTCCTGTAATGCTGGGCAGCTTACAGTTAAATTTCCGGATGGGCGTATTGATACGCAGACGTGTACTGACCCATTTCAATATATTCGTGATTTTCAAGCACAGTTTAAAGTGCCCACCCAACAGGATTTACCTGCACTGCCAAATTTTACGGGTGGTTTGGTTGGGTATTTTGGTTATGACGCTGTACGTTATATTGAACCACGTTTAAACAATGTCCCTGAGGCGGACCCTGTGGGATTGCCTGATTTATGGATGATGCTGTCAAAGACTGTGGTGGTGTTTGATAACTTAAAAGATACTTTGTTCTTGATTGTGCATGCAGATGTTAATGATCCACAGGCTTATGACAAGGCGCAACAACAGCTGGATGCTTTAGAAGCGCTATTGGCAACACCAATCAGTTTGGTTGCAAAAAAACATACTGCACCGCATTTTGAGTCTTTGACGGGACATGATCGTTTTCTAGAGTCGATTGAAAAAGTCAAAGAGTACATTCGTGCTGGGGATGTCATGCAGGTTGTACCTGGGCACCGCATGGTTTCAGATTTTGATGGCGATCCCTTGCAAGTCTATCGTGCGTTACGTCATTTAAATCCTTCACCTTATCTATTTCTTGTACAAGGGCAAACACTTGCTGACCGGAAACCATTTCATATCGTGGGTTCTTCACCAGAGATTCTTTCTCGTCTTGAAAATGGTATTGCAACTGTACGACCACTTGCGGGAACGCGCCCACGTGGAAAAACCAAAGAAGAAGATTTGGCACTGGAAAAAGATCTGCTTTCGGATGAAAAAGAAATCGCAGAGCATTTAATGCTGATTGATTTGGGGCGTAATGATATTGGACGCGTCTCAAAAATCGGTAAAGTGCAAGTGACTGATCAAATGGTGATCGAACGTTACTCGCATGTCATGCATATTGTTTCCAATGTGCAAGGGGAGGTGTTGGATGATGTCGATGCTTTGGATGTTTTTAAAGCAACTTTCCCAGCAGGAACACTTTCAGGTGCTCCAAAAATTCGTGCGATGGAAATTATTGACGAAGTTGAACCTGTAAAACGTGGTATTTTTGGTGGAGCTGTGGGTTATTTGGGCTGGCATGGTGAAATGGACATGTCGATTGCGATAAGAACCTGTGTCATTCGTGAAAATAAAGTCTATGTACAGGCTGGAGCTGGGCTTGTTGTAGACTCAAATCCTGAATCAGAGTGGAATGAAACCCAAATAAAAGCTCGCGCAGTGATCAAAGCGGTTGAATTATCATCAAACGGATTGATTTTATGAGTTTTTGAGGTTTTTTTTGAAAAAAACACTTGCAAGGATTCTGAGTTTTGCTAAACTGCACACCGTTCCGATACGAAACGTACGAAACACTAAGAAACGCCGGCATAGCTCAGTTGGTAGAGCAACTGACTTGTAATCAGTAGGTCCACAGTTCGAATCCGTGTGCCGGCACCATCTTAAAGTTTTGTGTTATAATGTAGACGAACGACACTGAAAGTAAGTGTAAATGGTGAGATTCCCGAGCGGTCAAAGGGAGCAGACTGTAACTCTGCCACGAAAGTTTCGAAGGTTCGAATCCTTCTCTCACCACCATTACTTCGATAAGTGGTTAATTACCAACATTAAGCGGGAGTAGCTCAGTTGGTAGAGCGGTAGCCTTCCAAGCTACATGTCGCGAGTTCGACCCTCGTCTCCCGCTCCATCGAAGATGATTGCTCTTATAGCTCAGTGGTAGAGCACTCCCTTGGTAAGGGAGAGGTCTCGAGTTCAAATCTCGATAAGAGCTCCAGATACAATTTAGTAGATTATTCTACACCAGTTTTTAAAAAGCAGGCTTATTAGTCTGCTTTTCAAGTATTAGGTGTCTAGTTTTTTAGACGATTGTCGATGCTGAGTTGTTTAACTCGTGTTCGACATAAACGAGGAAGAGCAAATGGCTAAGGCTAAGTTTGAACGTAATAAGCCACACGTAAACGTGGGTACAATTGGTCACGTTGACCATGGTAAAACAACTTTAACTGCTGCAATTGCAACAATCTGTGCAAAAACTTACGGCGGTGAAGCTAAAGACTACGCAGCAATCGACTCTGCACCAGAAGAAAAAGCACGTGGTATTACAATTAATACTTCACACGTAGAATATGATTCTCCAATCCGTCACTACGCTCACGTAGACTGCCCGGGACACGCCGATTATGTTAAAAACATGATCACTGGTGCTGCTCAGATGGACGGTGCAATCCTTGTATGTGCTGCGACTGACGGTCCAATGCCACAAACTCGTGAACACATCCTTCTTTCTCGCCAAGTAGGTGTACCTTATATTCTTGTATTCCTTAACAAGTGTGACCTTGTTGATGATGAAGAATTACTTGAATTGGTAGAAATGGAAGTTCGTGAACTTCTTTCTACTTATGACTTCCCAGGTGATGACACTCCAATCATCCGTGGTTCAGCACTTGCTGCGCTTAATGGTGATGCTGGTCAATATGGCGAATCTGCAGTTCTTGCTCTTGTTGAAGCGCTTGACTCTTACATCCCAGAACCAGAACGTGCAATCGACAAAGCATTCTTGATGCCAATCGAAGACGTATTCTCAATCTCTGGTCGTGGTACAGTGGTAACAGGTCGTGTAGAGTCTGGTATCGTTAAAGTTGGCGAAGAAGTTGAAATCGTTGGTATTAAAGATACAGTTAAAACAACTGTAACTGGCGTAGAAATGTTCCGTAAACTTCTAGACGAAGGTCGTGCTGGCGAGAACTGTGGTGTACTTTTACGTGGTACTAAGCGTGAAGACGTACAACGTGGTCAAGTACTTGCTAAACCAGGTACAATCAAGCCGCACACTAAATTCGACGCAGAAGTATATGTACTTTCTAAAGAAGAAGGTGGTCGTCATACACCGTTCCTTAACGGTTACCGTCCACAGTTCTACTTCCGTACAACTGACGTAACTGGTGCAATCCAATTACAAGACGGCGTTGAAATGGTAATGCCAGGCGACAACGTTGAAATGTCAGTAGAATTGAT
>NZ_JADVOP010000029.1 GCF_016508585.1 Acinetobacter baumannii
GGTGTTGATAAAGCATCGCAAAAAAATTTATGGATCAGATTCACTCCACTTTTTTTTGTTATTTGTAACCATAAAACAAATTTGTTATCGGTTTTGTTCAATACAATTTTTGAACTCTGGGATTTATCCTTTAATATATCGCATCCAATATGCAACAGTCAGTTTCTTATGATTCAGTTAGATCAACTTTCAATTCGTCGCGGTGGACGCATTTTATTTCAAAAAGCGTCTATGCAACTCCACCCTGGTTGGAAAATTGGTTTAACAGGTGTCAATGGCGCAGGTAAATCCACCCTATTCTCTGCATTACTCGGTGGGATTGAATCCGACAGTGGCAGTTTGACTCGACCAAATATTTGGACTGTTGCTCATATGGCACAAGAAATCAAAGCCTTAGATATGAAAGCGATTGATTTTGTGTTGTCTGGCGATGAAGAATATTGGCAAATTCAAGATCAATTAAATCATCCAGAAAATTTAAGCAATGATGAGCTGGCACATCTATACAGCCGATTCGACGAAATTCATGGCTATACGGCTCCCTCCAAAGCATCCCAACTCATGGCTGGATTAGGATTTTTTGAACATCAATCCGAACTTTTAGTGTCTAGCTTTTCAGGTGGGTGGCGTATGCGCTTAAATCTGGCGCGTACATTGATGAGTCGTTCAGATTTACTGTTACTCGATGAACCGACCAACCATCTAGATTTGGATGCAATTCTTTGGTTGGAAGATTGGTTAAAAGCATATGAAGGTACACTGGTTTTAATTTCGCATGACCGAGACTTCTTAGATGCCATTACGGATCATATTCTACATATTGAAAATCAGATCCTGACTTTATATACAGGTAATTATTCTACCTTTGAAACCACACGTGCTGAACGATTAGCACAGCAGCAACAGGCTTTTGAAAAACAACAAGAAGCCAAAGCACATCTGCAAAAATTTATTGACCGCTTTAAAGCCAAAGCGACCAAAGCACGACAAGCACAAAGTCGTATCAAACAATTGGAACGAATGCAGGAACTTGCCCCTGCCCATGTCGACAATCCATTTACGTTTAGTTTCCGTGAACCAAGCAAAATGAGTTCACCTTTACTTACATTGGAACATGCAGATATTGGTTATGGCGATAAATTGATTGTGACCAATGTAAATTTACAGATCACGCCAACCAGCCGTATCGGTTTATTGGGTATGAATGGTGCGGGTAAATCGACGCTGATTAAATCACTAGTCGGAGATTTAGCGCTCCTTCAAGGTGTTCGTAAAGATTCTGAATTATTGAATATTGGATATTTTGCACAGCATCAAATGGATGCTTTAGACGGTAACGCAAGTCCAATGTTACAACTTGCACGAATCGCAGACCCAAAAATAAGCGAAGCGACGCTACGTTCATTTTTAGGTAGCTTTGGATTCAGCGGGGAACGCATGGACACCCCAAGTGAAAGTTTTTCAGGAGGTGAACGTGCCCGTCTGGCTTTAGCACTTATTGTTTGGTTACGTCCCAATGTGCTTATCCTTGATGAACCAACCAACCATTTAGATTTAGATATGCGTCATGCTTTAACTATGGCGCTACAAGATTTTGAAGGTGCTGTGGTACTGGTTTCACATGAACGTCAATTGATCGCTTCCGTATGTGATGAACTGATTTTAGTTCATGCAGGTCAAAGTAAAGAATTTGATGGTGATTTACAAGATTATGCAGCATGGTTACGTCAAGCACGTATCGACATGATGAAAAATGGGCAAAAACCAAGTGCGCCTATTCAATCTCAAGTTGTTGTCAAAACCAGCATCTCCAAACTTGATAAGGAAGCTCAGCGTAAAGAAGCGGCACGCCAACGTGAACTAAGTCGCCCGATTCGTAAAAATATAGAGAAAATTGAAAGCCAAATCGGAAAAATTCAGCCTAGACTTGTTGAAATTGAGGAAGCTTTGGCAGATTCAGCACTTTATGAAGCAAATCGTAAGGATGATTTGCTCAAGTTAATGAATGAACAAACAGAACTCAAAACAAAGCTAGAACAAGCTGAAGAGCAAATGTTAGAGCTCATGATGGAGCTTGAAACATTGGAAAGCTCTTTCGAATAGTCTTTTTTGAATTAGCTAGAGATGCGATTACCCATCTCTAGCTTTATTTATAAAAAACAAATAAATCAAAAACTTATAATTAAAAAAATTTTAATAGTGTGATAAGCATTTGACAAAATCTCTCATGATTTACTCAACCGACACCAACAGTCACCAATTTTTTATTTCTCCTCACTATTCTATTCTGATTTTCAACGTACAAGACCATTTTTAATGCGTTCTTGATGCAGATTCAACCTCAGTAAAGCATTTCTCCCTAGCTGATCCTTTTTTGATACGGAAAATATCCAGTCTGTTTTATTGAATAATTTTTGATTCAAACTTTCTAAAATCTCTAAAAAAAATACATAACTTTTATTTATAATTAAAAAATCAATCGTGGAACATATTAAAATAACTAAATAATCATTCAGCATAGTATTTTCTACTAAATTTTGTTCAAATTTAAACTCTTCCGATCAGATAATTGTGGATAACTCAGATTGAATCCCTGTTTTTTTATGCTCATCCTGCATTTTTTAAGATTTTTTATCGTATTTAAAAATTAAAAATTGTACATTCTGCAGTCAAAATTCGTTTTAAACCCAGAATTACCCACAGGCTTATCAACAACATTTTGATCAAGAATAAAGCACAATTCAAGTATAAAATTTATCCATTCGTCGCCTTTTTTAATGTCCCTCTAATTTAAAAAACAAATTAAGTTGAGCAAAAATAGTGAAAATTACACAATTTTGTTACATACAAACAATTTGTAATAAAACTACTATCGCTTGCTTAAAAAATTGATTTAGTTATGAAAATGAATGATATGTAATAAAATGAACCAACTAGTTCACAATAATTATCAAAAAAATAAAAATAAATGGAGTAAATACTCTATTTTTTTCAAACAAAGCTGATTAATATTGCGCTTAAGGAAAGTTCCTCAAGATGAACAAATAGATCAGGACGAAAATATGAAAAAAATTGCATACGCTATTGCCGCTACTTCTTTGCTTGGAGTGAGCTCAGCATCTCAAGCTGCTATTGATGTTTGTGTATTCGACTTATTGGGTAAATCTGGTGAATCATTTCAGATGGCTCAAGAATGGGCACTGACAGCAAAAAGTTGGGGTGCAGATATTAATCTTATCCCTAAACAAGACGAAGCTGTTGCTGATAATGATTTTAAAGCAGGTAAATGTGATGGCGTGTTCATGACCGCAATGCGAGCACGTCAGTATAATAAATTTGTAGGTTCAATCGATTCAATTGGTGGTGTACCAAGTAATGCGATTGCACAAAAAGCCATTACTTTTGCTTTAGATGCACGTAATGCAGCAAAAATGACCACAACCTTAGGTGGTAAAAAATACGAAGTTGCAGGGATTGCCCCATTAGGTTCAGCATTTATTTTCGTACGTGATAAAAACATCAACTCAATTGAAAAAGCGGCAGGTAAGAAATTTGCGGTGTTGAGTTATGATAATGCTCAAAAAATACTGGTACAGCGTGTAGGCGCACAAGCAGTACCATCAGATATCACCAACTTTGTTGCTAAATTCAACAATGGTCAGGTTGATATGGTTGGTGCGCCTGCATATGCTTATAAACCACTTGAAATTCAAAAAGGTTTAGGTGCAAATGGGGCGATGTTTAACTTCCCGGTACTACAAGTAACCGCTGACTTTGTGATTCGCCCTGAGAAATTCCCAGCTGGCTTTGGTCAAAAATCTCGTGATTATTTTGTGAAAAACCTGCCAAAAAGTTTTGCAATGATCAACCGCTTGGAAGCAACCATTCCAGCAAAATACAAAATGAACTTAACTGCTGAAGATAAACTAAAATATCAAAAGTTAATGCGTGATGGTCGCTTAGAGCTAACCAAACAAGGTATTTATGATGCAGGTATGATGTCTGTGTTGAAGAAAGCACGTTGTTCGGTAGATAAAGCAAACTTTGAATGTACACTTGGCGGTGAATAATACATTTAAGTAACGACTTGTTTGAACTAAAAAAACCAGTTTTTATGAACTGGTTTTTTTTCGCCTATTTTTGATTTAAATTTTAAAAATCATTTATTTAAATAAATATCGGTACAATAAAAAAGGGAACAAACCAAAGTTTATTCCCTTTTTACAATGCATATCATCAATTAAGCATCAATATCGGCATTGAGTGCATTTTCTTCAATGAAAGCACGACGTGGTTCTACATCATCCCCCATCAAACATGCAAACATACGATCTGCTTCTATTGCATCATCAATGGTTACTTGGAGCATATTGCGGTTTTCAGGATCCATTGTGGTTTCCCAAAGTTGTTCCGCATTCATCTCCCCCAAACCTTTATAGCGTTGAATCATCATGCCGCGACGTGAATCGCTTAAGATGTGCTGCCAAACCTGATGGAAGTTCGAAACATTAATTTTACGCTCACCTTTTTGCAAATAAGCGCCATCTTCTAACAGACTGAACCAGCTCTTCGAATTTTGCAATAAACGTTTGTATTCACTCGATGCGAGTAAACCTGCATCTAATAAATAACTGTGTGGCAAATTATGTACATAAACGGTGATGCGTGGGAAATAAATTGTCGTTTTACTTCCATCTGCATTTTCTTTATCAAATGCTTCCAAGCTCAATTCTGGACGCAGACTAGGCTGCATTGCTGCAATAGTAGATTGAAGCTTTTCAGCCCATTGCTGCACATAATCTTGCTCATGATGTTGATCAAGTTTGAATGCATCCAGACTCAACAAACCATCAAGCAAAGTCGCAGGATAACGTAGCGTTAAACGATTCAAGCTTTTTTGTGAAGTTTGATAATCTGCGATCACTTTTTCCAGTGCTACACCACGAATAGCAGGTGCATCAGCACTTACATGCAATTCCAATTCATCAATTGCATTTGAAATCAGATAGGTTTCAAGCGCTTCATCGTCTTTGATGTATTGTTCTTGTTTGCCTTTCTTCAATTTATACAAGGGAGGCTGTGCAATGTAGATATAACCACGTTCTACCAGCTCAGGCATTTGACGGAAGAAGAAAGTGAGCAATAAAGTACGAATATGTGAACCATCCACGTCCGCATCGGTCATGATAATGATTTTATGATAACGTAACTTGTCGGGGTTATATTCTTCACGACCAATACCGCACCCTAATGCAGTAATCAATGTCCCGACTTCCTGAGATGAAATCATCTTATCGAATCGAGCACGTTCGACATTGAGAATTTTACCTTTTAGCGGAAGAATGGCTTGCATCTTACGATTACGCCCCTGCTTTGCAGAACCGCCCGCAGAGTCACCCTCGACCAAATAGAGTTCAGAAAGTGCAGGGTCTTTTTCCTGGCAATCTGCCAATTTACCTGGCAAACCCGCAATATCAAGCGCGCTTTTACGACGGGTCATTTCACGTGCTTTACGAGCCGCATCACGCGCTCGTGCTGCATCAATGATCTTACCGGCAATCGATTTTGCTGCCTGAGGATTCTCCAACAGATACTCGGAGAAAGCCTTATTCATGGCTTGCTCTACCGCAGGTTTCACTTCACTGGATACCAATTTTTCCTTGGTTTGTGATGAAAACTTAGGATCTGGCACTTTCACTGAAACGATAGCTGTTAAGCCTTCACGAGCATCATCCCCCGTGACCGCAACTTTCTCTTTTTTAAGTAAGTTTTCATTTTCCATGTAGCTGTTCAAGCCACGTGTCAATGCTGCACGAAAACCAGCCAAATGCGTTCCACCATCTTTTTGTGGAATATTGTTGGTAAAGCAACGAACATTTTCTTGATAAGTATCATTCCACTGTAAAGCAACTTCAACACCAATCCCATTTTCAGCCTGGGTGGTAAAATGGAAGATTTCATTGAGGTGGGTTTTACCTTGATTGATGTATTTTACAAATTCAGATAAGCCCCCTTCAAAATCGAAGACATGTTCTAAAGCAACACGTTCATCACGAAGGACAATACGTACTCCAGCGTTTAGGAAAGATAACTCCCGTAAACGACGCGCCAAAATATCAACATTAAAAATCGTTTGACTGAAGGTTTCTGCGCTTGGCCAGAAACGCACGGTTGTTCCTGTCGTTTCAATATCACCGATCACTTTCAATGGATATACAGGATCGCCATGTTTGTATTCTTGTTGGTGAATATGTCCAGCACGATGAATCGTTAATTCAAGTTTGCTTGAGAGTGCATTTACAACCGAAACACCAACACCATGCAAACCACCTGAAACTTTATAGCTGTTATCATCAAACTTACCGCCAGCGTGAAGAATGGTCAGAATCACTTCTGCTGCAGATACACCTTCCTCTGGATGGATATCTGTTGGAATACCACGTCCATTATCGGCAACACTTACCGACTCATCTTCGTGAATCGTTACCAAAATTTCATCACAATGACCTGCTAAGGCTTCATCAATCGCATTATCGACGACTTCGAAAACCATATGGTGTAAACCTGAACCATCATCAGTATCACCAATATACATACCAGGACGTTTACGAACCGCATCTAGACCACGTAATACTTTGATACTAGAGGAATCATAAGCCTTTTCATTGGTTTGTTCTGTCTGAGAAGCGATTTGATCTTCTGAACTCATGGTTTCTCCCTAGTGAAAAATAGGTCTTTCCAAAATTGGCTAAAATCTAAAATCATATTGCAACAACACTTACCTGACCTTGATCCACCTTGAATAACTGGTAGGAAATAGACAAATCAAGCAAATGCTTTTTTACTGATTCATGGTCTAAAGTGGTAATGAAAACTTGACTACCAAGCTGGCTCAATCGCTCAATTAAACGTTGTTGTGCACTTAAATCTAATTCTGCTGTTACATCATCTAATAATACCACAGTTTCCTTATTACAGGCATGTAACATGGCAATTTGTGAGAGTTTTAACGCCATTATGAGTAACTTTTTTTGCCCTCTGGACAGTACCACATCAGCATCTCCCATTGGAGTTTTCAGTCGGATGTCGGCACGGTGCGGACCATATTCAGTATAGCGGCGATCGACATCTTTTTGATGATATTGAATAAGGTCATTGGCTAAACCATGTTCCACATGGAACCCTGCACTATATTCCATTTCAATGCTTAAATCAGGGAGTAACTGTGCCAAATCTTCTTGTAAATATTGTTTCCACCGATCAACAATTTCAACACGTTGAGAATGCAACATTTCACCATAATCGCCAAGCATTTTGTTCCACGGTTCCAAATCTTGCAAAGACAGATTGCGTTGTGATTTGAGCAATGTATTGCGTTGTTTTAAAGCACGCGAATAATATTGCCATGCATGATAAAAATCCGGTTCCACGTGAAACATCAACCAATCGAGCAATTGACGCCGTGGCTTGGCTCCATGGTCAATAATATCGGTACTTAGTGGATCAATCAGTTGCAAAGGTAGAATTTTAGCAAGCTGCCCTTGGGTTGCCACAGTGTCGCCATTGACCTTAATCAGTTGCTCACCACTTTGCAGCTTCTGCATACCAATCTTTTCAGTCAGGGACTGAGCAAATACAATCGCGTCAGCTTGATTATTTTGAATATAATTTTTTGGAATATGGGTTCGAAAAGAACGTCCTGTTGCCAACAAATGAATCGCCTCTAAAATTGAGGTTTTACCGGATCCATTTTGTCCATAAAAAACATTAAACGGTTGCAACTCAAGGAGGGCAACCGTTTTTAGATTACGAACACGCTGTATATTTAAACGCGTAATATGCATAACAAATGATTTAAAATTAAATCAATTAAACACGCATTGGCATGACAACATAGGTCTGATTGGATTGTGTTGGGTCTTGAACCAATACAGACTGATTTGCTTCAGACATTGTCATTGCAACATCTTCACCATCTAACACACTCAATACGTCTAAAATATATTGTGCATTGAAAGACATTTCCAAAGGTGCATTGGCATATTGAATCGCTAGATCTTCAATCGCCTCGTCTTGCTCAGGGTTGTTTGCACGCAATTGCAAAGAATCTGCATTAAAGTTCAAAAATACGCCACGTAATTTTTCATTACTTAAAATCGCAACCCGTTGTAATGATTGCTTAAACACATCATGCGGGATATGAACCACTTTATCGCCACCACGTGGAATCACACGGCGGTAGTCTGGGAACTTGCCATCGATTAATTTTGTCGTGAAACGAACAGTAATATCACCTTGTTCTTTATCACGGCTTGGTGTTTGAATGGTTACATTCAGCAGCTCACGCCCGATCAATAAGGTCAATTGTTCATCTTCAATACTGAGAAGACGTTGTAATTCCCCTACAGCTTTACGTGGAACAATGGCTTGAACCAACTGCGTTGCAGTGGATGATGCCAAGGTTTCACACAGCGCTAAACGGTGACCATCGGTGGTCACGGCACGCAGTTGATTTTCATCAATTTCCAATAATGTTCCAGTCAGGTAAAAACGCACATCTTGCACGGCCATTGCAAAAGAGGTTTTTTCAAATAAACGCTTCAATTCACGTTCAGTCACTTGAACTTGTGTGCCTTGACTATGTTCATTGGTCAATAGTGGATAATCTTCAGCAGGCAAAGTCCCCAAAACAAAGCGGCTATTCCCTGATTTTAAAATACAACGCTGATCTTCAGTAATCTGTAAATCAATCAATGCTGCCGTGGGTAAAGACTTACAGATATCCACCAATTTACGCGCAGGAACAGTGGTTACACCCGCTTGTAGACATGCGCCCTCTGCTAAAGTTGTGCTGGCAACCAGTTCCACTTCCAAATCTGAACCAGTAATGGTAAGTGCCTGATTTGTAGCTTGAATTTTCACGTTTGAAAGAATATTCAAAGTATGGCGACGTTCAACAGCTCCAACCACATGGGATAAAACATTGAGTAAGCTCTCTTTCGCGATTTTCAAACGCACGGTGGAAATCCTCTAACTAAATTTGACAGAAAAGACAGATAATAAATTTTTTTAATGACGTACTATGCGGCAGTTTATGCCGCATTGCAAGCGTAAAATTTGTACAAATTTTAGCTTTGTAACAGGCGCATGAGGTTTTTATAATCCTCATTAAAAATTGGATCTTCATCACGCAAGCTCTGCACTTTTTCACAAGCATGCATGACTGTACTGTGATCACGACCACCAAATGCCATACCGATTTCCGGGAAGCTATCCCCCGTTAATTCACGAGCCAAGCCCATAGCCAATTGGCGCGGTCGAGCGTATATGCGTGTTCTTTTGGGACCCACCAGCTCTTTCAGGGGAATACGGAAATACTCACTCACTACACGTTGAATGTTTTCCGTACTGATGGTCCGTGCACGAATGGCTAAAACGTCTTTCAGTGATTCACGAACCACTTCCAAATCAATCGCTGCACCTTTAAATCGGGATATTGCTACAACTTTATTCAAGGCACCTTCAAGCTCACGAACGTTGGCAACCACTTGTTGGGCAATAAATAATGCACAATTTCGGGGTAGATCAATACCGCTACTTTCAGCTTTTTTCAGCAAAATTTCGATGCGAGTTTCGATATCAGGAGGTTCTACACCAACAGACAATCCCCAAGAAAAACGTGAGACTAAACGAGGATCAAGTTCGGTCAACTCTTTTGGATAACGGTCCGAAGTTAAAATAATCTGTTTAGACTCATCTAATAAGGCATTGAATGTATAGAAAAATTCAACCAGACTGGCTTCTTTACCCGCCAATAGGTGAATATCATCCACCAACAATAAGTCCAAAGAACGACAATTCTTTTTAAATTCCTCAACCTTACCTTTCTGCAAAGAACTGACAAAGTCTTGAACAAAACTTTCGGCAGTCATATACATCACGCGCGCATTGGGTTTCGCCTGTAATAAAGCATTTCCAACCGCTTGCATCAAATGTGTTTTACCCAGACCTGTTGGACCATACAGAAATAGCGGATTATGCTGAGATTCGCCCAACTGAGTCAAAACTTTACGACATGTTTCAGCCGCCATTTGGTTGGAGCGACCTTCTACAAATAAAGCGAAATTAAATAATGGGTTAAGCTGTCTCTTTTTGACATTTTTTGCAGAAACAACATCTTGCTCTTTGTCTTTTTTTAGTTTTGGCGATGCAACAGTCGGGCTTGTATGTTGTTCTAAAGCAGCAGTGGTTGTTGCAGGTTGTTCAGCAGCAGAGAGTATTGCACCCGGACGTGAATCAACCAAAATTTCAACTTTACGTACACGACCTTCAGATAATTGCTCCGCCAAGATTGAAATCAGTTCTAGATGATGTTCTTGAATGTAGCGTGTCCAGTATGGATTAGGTGCATACAGTTTTAAAGTATCTTCAACTTCTTCTGCAACCAACGGACGAATCCACATGGCAAAGACATTATCAGAGAGCTCTTGTCGCAAGCGAGTTAAGCAGTCCGTCCAAAGCATGTGAAACTCCTCTATTCCATTTTAAATTCAAAAAACACGACATCCCCCTACCCTCTAGATAAAGGGGTCGCCATTCTAACCAAGTTATCCACATCTGTCATGAACAATTCAAGCAAATTCGCTCAAAAAAGCAACCTTCTGTAAATAAATTTAAATTCAAAGCACTTGTGGATAAGGTTTTCCACATGCTGTGGATAAATTATCACATAAACTTATCCACAATCTATCAAATTAATAAAAACACAGATACCCACAACTTAAATATTGATTATTTATTGGGAAAAACCTGTTTTCCACAGAAATAATCAACACTAATAATAATAAATTTAAATTTTAAATTTGAATTTATTTATAAGAAGCCATGTTTTTGTGGATAACCTTCAAGTTATGAATTTAAATTCAAAACTAGCAGGTTTTTAAATTTAAAAATATGGAAACAAATTTAAATCTGGATGGAGTTATGGATAACTTTGAGGATATATCTGTTGGTAACTCTTATTTATACTATAAAATAATGAGTTATGTTGTGAATACTTTTTTTGTTGTTTTTATGGCTTGAAAGACAGTTAAAATTTCATGTGGGTAAAAATGCAACGAATATGAGCAAATATAGAAGAGATATGTGTATATTCATTGACAGCATAAAGAATGCACAATACAATCGCGAACCTTTAGAAAGATCAATTTTGGAGTTTCGATATGAAACGTACATTCCAACCATCTGAATTAAAGCGTAAGCGCGTTCATGGTTTCCGTGCTCGTATGGCTACTAAGGCTGGTCGTCAAGTATTAGCTCGCCGTCGTGCAAAAGGTCGTCACAGCTTAACTGTTTAATTCGTTAAACAGTTAATACACGACTTGGGTGTTATGTCTCTTTATAGTTTCAGTCCAGCGGTGAGAATCCACTGCGCTGCAGATTACAAAGGTGTATTTGATGGTGCGCTTTTTAAAGTGCATCAACCCCATTTTATATTCTTAGCAAAAGTGACCGAACAGCCTAAAAGCCGTTTGGGTATTGTTGTTGCTAAGAAAAAAGTGCGCCGTGCGCACGAAAGAAATCGAATAAAACGTTTAACGCGTGAAAGTTTTCGCTTAAATCAGCAAAATATTGATCTGTTGGATATTGTGGTCATGCCTAAAGTCGGTATAGAAGCAGTACCCAATGCTGAACTTTTTCAGCAGTTACAATTTGCTTGGCTAAAATTGCAACGCATCGTTAAAAAGCACCATAAAATAGCTCAATCTTCCCCTCAAAAATAGAGGAAACCAATGATTCGTTTATTGCATTGGTTGATTCGTTTCTATCAAATTGCGATTAGTCCTCTCATTGGACCCCGTTGTCGTTATATTCCGACTTGTTCTCAATATTCGTTAGAAGCAATCCATACGCACGGCGCAATGAAAGGTAGCTGGTTGGCTGCAAAACGCGTGTGCCGTTGTCATCCTTGGGGCGGGTATGGTTATGATCCCGTGCCAAAAAAAACAATTCGTTTTATTTCGTTTCAGCAAATAGATTCTCAAACGCTTCATGTTCCTGTACCCTTGCGTGAACGTTTATTGAACCAAAATCACTCTAACCACTTGGGGTAATAGATATGCAACAATGGGCCAGGTTTGCAATCCTTGGGGCCATGTTAGTCACCGCATATTTGCTTATTTTGGCTTGGCAAAAAGACTATGGTCATGATGCAACAAAAGCTGCGACTCCGCAGGCTGTTGTTGCGCATGATGTGTCTGCTGATTTGCCAAAAGGTCAAGCAAATTCGGCTTCTAGCGATGTTCCACAAGCAAATATAGCTGCTGCACAACAAAATACAGCTGCACCAGCCACAGCAAATCAACAATTGATTTCAGTACAAACTGATCTTTATCATCTTTGGATTAGCCCGAAAGGTGGTGATATCGTTCGTATTGAATTACTGAATCATGACAAGAGCAAAGACAGTGATCAGCCTTTTGTTATGCTTGAAAGTGATGCAAAACGTACCTATGTTGCGCAATCTGGTTTAATTGGATTGAATGGTCCAGACAGTAAACCAGATCGCCCAAGCTATTCGTTTGAAAAAAATGCTTATACCCTTGCTGATGCTAAAGCCACACAAGACAAAGAAGGTAAATCTTCTCAAGTCTTAACTGTTCCGATGGTATTTAAAACAGCGGATGGTGTTGAAATCATCAAAACGTTTAGCTTCAAACAAGGTCAATACCCAATTGATGTCAGCTATCAGGTTGTAAACCGTAGTACGCAAAATTGGCAAGGACAAATGTTTGGTCAGATTAAGCGTGATAACTCAGACGATCCAGGAAAAACCTCTCAAGGTATTTTCACACTTGGAACCTATTTGGGTGGCGCTTGGGGTACACCAGATGAGCATTATAACAAGCTAAAATTTGCGAATTTTACGGATGAAAAACTCAACACTGAAGCAAAAGGTGGTTGGGTTGCAATTGTTCAGCATTATTTTGTAAGTGCTTGGATGCCAGGTCACTTCGGTGGTCAGCAATACACGGCAAAATTGGAATCACGTAAATCAGCTGATGGTATGAATATCATTGGATTTACTTCACCAACCATTAATGTTCCAGCGGGTAAAGCCATGAGCATTGATGCAACTTTCTACTCTGGTCCAAAAATCCAGTCTGAATTGAAAGATTTAGCTGTAGGTTTAAACCAAACTGTAGACTATGGTTGGTTATGGCCAATTGCCAAATTATTATTTGCAGGTTTACAGTTCTTCCATAACCTAGTGGGTAACTGGGGTTGGTCAATCATTTTATTGACTGTATTGGTTAAACTTATTCTTTGGCCTTTGTCGTCTAAGAGCTATCGTTCTATGGCGAAAATGCGTGTGATTGCACCAGAAATGCAGCGCATGAAAGAAGAGTTTGGTGAAGACCGTATGCGTTTCTCTCAAGAAATGATGGCGCTTTACAAACGCGAGCAAGTCAATCCTTTGGCGGGTTGTTTACCCCTGCTTTTACAAATGCCAATCTTCTTGGCATTGTATTGGGTATTGATGGAATCCGTCGAGCTTCGTCACGCACCTTGGATGCTTTGGATTCAAGACTTATCGGCAATGGATCCTTGGTTTATCCTTCCATTGATCATGGGGGTGACGATGTTTGTTCAACAAATGTTGAACCCACAACCGACTGATCCTATGCAGGCTAAAGTCTTCAAAATCATGCCAATCATGTTTACAGTATTTATGCTGTTCTTCCCTGCCGGCTTGGTTTTATACTGGATTGTGAACAACTCGATCACGATCCTACAACAATGGTTTATCAATAAAAGTGTTGCGAAAGCCAAAGTTGAAAATGAAGTTGTTTAATCCTTAACGATTAAGCAATAGCTGAAAAAGTCCGCTTAAGATGGTAATCTTAGGCGGATTTTTTTTATTGTCAAAGTTTGAGTAAATGTAGATGGCTAACCCTGTAAACCAAACCACAATTGCCGCAATTGCGACTCCACCAGGACGTGGTGGTGTAGGTGTGATTCGTCTTTCTGGACCAAAGGCTTACAGTATTGCGCAAGCTTTGACACTAAAGGAGCTTCCCAAAGCCCGTTTTGCCGGTTTTCGTCAGTTTTTTGATGCACAAGGCGATATTTTGGATGAAGGTTTAGCCATTTGTTTTCCCAATCCAAATTCTTTTACCGGTGAAGATGTGGTGGAGTTACAGGGACATGGCGGACCTGTGATTCAAAACGCGCTACTGACACGTTTATTGGAGCTTGGTGCAACTGCAGCCAAAGCCGGTGAGTTTTCCATGCGTGCCTTTGAAAATGGCAAAATGGATTTGGTACAAGCAGAAGCAATTGCTGACTTGATTGATGCAACCTCGCAAGCTGCGGCACGCTCTGCAGTACGTTCCCTACAAGGCGTGTTTTCCAACAAAGTAAATACTGTGTTGCAGAAACTGATCCATTTACGCTTGCATGTTGAAGCTGCAATTGATTTTCCAGAGGAAGAAATTGACTTTTTGGCAGATGGGAAAATACTGAGTCTGCTAGAAGAAGTTCAAGCTTCAGTGTCCGCAGTACAGCAATCTGCTCGTCAAGGACAACTACTGCGTGAAGGTTTGCAAGTGGTGATTGCAGGCAAACCCAATGCAGGTAAATCTTCCTTGCTCAATGCCTTGGCAGGAAATGATCGTGCCATTGTAACGGACATTGCTGGGACTACACGTGATGTATTGCATGAGAAAATTAGCTTAAATGGTTTACCGATTACTTTAACGGACACTGCAGGTTTGCGTGAAACAGGCGATGTCGTCGAGAAAGAAGGTATCCGTCGTGCAATTAAAGAAATTGAGCAAGCTGATTTATTGCTCTTGGTTTATGATTTGAGTCAAGGTGAGAATCCTTTAACACTTGCACAAAATTACTTTGAAAACCATTTAGATCATCAGCGTTTGATACTGATTGGCAATAAGTGTGATCTCACCCATCAATCTGCTGAATTAAATGATTATCAAGGTTTTCGTCACATCACCGTTTCTGCGAAACAGGATGTAGGTGTTCAAGCGCTCATAGATGCGATTACAGCGCATGCAGGTTTTCAGCCAGAGGAAGACACATTTATCGCACGAACTCGCCATTTAGACGCAATGAAGCGCACTCAGCGCTATCTGGCAGAGGCACATGAGCAACTTGTGATATATCATGCAGGAGAGTTGGTGGCAGAATCATTACGACTTGCCCAAAACGCTTTAGGCGAAATCACAGGGGACTTTAGTGCTGATGATCTATTGGGGGTTATCTTCGGGTCATTCTGTATTGGCAAATAAGCCTAAAATTGCACACTTAAAAGCTGACTGAGTGTCAGCTTTTTTAATGAAAAGTTGTGCTTTTGTAAGCTGATTTTACATCTGAGTTTGAATTGTTTACTGTAAGATCAATAACATATTTAAAAGGGTGTATGATGAAAAAAACTCCTTTATTGCTTTCACTTGCAGTATTAGCCATCACTTCAAATGTCTGGGCGAGTAAGGCAGATCATGTGATTATTCAAGAAGCAGCGAAAAATAACCTCACTATTAAACAAGCATTACGCGCCAGTGACGAAACTGCCGTGACTTTAACGGGTTCGATTGTGCGTCAAATTAAGCATGAACATTATGAATTAAAAGACAGTACGGGAACAATCGGAATCGAAGTAGATGATGATCTGATTGATTTAAAAAAACTGAAACCAGGGACTAAAGTAAAAATCGTGGGTGAAGTAGATACACATCGTTATAAACCAACCGATATCGAAGTGGTGAAAATTGATATCGTTCCATAATTGATTTAAGGGATAGGCGTTAAGCGCCTAGCTTTTATGGGGTATTGTTTTTAAATGTTGGATCAACAAGTAGAGGCATAATGCACCGACGCCTGCACAGAAGCTTAAAACACCGATCATTAAACCAAAATGATCCGATAGGTATCCTGCGGAAATAATCGGCACAATCGTACCAAAATAAGCAATAAACAAATAGGTCGAAACCACGGCAGCGCGATTTTCGATTTGGGTCATCTGGTGAACCAATGCAAAAGCACTCAATAAACTGAGTCCATGTCCCATGCCTACCAGTATCACACTGATAAAAAATAAAAAACTTAAATGCATCAGTAAACAGACTGACAAAACTAAATAACTACTGATGAATAAAATCAGTCCAATATTGAGGGCTTTGTGCATGTTCATTGATTTGGCAGTGAATTGAGCGATCGCGGAAACCATTAAAATACTGGCAATGGTTGCGCCACTGACCAAAGGACCGTGCCAGGGAATAACATCACGTATAAAGGAAGGTGCTAAAGATGCAAATAAACTGAATGATCCGAAAGCGCAGAATGCACTAAAACTGGTGATATAAAATAAACTTTTAAATTGTACGTCTGGTAATTGTAGATGAGGAGCAATTGAAAAAGGTTGTTTTTCAAATTGAACAGTTTTAATCCGAAATAAACTGAACAGACTCAGTAGTGCTGCAACAATGACAGGTAAGTAAGGGGTAATCAGTGGACGGGCTGAAAACTGTGCAATCAGACCACCAATAAAGGGACCAAGCCCAAAGCCAATGACTGTAATAATCGAGCTTAATTGAGCTGCATTTTGCTTGTGGGAATCGGGAATGGTATAGATTAAACCCAACATTGCAGAAGTACTGATTAACCCAGAAGCGATTCCGATGATAAAACGACCAAAGCCAAGATAATAGCTATTGCTGGCAAACACAGAGAAAGTCAGACCAATAACCGCGCATAATAAACCGATTTGTAAGGTTCGAATAAACCCAAAGCTATTGCTCATGCGTCCTAAAAACAGCAATGTGGTTAAACAACCAAACATATATGCCACAAAGATATAAGTGATTTGGCTTGGAAGCAGATGCCAGAGTGCTTGATATATTGGATATAACGGGCTTGCAAGTGCAGTACCGATTGTGCCAATACATAAGGAAAGACTCACCATTAAAAATGGACGCCATGATTGCTGATTCATAGATCTAGAACTTAATGTGCAAATAATCTTGCGAATAAATGCCGAAAAGATAGCAGGTTCGGCAGTAGAGAAATCATATATTGAGAAAAGCTTAGAACTTAATCCGCAGAGGGTCAATTAAAACTTCAACAGTTGATCTGATCTTCAATAGATAAATTCGTTTATGAATAGCGTTTAAGTAATTTTAAAAATTCTTGTAATTCATCTGCATCAACAGCTTCAGGATCCTGAATCACATGCTCAGTCAGATGTTGCTCAATTAACTCATTCATTAAACCATTGACCGCCCCTTTCACTGCCGCGACCTGTTGGAGAACGGAAATACACGAGCTACTTCGATCATTCAATGCTTCTTCAATGGCATTCAGCTGTCCTTTTAAACGTTTGACACGATTAAGGACTTTTTTATCTTGATGAATATGACTCATAAACTGATCCGCTAAAAATATACTCCCTTATAGTATATTTGAAAATAAAATAATATACTCATAGGGAGTATATAGGATCATGCCCACATGCAATTTAAAATCATTCAACGTGAACACACTCATCAGTTTGATGAAGGTAATCCATTGGCACAAAAGAAAATTTTATGGGCAACCATTTTGACAGGTTTGATGATGTTGTTTGAAATTATGGGAGGTTGGATTTTTAATTCAATGGCATTACTTGCCGATGGTTGGCATATGAGTTCACACATGTTGGCACTCGGTTTGGCTTATGCCGCTTATCGAGCTGCTCGTCATTATGCTCAAGATTTACGTTTTAGTTTTGGTACATGGAAAATAGAAATTCTAGCGGGTTATAGCAGTGCAATTTTACTCATGGTTGTGGCTTTATTTATGGCTTTTCAATCGATTCAACGATTATTTGAGCCTGTTCAGATTCATTATAATGAAGCAATTCTCATTGCTATTTTGGGATTATTGGTCAATTTAATCTGTGCATGCTTACTGCATGATGACCATCACCATCACCATCACCATCACCATCATTCACATGATCATGATGAACATCATGGACATGATTTAAATCAAAAAGCGGCTTTTATGCATGTCGTAGCAGATGCACTGACTTCTGTTTTGGCAATTATTGCACTATGTGCAGGTAAATATTTGGGTTGGGATTTTTTGGATGCCTCTTTAGGAATTATAGGTGCAGTTTTAGTCGGGCGTTGGTCATTTGGTCTTATTAAAGAAACGGGAAAAACTTTACTGGATGCTGAAATGGATCATGTTGTAGTGGATGAAATCCGTGAAGTCATCACAGCGCTTAAAGCAGACGTGAGAATAACTGATCTTCATGTATGGAAGGTGGGGAAAGGCAAATTTTCAGTCATTTTAGCACTTGAAACGGCTGATCAAAATTTAAATGCGGATCACATTCGAGAAGCAATGGCAATCCATAAACAATTGGTCCATATTTCTGTCGAAATTAATCAAATAGCGATTTTCAGCTCGGTTCCACGTGAAACTTCATCACTGGGACTTACATTCACCGACTCAATATAACTTTGAATTTGAGTCGAGCATATTTTACTCACATTTTGGTGAATCACAGTTTTCAAACAAGCTCACCAGGCAACTGTGTTTTAATAGCTGACAATATATTGTGAATTTTTTGATTTATGTTAAAGCACATCATTGCGTTGAGTTTAAGTTTTGTTTTTTGTGGGATTAGCTTTGCCAGTATTGAAACAGTGAAATCAAAACTCAGCCAAAACTATCCCAATGTCAACATTGAGCATTTAAAGCCCACTGAAATGCAAGGTCTATATAGTGGCACGCTAGATAATCAAATCGTGTATATCAATGAAGAGGCGCAACATATATTTGTTGGCGCTATGATTCGTTTAAAAGATCAACATAATTTAACCAAAGATCTCGTTGTTGAAAAAAATATGGTTGATTTTAAAAGTCTTCCTTTCAATGATGCAGTAAAAACAGTACGGGGGAATGGAAAACGCCAGCTAGCCATCTTTTCTGACCCCAATTGCCCCTATTGCAAAACACTTGAAGGGAATTTAGCCAAACTCAATGATGTCACGATTTATACTTTTATCTATCCGATCAAAGTGCAATCTATTTTACCTTCTAAACAAGTGTGGTGTTCGGCTAATCGTGAATATGCATGGAAAAATTTGATTCAAAATGGGATAAAACCCACTGCGCCAGCAAATTGTCCAACCCCGATTGAGCGAAATTTAGAATTAGGCAAAAAATTAGCGCTACAAGGTACGCCAGCAATTGTTTTTTCAAATGGTTATAAAGCAATGGGTGCCTACCCTGCTGAAGAAATTGAGAAGTTATGGCAGAAATTTGGATTATAAAACGTTAAGTTTAAGGGCAATAAAAAAGCACCCGGATCCGGGTGCTTATCTCAAAACAAAAACTTTAAGTTCGTTTGGCAATCATGTTGTAGATAAACAATACGATAATTGCACCCACCACTGAGGCAATAAAACCTGCAGATGCGCCTTTCGGGTAGAGTCCCAGCAACTGACCGCCGTAGGTTGCGACCAAAGAACCCACAATCCCCAAAGCTGTAGTCACAATAAAACCTGCTTTATCATCACCAGGATGGATTGCTCGAGCAATCAGACCTGCAATAAAACCAATCACAATGGCACTAATCAATGACATCATAATCTTTCTCCTTTTTCTTTATTTTGTCGTGAGTTACTGCATCGAATTAAATTAATATTCAAATATTTTTACAGGAAGTAAAAGATTGGATTTGCTACAAGTTGTTGCATTTTTGTTCTATGGTTTTGGAGAAGTCATAAAAAAAGCGACCGTAGTCGCTTAAATCAGTTTAGGTAAAATGGACTGAGCGAAGATGATCTTATAGACCAATTTCTCCAATAAATGGAATATGACGGTATTTTTGATCATAATCTAAGCCATAACCCACAATGAACTTATCTTCCACTTCAAAGCCTAGAAATTTCACGTCTAAGTCGATTTCACGGCGAGAAGGTTTGCTGACCAACGTGCACAGTTCAATTGAATTCGGTTGACGTGTACTTAATATTTCTAGAACTTTGCTCAAGGTATTGCCTGAATCGATAATATCTTCCACCACCAAGATATCTTTTCCGCGAATTTCTCCGTCTAAATCTTTTAGGATTCTGACGTCTCGAGAGGATGTCGTATTGCCACCATAGCTTGAAACCGTCATAAAATCGAGCTCGTGAGTTTTAGTAATGGCACGGCATAAATCCGCCATAAAAATCACGGAACCGCGCAGTAGGCCAATCAAAACCAGTTCTTTATCACTATTGGCATAATGTGCATCAATTTTTTTACCAAGTTCTTGAACTTTTGCATGAATTTCTTCAGCAGAAATCATTACTTTCATTTCAACAGTCATGGGAAATACCTAAAACTTAAACACCAAATTCTAAAATTAAAAAAGGTGTTGACTAGCAACACCCTAAAAGATGGCATAATTTTAAAACATATCAGGTGAAGATGCATCCTTTTTGCGATTTGAAAATGTAAATGCCTAAATTTGAAGCTCAATATCTAGGGTCTGTGGACAATTCGTCTATGTTTGCGACTAGGTGTGTTTTTTAGGCGATTCTAGGCGCGAAATACGAAATTTAGTCATTCTCAATGATGAGAAACATCGTTTCGCAAGGTAACCAAGAAGCGAAAAAAAACACGCTAGTTACCCGCTGCGCCTTGCGCTGCAAACAAAGCAGTGCTTTGTTCTTGCTCAGGGTTGTGGCTAAAATTATCTCAGGCTACGTTATGAAACTTAAAAATAGTCTCGCTATTCTCTTCATTTCATGCCTTGCCTGCTTAATTTTAACCTACAACGCAAGCCATTTATGAAATGTTCACAGCCCCTAGTGTGCATCACGTTTTAATAACAGTGCACATACAATAAAAACACCACCAATCAAAATCAGCTTTTTCTTGGATGGTGATGGTTTAGGTTTTTTTTCAGACTTGCTCATAGACTTTTTGTCCATAAATATAGGTGGCTTGAATATTGCGGTCATCTCCCATGGTAAACAAGGCAAATAGCGCATCTTCAATATTCTTTGCTCGCTCTTGGCGTAGTTGCTGTAATGCTGTTGCTTTTAGATTCAGCACAACAAAGTCAGCTTCTTTGCCTACATTGAAATTGCCTAATCGATCATCTAAATGCAGCGCTTTTGCGCCGCCAAGCGTTGCATGATAAAGCGATTCCATGGCTGAAAGTTTATCGCCCTGCAGTTGTTGAACTTTGTAGGCTTCGTTGAGTGTTTGTAAGTGGCAAAATGCGGTACCTGCGCCTATATCGGTTCCAAGACCGACCTTGACTTGTTTTTCCCATGATTTTTTTAATGGAAATAAGCCACTCCCCAAAAATAAGTTGGAGGTTGGACAGAATGCGATTGCAGAATCAGTTGCGTGCATACAATCCCATTCTTGTTCTTCTAAATGAACACAATGGGCAAAAACAGAACGCTCCCCTGTCAGCCCATAATGATGATAGACATCTAAATATCCCTGTTGCTCAGGGAATAATTCTTTGACCCAAGCAATTTCATTTTTATTTTCGCTTAAATGTGTATGCACATATACATCGGGATATTCTGCCTTTAATTGCCCCGCTTTTGCCAACTGCTCCGGTGTTGATGTCGGTGCAAAGCGTGGCGTAATGGCATACAGATTACGACCTTTACCATGCCACTTTTCAATCAGTGCTTTTGAGTCAGCATACGCACTTTCAGCAGTATCGGTCAGCGCCTCTGGTGCATGCCGATCCATCATCACTTTACCCGCAATTAAACGCATTTGGTGGCGTTCAGCAGCTTCAAATAAAGCATCCACAGACTGCGGATGTACAGTACAGAATACCAGTGCTGTCGTTGTGCCATTTTTTAGTAATTCATGAACAAAAAACTGTGCGATTTTATCTGCGTAGTTTTTATCCGCGAATTGAATTTCTGTTGGAAAAGTATAGGTGTTGAGCCATTCTAATAATTGTTCACCATAGGCACCCACCATTTCTGTTTGTGGAAAATGAATATGAGTATCGATAAAACCCGGCACAATCAATTGGTCAGGATAATGATCAATGCGCATATCATCGGTTCGTTGCGACAGCCCTGTTTCCCAATCACCAAACCAAATAATTTTACCTTGTTCGGTAATCAATAACCCATCTTCGATATAACGAGTTTGGTCTAAAATTTGAGTGGCTTGGGAAACGCTATTTTGAATATCTAAAAAACGTCCGCGAATCGCCGTTTTCTGCACAACAGAAGACATGTAAAACCTGCAATTTATCTTTTTTTCGATTGATTGTACCTGAAATTTATTGAAGCTGCTGTAAGCAGTTCTATTTTCCAGTGTGTCGAAAATGGAATTCATGCAGGAGATTGTGAAAAAATGAAAAGCATCAGACCATTATTTGAATTTGTGGCTTTATCTTTAATCTAAGAATAGGTACAGTGTCGGCAAATGATGGAAATAAGAGAAAATAATATTTATGTATTTTTGGAATACCAGAGCCTTGGCGCATGAACTTGCAGAAGATACTTTAGAAAAACGCCATTACAAGAATTATTATTTGATCGCCGCTTTAGTGGTCAGTGCAGTTTATTACTATGGTATGTTTTCACCTTATTATGATGCTCGCGTGATTGGTTTAGAAGGCGTATTGACGCTGATCATTATGTTTGTCGGCATTCAACGTTGCTATGCCGCAAACGGTGGCGATCATGGGGTACATTTTATGAATCGAGTCACTGCGCTTTCATTCCCTATCCTGCTACAGACCACTGTTGCCGGAATTGCCTTTGGTTTGATTCTGCTTGGCATTTATCAATTTTTTAATCTTGAAAATACTGCTTTTGAAATGTGGTATGAATGGTGTGTTTCTGCCTTTACGATTTTTTTGCAGATTGTATTTTTTATACGTTTAAATCAATACATGAAACGTGTTGCTGATCATACAATTTAACCATAAGCACTGCTGTAAAAGGGATTTGTCTGTCTGGATAAATCCCTTAGCCCACATGCTCCATATGACATTTAGAGATTGTTCAGTGTTTAATTGCCAAAATAATGACAATGTTGTACTGGATACTGGTCAGTTTAAAATTATTCTACAAAATAATGTGCTGCAAAATGGGCATCATTCCCAATGATGTCAAATTCATCTTCTCGAATCGACATACCTGCACAACTATGTCCAACCATCCAAAGACCTAGTGTCGGAAGTTTACCGTCATATAATGGGGTATTGACCCATTTTTGCGCAATATAACCGTATTTATCATAATCATCAAAGTAGAAGCTTCCTGAAGCAGCGCCCTGATCAATGTTATCTTCTAGCACACGGATATTGGCACCTTCTCTGGCGAGAATTGGCTTTTTCACCCATTTGCCTTGTAACGAAACATTGGTATTAAAGGCATGTGATTCAAGTAAATAAGGATGGTGTGGAAACTTTTTCCAAAGTTCGACCAAAATTGCTTTATTTGACAGTAGCATTTTCCAACAAGGTTCGACCCATTGGGTTGATGGTTTTAAATATTGAGAAAAATTTTCTTCCCAAACCCATTCCCAAGGATAAAGTTTAAATAGCTGATCAATCGGTTGATCATTCAAATCCACAAAGTTTTGTCCATCCCATCCGATATTTTCCATCGAAAGTTCGGACACTCGATGCCCTGCTTGAAATGCAGTATCCATTAAATATTCGAGGTTTCCCCAATCCTCACGCCCTGCTTCTTGACAAGCAGCGAAATGAATATGCGAACCACGTGGGAAAATAGTTTTCCAGCGTTTAATCAGATCTTCGTGGATGCTGTTGAATTGATCACGGTGCGGAATATTTTCAACTTGTTCAATCCAATGCCATTGAGCGACGGAGGCTTCGAGTAGACCTGTTGGCGTATCTGCATTGTATTCCAGCATTTTGATTTGATGACCATCATAGGCAAAGTCAAAGCGACCATAGAGCATGGGTGCATGGTGGTGCCATGAATGTTCAATCAGTGGAATGGCTGCCTGTGGAATTTGAAAATAAGCTGGGTAATTCCCTTTTTGAATCATTTCTCCTGCAACTTGCATACACATTTGGTGCAACTCATTGGCGGCATCTTCAAGTTGTTCAATTTGCTTTAAAGTAAATTCATAAGCGACGCCCTCAGACCAGTAAATTGAGCCATCAAGAGAAGGTAAATTATAATAATCGAAGCCAATTTTTTCGTGTTCTTGTTGCCAATTTGGACGAGCTTGGAAGCATTTTCTTTTCATAAGATTTTAAATCATCAGGCTGCGTAGAACATAAGATTAACCCCCAAAGGAGAATCCACTGCGACCAAAACCACCACGTACGGGCGAAGATTTGCTATTACTTTTGGTGACTTGAGAGATCTGCGGGTGTCCAACACTTAGATTTGTAGACGGTTCAACTTTACGTCCTAAATAATTTACTTTGCGATTGCCTTCGTAATATTGTGGACCGATATAGCGAGCACCGCCATAGTACCCACCTGAAGAATGGCTGCTGGAGGAACTGCCTGTTGTTTCTTCTTCACACAAGTCCGTATTCCAATCATAAGAACAGTCATACTGGCTATTATAAACATCTTGAACAAGGGGTTTATTGTTGTTGCTACATGCCGTGATTAAAAGAGGGACTACAACCAGACTGATTTTTTTTGAACGCATGATTAGCCTTAGATCATCGAGTATTTTTTATCTATTTGCTTTATAACATGATAAAAAGAAATTGTTTTATGCGCTGTATGATATGAGGATGTATGTTGAATGTACAGTCTGTGGTCTATAAAATTGCTTTTTATCTGTGTAATAGTTTGAAAATAAATCGATATTCAAACCATTTAGACAACAAGTGATTGCGGAATAGAGTTGAACAGAGAGCGTCATGAATTACGCAAAACAACTTGGAAGGATGATTTATAGCTCCCCTCAACTGATGATGAGATTACAGTATTTGCGAGAAATACATGCAGAGTCTTATTTGAGTGCAGGGGTTATCCGCAATATGGTATGGTCAAATTTACACGATCAGGTTTATTGTCTGGATAAAACTGAGATTGATGTGGTTTTTTACGATGTAAAGGATTATTCAGGGAGTCAACAGCAGCATTTAAGCCAACAATTAAAACAGAAATTCCCAGGCAATGATTGGGATGTGGTTAATCAAGCCTATGTTCATCTATGGTACAAAACCGATGATGGGAATGTGATCAGTCAATATGCTTCATTATTCGATGCTTTGTCTGTTTGGGTTGAAACCTCAACAGCCATTGCTGTTCGTCTCAAAGAACATGATCAATTAGAACTGATTGCACCTTTTGGGCTCAATGATTTGTTTGAGTTAAAGTTAAGATGGAATGCTCGTTTAGTCAGTTATGCCACATTCTTACAACGAATCCAGTCTAAACGCTTTCTGCAAAGATGGCATAAACTCGTGATTGTAGATGAACCACTTAAAGATCAAGGAGAGAACCATACAGAATGTATTTCAGTCCATGACACCCAATGATCCTGATGCAGTAAAAATACAATCCTTGCTTGTTATGCGCTGCTTTAAAATAATAAAGCCTCCCGAGAGGAAGGCTTCGCTTTATTCGTTTATAAACTCATTTCCTGATGCTTTTTGTTATGGCGAATCGATAGCCAAGCAGTAATGGCCAAGACAATAACAATGAACCCCAAAGAAATCCAAATTGGCATATGGAATACATCCAGCATTAACATTTTAAAGCCAATGAACAATAAGATAATCCCTAAGCCATAAGGTAGATAATGCATCTTAGACGCAGCGCCAGACAACAGGAAGAACATGGCACGCAAGCCTAAAATAGCCATCAAATTCGCTGTGAGTACAATAAATGGATCACTGGTGACCGCAAAAATTGCGGGGATTGAATCCACAGCAAAGATGACATCAGATGCTTCAACTAAAATTAATACCAGAAATAACGGTGTTGCCCACAGTACACCATTTTGACGGACAAAGAATTTAGCGCCTTCCAGCTTAGGCGTAATTCGCATGTGTTTACGCAACCATTTAAGAATCGCCATATCTTCGATATTGGTTTCTTCTTCATCTTGACCTTTCAGGAATTTAAACCCTGTATAAACCAGGAAAGTACCAAAGATATACAGTACCCAAGAAAACTCTTGAACGAACCAAGCACCAATAAAGATAAATATAGTCCTTAAAATAATGGCGCCTAATACACCATAGAGTAAAATTTTACGCTGTAAGCCTTGTGGTATCGCAAATGCAGCAAAAATCATCAACCAAACAAAAACATTGTCGATCGCCAAAGATTTTTCTAAGAGATAACCTGCAAAGTATTCCATGGTTTTAGTATTGGCCACGGTAACACCCGCAGTTTGCTGTAAATACAGCCATAGACCACCACCAAATAAAGCAGCGACACTGACCCACGCCATACTCCAGTAGGCAGCAGTTTTAATTTTAACTTCTTGACCTTCTTTTTGCTTAAAGCCTAAAAAGTCAATCAGTAACATCACGATGACGATAGCGAAGAACGCTAAATACAGCCATGGGTTGCCTATAGATTCCATCAATTCCTCCGAATCTGGCAATCAGGCATAAAAAAACCTTGACCTGTTGCCAGATGATTAAACATCTGTATCAACATGATCAAGGTCTTGCCTACATTTTAGCGTTTATAACATGGGCTAAAATGCTCAGATACCGGCTTGTCAAAGCGTAATGACGATATTCTGATTGGAGGAGGCTACTCCCCTTGTTCAATAAACTGTGTAAGAAATAAAAATTCCTATATGCGCAGAGAATCGCACATTTATTTGAAATGTGCAAATTTTGAATGTGTTTTTATGTAGCTTAAATTATATACAAAATTCAGTTTTTAAACCGCAAACAATCAGCTCTTGTATATTCAATGACTTCAATCGTTGTTCTAAATTAGTTTGAAAAAAACAATTTGGGCGAGTTTTTTCCAACACCTGATCAAGATCAAGATCAATGTTTAATTCTGCAATGAATTGAGTCAGAGGGCTAGTGGATGCCAAGGGAGTGTGGTCACTTCCAACATGACGGATTGCAAATACAGGAATCTGCTTTAGATGAGCATAATCAATCAGTTGATTGATGTTTTGCAATAATTGATGAGCTTCAAATGGGGGCTGTGGAGCGTGAAATAAACCATTTTGCATATCCAATACAATCAAGGCTTGTTTGTTTTGAGGGGCTGACATGAGTTTCTCCGTAACGATGTGTCAAATCACGGAGCCAAAAAATAACCCCGCACATTTGGCAGGGTTGGTTTTACAATTTATTTTAAATGCAAAAAAACACACTGCCGATGCAGTGTGGTGGTGAATAATCTAATCAAAAAGATCATTTGCATGGATCATCATATAATAACTAAATAGCTTTGATTAAATTAAAGTTTCTGAGTTGAGATGTCACTTTAAAATTTGTAAATTTACGCTTTTTGAATAAAATCTTTACGTTGTACCAGTACTAAAGCCAGCAGTGTGCCTAATACGGCAATGATACCGCCCACCACACCAATATGATTGAGTCCATAACTGGCAGTGACTAAACCGCCCAGTAATGCTCCACCGCCGATACCAACATTGTAAAGTCCAGAATAAATCGCCATTGCCACGTCAGTTGCATCAGCGGCTAAATTTAAGGCTTTGGCCTGTTGGGCTAGACTAAAACAAATAATTGCCATTCCCCAGAACAAACTCAATACGCTAAAACTGATAAAATCTATGCTTAGTGTCGTAAGTAACAACATAGATATTGCCAGGACCAGACTACTGAGCGGGATCGGCAATCTGGGATATTTTTTAGCGAATTTTCCAAATAAATACGAGCCAAAAAAGCCTGCTGCACCGTAGATGAGCAATAATGTTGTGGTTTGTGTTGAGCTAAAATGTGCGACATTTAAGGCAAACGGTTCGATATAACTATAAGCCGTAAACTGTGCTGTGATCACAATTACAGTAAGGGCAAATACCATCATCAAACTTGGACGTTTTAGAAATACTTTTAAGCTGCTTAAAGAACCAGAGTTAACACTCGGCAAGCGTGGCAAGGTTTTGGCTAAGATCAGGCAAACAATTGTTGCACCAATGGCGATCAAACCAAAAGTATTACGCCAACCATAGGATTCTCCAACCATTCTGCCAAATGGAATACCTAAGACCATCGCCAGTGCTGTACCTGTGGCCAATAGACCTAAAGCTTGAAACGCCTTGCCTTTGGGAGCGACACGAACAGCAAGTGATGCAGTGATCGACCAAAACAGCGCATGTGAAAATGCAATACCGATTCGGCTGGCAAGCAGTACATCAAAACTCCATGCAAAATAAGACAAGGCATGACTGGCAACGAAAACCATAAATAAGCCAATCAGTAAAAAACGTCTTTCAATATTTTTAGTGAGCAACATGATGGGTAGAGAAATCGGTGCAACCACCCATGCATACAGCGTAATCATGATACCGACATCTGTGGCTTGCATACTAAAACTTTTACCAATATCACTCAGTAAAGCTACAGGCACGAATTCTGTGGTATTGAAGATAAAAGCTGCAAAGGCAAGACTGATTACACTGATCCATTGCTGGGTTTCACTGGGGGCAGATTGGGGTGAAGGTATTTGGGGAGATGAACTGGACATGATCATATTTTCAAAGATTAGCGCTAAATTTTAGGCTGATTTTTGCATAAAGTTAAGCTTAAGTTTTGATACATAAAAATCAGGATTGTCGGACAAAACTTAACAATAAACCCAATAAACTTATGGCATTTTGAATGTGCTTTTAGATTCGTATGTATATAAAGAGTAAATAAAATGTTAGAAATTAGACACAAAGATGATGGAAAAAAAGGTGAGTTTTATATTGGTGAAGACGGTCACCATTTGGCTGAAATGGCCTATACGTGGGCAGGTGAAAATATGTTGATTATTGATCACACACTCGTAGAAGATGAGTTACGTGGTCAAAGTGTAGGGCGTAAATTATTGGATCAAGTGGTGGATATGGCACGTACAAAAAATGTGAAAATTATCCCTCTATGCCCTTTTTCAAAGTCTGTATTTGATAAAGATCAATCGATACATGATGTTTTGAAATCTTAAGGCGGCTTTGTTAAAGTGGAATTGTGTCACAAATCATCAATGAGAAATAATAGATGCAATTCCAACATATCGATAATCAACAAAAGGGTGAGTTTTTCTTAGATAATTCACAGGGACAACGTATTGCTGAAATCAGCTATGTCTGGAGTGGTAAGCAGCAGATTATTGCAAATCACACTTGGGTTGATGATTCTTTACGCGGTCAGGGCGTGGCACGTCTTTTATTAGATACTTTGGTCAGATTTGCACGTGAAAAACAGTTAAAGATTGTGCCAACATGCTCATATGTAGATGTGATGTTTAAACGTGAAAAAAGCTTTGCGGATGTCAAAGCATAGATAGATATATTTAATGTCCTCCATGGGTTGGATTGTTAAAATTGAGTTAGATACTTCAACATGTTAAAAAAAATTCTGATCGCTTCATTATTATTGATCAGCCCTATACTGAGTTATGCAGCAAGCTGTTTTGAATTAAACTTACGCGCTTATCAAAAAGAGCAGGAGATCAACCCGCGCTGGCAATTAGTGGCTCAATCGAAACATCGTATTTATTTTTATTCAGCACCTAAAAATTTTTGTAAAATGAACGATACCTTCGTCATTCAAAATGATAATGTTACAGCATATTCAGTCTACAAAGATCATGCAAAGCAAGCGTGGGTTTATGTGGTGTTTAATGATCCAAACCAACATATAGAAGATGATTTGGTTGAAGGTTGGGTCAAACTTAAAGATTTTAAATCTTTAGAGAAAACAGCAACAACAGACTAAATGAAAAAACCACATTGTGTGGTTTTTTCATTTCAAGAAGGCTTATTTTGCTTTTAACGCAGCAATTAATTTTTGATGTAATCCACCAAAACCACCGTTCGACATGATCACCACGGCATCACCCTCGCCTGCTTCAGTGCGAATGGTATTGATAATCTCATCCAATGTACGCGCCACAACCGCTTGATTTGTGGCTGCGTCAATCACAGGCTGTAAATCCCAGTCCAAGCCCTCTGGTTGGTACCAAATAACTTCATCTGCCAAACGTGCAGAATGTGCCAAACCATCTTTATGGCTGCCCATACGCATGGTATTGGAACGTGGTTCAATCACTGCCCATAGTTTACGCTCGCCCAAGCGTTTGCGTGCACCTTCTAAGGTCGTATCAATGGCTGTTGGGTGATGGGCAAAATCATCGTATACCTCAATACCTTTTACAGTATCGAGCAATTCCATTCGTCGTTTCACTCCACCAAAATTTGACAAGGCTTCACAAGCTGTTGCAATGTCTACACCTACATGCTCCGCAGCCGCAATGGTGGCTAAGGCATTGGCAACACTATGCTGTCCTGTCATATTCCATTTAACTTCGCCTTTGACCACGCCGTGTTGAAGGACTTTAAAATGTGAACCATCCGCAGAGAGTTGTTCAGCATAGACTTCAGCACTATCGTTGACGTCCAAGGAAGTCCGCACCACAGGTGTCCAGCAACCCATTTGCAAAACTTCGTCAATATTGGTTTCAGTGATCGGTGCAATAATACGCCCTTCACCTGGAATGGTTCTTACTAAATGATGGAATTGTTTTTGAATCGCAGCCAGGTCATCGAAAATATCGGCATGGTCAAATTCAAGATTATTTAAAACCGCAGTTTTGGGATGATAGTGTACGAATTTAGAGCGTTTATCGAAGAACGCGGAATCGTATTCATCGGCTTCGACGCAGAAGTATTTTCCACCGCCTAAACGTGCACTTTCACTAAAACCTAAAGGCACGCCACCAATTAAAAAGCCTGGATTTAATCCTGCTTGATCCAGTACCCATGCCAACATGGTTGTGGTTGTGGTTTTACCATGTGTACCTGCAACGCCTAACACATGTTTACCCTGTAATACATGGTCAGCAAGGAATTGTGGTCCTGAAATATATGCCAAACCTTCATTCAGCATATATTCGACAGCATCAATACCGCGTTTCATGGCATTTCCTACAATCACAAGGTCGGGATGTGGCTGTAAATGGCTACGGTCATAGCCTTGCATTAAGGTGATTCCTGCATTTTCAAGCTGAGTAGACATCGGCGGATAAACATTTGCATCTGAACCCGTAACCTTATGACCTAAATCACGTGCCAATAACGCCAATGAGCCCATAAAGGTGCCGCAAATACCCAAAATATGCAGATGCATTCGTTTTAACTCCAGTGCTTTTATAGACCCATCACTTTGTAGTTGTGGTGTAGCCGATTCATTTGATTTGAAAGCAACGATAGCAAGGGTTAAAGCGAAAAGATAGTTTTTCTTGTTACGATTTTAAAGATGTTTTTTTATTGAAAATAATGAGCCTTCAATGAGTATTTTAATTTTTTTATCAATGCTAATATTGATTGAACATTCTAAATTATCCATAAAAAATGGACATACATGATTTTATTTTTCTATTAGTTAAAAATATCGCTTATTTTATTTTTTGGCTTATTATTTCTGCATTGATAGCAGGTATTGCAAAAATAATATCCCTGCCTTTAATCATCGTAGCTATAATTTTAATCTTGTTCCAATATTTTGCGATCATTTGGATGGGATATCTCAACACAAAAGACTCAAAAGATCATAAATTAAAAAATGGACTAATTTTTCATGTTATTTGGGTTGTTCTAGTAGGCATATTGAGCTCATTTTATGATGACCAATCGTTATGGGAACAGTTATTGGATACGCTGTTGTTGTTTGGTTCTTTGGAAATAGGCTCGCTCATTTATTATTTCAAAAAACGTAAAAAAGTCGCTTCAGCAGTTTAATGTTCAGACATTGAATGGTCCAAAATATATCTTGATAATTTAATTGGTATCAATATGGCTTTATCACTTCCCTTCTTATTGCTGATTATTTCCAATTGTTTTATGACCTTGGCGTGGTATGGTCATTTAAAGTTCCTCCATGAAGCACCTTTATGGCAAGCCATCTTATTGGGTTGGGGCATCGCATTACTTGAATACAGTTTTATGATTCCTGCAACTCGTCTTCTGGCTCAACATGGTTGGTCACTGGGACAAATGAAAATTACCCAAGAAGTCGTCACACTCCTCGTTTTTGTTCCATTTATGATTTTTTTATTTAAACAGCCTTTTAAATTGGACTATCTCTGGGCAGGACTATGTCTGTTGGGATGTGTATTCTTTGTCTTTAGAAGTCAGTAAAATCAAATCAAAAAATCAAAAGTAGTGGTGATTCGATCAAAGAATTCATCATTATTTTTTTAATCAGACAAGTGAACTGTCATATTTGATTGTTGTGCTGTTTAGGGGTTCAAGTCCGATATCGCACTTAAATCCAAGCTGTTAGGATGCTTAAATTAAAAAAATATTGCCTACGACGTCTGTTAAATTTTCGTGAGATGAAAAATCAGTCTATAATAGCGAGCTTCTTGATATTCATTTAAAGACTGGTCACCAGTATTTAAACTTCCTTACATTCGTTTACGGAATATATGCAATGAATGCGGCCGCTGTACAAGACGCTCCTCTAGTTGGAATTATCATGGGTTCTCAATCAGATTGGGCAACTCTCGAAAACACTGCCAATATGCTCAAACAGCTTGGTGTTCCTTTTGAAGCCGAAGTTGTTTCTGCGCACCGTACGCCAGACCGCTTATTTGAATATGCTGAGACAGCACGTGAACGCGGTATTCAAGTGATTATTGCGGGTGCAGGCGGTGCTGCACATTTACCAGGTATGTGTGCAGCCAAAACAGATCTGCCTGTACTGGGTGTGCCCGTGAAATCTTCGATTTTAAACGGTGTAGATTCATTGCTGTCTATTGTACAAATGCCTGCTGGGATTGCCGTAGGTACGCTGGCGATTGGTCCTGCTGGTGCAACCAATGCCGCAATTATGGCAGCGCAGATTCTAGGTTTAACACGTCCAGAAATTGCAAAAAATGTTGCAGATTTCCGTGCGGCACAAACTGATAAAGTGGCTAGCAAAAACATTCCGGGTCAAGCTTAAAACGGGACACAGGTTATGAATAAAACCATCGGTATTTTTGGTGGTGGTCAACTCGGCCGTATGATGGCGCAAGCCGCGCTACCGTTAAATATTCAATGTACTTTTCTTGAAGCCAATACAGATTGCCCATCAGCGGTATTGGGGCGAGTTTTTTCATCAAAAGCTGAAAATGGCTTGCAGGACTTTATTGCAAGTGCTGAGGTATTTAGTCTTGAGTTTGAGAATACGCCTTTGATCGATGTGGATGTATTGACCAAACAAAAAGACTTGCATCCACCACGTCAAGCTTTAGCCATTGCTCAACATCGTCTTTCAGAAAAAGCGTTATTTGATGAGTTAGAGATTCCCGTTGCGCCGTATAAAGCGGTAGATTCTCTGGATAGCCTCAAACTTGCAGTGGCTGAATTAGGGCTTCCGATCGTCTTGAAAACGGCGACAGGCGGTTATGATGGCAAAGGACAGTTTGTATTACGCTCAGAAGATCAAATCAACCAAGCTTGGACGGAGCTTGGTCCAGCAGGTTGTTTAATTGCTGAAAGCTTTGTCACTTTCTCTCGTGAAGTTTCAATTATCGCAGTACGCGGTATTGATGGAGATGTAAAAACATGGCCATTGGCTGAAAATCATCATCACAATGGCATTCTTTCACATTCGATCGTCCCTGCGCCAAATAGTTCAGATTTACAACCTGTTGCACAAGATTATATCACTCGCCTTTTGAATCATTTGAATTATGTGGGTGTTTTGACTTTGGAGCTGTTTGTCACTGAAAAAGGCCTGTACGCCAATGAGATGGCACCACGTGTGCACAACTCTGGGCATTGGTCGATTGAAGGTGCAGTATGCTCGCAATTTGAAAATCATATTCGAGCTGTTGCAGGTTTGCCATTAGGCTCAACAGAAGTTGTACGTCCAACGGTGATGGTCAATATCATAGGTCGATATCCACCCTTGGAAGAGGTTTTGGCACTAGAAGGTGCTCATGTGCATCTTTATAACAAGTCTGAGCGTGAAGGTCGTAAAATTGGACATATCACGTTGATGCCAAATGATTCTGCTGAATTAACGACACTATGCCGTCAGTTAGCAAAAATTCTACCAAACCCGCTGTCTTTAACTGAAGACATGAGCATCTAAGTTTCGTACTGGATATAGAAAAGCAGTCAAAGTATTGGCTGCTTTTTTGTTTGACGATGTTTTGTATGATGACATTGCCTTTATTTGTTGGATATTCTGCTTTCAATTCAGATCGAAAAACTGTGTATAAAAACAATAAGTGAGTTAAAAAAAGCATTTTTAATCTTATAAAAAAAGGATATTTTTTGAATTCAAAGCAATTTATTATTCCATACGCAATAGTATTATTCAGGATTTATCCACAGAAAAAGTCGAAGACATGCTGTTAAATAATTTTGAATTTAAAACTTTAAATTTAAAGTTTATGGGAATTTGAATTTAAGACAAACCATGTGGATAAATTGTTTGGCTAGATTTGAGAAATATATTGTGGATAAAAAAATAGAATCATTTGAATTCAAAAAATGCGGTTTGGTTTAAATCCATAAAATGAATTTAAACAGCACGATGTGGATAACTTTATTTAAATTCAAAATTGGAGAATTTAAAATGGGAAAATGAATTCAAAATTTACGTTTTTACATCTGTCATTTTATTCACAGGCTGTTATGGTATTCAGATAATTTAAATTTAAAACTATTTTTGTGGATATTATGCGCCATTTAACTTTGATTTGTGGATCTGTTTTATTCGCGGCATCACATGCCAATGCTGAATTGATTATGAATGGTCAGACGGTGTCTAGCTCACCAGTGACAACAACTCAGAATACCGACTATACGCCTAATTCTAATTTTCAAAGCTGTATTGCAAATTTACGTTCACAAGCCGTGAGCTCTGGTGTAAGTGGTTCAACCTATGATCGTTATACACAAAATTTAACGCCTGATTATTCCGTCATCAGTAAATTAGACTATCAGCCTGAGTTTTCTACTCCGATTTGGGATTATCTTTCAGGTTTAGTCGATGAAGAACGTGTTGAAAAAGGACGTCAGATGCTGAGTCAGCATCGAGATGTTCTTAATCGTGTTGCGGCTGCTTATGGCGTTCCCGCAGAAACAGTAGTAGCTGTCTGGGGTGTGGAAAGTAATTTTGGAGATATTTCTGGGAAATATCCATTATTGCAAGCCTTAGGAACATTGAGTTGTGAAGGGCGTCGACAAAGCTATTTTAGAGGCGAGTTCTTTGCCACGATGCGTATTTTACAACGTGGAGATTTACGTGAAGATCAACTGAAAGGTTCATGGGCCGGTGCATTCGGTCATACTCAATTCATGCCTTCAACCTATGAAGAGTTGGCTGTGGATTTTGATGGTGATGGACGTCGTGATCTGGTTTCAAGTACTTCTGATGCCTTAGCTTCAACAGCTAATTTTTTGAAAAAACGTGGATGGCAAACTGGCATGCCTTGGGGCTTTGAGGTAAAAATTCCTGCGGGCGCATCGGTATCCGGGGAAAGTCGTCGCAATAAAAAATCACTCAGTTCTTGGGTCAATCGTGGTTTTATCCGTGTCGACGGTACACCGATCATTCAAGGAAATTTGTCTGAAGGCTCTCAAGCAGGTTTAATGATGCCTGCGGGTGCAAATGGTCCTGCATTCTTGGTGTTTAAAAACTTTGATGCAATTTACTCCTATAATGCTGCTGAAAGTTATGCACTTGCAATTGCCCATTTATCCGATCGTTTACAGGGTAAAGGCGGTTTTCAAACGGCTTGGCCAACAGAAGATGCTGGAACATCTCGTGCCGAACGCCGTGAAATTCAAAACTATTTATTGAAGAAAGGCTATGCGATTGGAGATGCAGATGGTCTGATTGGCGATAAAACGCGCCAGGCCATTCAACAAGAACAGCTCAAATTGGGATTGAATCCAACAGGTCGAGCTGGGCAGCAGATCTTAAAAGCGTTTAGAAACGAGGCTGCAAAGAGTATGATGCAGTAAAAATATGGAATATTCAGGACAGCGAATATAATAAAAAGGTCTGCAATAGCAGACTTTTTCCTTTACTGAATTTATTCAATCGCAGATTGATCGATTTTCACAGCTTCCAACACATCTAAAATCACGGCAGTAACGTCCTGAGTGAGATCTCGATCATTAAAAATTTCATGGGCTGTTATGGTCACATCTGTATCACTGGGCAATTGTTTCTGTTCTTCTTCAATCAAATGCTGGATTGGAAGTAAGGTTTGTTTGATTTCAAGATGCAAAATATCTGCAAACTCAACATTTTCATCTTCCAGTTCAATAATTTGCTCATTGAAGTAAGGCAATAAAATGGAATGAAGATATGGCTGAAGTTCAGTGATGTCATAAATTTCAATATCACGAGTTTGCTCAATCGTGCTGATATGATCATTTACTTCTAAAATAATATGATAATAGCTCACAGTCATCTCCTCAATTCATTGCGTCATAACTTCACAATAACATGAATTTGAAAAAAATAATTTAAATACATAAGGAAATTATGGATTTAAATGCTGATAGTTCATCATTAAAAATTGCTTATCGTTGTCTTGAGTTTAGCATGGCTAAATCCGTCTGAGTTAATCTAAAATTTTTCAAATCTTGTTCTTTCATCATCGGATACATCAGTGCTTTAGGATCATTGTTATGTGCAAGTCCTAAAGTGTGCCCCAACTCATGTGCAATCGTTACTGTAAGGTCGGCATCTGATTCAAATTCATAAATATTAATGCTTTTACCATCAAATACGCCTTTATCGAACTGGCGAGGCTGGAAACGTGTATTAAATTGATCAACGGATTGATTATACTGATGATTCACTGAGTTAAGCTGTTCAATTTGACGGTTTAAGGTATCGACTTTTTGATTATAAATGTCTAATTGTTGCTTTAATTGATGCTGTTCAATAATCAGCTGATTTTTTTGTTGGTCTAATTCAAATCTTGCAGAAGCATTTAAATTTTGCCTGGATTGATTAAGCGCATTGATCAGTTGATTATATTGTTCAACTTTGCGTTGATAACTGTTTTTTTGAGAGTCTAGTTGTTGATTGGCTTGATTTAATTCAAGATGAAGTTGCTGAATTTTTTGCTTTTCATTTTGAGAATATTGCTGGGTATTTTCTAAAATACGTAAGGCTTGAGTTCTGGCACTGGACTCAGCCTGGCGCTCGTCATAAATCAGATTAATGGTCAGCTTTGCCTGATCGTCATAAACAAATAAGCTTTGTATGGTACCCAAGTGCCATATGTCCGCGGCTTTTTGTGATAAATTTTTTACCTGTGCTTTGCTGAGTTGGAAGCGGGGATCAACTTCGCCAATGCGATAACGTAAACGTGTATCTAAAGGATGCGTAATCCGGTCAATCGCTGAGTTATGATTGAGTTGCGGATACATCATGCGTTGAATCGAAAAATATGCCGTAAAAATAATGGTGCTGACAATAATCCAAAAACGCATGTTTGATTGAAAAAATAATTTTTGTTATTGATAATTTATCTGAAAACTACACAATCGCAAAGACTGATGAATGTAATGTTGATTTTAGGCTGGATTTTTTTAATAGCGGGCATTTGCTGTTGGGGGAATGTTATATATTGCTTGGTAAAACTCTTCCGAGCAAAGTTATTGCTAGAAATCCCCTTGACGCAAAAGTCTAAAAATTTTAGCGTCATTCGTACAGGTGGTTATTCAATTTGGCAGGAAGGACCATTATTTAAACTCGCAGCTATGGCTTTTATTCATCCTGAAATCGTCAATATCGATTCAAAAGAGAAAGTTAAATTGACATCCAGTCTTGGACGACCGCATAAAAATGGTTTTACACGCGGTTCAAGTTTGATGTTTTACTGTGAGCTGGAGGCTGGAAATTACAATTTAACGATTGTTGACGGTTCATCATTCAATCCGTTGGAAAATCAAATTGCCCAGAAAATGATGGATCATTTACCGATAACGAAAGTATCTGATCAGCAATACAATTTACAAATCAGAGAAAGTCTCACTAAAAAACAACGACTCATTATGTTTATCTGTATATTTGCAGGATTATTTTTATTGATGAAAGGTTTATTTACGATCATACAATTGAGTTTGGGATTAGTGATGGAAGGTTCAATGGTTTGATCTGTTTTTCTTATACGCCAAACAAGACTTGAATATCAACAAAGAGCAGAATAAATGCCACTAGACTTAGAAGCCGGTTTATCCAGACGGATGTGCTTAAGTAATCTGTGGTGATATATAAGTCTTTGAATTGTAAAGGATGTAACATGATATAGCTGATTTTCTGTTTAAATACAGCTTTGACAGTAGCTTGTTGTTTTAAAATCACTTGCCGCACAATAAAAGCATTTAGCCACCAAAAGACCAATAGAATCATTAAAATAATCAAGGTGCTGAATGTTAGGCGTATCCAATCGTTCTGCTCAAAAAAGGCAATGTCAGAATAAAAATGGCTCATCAATACAATGCTGAGCAATAACATAATGCGATAAAAGCTTTGTTGGATAAATTGAAGATGCAAAGGGTGGTTGAGCTTTTGCGCATCTGAGCGACTGACAATCTTGCGTGCAAGAAGAGCAAAACTATGGCATAGAATTTCTAGGAAGATGTATAAAGCAAAGCTTATGTAGAGGACTTTATACATGATCAATCGTGTTCAAAAATAGGTCGATACAGTGAAGGCGTCACTAAAATCATCAATAAGATCCCGGAACACACGAAGGCAAGATCATTAAAAATCGCGGCATAACTGGTCATGTAAATCCAGTGCATATAAGGCATGAAATAAAGCAGGAATGTTGGAAAAAAACTGTAGAGATACGCTTTTCTAGCCCATTCTTTTTTTAAACATAAGCCAAAAGTAATGATGAGTATCATTAAGCCAGCAATAGACATCACTGCCAATTCCCAAGTTGTGGGGTCCTGATAGAGTGTTTTATCAAGTAGTACTAACTCGGGTTCGGTACAGTATATGTCTATGATTGCTGCAATAATCGGCAAAATAAACTGTGCAAGGATCAAACTATAATAAACAGTGGGTGAAACAGCAGGAGAGTTTTTCATTGTTTGATCCATTATTATTGTGATAATTAAGATAAAAGATTTAATGAAGATTGGCAATTCATCATCTTGAAAAATCACAATGTGCTTATGTATGCATTCAGTGTTATACCACGCAATCCGTAATGAAGTGCTGCACGACTTCAGTTAAATTCCGTGCCAAGTATTCTTGGGTATACGTCTGCTTAAAATGAGCTTGATAGGCGTGTTCTGAATCAAAGCGTTCCCAAAGCAGCAAGCGTCTCGGATCTTGACGACATTGATGCAGCTGGAACATGGTGCATCCTGGTTCTTGTAGAAGGGTTTTCGCACATAATGCTTGCAAGGCGTCACGGGTTTCTAAGATGTTATTTTCATCTATTATTCTTAGCTCTGCGGTGATGTAAAAGCCTGAATGGAACATGTGTTTTACTCCGATTTAAAGTAGGAAGTAAAAAGCTTAACTGCTCGAGTTCACTCTAGCTCAAGCATTTTTTCAGCATAAATTTTGATTTTATAGTCCACAATACTTTGCTCTTGTTGAAGTCTTTGAATTTCATGATTTAATTGAATGGAATGCTCAATCAGAAGCTGCTGTCTTTGTTTTAAGGTATGTTCTCCTTGCAGACGAAATTCGGCAAAATCTTGAATTTTTTCTAAAGGCATTCCCGTTGATTTTAAGCGTTTGATCCATTCCAGCCATTCCAGATCAAGGGAAGTATATATTCGTTGTCCTGACGGGTTACGATGAATGTTTTTCAGCAATCCAATTTGTTCATAGTAACGTAGTGTATGGATCGATAAACCGGTTTTTTTAGAAATATCAGAGATGAGCAAAACACAAACCCCATATGTTAAAACATTATCTGTCATCATAAAAAAACCGCTCAATCTCTTGAGCGGTTTTCGATTAAAGTGAAAAATTATTTTTTGTCATCTTTCACTTCTGTAAATTCAGCATCGACCACGCCATCATCAGCTTTTTGCTGTTGTTGACCAGCCTCACCGCCGAATTGGTTCGGGTCAAAGCCTTGAGCTCCACCTTGACCTTGAGTGGCTTCATAAGCACGTTGAGTGATCGGCATAATGATGTTTTGTAAAGCTTCAGTTTTCGCTTTGATTGCTTCAACATCATTTTCTTTTGCAGTGACTTCTAATTCAGAAACTGCTGTTTCAATTGCAGTTTTTTCATCAGCAGTGACTTGCTCGCCAAGATCTTTAACTGCTTTGTTTGCAGAAGCAACTAAAGCATCAGCTTCATTACGTGCTTTTGCAAGCTCTTCAAACTTACGATCTTCTTCAGCATTTGCTTCAGCATCTTTGATCATTGCTTCGATTTCAGCATCAGACAAACCTGAGTTTGCTTTAATCTGGATGGATTGCTCTTTACCAGTGCTCTTATCTTTTGCAGATACTTTCAAGATACCATCAGCGTTAATATCAAATGATACTTCAATTTGTGGCACGCCACGTGGAGCAGGTGGAATGTCGCCTAATTGGAAGTTACCCAACAATTTGTTTTGTTGAGCCATTTTACGTTCACCTTGGTAAACTGAAATGTCTACTGCAGGTTGGTTATCTGCTGCTGTAGAGAACACTTGAGATTTCTTCGCAGGAATCGTGGTGTTTTTCTCAATGATTGGTGTTAAAACGCCACCCATTGTTTCAATACCCAGGGTTAACGGCGTTACGTCAAGTAAAAGTACGTCAGTTTTATCACCCGACAATACCGCACCTTGAATTGCCGCACCGATTGCAACAGCTTCATCTGGGTTCACATCTTTACGAGGTTCTTTACCAAAGAACTCTTGTACTTTCTGTTGAACCATTGGCATACGAGATTGACCACCAACCAAAATCACGTCAGAGATATCAGAAGTCGAAAGACCTGCATCTTTAAGCGCAATTTTACACGGCTCAATCGTACGAGCAACCAAGTCAGCAACTAGACCTTCTAATTTCGCACGTGTTACGTTCATCACCAAGTGTTTAGGACCTGTTGCATCCGCAGTGATGTATGGCAAGTTAATTTCAGTAGAATTTGATGAAGAAAGCTCAATTTTAGCTTTTTCAGCAGCTTCTTTTAAACGTTGCAATGCAAGAGGATCTTGTTTCAAGTTGAAGTTTTGTTCTTTTTTGAACTCTTCAACCAAATAGTCGATCAATGCATTATCAAAGTCTTCACCACCTAAGAATGTATCACCGTTGGTAGACAATACTTCAATTTGTTGGTCGCCATCCAAGTCAGCAATTTCAATGATTGATACGTCGAATGTACCACCACCAAGGTCATATACTGCAACTTTACGATCGCCTTCTTTTTTCTCTAAACCGAAAGCAAGCGCAGCAGCTGTCGGCTCGTTAATGATACGTTTAACTTCTAAACCTGCAATTTTACCTGCATCTTTAGTGGCTTGACGTTGAGCATCATTGAAGTAAGCAGGAACGGTAATCACGGCTTCAGTGACAGTCTCACCTAAATAATCTTCCGCAGTTTTTTTCATTTTTTTCAAAATTTCTGCTGAGATTTGTTGAGGTGCTAGTTTTTTATCATTCACTTCTACCCAAGCATCGCCATTGTCTGCTTTGATGATTTTGAATGGTGCAATACCGATATCTTTTTGTACCGCTTGATCTTCATATTTACGACCAATCAAACGTTTGATCGCGAATAATGTGTTTTTAGGGTTGGTGACTGCTTGACGTTTAGCAGATTGACCCACAAGAATTTCGCCATCTTTATATGCAACGATAGAAGGTGTTGTACGCGCGCCTTCAGCATTTTCAATTACTTTAACTTTATCGCCTTCAAGTACAGCAACACATGAGTTTGTTGTACCTAAGTCAATACCAATAATTTTAGCCATAAATCTATTCCTCTAAATTCTTTTGAACTCCTTTTATTTCCCCTTTGTTTGAAGAGGAGTTAAAAGGATTTTCTTGTTATCCGATATGAGAGCCATTCAAAAATTTTCAAGTCATTATTTGAGAAAATTCATGAAAATATTTTCAAAAAGCTCGCCTTATTAAGTTTATTGACCCACCATTACCATTGCAGGACGAAGTAGTCGACCATTCAAGGTGTAACCTTTTTGCAGAACGGTACCAATTTGGTTGGCAGTTGCATTTGGATCGATGCCAACGGCTTGATGTAGATCCGCATTGAAGCCCTTGGTCGTATCTGCTTCAACAACACCAAATTTTTCTAGCGTGGTAAGAAGAGATTTTAATGTGAGTTTTACACCTTCAAGTACAGGTGTTTCTTCATCACCACCTGCCTGAATGGCACGTTCAAGATTGTCTACAGAATCTAGTAATTCTTTTGCAAACTTTTCTAATACCGTCTCTTTATGTTTTTCAGCATCGCGCTGAATACGTTCAACACTTTTTTGTGCTTCATATACTGCATTTGCCGTACGGGCTTTTTCCAGTTTTAAACTCTCTTCTAGATTGCTGATTTGAGCTTGTAAAGCTTCAACGGTAACTTCAACCTGTTCATTTTCAGTCTGAGTTTGCTGTTCTGCTTGCTCGTTTTGAAGATCTTGGGCTTCTTGATTTTGCTCAGTTGCCATTGATTTACTCCGTTTAAATGGGTTCTTAAACATGTACAGTCCTTATCGGCAGCAGTTTTGCACTGTGTTCATTTTTGAACTGCCATGGTCGTTTAATTCGTCAATGAATATGAAATGTGGGCGAGCTAATAAAATTCAAGCAAGATTGGATATTATTTAATGAAATTCAGCAAAAAAACTCAAAAGCTTAACTGAACTAGATATAAATCTTAATTTATTGTGTGAATATTCAGCAAATACACAATTATTTTTACACAAAAAAATTGAATCATGGTTTTTGTCTCTATTCTGAAATTGTGAAAAATGACCATTAAATTCAAAAATTAAAATTGAATGAATAGATAAAAATTATAAATTAATATATAAAACCGATTAAAGTTATTGAAAATAAGGCTTTGCGAAAATTATTCAGTTTCTTTATTATGCACCTTAGATTCTATGGCTGTAGTTTCTTTTTTTATTATTTGAATATGTTTTTCATAGCTTATCCAATCTTCTTGGATAAGCTTTTTTTTTTGCTTTTAAAAAGCATTAACAATGTAAACAATACGAGACTTTTACAGTAAAAATATTTTTTCTTTACCTCGGCTTTTTATCTCATGAGCAAGAGTCAAATATAAAAAATGAGATAAATGAAATGTTTAAATTAAAAATAAAACTCATTCAAAATAAGTCATTGATTTAATAAACTTTGCAGAACTTATACGGCAACACGTTAAAAGTCTTACCAAGCTGCAACGAACTTTGCTGAAAAAATGGCAATCATAGTCAGCACGATGATGCGGACTGCATTGTCGTTTTTCAATCGAGTGATGATAAAGGAATTAATGATGAAAAAATCAGGTCTCATTTTTATGTTATTGGCAGGTGTTGCAGTGATGAGTACAGCATGTACTTCAAATGAAACCACACACGCGCCTGAAACTACACAGTCAGCACCAATGGCGTCAGCAGATCAGCAGCAATCTGCACAAACAGCAACAGTTGATCCTGCTCAACAGGGGACTGCTGTAGAGGGAGATGCAACAATTCAGCAATCACAACCAGCCCAAGCAACCCAGGATCCAACGTTAGGTGAACAACCTTCAGCTCAATAAGTGCTGATATAAAAAAATCAGGCGACTTTTTGGATGCCTCCATCGCCTGATTTTGATACTTAACAAAATCGGATCAATATTTATTCACCTGCGAGTGAACATTCAAAGTTGGTCCGATCTACAGTACAACGTGCCCGCTTAAGTACAGACATCATGGTGGGGTCATAAACCCCTTGTTTGGTCAATTCTAAGCGTGTATCGCGAAGTAGTTTTTGATAGCGCTCTTTATCCTCTTTGCTTAAATTGAGACGATATTTATTTGGAATCGTTTCCTCTTGCTTTTTGACCATCTCAAATTGTTTGGGCATTTTTTTAAGAAACCATTCTCTGGATAGATTTCCGAAACCTGGAGAAAATTTACTGGTATTGAAAATTAAATCGGCTGTGACATTGAGTACGGGAAAGTTAAACATTGCACCATTTGAACCTAAACCTTTTGAAAGTTCTAAAGGTTTAAAGGCATAAGCAGGTGCGCCTACCATATCCACTTTGCCCTGATTAAACTTTACAATAAAATCTGAAATATCGGATAACACTGGAATTGCTCCAACACGTTTTACTGCGGCAATCTGGGCTTTATCATAGGACAGTACGGCGAATTTTTTACCTTTTCCTTTTTCGATGGTATTAATCGCTCTATCATTCACAAAAATATAAGCAGGACCGATTTGAGCGATTCCACCCACTTCATATTCCACAGCATTGATTGTTGACTTGAGTCGTTGAGTATTTCTTTTATCCAGTACAAAATTAATTGCTTTCAAGGCAATTGCATTGTTTGGAACTCCACCAAGCGCATCAATAGAACCAGCAAATTTATTAAATTGGCGTGCCCGCATTGCAGTTAAAAAAACAGCATCGCATTTGCCACTTTGGAAATCACGTTCAGCGAGTTCTTCATTTTGATAAGCAATCAGCTGGATATCGGTATTCCATGCTTTTGCAGCGAGTGCCCATTCTTCCATCATTTTATAGGATTCACCCGCTTTTCCTAATAAATCAAATACACAAACATCCTGTTTTGCTTGAGACATACTTGAAAATCCAAGTAATGCGAGTGTTGTAAAAGCAATAAATCCCTTTTTCATGTTATATCCTTATAGCTAAAAAGTGCTTTATTTATAATCAATATAGTAATTTTGCTTGGATAAAAATAGAGTTTTTACTCTATTTCCGATGAATAAACCATTGAATGGCTTATTTAATGTGATTTAATTTTCACTTTATTATTTTATTGAGATTTATTTTATATTTTTTCAAGTTGATGTGATTAAGTAAAAATTCTCTAGTTTTACTCAAATGCAGACTAAAAATAAAAAAATGAATGTGCTTAATGAAGAAAGTGAATAAGCAAATCTAAAAAACATATTTTTTAATAATATACAAAAATCGTAACATGAAGTCGCTTTCCTTCTTTTTCCGTGAATTGTCAGCCTATTTTGATCATGAAATTTCAGCAACTTGTTTTACTTTGCTCATCTTTAGCTGTGTTCAGCTCTAGTGGTTGGGTAAATGCACGTCCAATCGTGATTGGCTATCAAACCAATATAGAGCCTGCCAAAGTTGCTCAGGCTGATGGCGTCTATGACAAGGTAATCGGAGAAAAACTGGATTGGCGCTTATTTAACAGTGGTGCTGAAGTTTTAACTGCACTGGCTTCAGGCTCAGTAGACATTGCTTTGATTGGATCTAGCCCTTTAGGGGCTGCTGTTGCCAATAATTTGCCAATCGATGTGTTTTTGATTTCAACAGATTTAAAAAGTGCAGAAGCCTTGGTGGTCAGAAATGGTTCAGGTATCCACCGCCCGCAAGATTTGATCGGAAAAAAAGTGGCGACACCATTTGCTTCCACTTCGCACTACAGTTTGTTGGGTGCATTACAACACTGGAATATTAAAACCAATCAAATACGGTTGTTGAACCTAAAGCCTGCTGAAATTAATGCAGCATGGCGTCGGGGAGATATTGATGCCGCTTTTGTTTGGTCTCCAGCACTTGCCAATATTAAAAAAACCGGCAAGGTGATGACCGATGCAGGGCAGGTTGGACAATGGGGCTCGCCGACCTTTGAAGTTTGGGTGGCACGCAAGGATTTTGCACAAAAGCACCCTGAAGTACTCAGCAAATTTTCCTCGGTGACCCTGAATTATTATGATGCCTATAACCGAAATAAGCGCCATTGGACTGCAAACTCTGCTGAAGTACAAAAAATTGCCAAAATCACCGGTGTTGATGCACAAGATGTTCCCATGCTTCTAGCAGGCGCAGACTATCCTGATCGCCAAGCGCAATTAAGCCCCCAGTATTTAGGTGGGCGAACCACACAAAATATTGCCAATGCAGTCAACTTTTTGAAGGCACAGGGTTTGGTTAAGAAAGTTTCACCAAATTATCAACAATTTATCAATACACGTTTTATCAACGCGTCGAAATAGAAATCGGAAGTAATCATCATGGCTGTATTGACTGTAGAACATGTACAAGCACAGTACCCAGGTGCTGAGCAACCGGTACTGCAAGATCTGTCATTTCAATTGGGCTCAGAGCAGCTTATGGTTGCTTTAGGTGCATCAGGAAGTGGTAAAACCACCTTATTGAACCTGATTGCAGGTTTTACACGTCCACAGATGGGAAGTATCAAGCTTGATGGTGAAGCCATCCTTGCACCGAGTCGTGATCGTGGTGTGGTATTTCAAGATGATGTTTTGCTGCCTTGGCAGAATGTCGAGGACAATATTGCTTTCGGTTTGGAGTTGGCGGGTATTGATAAACGAACGCGCCAAAAACGTGCACAAGAATTACTTAAACTGGTTAATTTAGAAGGATTTGGGCAACGGCATATTTGGGAGCTTTCAGGCGGTCAGCGACAACGGGTAGGCTTAGCACGTGCTTTGGCCTCAGATCCTAAAATTTTATTGATGGATGAACCCTTCGGTGCTTTGGATGCTTTCATACGCGAACAAATGCAGTGTCTATTGTTGGATGTCTGGAAAAGTACGGCAAAGCCAACTTTCTTAATTACCCACGATATTGAAGAAGCTGTTTTTCTTGCTACAGATCTGATTATTTTGGCGCCCAATCCGGGACGAATAGTCGAGCGTTTAACACTGGATTTTGCAAAAAGATATGCCGGCGGTGAGTCCGCACGAAGCATCAAATCTGATCCAAAATTTATTGAAACACGAGAACATGTGTTGAGTCGGGTATTTATTCAAAATCATCAAGACTCAAGGGGTACAGTTCAAGGTGCGCCCGTCCAAGGGGAAAAGGTGTAATTATGACAGCACAATTAGACCCTAAATTAATGACCTCCACTCAAGCTCAGCCCAAGCAAAGTAGTGTTCCACGTGAAGTGAATATTACCTTGATCAGTAGCATGACAATTGTTGCATTGCTTGCAATTTGGTGGTTAGTCACTGCCTTAGGTTGGATTGATGCTTTATTTTTGCCATCACCAGTTGCGGTATTGGACCGTTTACAGGATTTGATTGCCAACGGCTACATGAGCATCAGTTTATGGAGTCATATTGGCGCAAGTTTAGGCCGTATCGGTACAGCTTTAATTGCGGCTGTAATTACGGCTATTCCTGTAGGCATTGCGATCGGTCGAAATAAAGTGATACGTGGTGTCGTTGATCCAATTATTGAGTTTTATCGCCCCATTCCTCCTTTGGCTTATTTGCCTTTGATCGTGATTTGGTGTGGGATTGGCGAACTGTCCAAAGTTTTACTGATCTATCTTGCGATTTTTGCACCGATTGTCATTGCAACGTCGACAGGGGTTCGCTCCGTTGATCAAGCAAAAATTCGCGCAGCACAGTCTCTGGGCGCAACACCACTGCAAATAATTAAACACGTGGTTTTACCGAGTGCTTTACCCAGCATATTAACGGGTATTCGTATAGGACTTGGTGTGGGATGGTCAACCTTGGTTGCTGCGGAGTTGGTCGGTGCTTCCGAAGGCTTAGGTTTTATGGTGCAATCATCATCACAACTTTTGGCAACAGATGTGGTGATTGTGGGAATTTTGATTATTGCTGTGATTGCCTTCGCTTTGGAGATTGGATTGCGTCGTTTACAAAAGAAACTGGTCCCGTGGGATAAGCAAGTTCAATAAATGCTTTGACTTAAATCCTGAGGGATTTTGGCGAGATTGATAAAAGCTCAATCATCCCCAAATTGGTTATTGTATTTTTAGTTTGAATAATGATTTGCCTTTAAAACATCGTGAGATGATCGAGGAAGAAATGAACGCTGTTGTATCAAATACTTTTAAAATTACACCATTGAATCCGACCATTGGTGCTTTGATTGAAGGGATTAATTTTAATCAACCTTTGACACCTGAAGAAAAGATATTGATCGAAACAGCATTGTTAAAACATCAGGTTATTTTCTTTAGAAATCAGCCGATGACGGCTCAGCAACATGCTGCTTTTGCCCGACAGTTTGGCCAGTTGCATATTCATCCAATTTATCCAAATATCCCAGAACAACCAGAAATTATGGTTTTGGATACTGAATTAAATGATTTGCGGGACAATGCATTGTGGCATACCGATGTCACCTTTCTTGAAGAGCCAGCAATGGGCGCAATTTTGAGTGCAAAGAAAGTTCCCGCGTGGGGTGGCGATACACTCTGGTCAAGTGGTACAGCAGCTTTTGAAGCCTTGTCTCGACCGATGCAAAACATGCTCTCGGGTTTGACCGCAACACATGATATTGCACGTTCATTTCCGGTTGATCGCTTCGGGGGAGATCCAGCAGAGTTGGAAAAGTTAGAAGCTGCCAAGAAAAAGCATCCGCCCATCAGTCATCCTGTGATTCGTACCCATCCCGTTACAGGTCGTCAAGCCTTATTCGTGAGTGAAGGGTTTACAACACGAATCAATGAGTTAGAAGCTAAAGAAAGTGATGCAGTTTTGAAAATGTTATTTGAACATATTCAAAAACCTGAGTTTGTGGTGCGTTGGTCTTGGCAAGCCAATGATGTTGCATTTTGGGATAACCGCTGTACATTCCACTATGCAGTGGATGATTACCGTCCACAGCATCGTGTCATGAATCGGGCAACATTGATGGGTGATCGACCTTTTTATCGAGCAGATTAATCTTTTCAATTTTTCTAAAAAACCAATCAAATTTGATTGGTTTTTTTGCGTATGAACCTGGTAAATTTAAAATCAATAGAACTCAAAAGCTTACATAAGTGTTTTTCCGATAAATATAAGACAGTTGTTTAAAACTTGAGAAGATACATTGAGATTTGTGCAGAATTTTCTGATTAAAGACATTAAGTCATTTTAAAATTCAAGATTTCAATGTCGGTTTTTTATGAGAAAAATGTTTAATTATTCATCAAAATTAAACAAATAATCAACATACTAAGCAAGAATAATTTATTGCTTGTTGGAAATATCATGTTGATTAATAAGAAAAAGCAAATATTTTTGCTGAGTATGCTTTCAAGCTTGCTGGTAGCCTGTAATGATGACAATGATCATTCAAATGTTGATCAGCCTGTAGAAGCAAAACCATTAGAGTTAAATATCCTACATATTAATGACCACCATTCACATTTAGATGAAGAAAGTATTAAATTTAAAACCAATGTGGGGACTGGAGAACAAGAATTTAGTGTCACAAGCGGTGGTTTTGCACGTGTCGCCAGTTTAATAAATCAACTTGCAGCAGAAAAGAAAAACGCTTTTAAAATCCATGCCGGTGATGCGATCACAGGAGATTTGTACTATAACCTCACTGACGGTAAAGCAGATGCGGATGCAATGAATACCGTTTGTTTTGATACCTTTACCCCAGGGAATCATGAGTTTGACTCTAAAGATGATGGCTTGAAAAAATTTATCGGTTTCTTGGATCAAGGTACGTGTAAAGAAAAGACCCAAGTCCTGACTGCCAATGTGAGTTTTGGTGCATCGTCTCCTTTGTATAAGACCAATCGTATTTTGAAATCACAGGTCTTTGAAAAAGATGGCGTTAAATTTGCGGTCATTGGTTTAACCGTAGCCAAGAAAACCAAAAACTCTTCTCAACCGAATGCGGATACACTGTTTGCAGATGAAATTGAAACAGCACAGAAAGAAATTAATCAATATAAGGCACAAGGGATCAAAAATATTATCCTACAGACCCATGTGGGATATGACCTTGATCAACAATTGGCAAAATCACTGACAGATGTTGATGTGATTATTGGTGGAGACTCACATACTTTACTGGGTCCAGACGGTCTTAAAAAATACGGAATGACGCCTGAAGGCGCTTATCCGACTCAGCTACGCAATAAAGATGGTCAACTGGTCTGTGTTGCTCAAGCTTGGCAATACAGTTATATAGTTGGGGATCTCAATGTTAAGTTCGACAAGAATGGCAATGTTGAAAGCTGTAGTGGTACACCCCATGTTTTAATTGGCAATAATTTTACCCGTACAGCGAAAGATGCAAAAGCAGTCACCGAAACTGAAAAACAAGCAATACTCGCCCAATTTAAAACAGACAATGCACCGTTTACTGTAGTTACACCATTACAAAAAACGCTAGATGTTTTAAAACCTTATCAGGAGCAAAAGAAAAGCTTTGCTCAGAAAATTGTAGGACAGGCAACAGATAACTTGTGCTCGCGCCGTGTACCAGGTACACAACGGGATGTAAATCGCTCAACATTAGGAGACGTGTGTAATAAAAATACCCATGTGGATCAACATGGCGGGGATATTCAACAAATTATTGCCGAAGCATTTTTACAGCAAGGCAAAACGTTTTTTGGTGCAGATATTTCATTCCAAAATGGCGGCGGTGTTCGTGAAGATGTGGCTTTAGGCGATGTAACGGTGGGTAAAATTTACAACGTCTTGCCGTTTAAAAATACATTGTTGCGTTTAGATTTGTCGGGTGCTGAAGTTAAAGCAACATTGGAAGATGCAATAGATGGTGTGATTGCCCAGAATAATACGGGAAGTTATCCGTATACAGGTGGTTTACGCTGGAATGTTGATTTTACAAAAGACAAAGGCCAACGTCTTAGCCAAATACAGGTGCGGAATGCATCTGGACAATATGAAAATCTTGATCTGACCAAAACTTATAAAGTAATCACCATAGATTTTCTTGCGAATGGCGGGGATTACTATACGACTTTAAAAACCATTACGGGGGAACGTCGTTTAGATGTCGGCTTGGATTATGCAGAAGCTTTCCTCAAATATGCCCAAGCTTTGGCTGGTCAAGAGGGTCAAAAGAAAATTAATAAATTAGCAACCACTGAATACAGTACTCAGCTATTTGTCGATAAAGCCAAGTAAGTTCAAAGAAAATAAAAAATCCTGCTTAGGCGGGATTTTTTATATGTTGTGTTTTGATAAAGCAGTGAGAGAACATGAAAATTGAAAATTTTTTAAATCATCTCATGTAAAAAATGGATTACTCCAAAATCAAATGATGAAGAAAAGCGTGAATAAATAATTGCAAAAATATCTGCCTAACATTAAAATGAGCCAAAATTTAGCCATGATGGCTTAAATAACCACAATGATGACATTAATTTTTCTTTCACTGACTTTATTTGATCTTGTATCGTTGCCATTTGACAAGATTGTAGCCGACCACTGACTGGTTGCAGGATAACCATAATATCTTGATTAAACCCAGTACATTTTAAACATGCGTTTGAAATGTAATTTGAATCTACATTTAAATTCAATATCCGGGAGAACAATCATGCTGTTTAACGTATTTCTCATTTTGGGCTTTCAATAGACCCCATACATTTTAATCGTTTAAATTAAACGAAAAGAATACCTTATTTAAAGAATATACATGTTCTTCGGGTTCGCTTTGCTTGTAAAAATGCAGATTGCACAAAGCCAAACCCGGACATGAAAAGAAAAAAGTGAATATATGAACGAATATATCAATCAACCTTTTGCGCAAACCAAGCAACAGGTTGAGGTCGCAGATTTTGCTGAAATTTCCCCGATTGTAAAACTTTGGGCTTTTCGATTTTTGCTGGAGTTGGGCGGTGCAAAAGAATTTATTTCTGATCATTGTTTCAGTCATCAATGGATTGCCAAAAAACTGGGTTTTTCAGAGACATTACTGGCAGATCAATTTAATGAGCAAGCAGCATATCAAGAACTCAATCAATTGCATAAAAGCATTCAGCAGCAAAACTTATCGAAGGCTTTTCAATTTAGTGATGAACTGCAATATAACCTGAAATTAATCCAGCAATTACTGGATTTAAATGATGTTGAAAGTACGATTTTAGGTTTTGTGGTAATGCTCAACAGTGAGCAGCTTTTAGATGATATTGCCGATACGATTGGTGAACTCACTGCATCTAAAACGATTCGTGCTTTAGCCGTCGTTTTGGATTTGCCTTATGATGAGATCCGTCAGGCGCTGTCAGTACAAGGGCGTTTACATCGTAGTGGCTTGATCAGTGTGCAGCAGCACTATCGCAATTACTTACGTGGAAAATTGAATCTGGTCTCTAACCAATTGGCCGATAAATTATTGGTTAAAACCAATGATGTGATGGATCTTTTTGTTGGTACCATTAATAAAAGCCAAGCTGCTGAATTAACACTTCAGGACTATCCGCATTTAGCCTCTGAATTGACCTTGCTGATGGCATATCTAAAGCAAGTGAAATTGAGTAAACAACAGGGTGTGAATATTTTTCTGTACGGGAGTTCTGGTACAGGAAAAACACAGCTATGTAAAACTTTGGCACAAGAAATGGGCGTGCAGCTTTTTGAAATCTCTTGTGAAGATGAAGATGGCGATGCGATTTCAGCGACAGGGCGTTTATGTGCTTATCGTGCAGCACAATGCATTTTTGACAGCCAATCTGCTTTATTGATGTTTGATGAAGTGGAAGATGTTTTTAATGACACTGAAAATGGCGTAGGCATGAAAAGCACAGCACAAAGTCGTAAGGCTTGGGTAAATCGGATATTAGAACAAAATCGCACACCCACGATTTGGATTTCAAACTCTGAACAACTTGATCCTGCGTTTATACGTCGTTTTGATATGGTACTAGAAATTAAAGTGCCCCCTAAACAGCAACGGAGTAGTTTTATACAACAGCATTGCGGTAATGATCTCAACATGATGTATCAACAAGCTTTCGCCAATTTGGAACAGCTATCGCCTGCAATTTTGCGTCGAAGTTATCGTGTTGCAAAAGCTGCACAGGTGGAAAATGAAAATTTAGTGGTGCAGGAAAGTATGGCTAAACTGATTTCCAATACACTGGGCGCACAAGGACATCAACGTATCAAGTTGCAGGATTGCAATGCATTACCAAAATTCTATGATTTGACCTATATCAACTGTAAGTCAAATCTTGCTGAAATCGCAACAGGGATACAGCAACACGGTTTTGGACGGTTATGCTTGTATGGTGCATCAGGAACAGGCAAGACGGCATTTGCAAGATGGCTTTCCGAAAGCATCAATCGACCATTGCTGATTAAGCGTGGCTCGGATTTAATTTCAGCGTGGGTGGGTGAAACAGAGCAGAATCTTGCGAAAGCTTTTCAGGAAGCGGAAGAGATGCAGGCTGTTTTGCTGTTGGATGAAGTAGATGCCTTGCTACAAGACCGTCGTCAAGCAACACGTTCTTGGGAAGTATCGCAAGTCAACGAGTTTTTGGTTCAGATGGAAAGCTTCAATGGCATTATGGTTGCAACAACCAATCGCTTTGATGAATTGGATCAAGCAGCCATGCGCCGTTTTGACTTTAAGATGCATTTTGATTTCTTAAATTATGCTCAACGCTTGGCTTTACTGGAAAGTGTCTGTGCGCAACTGAAGCTCGTTGTTGATGAATCCGTGATCAAGGCGAAGTTAAATGCGCTAGACCGTTTAAGTGCCGGTGACTTTGCGGTGATTGTACGACAGTCTTGTTTTCATCCTTTTGAAAATGTGGACGCAATTGTGCAACATCTTGCCGATGAAATGGCGGTCAAATATAAAAACACACAAAGTATAGGATTTACCGCATCAAACTGATGCGGTTTTTCTTTTTAAAATACGATTGCAAGGATAAGCCGAGATTTTCTGATTTGCGTATGGAAAACACAGCAACCAAATAGATTAAATTTGCAAAAAATAGAGAAGAATGCTTAAAAAATAGATAAAAAAGCCAAAAAAAGGGTAGATTTGAGGAAAAAACACCCATCCGAGCACAAAGATTAAAAAAAGGGGTTGTGTTGGTTGTTAAATGCTGTAGAATGCACATCCATCGGCGGTGATGAAGATTAAAACTTCTGATAAAACAATGACTTGGTTGAATTGATTAAGTTGGGTTTTAGAAGGTAGG
>NZ_JADVOP010000030.1 GCF_016508585.1 Acinetobacter baumannii
ATTTAAAATCAATAAAATATTACTCATTATAGGTTAGTAAGAGTTTTGGAAAATTGATACAGTTTTTAGCTATTGATTGATACATAAATTTAATTTATTTTCGAATATTAGAGATCGTACAAAGAGTTGTTTTGGTCCTTAATAGCTTTAAAAAGAATATAAATTGTTATGATGATTATTTTTGATGAAATCTTAAAATTTTTTATAAAGTGAGTATTTAATGACTTTGCCTGATAATTTTTCTGCTAAAGAGTTTTTAAAAAATAGGAGACCAGAAGAGTTTTCTAGCTCTATTGTTGTTGAAACAGGAGTTCTCGATAGAGTCCAATTGGAGCATTATTTAGCTACACTTAATATACGTAGTCAAGAATTAGAATTTGAGACATTTGCAAAAAAATTATGTGAAAAAATTATTTGCCCAAACCTTTTAGAGCAAACAGGACCTGTTGCAGGTGGTGATGGAAAAACAGATACTCAGACCTTTCCTGTTTCTTCACAGAATCAATTATTGTGGCTTGAAGGAGTTAATGAGCAATCTCACAATGAACGTTGGGCTTTTGCTGTAAGTACTCAAAAAGATTGGAAAGCCAAGTGTAAAAAAGATGTAAAAAAAATTGTTGAAACGGGCATGGGGTATGTAAAAGTTTTTTGTATAACAAATCAATCAATTAAAGCAGATCAAAGAAGTAAATTAGAGGATGAGTTAACCAAGCAATATTCAATTGATGTACGTATTTTAGATTTAAGTTGGATATTGGACCAAATTTATAAGAATCAGTTAGAGTTTCTAGCAATCAATACATTAAGTATTCCTACATCTTATAAAAGAGAAATTGAATTAAGTGCTGATGATTATCAGAAACAAAAAGAATTAGATAGATTGAATAAACTAATTACAGAAAAAATTGATGCTTCAAAAATTACAACTCAGCAGGTAGATTATTTCCTAGAGGTGGCTATTCTAAGCAAAGAATTAGAAAAACCTATAATTGATACCCAAAGTTTATTTGATCGGGCTGTTCGAGTTGCTAAAAAATTTGGAACATCTCAGCAATCATTAGAGGCAAGTTATCAGTATGCTTGGGCTGCACACTGGTGGTTTGAAGATTATTCATTATTTGAGAGTAATTTAGAATTAACTTTTGAAAATCTTGCAGAAAATACTAACTCAGAAAGTTGGGAGAAAATAGTAAACTTATTGACAATTTACTATGGGAGGTATAGCTATTTAAAAGATATACATCCTAGTGTAGATATTGATTGTATCTATAATAATACCATTGATGTATTGGATAGATTATCAAAAGATTTAAGTCGTCCAAGTAACTCATTAATGGCATCTATTCACTTGGATTTATTACAGCTAATTGTTAAGTTTCCAGATGAAAAATATTGTATAGAGTTATTAAAAAAGACACTTGAAACGTGTCGATTGGGAAGTAATCTAATAGGTTTTCCTTTTGAAAAATTTTATAATTTATTTCAGGAATTGGATATTATTTTTGATAAATATGAAGAATATGAAGAACTTTTAGATTACTTTACAGAGCAATCTGGTTTGCGTGATAGTGAGACAAAGACAGCAAAACTACAACTTGAACGTGGATTGAAGCGTTTAGACGATAATAAGCCATACCAAGCTATTAAGTTATTAGGGAAGTCTGTTTCAGGTCTAAATAAAAAAGAAACGTATGATGAAATGACTTATGCAAATCTATTATTATCTGAAGCATATTCAAGGGTTGGTCTTAGATGGGCAAGTAGAGGAAGTCTATTATTTTCAGCATCACTTCTAGCAAATTATTTTCATAAAGAAAAATTAATTTTACCCTCAGCTATAAAAGTCTATTGGCAACTTGCGTGGAAAGAGTTGGAGTTAGGTAGAATTCCTCAATCATTACGTTGGGCAGAACTAGCACTACTTAGCTTAAATGCAATAAAAGATGATTACATAGATGAGGAAGAGTTAATACGATTTGATGGGTGTTTAGCTCATTTATTATTAAATTGTAGGTTTGATCAACTTGCTGAGCTCGAATATTTACCTGATTTTTTAGAAAAATTGCAACTTTTCTTTTCTAATAGTGCTCTCCTATATATTTTAGGATATGAAGATAAGTTAAAAGAAGAATTTCAGCAAACCTCTTTAGATGAGTTTGTGAAAACATTATTTTTGTGTCGAGATACAGATACTAGACATCCTACATCTCAAATTTTACCTACATTAGGAAAGTCTATTACCTACACTACTAGAGTGTCGGGATGTGAATTTAAAATTCAATTTCCAAATCGCTCCCCATATATTGAACTGTCTGAATCTATTTTGACTACAATCGAAAATTTCTTTTCTACAAATCCAATTGATAAAGTTTTTACAAAAATTAGCTCATTAGAAATTAATATTATTGGTGATGATGAAAATAGCACCATATCTCATGAATTTAGTAAATCCTCCAAGGGAATATATGTGGATATTTTCTGTTCTAATTTTACATGGGAGCATTTAGATCAAAATAATCAAAAAATAGTTTTTGAGTGGTTTGTTCAGTTTGTTATTGAATGTTTGATTAAAGTTTATCATGTTCTAGATATTGAAAAATTTGTAGAAGCCTCATTCATAACTGATTTATCTATTACAAGGTCTATTGCATTTAGTACATGTTTTGGTGCGACATACAATGTCATGGGAAGAGATTCCCATAAAAATGTTTTAGACATACTTAATGGTAATAAGGGAACTAAATTTGAGTTAATTAGAAAGTTGTCTTGGGATCAAGGTAGCCCAAAAGTGCTACAAAATAAAACTGAGAAAATTCAAATGGGAGATCATAAAAAAACTCCTGATTTTGGAAATTTAGAATCTATAAGTCATGATCAAATTGCTGTAACGACTTTGATTAAACCTGAATTATGGGATGAGGCAGCATGGCATGGTTTAGCTTTCATGTGTTTTGAAAATAAACCTCCTGTTATTCTTTTAATTTTTAAAAAAGAAGGGGGAGAGGATGTCTTCATGGACTTATATGAGAATTTAGGTCAGGTTGATAGCTTAGAAAGACTGAGATTCTCCATAATAAGAGGGGTGTCTAAAGAAGAACCTTATAATTATAGAGTTTTACTTACGGAAAATATTATGGCTAATGATCAACATAAATTAATTACTATGTGTAGTCGTATTCATGAGATGACACCGCCTACAGATCGGAATTGGAGTAATTTTGAAAAGGAATATAAAAAGTATGGCTCATATAGTTTAAGTTTTGGTGTATTTTTTAATGGTCAATTTTACCCATATCCAGAGTTTGAAAAATATTTAATTAAGAAGAAAGAACTTGTAATTAAAAATGCTTGGGAAGTTGGTATTAATGATATTGAAAGAATAGTTTTAAGGCATGATGATGAGCCTTTAATTCCAGAAGAAGCTGAACATATTCCTTATTTTGAAAATTTTAAAAAATAATACTATGTGTATGACACCTGTCATGTCGTTCCATGACAGGTGTTGTGTCGTTTATGACAACTGATGTGTCGTTCAACGACGGTCTACCTTACCAACTCAACGCACCACCAGTTTGATAATCAGTCACACGCGTTTCAAAGAAGTTCTTCTCTTTACGCAAGTCCATCATCTCAGACATCCACTGGAACGGGTTGTTTACACCAGCAAACTGCTCAGGAAGACCAAGCTGTGCTAAACGACGGTTACAGATGAATTTCAAATATTCTTCCATCATCGCTGCATTCATACCCAATACACCGCGTGGCATGGTGTCACGCGCATATTCGATTTCAAGCATGGTGCCTTCAAGAATCATTTGAATGATTTCTTCTTGGAACTCGGCAGTCCATAAGTGTGGATTTTCGATCTTGATTTGGTTAATCATGTCGATACCAAAGTTCAAGTGCATCGACTCATCACGCAAGATGTATTGGAATTGCTCAGCAACACCATTCATCTTGTTACGACGACCCATGGACAAGATTTGGCTGAAACCACAGTAGAAGAAGATCCCTTCAAGTACACAATAGAATGCAATCAGGTTACGTAGTAAGATCTGATCGTTTTCAGGAGTACCCGTATGGAAAGTAGGATCACTCAAAGACTGTGTATATTTCAGGCCCCACGCTGCTTTACGGGCAACCGATGGAACTTCACGGTACATGTTAAAGACTTCGCCTTCATCCATACCCAAAGATTCGATACAGTACTGGTAAGCATGCGTATGAATCGCTTCTTCAAATGCTTGACGCAAGATGTATTGACGGCATTCAGGGTTGGTAATATGACGGTAGATCGCCAAAACCAGGTTGTTTGCAACCAATGAGTCTGCAGTCGAGAAGAAACCTAAAGAACGCATTACAATGGTACGCTCATCTTCAGTCAAACCATTTTCAGACTTCCACAGTGCGATGTCATGGTTCATGTTGACTTCTTGTGGCATCCAGTGGTTTGCACATCCGTCTAGGTATTTTTGCCAAGCCCACTCGTATTTGAATGGTACAAGCTGGTTTAAATCTGCGCGACAGTTGATCATGGCTTTATCATCAACCTGTACGCGCTGCGCACCCATTTCAAGCTCTTCCAAGCCCGGTGCAACATCCAACTTTTCTAAGGCGTGAGATGCTCTTGCCAACGAATCGGTTGGATTTGTTGATCTTGCTGAATAGGTTCCAGCGGATTGTGCAGCTGCCAAATTCTGCGATGATTGCTTTGCATCAGATACCACTTGCGAATCAGTCGTTTTTTTCGGTTCGACGGGCGCAGGCTGGTGAGCTTGTGCAGCTTGTTTCGGTTCATCATCTTCAAAATCGTCCCAACTTAGGATAGACATCGTTGTTCTCTCTTCGTTGTTAATATCTATGTTCGACATCTCACAAAAAAGATGTCACTACTATACGCTTATTCTGTGCAAGCAAAATTAAGTTTTGCCGATAGTTGTTTTGTTCTTGTTCGAAAGAACAGATACCCACACTACTTATTTTGATTACGCTTTTGCTGTTTGCGGATCGCAATAAATGCATAGACCGCAGGGATATAAAAAATCAGAAAGGCCAAGATCAGCACAATTATGCCTAACTCATAGTTATGACTTAAATGGAACATGGCTCAGCCTTTTATGATTTCAAACTTATTCAATCCCCTGATCTCTCTTTTTTAAAGGGAGGGACTTGCATCCCACCATTTACTTCGAGGAATCTCCCTCCTTTTAAAGGGAGGGGCGGGAGGATGACTTACTGACAAGCTTCACAATCTGGATTGTCGATTGAGCATGCTTGTGGCACTGGTGCTGCTTGAGAGAAGCCTTCTTCTTCAGCAGGTGCTACAGGCTTAGCTTCTGATGCAACCGCCGCCACTGGAGCAGCCACAGTGGTTGCTTTTACTGCGTTTAAAGCACCCGTATTAATGGTTGATTTTTCCGCAGATGTTGCACCCAATGCACGGAGGTAATACGTGGTTTTAAGACCACGTAACCAAGCCATCTTATACGTGATGTCAAGTTTTTTACCATTTGCACCTGAGATGTATAGGTTCAATGACTGTGCTTGATCAATCCATTTTTGACGACGTGATGCAGCATCCACGATCCAACGTGTATCCACTTCAAATGCGGTTGCAAAAATTGCTTTTAATTCATCAGGAATACGGGCAATTTTTTGTACAGAACCTTCGAAATGTTTAAGGTCGTTCACCATAACAGCGTCCCAGAGACCACGATCTTTTAACGCACGTACTAAGTACGGGTTGATCACTGTAAATTCACCTGAAAGGTTTGATTTTACATAAAGGTTTTGGAACGTTGGTTCGATTGACTGTGAAACACCACAAATGTTTGAGATGGTTGCTGTAGGCGCAATCGCCATCACATTTGAGTTACGCATACCGTCTTTTTGTACTTTGGCACGTAAAGTGTCCCAGTCCAAACGTTGGGTACGGTCAACTTCGAACATGCGCTCTGGACGAGATTTCGCAACAATATCTAAAGAGTCGATTGGCAAGATACCTTGATCCCACAATGAACCTTTGAATGTTGAATAAACACCACGTTCAATCGCAAGGTCGCTAGAAGTTTGGATCGCATAGTAGCTGATCACTTCCATGGACTCGTCGGCAAAGTCGACTGCTTCATCTGAGCCATAACCCATACCCAATTCATATAAAGCATCTTGGAAGCCCATGATACCCATACCGACTGGACGGTGTTTCAGGTTTGAATTACGTGCTTGTTCAACTGCGTAGTAGTTGATGTCAATCACGTTGTCGAGCATGCGAACTGCTGTTTTTACAGTACGTGCTAGTTTTTCACGGTCAAGTTTACCGCCTTGAACATGTTGAACAAGGTTGATTGAACCTAGGTTACATACTGCGATTTCATCTTTATTGGTATTTAAAGTGATTTCTGTACATAAGTTAGATGAGTGAACTACGCCAACATGTTGTTGTGGTGAACGTAAGTTACATACATCTTTGAATGTGATCCACGGATGACCTGTTTCAAACAACATTGATAACATTTTGCGCCATAAGTCTTTCGCACGGATTTTCTTATGCAGCATGTTGTTTTCTTTAGCAACGCTTTCATAGTAAGCATAACGTTCAGCAAACTCAGTTCCTGTAAGGTCATGCAAATCAGGTGTTTCAGATGGTGTGAACAATGTCCATTCCGCATCTTCAAACACACGTTGCATAAACAAATCCGGAACCCAGTTTGCAGTGTTCATATCGTGTGTACGACGACGGTCATCACCTGTGTTTTTACGCAGCTCCAGGAATTCTTCAATATCCAAGTGCCAAGTTTCAAGGTATGCACATACGGCACCTTTACGTTTACCGCCTTGGTTGACTGCAACAGCAGTATCGTTGGCAACTTTGAGGAAAGGAACAACACCTTGAGATTTACCGTTTGTGCCTTTGATGTATGAGTTCAACGCACGAACTGGTGTCCAGTCATTTCCTAAACCACCCGCCCATTTAGACAGTAGGGCATTGTCACGCATAGCACCATAGATGTCATAAAGATCATCTTGAATTGTGGTGAGGTAACAGCTCGACAATTGTGGACGTAAGGTACCTGAGTTAAACAGTGTCGGTGTAGACGCCATATAATCGAAGCTAGACAATAAGTCATAGAACTCAATTGCACGATCTTCACGTTGCTCTTCATTTAATGCAAGCCCCATAGAGACACGCATAAAGAACAATTGTGGAAGTTCGAAACGTACATCGTTTGAGTGAATGAAGTAGCGGTCAAACAGGGTTTGCAGACCTAAGTAGGTAAATTGGTTTGAGCGTTCTGGTTTAATCGCTGCTGCCAATTTAGCAAGGTCGAAGTTCAAAAGTTCTGGTGAAAGAAGTTCCAGCTCGATCCCTTTTTTCAGGTAAGTTTCAAGCGCATCGCCTTCTTCGGTATCTGTCGCTAAACCTAAGAATTTTAAACCAGTTGCCACTAAATCATCACGAAGTAAACGTGCCGTCACATAAGTGTAGTTTGGTTCTTGTTCGATACGGGTACGTGTCGCCATCATCATGGTGGTTGAGATGTCTGACTGTTTTACACCGTTATATAAGTTTTTAACTGTTTCATCGACAATGGCTTGAACATCAATACCTTCTAAACCTTCGCTGGCTTTTTCAATCGTGGCTTGAAGTTTGCCCAAATCTAGAGGCTGAAGCTGACCATTCGCATCTGTGATTTGTAGGGTTGGGTGATGATGAGCACCCGTTTGTTTGCGTGCTTCAGAACGTTGCTCACGGTAGATCACATAAGCACGCGCAACTTTTTGTTCACCTGTACGCATAAGCGCCAATTCAACTTGGTCTTGAATTTCTTCAATGTGAATTGTTCCACCAGACGGTAAACGACGATTAAAAGTGTTCATAACCATTTCTGTTAATTGTGTAATACGGTCATGAATTCGGCTTGAGTCTGCGCTTTGCTGGCCCTCAACAGCCAAAAAAGCTTTACCAATTGCTACAGCGATTTTATCTGCATCAAAAGCGGCAACATCACCAGTGCGTTTAATCACTTGTAGTTGACCAGGGGTTGTAATGGCGTTCATTGTCAGCGTAGCTCCATTGTCATCATCATTGTTATGTTTATGGACCATTTGAACCGGACGAGTTGCAATTTTGTTCGTCACGATGTTTGAGGACTAAACACAATACTTAGTGGTTTAATTTAATTTAGAACACAAGATACGGTAATTTTAAGGTCAGATCAATATTGACATTTTAAGAATGTTTTATCTCTAATCAGTAAATTTTTATTCGTGTCTTTTTCCCTTGAACAATCATTTTTGTTATATGCCTTATTTGGCAAGGACATAGCATAACAAAGACCACCAAGAGTGCTTATAGATAACTATGTGGATAACTCAAAAAGCGATGAACTGATTAAACAGAATATGAACAATGAAATATTTTGTATAAAAAATAGTCTGGGTATTGATTGTGTTAGGAATATTGCTGCATAAAGGTGTGAAAACTTGGAAAACTGTCTACAATTCAATAGTTAATAAAAATATAACAAATTGATACTCTCATGTATCAGTTTGGTGAATGAGGTCTTGTTTACATTGTAAACGTGTGTATATTGCAAAACATAGTGTCTTGAATCTGCGAGATTTGTAGCAGTGACCAAACTAAATATAGGGGCAAATAGATGAGCCAAGAAGAAAAGTTACCAAAGATTTTGATTGTTGAAGATGACGAGCGTCTTGCTCGCTTAACTCAAGAATATTTAATTCGTAATGGTCTTGAGGTTGGGGTAGAACCGGATGGCAATCGTGCAATTCGCCGAATTATTGCGGAGCAACCAGATTTGGTCGTATTGGATGTGATGTTGCCGGGCGCAGACGGTTTAACCGTTTGTCGTGAAGTTCGTCCACATTATCATCAACCAATTTTGATGTTGACTGCACGTACTGAAGATATGGATCAAGTGCTTGGTTTGGAAATGGGGGCAGATGACTATGTTGCTAAACCTGTTCAGCCTCGTGTATTGCTAGCACGTATCCGTGCTTTATTGCGTCGTACAGACAAAGCACCAGAAGATGAAGTGGCTCAACGCATTGAGTTTGATGATCTTGTGATTGACAATGGCGGTCGTTCAGTGACCTTAAATGGTGAGTTGGTTGATTTTACCAGCGCTGAATATGATTTACTTTGGTTATTGGCGTCAAACGCAGGGCGTATTTTATCCCGTGAAGACATCTTTGAGCGTTTGCGTGGTATTGAATACGATGGTCAAGACCGTTCCATCGATGTCCGTATTTCTCGTATTCGTCCAAAAATTGGCGATGATCCAGAAAATCCAAAACGTATTAAAACTGTACGTAGTAAAGGTTATCTATTTGTTAAAGAGACTGGCTTATAAATGATGGGTCAATCATCTAACATGCTTGCCTATAGAAAGGCAGGCATAACGAAGGTGAGTTTGCGTGTCTAAACACAGTATATTCCTGCGTATTTATGCTGGACTGGTTATTCTTGTGGTGTTGGTGGCATTGTTTGGATACTTGCTTGTTCAAATAATTAACTACCAACGTGCGCAGGAATATCGCGAATCTTTAACAGATGGCATTTCATTTGTGATTAGCGAAGGTGTAGCACGTCAACAAACTGAACAGCAACGTCTTGATTGGATTTCGGACGCTTCTGATTTATTGGAATTGCCTATTTATTATTTGGATGCACAAAAAGTTGATTTATCACGTACCGAAGAAAAACGTATTGAAAATCAGAAAGCCGTTGTGCGTTATGATGCTGAACAGGGAATTGCCTATTTAGTGTTGGGAATCCGCAATGATCCCAAACACTATCTTTATATCAAAGTCGATCAAATTGGCGAACGCCAGATGAAGGCATTACCTGTCTTTATTTTGGATTATCTGGTTTATTATCCGGGACAGGAACAAGAATATCTCAAAAAAATTCAACAGCACTTTTCCTACCATGTGGGTGTTGAAAAAATATCTCAGCTCAATCTTGATTCAGAGCAAATCGGTCGTTTAAGGTCCGATCAAAGTGTCATTTTATGGCGTGACAGTGCAACAGTCCGTGGCACAACCATTTCCATCGTCTCTCCGTTGCCAAACTCACCAACCAATGTACTGGTACTCGGACCTGTTCCGATGTTTAACTGGATGCCAGTCAAGCTTGCAGCCGGAATAACTTTGTTGAGTATGTTCTTGCTTTGCTTGGGGGTGTACGGTTTGATCGTGCCAATGCAACGTAAGTTGAAGCAGGTCAATCAAGCTTTGGATGTCATGAAAACCGGTGATATGTCTCAGCGTGTTCCTGTTGAAGGGCATGATGAGATGGCGAGTCTTGCCAGTAGCTATAACAGCATGTCTGATCATATTCAGCGTTTGATCGAAGCTCAACGGGAGTTGATGCGTGCGGTATCGCATGAGTTGCGGACGCCTGTAGCGCGGATTCGTTTTGGCATGGAAATGTTGGCAGATGAAGAAGATCATGAGTATCGTCTGCAACAGGTTGAAATGATCGACAAAGACATTGAGGCTTTGAATACCTTGATTGATGAGATCATGACTTATGCCAAGTTGGAACAGGGTACGCCTTCTTTGGACTTTGAAAAAATCGCATTGATTGATGTTTTACAGCAGGTTGCTACAGAAACTGAGGCGTTGAAAACTCAGAAGATCATTCATCTCAATCCACTTTCTTCTGATGTGGTGGTGGATGCAGAGCGTCGTTATTTACACCGGGTTGTGCAAAATCTCGTGGGTAATGCGGTACGTTATTGTGATCATCAAGTCAGCTTGAGTGGTGGTGTCAATCATCAAACCAAAATGGCATATGTGTGTGTAGAGGATGATGGTCCAGGGATTCCTGAAGAAGACCGTAAGCGTGTATTTGAAGCATTTGCACGCTTGGACGACAGTCGAACTCGCGCTTCCGGTGGCTATGGTTTGGGATTGTCGATTGTCAGTCGTATTGCTTATTGGTTTGGCGGTACGATTGAGGTCGATCAAAGTCCTGAACTCGGTGGGGCAAGATTTACCATGTCTTGGCCTGTTGAGCGGTTTAAGAAAAAGAAAGTATAAATCCATATATTTATGTGTGGTTAAAAGCTGAAAAAAACACCGAAATATTTCGGTGTTTTTTTATTTAAAGATCAGTCAGGCTGATGAGGTTCAGCCTTGAAGCTTATTCCTGAAGAGTTGCATCCGGGGCAATGATGGGTTTATTTTCTCTCAATGCCTGTAAAGCGTCTGCATTAAAGTCAATCAACAAGCTGTTTTGTTCCGCATCAATTTTATAGCCACTGATAATCTTCTGATCACCTTGAATCGTATCAATTCGATATTCATCTGCAATATTTAAGATACCTTCCAGATTTGTTGTGGTTGCAGCAAGGTCTTGACGGAAAATTTCATAAACATCACGAAGATCAAAAATCGCATTTTGTGCATCAGGATGCTTTTTGACATAATTTTCAATATGACGGACAAGTAATTGTGCAAATAAAAAATAATTTGGTTTGCTGCTAAATTCCATGTTTTAACCCCTAAATTATTGATTTAAAGTGAATGATATTTAGCATACACAGGAAAAACGTTTGATGTGTATAGGCTGTGTAGATAATTCGTCTATGTTTGCGACAACAAGTATTGTTTATTCAATACCCATCAAAGCATCAAACATTTTGATGGGTGCTGTAATTGAATTCAGTGGTACGGCATATCCATAATATCTTGTCATTGAGCTCATCTTTAAAGCAGAGTTGGAAAAGATATCTTGAAGGGCAGGGGATCGAGCAGATCGAGTGTTGGATGGTTGTTGGGCATATAAATGCTGACCCGTATATCAGCATCAATCAAATACAGGTCCGGGTATAAGGAAATGCATACATGGGAAAACACATCATACGTAGATCTCAACCCCTGGCTGTGCGAAAAAGTGGGATTGGATCAATCTTGATAAAATGAAATGTTGGCAGAGCAAGGTAGGTCAAAAGTAGGCGTCTCATATTTTGGAAAAGAGAAATAAAAAAACTATTTTAGCCTGAGGATACCTATTTTGATAATGGGGTTGTTATGTGGAGGGTGGCGATTTGATTAAATGACATTATTTATCACATAAAGATATTTTTTATTAAAAGTGTTGAGTGCTGAAATATTACTTTTCAACATAGAATGTAACAAAATATTTTAAATATAATTTTGCGGAATGCGTGCAAATTTGTTGTTGAATAAACCCAAATAGATGCATAAAAGTGATGTCTCAGAAATTTTAATAAGGATTAAGCTACTGATTTGTCATTTTTAATTCATCTCATCAAAATATACTTCGGAAAAATTAATAAAAAATAGCAATGGAATTTGATAAAGCGATAAATGAACGTGCGAATGCGTGGAATCATGAAAAATAATGTGTTTTGTCTAAAAAATCATCCGAAAGACTTAGAGCTATTAACTAGCAAGAGATGACATCAATCGGGTACAATTGACCAGATTTATTTTGTGTTTGGTGTATTTGCAAGGCCAATACATACATTCTTTGTTAAATAATAGGCCTGCCAGGAGTTATCCCCGCATGAGTGCCATTACTCCATACGATTGGGCAATCATTGCCTTCGTGATCGGCGTGACATTTTTATGTGTCTTTATGCTCACCGTTCCTTTGCTCCTTGGGGGTAAATCATGGGGACGTGCGAAGCAAGAGCAATTTGAATCAGGTGTGGTTAGTGCTGGTGGAGCACGTATCCGCTTGTCTGCAAAGTTCTACCTCGTCGCAATCTTCTTTGTTGTATTCGATTTGGAAGCCCTGTATTTGTACGCTTGGGCGACATCTGTACGTGAAGTAGGTTGGTTCGGGTTTTCAGCTGCGGCTGTATTTATTTTAGTTTTACTCGTTGGTTTAATTTATGAATTATCTACAGGTGCCTTGAACTGGTCGCCTTCAGATAAACGTAAAATAGCAGGGATTAAACCTAAAATTGGTTCACCGAATATGGACCTTGCAGAAATTACTCGCTTCAATTCAATTGAAGAGTTGGTGACTGATCCTACAGGAACGATTCCAGCTCAATCTTCTGGTCGTGTGAAAGATAAAACACCGACCATGTCTCTGAACAAGGAGTAACTCGGGAATGAAATATACCTTAACCCGTGCGAATCCAGAAGCTGAACAATATCCGCTTCAAGATCGTCAGATTGTGACAGATCCACTTGAAGAAGAAGTGAATAAAAATGTATTCATGACTCGTTTAGAGGACGTGTTGCATACAGCTGTGAACTGGGGCCGTAAAAACTCATTATGGCCTTTTAACTTTGGTACTTCGTGCTGCTATGTAGAATATGCAACGACTTTAACCGGTGTGCATGATTTGTCACGTTTTGGTGCTGAGGTTATCCGTGCTTCGCCACGTCAGGCTGACTTGATGATTGTAGCAGGGACATGCTTTGTCAAAATGGCACCTGTTATTCAACGTTTGTATGAACAAATGCTTGAGCCAAAATGGGTAATTTCAATGGGTGCCTGTGCAAACTCTGGTGGTATGTACGACATTTATTCTGTTGTGCAAGGCGTAGATAAAATCATTCCTGTTGACGTGTACGTTCCAGGTTGCCCACCACGTCCAGAAGCACTCATTCAGGCGTTGATGTTGTTGCAAGACCAAATTCAATTAGAACGTCGTCCGCTTTCTGCGGTAATTGGTGATGATCTTCAGCCAGTATACAAGCCAAAGATGATGCCAGAACGCGACCGTAAGAACGCTGAACGTATTGCAGTGAAAAACTTACGCTCTATGGATGAGATTGAGTAATTTTTTCTGATGAATGTTTGACATACCTGAAGGGTATGATCATCAGGAAATTTGACAGAATTTGTATTAAATAGGAAGCCAAGCCAATGGCTGAAACTGAAATTGCTATGCCAGAATCAACTCCAGTTGATTCCCGCCCAGCATTTGCGATTGTAGAAGATCTCAAAGCCAAATTTGGTGAGAACTTTTACGTGCAACCGACGTTTGAAGATTTTCCAACGGTCTGGGTTGAGCGCGCACGTGTACAAGAAGTTTTGATGTACCTACGTACAGTGCCACGTCCTTATGTGATGTTGTTTGACTTATCTGCGGTGGATGAGCGTTTGCGTACTCACCGTGATGGTTTGCCTGCATCAGACTTCACAGTGTTCTATCACTTGCTTTCATTGGAACGCAATAGTGATATCCGTATTAAAGTTGCGTTGAATGAGAATGATATTAACATTCCAACGGCAACCAACATTTGGCCGAATGCCAACTGGTACGAGCGTGAAGCATACGATATGTTTGGGATCAATTTCGAAGGGCATCCGATGCTTCGTCGTATTTTGCTGCCAACCTATTGGGAAGGTCATCCGTTGCGTAAAGAATACTCTGCACGTGCGACGGAATATACACCGTATATGCAGGACAAAGCGAAACAGGATTTCGAGCAAGAACATCTTCGTTTTGTTCCAGAAGATTGGGGTCTAAAGCGCGGCAATGCAGATGAAGACTTCATGTTCTTGAACTTAGGACCAAACCATCCATCTGCGCATGGTGCATTCCGTGTCATTTTGCAGTTAGATGGCGAAGAAGTTAAAGACTGTGTGCCTGATATCGGTTATCACCACCGTGGTGTGGAAAAGATGGCTGAACGTCAAACTTGGCATTCGTTCATTCCTTATACTGACCGTGTAGACTACTTGGGTGGTTGTGCGCAAAACATGCCTTATGTGATGGGTGTGGAGCAATTGGCAGGAATTACCGTTCCTGATCGAGCACAATGTATCCGTGTCATGATGTCTGAATTATTCCGTATCAATAACCACTTGTTGTATATCGGTACTGCGATTCAGGATGCTGGGGGTATGACCCCTGTATTCTATATGTTTGCGGATCGTCAAAAAATCTATGACGCCATTGAAGCGATTACGGGTTTCCGTATGCATCCTGCATGGTTCCGTATCGGCGGTACAGCGCATGATCTTCCAAACAACTGGCAAAAATTGATTCGTGAAATTCTCGAATGGATGCCAAAACGTTTGAAGGAATATCATACTGCGGCACTTAAAAACTCTGTCTTTGTTGGTCGTACCCGCAATGTTGCACAATACGATGCGAAATCGGCATTGGCTTGGGGTGTGACTGGTACAGGCTTACGTGCGACAGGTATCGACTTTGATGTGCGTAAATATCGTCCTTATAGCGGTTATGAAAATTACGATTTTGAAGTGCCATTGGAATATGAAGGCGATGCTTATGCACGTGTGATGGTTCACTATCGTGAAATCGAAGAGTCACTTAAAATTATCAAACAATGTTTAGATAATATGCCTTCAGGTGCTTATAAAGCAGATCATCCATTGGCAGTTCCACCACCAAAAGACAAGACTTTACAAGATATTGAAACCTTGATTACGCACTTCCTGAGCGTGTCATGGGGTCCTGTAATGCCAGCAGGTGAAGCATCTGTAATGGCAGAAGTGGTGAAAGGTGCGTCTAACTATTACTTGACTTCAGATAAGTCAACCATGAGTTATCGTACACGTATTCGTACACCAACTTTCACACACTTGCAGCAAATTCCTTCCGTGATTAACGGCAGTCTTGTATCTGACTTGATCATTTATTTAGCGACGATTGATGTCGTTATGGCTGACGTGGATCGCTAAGGGGTAAACGCATTATGATGATTTTGACTGATAAAAAACCACGTGTGAATGTTGAAGGGATTTTGACCAGCGAAGAAATCCATGAGATTGAACATCACATTGGTCACTACCCGTACCCACGTGCAGCATCTTTAGATGCATTGAAGTGTGTGCAACGCCGTAATGGTTGGGTGGATGATGCGCAGTTACATGCAATTGCTCAATTATTGACAATTACAACTGCGGATTTGGAAGGTGTTGCAACATTTTATAACCGTATTTACCGTCAACCTGTGGGTCGCCACGTAATTTTATTATGTGATTCGATTGCTTGTTTCTTGATGGGTGCGGAAACTTTAGCAGAAGCTTTCCAACGTGAGTTGGGTATCCAATTTGGTCAAACGACAGCTGATGGTCGTTTTACCTTATTGCCTATCTGCTGTTTAGGGAACTGTGACAAAGGTCCAACCCTAATGATTGATGAAGATACTCACGGTTTGGTTGAAGTGACTTCTGTGAAACAGTTATTGGAGAAGTATGTATGAATACCGAACCAAAACCAATTTATGGCGACGGAAATCCTGAAACTCACCCATTAACATGGCGTTTGAGTAAGCAAGAATCTGTTCGTAGTGCTGATGACTATGAAGCTTTAGAAGGTTATGCAGGCTTTAAGAAAGCACTGTCTATGCCACCTAAAGATGTGCTTGAAGTGATTAAAGCCGCGACTGTAAAAGGCCGTGGTGGTGCAGGTTTCCCAGCAGGGATTAAATGGTCATTGATGGCACCGAATGATGGTGGTCCACGTTATCTGATCTGTAATGCCGATGAGATGGAGCCGGGTACCTTCAAAGACCGTTTGTTGATGGAAAAACTTCCTCACCAATTGATCGAAGGAATGTTGATTGCAGGTTACACCCTGGAAGCAACCCAAGGCTATATCTTCATTCGTGGTGAGTACATCGAAGCGGCACAATACTTAAATGAAGCTTTAGAGCAAGTTCGCGCTAAAGGTTATTTGGGTGACAACATCTTAGGTACAGGTTGGAACTTTGAGTTGCATGTGCATACCGGTGCAGGGCGTTATATCTGTGGTGAAGAAACTGCATTGATTAACTCTCTTGAAGGTCGCCGTGCCAATCCGCGTACTAAACCACCATTCCCGCAAGTTGCAGGGGCATGGGGTCGTCCTACGATTGTGAACAACGTAGAAACCTATAACAACTTGCCTGCAATCATGTTGCGTGGTCCAGAGTGGTATATCGGTTTGTCTGCGGGTAAATCTAAAGATCCAGGCACAAAAATCTATGGTGCGTCAGGTAAAGTAACTTTCCCTGGACTATGGGAATTGCCGTTTGGTACAACTGCGCGTGAAGTGATTGAAGAACATGCAGGCGGTATGCGTGATGGTCTAAAACTTAAAGCATGGTTACCAGGTGGAGCATCAACAGACTTCTTGGCTGCTGAACACATTGATCTTCCAATGGACTCAGAAAGCATTATGAAAGCAGGTTCCCGTCTAGGAACATGTTTGTTGATGGTGGTTGATGAAACTCAGTGTATGGTTTCTGCAACCCGTAACTTAGAAGAATTCTTTGCGCGCGAATCATGCGGTTGGTGTACACCTTGCCGTGATGGTTTACCTTGGGCTGTTAAAGCACTGAAAGCATTAGAGTCTGGCGAAGGTAAACAGGAAGATATCGATCATTTACAAGAGCTTACCCGTAAGCTTTGGATTGGTAAAACTTTCTGTGCCCATGCACCAGGTGCGATGGAGCCACTGATGGGCGCACTCAAACATTTCCGTAGCGAGTTTGAAGCTAAAGTGACAAAAAGTCCGATCGCTCAAGCCAGCAACGTAGAACAAGCTTAAGGAATTCGACTATGGCTACAATTCATGTCGATGGAAAATCGTACGAAGTCAATGGCTCGGAAAACTTGCTGCAAGCATGTTTGAGTCTTGGCATCGACATCCCATATTTTTGTTGGCATCCAGCTTTAGGTTCTGTCGGTTCTTGCCGTCAATGTGCTGTTACTCAATATGCGAATCCGGAAGATACTCGTGGTCGCTTAGTAATGTCATGTATGACACCTGCATCTGACAATACCTATATTTCGATTGAAGACAAAGAAGCAAAAGATTTCCGTGAGTCTATCGTGGAATTCTTGATGACCAACCATCCACACGACTGTCCCGTCTGTGAAGAGGGTGGTCACTGTCATCTTCAAGATATGACTGTGATGACACAACACGACCGCCGTCGTTATCGCTTTACCAAACGTACACACCATAACCAAGAGTTGGGTTCTTTCATTGCGCATGAGATGAACCGTTGTATCGCATGCTATCGTTGTGTTCGTTACTATAATGATTATGCGGGCGGTACAGATTTTGGTGTTTATGCCAATGCATCACGTGTTTACTTCGGTCGTCCGGAATCAGGAACGCTAGAGTCTGAATTCTCGGGTAACTTGACTGAAGTTTGTCCAACAGGTGTATTTACCGATAAAACACATTCTGCACGCTATAACCGTAAATGGGACATGCAGTATGCGCCAAGCGTATGCCAAGGCTGTTCTTCAGGCTGTAACATTTCACCCGGGGAACGTTATGGTGAATTGCGTCGTGTAGAAAACCGTTTCAATGGTGAAGTTAACCAATACTTCCTGTGTGACAAAGGTCGTTTTGGTACGGGTTATGTAAACCGTGAAGATCGTCCTCGTCAACCACAGTTCCGTAATGGCGCAGATGTTGAAACCGTTTCTGTAGATATGGCGCTCGATACAGTGATCGCAAATGTTCAAGGCAAAAAAGTCTTGGGTATTGGTTCACCACGCGCATCATTAGAATCAAATTATGCATTGCGTGAGTTGGTTGGTCAGCAAAACTACTCAACAGGGATGTCTCAAAAAGAGCAAAACTTGGTTGAGTTGGCTGCTTCAATCATGCAGGCTGAGGGTGTTTATAACCCGGGCATGCGTGAGATTGAAAGCTATGATGCTGTATTGATCTTAGGTGAAGACCTTACTCAAACAGCACCGCGTATGGCATTGTCAGTTCGCCAAGCTGCGAAAAACAAAGCCAAGCAAATGGCGGCAGATCGACGTACTCAAGATTGGTTGGCTGAACCTGTTAAGCGTATTGGTCAGGATGAAAATTCTCCGATCTATATCTTGGCTGCTACACAAACGCGTTTAGCTGATGTGGCGGCAGGTGAAGTTGTTGCTTCTCCAAACGATATTGCGCGTTTAGGTTTTGCTGTTGCTGCTGCTGTAAAAGGTGATGCAATTCTTGGTTTGGATGACGATGCGAAAGCATTTGCTCAAACTGTTGCCGATACATTGAAAGCAGCGAAAAAACCATTGATCATCTCTGGAACAAGTTTGCAGGACGCTGCCATTATGGAAGCTGCCGCGCAGGTTGCACAGAATTTAGGTGAAAATGCCGGTTTAACATTGACGGTTCCTGAAGTGAACTCAATGGGCTTGGCACTGTTCGGTGGTTTAAGCTTAGAGCAAGCATTTGCACAGGATTATGATTCAATCATTATCGTTGAAAATGACTTGTTCCGCCGTCTACCAGCAACGCAAGTACAAGCTGCTTTAGCAAAAGCGCAGAGCGTCATTGTTCTTGATCATTCTGAAACCGAGACTGTTAATGCTGCAGATGTGGTTCTTTCTGCTGCGAGTTTCGCTGAAGGCGATGGTACAGTGGTCAGTCAAGAAGGTCGTGCACAACGTTTCTACCAAGTTTATGATCCAAGTTACTACAAACCGGAATATGCCATTAAAGAATCATGGCGTTGGTTGCATGCCGTTGAGACGGGTGTCAAAGGTAAAGCGATTTCATGGACCTTGTTGGATGACGTAATTGAATCTGTCGTGAAAAATGTTCCAGCGTTGGAAGCGATTCAAGATGTTGCTCCTGATGCAGGCTATCGTGTTCATGGTTTGAAAATTGCCCGTGAACCACGTCGTTATTCAGGACGTACGGCAATCCGTGCGCCATTGAACGTACATGAGCCGAAACAACCTGTCGATGTGGATACCGCATTAACATTCTCAATGGAAGGTTATGTTGGACCACAAAACGCATCATCATTGGTACCGTTTGCATGGGCACCGGGTTGGAACTCTCCACAAGCTTGGAATAAATACCAAGACGAAGTGGGTGGACATCTGAAAGGTGGTGATTCTGGTATTCGTTTATTTGATCGTTTAGTCAAACGTCCTGCACGGAGCTATGTTGCGCCAAGTGCTGTTGTAACGAATCCAGACAGTTTCCGTCTTGTTCCAATGCATCATATTTTTGCTTCTGGTGAATTTACAGTAAAAACGCCGGCAATGGAGTCACGTATTCCAGAAGCTGCTTTTGCAGTAGGTGAACAGGATGCAGCACGCTTGAATGTACAAGATGGTCAACAACTGACCGTACAGGCCGGTGAGACAACAATCAGTCTTCCTGTGCACGTGATTGAGTATTTACCAACAGGTTATATCGGTTATCCAGTTGGACAGGCACCAACCGTTTCACTTGCTGAACCTGTATCTGTAACGGTAGGAGTGTAATCATGAATGAATCTTTACGCGCCCTACCGACATGGGCACAAGACTGGCCGATTGCCTATTCAGTCATCCAAGCCATTGTGATTTTGTTGGTTGTGGTTCTGCTTGCAGCATTGATGTCATTTATTGAACGTCGTTTGCTCGGTCTGTGGCAAGACCGTTACGGTCCGAACCGTGTAGGTCCGGGCGGGATGTTCCAGATCGTTGCCGACATGTTGAAAATCATGTTTAAAGAAGACTGGACACCTAAGTTCGTTGATAAACTGACTTTCCGTTTAGCGCCAGCAGTTGCGATGGCAACTGCGGTACTGTCATTTATGGTCATTCCTGTTTCACCTTATTTAGGTGTTGCAGATATGAGCATTGGCTTATTGTTCTTTATGGCAATGGCAGGTATCGCTGTTTATGCCGTGTTATTTGGTGGTTGGGCTTCAAACAACAAATATGCATTGCTTGGTGGTCTGCGTTCAGCAGCACAAACCATTTCTTATGAGGTCTTCTTAGGGATTTCATTGATGGGGGTTGTTGCAATCGCCGGTTCATTCAACCTACGTGAAATCGTAGAAGCACAACGTGATGTATGGTTTGTGGTTCCACAATTTATTGGTTTCATGATCTTTGTGGTTGCTGGTGTTGCAGTAACACATCGTCACCCATTTGACCAACCCGAAGCTGAGCAAGAGTTGGCAGAGGGGTACCATGTTGAGTATGGTGGTATGAAATGGGGGATGTTCTTCGTTGCTGAATATGTCAACATCATTCTTATTTCAGCACTGATCGTGACTTTATTCTTCGGCGGTTGGTTGGCACCTTTTAATTTAAATATTCCATTCATTCCAGATGCGTTCTGGTTCATTGCGAAAACAGCATTCTTTGTGATGATGTTTGTCTTGGCTCGTGGTTCTTTAATGCGCCCACGTTATGACCAAGTGATGAATTTTGGTTGGAAAGTGTGTTTACCACTTGCATTGGTCAACCTTTTGGTGACTGGTGCTGTGATTCTGATGAATCAAGCCTAGGACAGCAGGGAGTACAAAATGTATAAAATTCTAGCTGGCGTAGGATCAATTGTTCGTTCGTTGTGGATGGTGTTTAGCCATGTCACACGTAAACGCGATACGATTTTATATCCAGAAGTTCCAGCCGAACAAATCGTACCTCCACGTTACCGTGGTCGTATTGTACTAACACGTGACCCAGACGGTGAAGAGCGTTGTGTTGCGTGTAACTTATGTGCGGTTGCATGTCCTGTTGGCTGTATTTCATTACAGAAAGCTGAAAAAGAAGATGGACGTTGGTATCCAGAGTTCTTCCGTATTAACTTCTCACGCTGTATTTTCTGCGGTATGTGTGAAGAAGCATGTCCAACAACTGCAATTCAGTTAACTCCAGACTTTGAGCTTGGTGAATACGTACGTCAAGATCTTGTATATGAGAAAGAAAACTTACTCATTTCAGGACCTGGTAAATATCCTGACTACAATTTCTACCGTGTGACTGGTATGGCAATTGACGGTAAAGAAAAAGGTCAGGCGCAGCGTGAAAGCGCACCTGTAGATGTACGGAGCTTATTACCATGATGTGGCCATTTTATTTAATGGCTCTTGTGGCCATTGTTTCTACGGTTCGTGTTGTAACCAACGCGAATCCTGTACATGCTTTATTAAGTTTAATCGTTTCATTACTTGCCGTTGCAGGAATGTTCTTGACGATTGGTGCACCATTTGCAGCTGCACTTGAAGTGATTGTTTATGCCGGTGCGATCATGGTGTTGTTCGTATTCGTAGTGATGATGCTCAATCTTGGTCAACATACAGTTGATCAAGAACGTAAATGGTTGACTTCAGATGCTTGGGCTTACCCAGCACTCATGAGCTTTTTAATGGGCTTGTGTTTGGTTTGGGTTTTGGGTTCAGATCATGTACAGCAAGGTGCTGTACTTGGAACTCAAGTCATTGGTCCTAAAGTTGTTGGTCAAGCACTCTTTACCCACTATTTATTATTGGTTGAAGTTGCCGCAATGTTATTGCTTGCAGCCCTGGTTGCAGCATTCCACTTAGGCAAACGTGAACCAAGTGCAGAAGAGGATAAACAGTAATGGGCAACATTCCTTTAGAACATGGTTTGATCGTTGCATCTATTCTTTTTGCACTGGGTTTTTACGGTGTAATGGTGCGACGTAATTTATTATTTATGTTGATGAGTCTTGAGATCATGATGAATGCAGCAGCATTGGCATTCGTTGTGGCAGGAAGTGCATGGGCACAACCTGATGGTCAAATTATGTTTATTTTGATCCTTACTCTTGCCGCGGCAGAGGCGTGTATCGGTCTTGCGATCGTCCTTCAGTTCTACCATCGCTTCCATCATCTGGATGTAGATGCTGCTAGTGAGATGCGCGGATGAGCTATTTATATTTAACTATTTTATTTCCGCTCATTGGTTTTGTCCTTTTAGCGGCAGGACGTAATAAACTTCCTGAAAATGTAGCAGCCATTATTGGTGCAGGTTCTGTTGGACTCTCTGCATTATTTGCATTGATTGCAGGCATGGACTTTGTAAAACAGGGTTCAGTTGCTCAAGCACAGCATTTGTGGACTTGGTTTAATGTTGGCGGTTTTGCGCCAGGCGTAAGTCTGCATCTTGATGGTCTATCATTATTGATGATGGGCATGATCACGGGTGTAGGTTTCTTGATCCACATCTTTGCAACCTGGTATATGCGTGGAGAAGAAGACTTCGCTCGATTCTTCTCATATTTCAACCTGTTTGTTGCCAGCATGTTGGTGTTGGTATTGGGTGACAACCTCGCGTTGTTATTCTTGGGTTGGGAAGGCGTAGGTCTGTGTTCTTACCTATTGATTGGTTATTACTATCAAAACCCTGCAAACGGTTTTGCTGCAATCAAAGCATTTACAGTAACCCGTGTGGGGGATGTGTTCTTACTCATCGCATTGTTCTTGCTTTACCAACAGTTTGGTACCTTGCATATTGGAACAATTGTCGCCAATGCTTCACAAGTTTTAGCGCTTGATCATAACCTTGCGCTTTGGACTTCATTGATGTTGTTCTTGGGTGCTGCGGGTAAATCTGCGCAAATTCCATTACAAACATGGTTGGCAGATGCAATGGCTGGTCCTACACCAGTATCTGCATTGATCCATGCTGCAACGATGGTGACCGCAGGTGTTTACCTGTGCTGCCGTATGTTCTCAGTGTTTGAAATGACACCAGAAGTGATGCAGTTCATTTCGATTACTGGTGCAGTGACATTATTGGTTGCAGGTTTTGCTGCATTGGTACAAACAGACATCAAACGTATCTTGGCTTACTCAACAATGAGTCAGTTGGGTTATATGTTTATGGCTGTAGGTGCTGAAGCATATCAAGCAGGTTTGTTCCATATGCTTTCACATGCATTCTTCAAGGCACTCTTATTCTTGTCTTCTGGTGCGGTGATTCTGGCTTACCATCATGAGCAAAACATCTTTAAAATGGGTGGCTTGTTCTACAAAAACAAATTCTTATTCGCTTGCTTCGCAATTGGTGGCGGTGCACTTGCTGCAATTCCATTTATTACGATCGGCTTCTTCTCTAAGGATGCAATCTTGGGCGCTGTTTGGGCACAAGGTCAATCTGTAGCATTGTATGGTTCATTGTATTGGGTCGGTGTTGCGGGTGCATTCCTGACTTCGATTTATACTTTCCGTTTAATCTGGGTGGTATTCTTCGGCGAAGAAAAAACGCATTATCACGAAATCAAAGGTGCGACTTATTGGGCGCCTTTAGGTATCTTGGCTGTTCTTTCAACTGGTTTGGCTTATTTCTTAAAAGCGCCAGTCATGAATGTTTTAAATGCGGCTCATATTCCTGCATTTGAAGTATCACAAGCAGTCGAAGAAGGCATGCATGGTGCAGAACATCTCGCTGTTGGTATTGCATTGGCTGGATTAGCAGTGGGTGTCGTATTATTTGCATTTGCTTATAAAGCAGTTAAAGGTTTTGCTGCCACTTCATTTGGTGCCGGACTTGCGAATATTTGCCGCAATGCATTTGGTTTCGATTCTTTATACAACCTTGTATTCGTTCAACCTTATTTGCTTATTGCGAAAATCTTAGGTCGTGATCCAATTGATGGCTTGTGGCTTGTATTACCCGCAATCGTGAAAGGTGGTAATAAATTTACAAGTACCCGTCAAACAGGTTCATTACGTGAATATGCATCAAGTATGTCACTCGGTGTAGTGGTATTGCTGATGATCTTGATCGTGATTCAGGTAGTGGGGAAATAAGATGGAAATCACAAACAATTGGATTTTACCCGCACTGATTCTTGTACCTTTTATTGCAGGCTTCGCGTGTTGGTTAGTCGACAAACTGGATAAACATTTACCTCGTTATATCGCATTGGTGGGTATGCTCATTACGTTGGGCTTGACCTTCATATTGTGGAAACAAGGTGGATATGATTATGCCTTAGGCGCGAAAGCGCCAACCTGGGCTGCTGAGTTCTATGTTCCTTGGATTAAAACACTGGGCATTAACATTCACTTGGCAGTCGATGGTCTTTCGCTTCTTATGGTCGGTTTAACAGCATTACTTGGTGTACTTGCTGTAGGCTGTTCATGGGGCGAAATCCAAAAGAACGTTGGTTTCTTCCACCTAAACCTTTTATGGTCATTGGGCGGCGTAATCGGGGTTTTCCTTGCAATTGATATGTTCTTGTTCTTCTTCTTCTGGGAGATGATGCTGGTTCCTATCTACTTCTTGATCGCGCTTTGGGGTCATAAAGGTGCAGATGGCAAATCACGTGTTTATGCAGCAACCAAGTTCTTTATTTATACCCAAGTTGCAGGTCTCATCATGCTTGTTGGCATATTGGGGCTGGTGATCATTGGTTATAGCGCGGATGGTCGAATTGAATTTGGTTATACTCACTTGATGGGTGTTGCCAATGCATTGGATGCTGATCCTCGCACAGCTGGGTATGCTTATGCATTGATGATCTGTTTGTTTATCGGTTTTGCCGTGAAACTTCCGGTCTTTCCATTGCATGGTTGGTTGCCAGATGCCCATGCGCAAGCTCCGACAGCGGGTTCTGTAGACCTAGCGGGTATTCTGATTAAAACTGCTGCATACGGGTTACTTCGTTTTGTAATGCCTTTCTTCCCAGCAGCATCTGCACAGTTTGCTGATATTGCAATTATTTTCGGTTTGATTGGTATTTTCTACGGTGCTTGGTGTGCTTTCCAGCAAACAGATATGAAACGTTTGTTGGCGTATACGTCTATCTCTCATATGGGCTTCGTATTACTTGCACTTTATGCTGGTAATATCCTGACATTCCAGGGCTTAATGATCATGATGTTGGCACATGGCTTGTCATCTGCTGCATTGTTCATTATGTGCGGTCAGGTTTATGAACGCTTGCATACTCGTGATTTACGTTTGATGGGCGGTATCCGTGGTCAGTTCCAATATTTACCATTCTTCTTGATGTTCTTTGTATCTGCGCTTGTAGGTATTCCTGGTCTAGGTAACTTTATCGGTGAATTCCTGATCCTTATGGGTTCATTTGCGAAGTTCCCAACATTTACAATTATTGCTGCGATTAGCCTAGTTTTTGCAGGTCTTTATGGTCTGATCCTGATTCATAAAGCATTGTTCGGTACACCAAATGAAGCACAGAAACCACATTATGAAAGTCCGTTAAAAGATTTGAATACACGTGAAACTGTGATCTTATTGGTGTGCGCACTCGGCTTACTTTGGTTAGGTGTTCATCCACAAACATTCCTTGATATTTCAAACTCAAGTATGGCGTGGTTAGCAAATAGCTATATTCCAGTTCAAGAAATTGTCGATACAACTCAGCAAGTTGTATCTCAACAAAATGTGGAGATCCAATAGTCATGAACTTCACTATGTCATTTTCGGATCTCATGCCTTTAGCACCAGTTTTTATTGTTGCATTGACAGCGGTTGTGGTGATGATTCTGATTGCGATTAAACGTAATCACAATCTGATCGCAACGGTTTCGGTGATTGGTTTAAACCTTGCTTTGGCAAATATATTATTTACTTTGTTCGGCAAGGCATTTGTCCCTGCACCTGTAATGAACATGTTTATGGTTGATCCATTTACATTGTTCTATCAAGTGATGATTTTAATTGCAGCATTGGCATGCTGTACATTGTCCCATGCCTATATTGAAACCTATAAAGACAACCGTGAAGAATTGTACCTGCTGATGCTGATTTCAGTTTCCGGTGCAATGCTGATGGTCGCAAGTTCTCATTTTGCATCGTTCTTTATCAGCCTTGAATTGATGTCAATTCCTGTATATGGCTTATTGGCATATACCTATCAACGTGGTAAATCGCTCGAAGCAGGTGTAAAGTATCTTGTACTTTCTGCGACAGCGTCTGCTATGTTGCTGATGGGAATGGCTTATGTCTATTCAGCAGTCGGTTCTCTTTCATTTGCAGGTCAAATTGATGATCTGTTCTGGAAATTGACTAAAACTCAGAATCCAGAACTGATTATGGCAATCCAGTCGGCATTAGGGCAATATCACCAACTGATCGAAACACCAATGGTTATTATTGGTTTAGGTCTGATAATTGCTGCTGTTGCATTTAAACTTTCTCTTGCGCCATTCCATAAATGGACACCAGATGTTTATCAAGGTGCGCCTGCACCTATTGCGACGTTCCTTGCAACTGTTTCAAAAATTGCAATGATCGGATTGCTGGTACGCTATTTATTATCTTCAGGCGTTATTGGCATTGAATCGATTCAAACGGTAATTGTCGTTATTGCCGTTCTTTCAATCCTTGCAGGTAACTTACTTGCAGTACGTCAAGTGAACTTGAAGCGTATTTTAGCGTATTCATCGATCGCTCATTTTGGTTATCTGCTTCTTGGTTTAGTGAGTGCTTCATTCCTTAGCCTGACATCTATTGGTGTATATGTATTTACTTATGTGATTACAACCATTGGTGCTTTCGGTGTCGTTGCCTTGATGTCCAGTCCATACAATAATGTTGATGAAGCAGAGTCACTGGCGGATTACCGTGGTTTGTTCTGGCGTCGCCCTGTACTGACTGCAACTTTGACAGTCATGATGTTATCTCTAGCAGGTATTCCTTTGACTGCCGGTTTCATCGGTAAGTTCATGTTGGTGATGACTACAGTGTCTCAACAACACTGGTTCTATGCGGCAATGATCATCATTGGTAGTGGTATTGGTCTGTATTACTACCTACGTGTCATGATCGTTCTGTATATGACACCACCTGATACACCACGTATTGATGCAGATAAGCATTGGGGACAAAAAGCAGGCGGTATTATGGTGCTTCTTGCTGCCTTGTTGGTACTGGTATTTGGTATTTATCCAGATCCGATTATCGCTTTGGCGCATGGTGCTCAAATCGTTGCTCCTTTGCATATCATTTTGCAATAATCTGATGAAAGTCAGTTATTAACAAAAAAAGCCCTCATTTGTTGAGGGCTTTTCTTATCTCTTATATGAAAAACATTTATAATAGCTGAAATTTACTTTTATCCTTTTAGGTAATCTCCTGTGTCAATTCAAGAAATCCGTCATCCGCTTATCCGTCATAAACTTGGTCTGTTACGCCGTGCTGATATAAGTACCAAGAACTTTCGTGAGCTTGCTCAGGAAGTGACTATGCTTTTGACTTATGAAGCGACTAAAGATTTACCCGTATGTGATCATGAGATTGATGGCTGGAACGGCAAAGTAAGTGTAGACCGCATCGCGGGTAAAAAAATTACGGTTGTGCCGATTTTACGTGCTGGTATTGGCATGTTGGAGGGTTTTTTAAATCTTATTCCAAGTGCTAAAGTTTCAGTATTAGGTCTTGAGCGTGATGAAGAGACTTTGCAAGCGCGTACCTATTATAAAAAATTAGTTCCAGATGTTCAGAACCGTTTGGCAATGATCATTGATCCAATGTTGGCAACAGGGTCGTCTCTGGTTGCTGCAATTGATGTATTAAAAGCCAGTGGCTGTAAAGATATTCGTGTGATGGTATTGGTTGCGGCACCTGAAGGAATTAAACGTGTTGAAGAAGCACATCCTGATGTCACGATTTTCACTGCATCCATCGATCAAGGTCTCAATGAAAATGGCTACATCGTACCAGGCTTAGGCGATGCGGGTGATAAAATTTTTGGTAGTGTGCAAAAAGATTAAAATTTAGTATGATCAAAGGAGGCGATAGGGGCCTCCTTTTTTTATTCTAATAAATGAGAAAAAAATGTTTCGTAAGGGGATAGTTATTTTCTATGATGAAAAATCTGCTAAGGGTTTAATAGAATTAAAAAACGATCATCAACAAGTTGTTTTTAAATTAGAAGATTTTTCAAACCAGACTGTTCTCCCACAACTTGGAGAGCGGATCAAGTGTGTTGTGCTTGAACAGAATGGAGAAGTTTTAGCTAAATTTATTGTACGTCTGGATCATAAAAACTATGTTACTGACCCAACCCGATCTTTACCCGTTCTGCATTTATATGAAGAAAATGTCTATGAAAATTTAAGAAAAGCCCGAAAGGCACATAAAAAAAGACGTCTGATCGCAGAAGATGATTGCTATTCCCCAATCGCCAGACACTCTGAACAAAACACTGCAACAGCACTGCAATCACAGTTTGCCTATGAAATTATTCAAACGCAATCAGCATCCCTACAGAATGAGAAGTTCGAGCGGATTAATCCTAGGCAATCAGCTCAAGAAATTACCGCACCTGTTCATGTTAAAGATATTCAGCCAAATGCGGCGACGGCAGTATTTCCAAACCTGCCTTTAACAGAAGAGATTGAACTCACAAAGAATAAGCAAAATCTAAATGAATTAGACGCTGTTGAGAATTATTGCAATGTTGAATCATTTAATACCTTTCAAGTCACTCAGAAGGAACAGCCCGTCCAAAAGGCGAAACGTGTTGGTTTGCTTGATTTTACATATGTTAATCAAATGCCTGAAAGAAATGAAAATCATGATCAACAACAGCCAATAGAGCAACATCAAGTAATAGAGCAGCAGCCAAAATCAGATATCGATGCAGATCTACCTATGGCGATTACATCCGAAACAGTGGGTATGAGTCATTTGACTGATCAGAAAGTACTGCAACAGCATATTGGTTTGAATGGCTTGCAACGATTCTATCAAAACATCAAAATTCAATTCTTATATGCTAAACGTACACAGCCGAAGAAGAAAACGGCTTCTGAAGCGGTTATACGTTTGAATCCATGGATTGTGATTATCGGCATTGTTTTATTTATCGGTGTAAATTGTGTGATGTATGCCATGGATCGTTACAAGCAGTACAAGATTGAAAGTGCAATGAAGTTACAACAATATCAACAGCAACAAAAAGATGCAATTAAACAGCAGAAACGTGAGGCTTACTCGCGCTAAGTCTCTGAAATGAGTAAAATATATTGTGATTCATAAGTATTTATAAGAGAAATGCTATGTTTTATTTGGGGCAAATCATTGAGTATCATGATGATAAAGGATACGGGCTATTATTGGATCATCACTCTGCGCAAACCGTGGCGTTTTATATTGTCGATTTTCCTAAAGAAGGGGGACAGCCAAAAAAAGGTGAAACTATAAAATACGTTGTGGTCAATGATAAAGGTACGTTTAAAGCTCATCAAATGATTCGTTTGGATGTAGCGATGAGTAATGATTTAAAAAATAAAAAGGTCGATATTGATAAGCAAAAAAATATTTTAAGGCGAAGCCAAAATGAGGGGAGAAAATTCGGATTTGTTTCGATCGTTATTTTGGTGATGGTTTTCGGATTTGTTTATTTCAGTTTTGCAGCTTGGACCCAATATCAAAGTTACCAAGACGAGCAACACGCAAAATTTGCACTGTTTGAACAGCAGCAGAAACAAGTCATCGAACAGCAACGTAAGGACATTGGTCATGTCAAAACTGTTAAATTTAGTGAAAAATCCGAAAATACTTTAAATGGCAAAAGTGATTCATTGCATTTACACAGTGCGCCAACCTCAGCCATTTCGCCGAACAGTGTTAAGGTCGCCTCCACGCATCCCTCGCCTTACCGCTGTGATGGAAGAACCCATTGTAGCCAGATGAGTTCCTATGAAGAAGCAGTGTTTTTTATTCGAAACTGTCCAAATACTCAAATGGATGGTGATCATGACGGGATACCATGTGAGCGGCAGTTTGGTCACTAAGCCATTCAAAAAGCAAAATAAAAGCTCCACGTGGAGCTTTAAATTTATTTTTTTTCACAAAATTTCATGAATGCCCTTAAACCAGGACCTTGATACTTTTGACGGTGTACCAACATGAACAATGGACGAGTCAGTTGCCAGAAAGGAGTATTTAGAATCACCAATTGACCTTTATCCAGTAAAGGTTGAATGGCCAATTTGGAGATACATGACATGCCCAATCCCCCCGCCACAATCTTCAAAATAGCTTCATTATGCCCCAGAGTTAAGCGGATATTGGCATCTTCAAGATCTTTAAGAATCGCATTGTCAAATACTTCACGTGTTCCAGAACCTTCTTCACGTAAAATCCATTCAACATGCTGAAAGTCAGATTGTCTTAGATCACGATGCAGGTTAGCCAGGGGATGACTAGGTGAACAACATACCGCAAGCTCATCATCACGCCAATGTATACACTGTAACTGAGGTAAGAAGCATGAGCCTTCAATTAAAGCGAGATCAAGCTGAAATTGATTGACCGCTTCAATCATTTGACGCGTATTGCCGACCTGAAGCTGTAAATGGGCCTGAGGTTGAATTTGTAGAAAATCAGCCATTAAATCGGGCATCAAGTAATCACTAATGGTCAGTGTTGCCCCGATACGTAAGTCAATGCTTTGTAATTCACCTTTGGCTGCTTGTTCAAAAGCTTCACAGCGACCTAAAATTTCGAGGGCTTGAGGCAATAGAAATCGTCCCAAATCATTTAATTGTAATCGTTTGCCTAAACGGTCAAACAGAGGAGCACCCAAACCATCCTCTAAGTCTGCCAAAGCCATACTTGCTGCACTTTGAGTTAACCGAACTGCATCACTGGCTTTGGTTACAGTACCTTCCTGAGCGACAGCAACAAACACCGCCAATTGGCGTAAAGTCATTCGCATAAGTAGAGCCTTAACATTTTAATATTCATACATTATATAGTCATGCTACCATGAGGACCATGTTTCATGCCACGAAGAAATTATGTCAATTGAAAAATTTAGCATAGAAAAGGTCTTATCTGTTCATCGTTGGACGAATACGCTTTTCAGTTTCACCATGACTCGACCCGCTCATTTTAAATTCACCGCAGGGCAATTTGCTCGAATCGGTTTAAAAGTCGGTGATGATTTAGTGATCAGGGCATATTCCGTGGTTTCTTCACCGTTTGATGAAACACTGGAGTTTTTTTCAATTGTTGTGCCTGATGGTGCATTCACATCAAATTTAAAGCATCTCAAAGTGGGTGATGAACTGTATTTGGAAAAAATTCCCTATGGATTCTTAACTTTGGCCCGCTATCAATTGCCCCTTCCGCAAGACTTGTGGCTACTGGCTACTGGTACGGGACTGGCCCCATTTATTTCGATGTTACAAGACTTCGAAACATGGTCAAAATACCAAAAAATCAATTTGGTCTATAGCGTAAGAACAGCATCTGAATTGGCCTATGTTGATCGTATCCATGAGATCGCCGAACAATTTGGTGAAGGGCATGACGGATTCAAATTTATTCCGGTTATCACCCGTGATCCACATGCTGCTTTACATGATCGTTTACCCATTTTGATTGAAAATGGTGCGTTGGAAAAAGCCGCAGACTTACAATTCAATGTAGAAAGCACACATGTGATGCTGTGTGGTAATCCACAAATGGTGGATGATACCAAAGCGGCGCTTAAAGCCCGTGGTTTAACCATGAATCGCCGTGGTGAAGGCAATATTGCTGTTGAAAACTATTGGTAAATGCACTATTCAGACTGGAGAAAAATATAAATTATCGTTCTCACACAATTTGAAAACTATTTTCTGGCATATTAAAGGATCGCTCAAGCTCCTTCACTGAGCTTCAACCGTTCAGTTGAATAGGCTTTGGCATCGACCAATGTTTGCTGTTTTAAAATCAATTGTCTGAGTAATCGTGCTGAAGCTGGTCCCATACATAAACCATTGCGATAATGTCCAAAGTTTGCCCATAAATTATTTAAATCAGGCATTTTTCCAATATAGGGAATGCCTGTGGGCGAGCTTGGACGTAGACCCGCCCATTGCTTCACAATTGGAAAATTAGCCAATTCAGGCACCATTTCAATACACGCTTTATAAATGTTTTGTTGAACTGTAATGCTTGGGCGATGGTCAAAACCAAGATGGTTCATGCTTGAACCGCAAACGATATGTCCATCTGTGCGTGGAATCAGATACATGACGTTGTTCATGCACATGGTGGGCAGCCAGTTTTCAGGAGATTTAAACAACATCATTTGTCCCTGAACAGGTTCAACAGGAATTGATACCTGTAATTGCTCACTCCAACAATTCGACCAAGCACCTGTCGCAATTACAAAATGATCCGCTGAAAAATGTTGACCATTTGTGGTTTGAACAGATTGAATCTTTTGATTTTGAATATTAAATTTCTCGATCCATGTGTTTTCTCGAATTTCAACCAAAGGATGTTGCTTTAAATAGCTGACCAGTGATTTGAGTAGCCGAGGATTTCGTACATTGGCCAATTGAGGAAAGTAGATCGCGTGTTGAAATTGTTCTGAAATCTGGGGATTGACTTGTTTGAGTTTTTCTCTGGTTAGGTATTCACAATGCTGCATGGGTTCTTGGTATTGGTCTTTGTAATTGAGTCCAATCTCAAAATCGGCTTCATCGAAAATCAACATGCCAGTTTCATGAATCTGGAAATCTATGCCTGTTTGAGGAAGCAGCTTTTTATTCCAATCTTGATAAAGTTGCTTGCCATATTGGGCCAGATGATTGACTTCTCGAGGGTACCGCCAAGGGTACATTGGCGAAAGAATACCACCGCCTGCCCAAGAAGCCGCTTGCCCAGCATGTTGTTGATCGAATAGGGTGACTGTACAGCCTTGTTCAATAAGTTCAAGTGCGCTGAGTAAGCCACTTACTCCAGCACCGATAATGGCAATATGCATTGTGTATTCTGTAAATGTAATGAAATTCGAAATTTACGGTCGTCCAAAGTATATTTCTGTACGATGACGTCATACCAAAATGATTCATATATCCAGATTAGGCTTCGGTTCGACCTACTTTTGTTGCGGCAAAATGAGAAGCGAAACTTCGCAAGAAAACCATTGTCATCCCCTGAACGCGTTCACAACCAATAAGTGAAGATGTTCGTCGCAAAAACGTTACGTTTTAAATGCAACCCTGTCTTGGACAACAGGGGATGACATTCATGCGTATCATATTATGTATGGTAACGAGAAGAGAGTGAATTTACTTCATCTTTTTTAATTGACGTGCCGCTTCTTCAGCATAATAGGTCCAGATCCCATCTGCTCCGGCACGACGGAAGCACATCAATGATTCCATAATGACACTCTCGGATAACCAACCATTTTGAATCGCAGCAGCCAGCATGGCATATTCACCACTGACTTGATAAACGAAAGTTGGAATACCGAAAGTGTCTTTGACTTCACGAACAACATCCAAATATGGCATACCGGGTTTGACGATCACCATATCGGCGCCTTCCTGAATATCGAGGGCAATTTCATGGAGAGCTTCTGCACGATTGCCGACATCCATTTGGTAATTGTACTTATTACCACCTTTTAGGTTGGACGATGAGCCAACCGCATCACGGAATGGACCATAGAAGCTTGATGCATATTTTGCTGAATACGCCATGATGTTGGTGTAAATAAAACCGTTACTTTCTAATGCTTGGCGAATAGCACCAATACGCCCATCCATCATGTCGCTTGGTGCAATCACATCGGCACCCGCTTCAGCATGGCTTAAGGCTTGTTTGATCAGGCACTGTACAGTTTCATCATTCAACACATAGCCCGTTTCATCGATGATGCCATCTTGACCATGCGTGGTATAAGGATCTAAAGCGCCGTCAGTGATCAGCACCATTTCAGGAAGCTCTTTTTTCAAAAGACGTAAGGTATTTTGAACTAATCCGTCTTCATGCCATGCCGCTTCAGCTGTTAAACTTTTGTCTTCTTGTGGTGTGACTGGAAATAGGGCAAGTTTTGAAACGCCAAGTTCTAATAATGTTTCCGCCTTTTTCAGCAATAAATCTGCTGATAAGCGTTGAACATTTGGCATACTTGGTACATCTTGGGTCTGGTTTTGTCCTGGAAGTACGAATACTGGATAGATGAGATGGTCTGCTGTGAGTTGAGTTTCTCTGACCATCGCGCGTAGTTTATCGTTTTTACGGATACGGCGCATACGAGTGGCTGGGAAAGCAGGACGATTGAACGTATAAGTCATAACAATCTCGATGTTCAGTATTAAACTAGGCACATATTGTAGCCCTTTCATATATTTTTTGGGAAAAAGCTGACGTTTTTTCTCATTATTGGTTTCGAAATGATGATGAGTGATTCTCCAAAAACCGATTCTGCGCAGAGCGAATCACAAAAAAAGTGGACTGGAAATTTACATTTAGGTGCGAAAGCAGATTTAAATGTCGTCCTTAATCAGTTGACCAAAGCGTTTAATGGTTCGCCTTATTTTTCGCATAACAATATGCAAATGCGTGTTGTCAATGACGAAATTGAAGGTTATATCGAAATGAAACCGTACTTGATCGGCAATGTTGCGTTTCAAATTTTACACGGGGGTGTTGCTGCAACACTTTTGGACAGTATTGGTGGAATTGTTGCAATGGGGGAGTTGTATAAACGAGCTGAACCTGACCAGTTACCCGACACACTCAAAAAAGTCTCTCGACTGGCTACCGTGGATATGCGTGTAGATTATCTAGCCCCGGGGCGTGGTGAATATTTTATTGCAAAAGCTGAAACCTTAAGAATGGGACGCAAGGGTTGCACCATGCGTATGACCATGGTCAACAATGAAGGTAAGGCGATCGCAACTGCAATCGCATCCTATGCCTATTGATCACGATGTAAAAGTGTACTAATCAGTACACTTTTGTATTCTTTATGTCAAGATAAGTCATCGGAAAGCATATTTGGATGGCTTAGTTGTTTTTGAAAAAAATATGGATATCAATAACATTCGTATATTTTATAAAGATAAACTTTAGAGTAATATTTTTATTCTCATAATATGATTTTTACCTGTAAAATTGAGCACCACAATTTTAAGACCTTGACTTCTTCAACCATCAAGCAAAACCCCAAAAAGTGATTAAGCTATTGTTCAGTTTATATCCTTACAGTGCACTGATGTTTTGACAGGTCCAAGTAAGCTAGGAATATGCGATGACTGAAGCGCAAACGACGAATGTCTCCCCAAATGATGAAAATGAAGCACGCACAGATTTGGAAGCCAAACAAAAACGTAAAAAAATGCTGAAGATTTTTGCCATTATTGTTGTTGCAGCAGCAATCTTATATGCAATTTGGGCTTTAGTGTTTAGTAATACGGTTGAAACGGACAATGCTTACGTCGGTGCTGAAACAGCTGAAATCACCTCAATGGTCAGTGGACAGGTGGCGGAAGTTTTAGTCAGTGATACGCAGCAGGTCAAAAAAGGCGATGTATTGGCAATTATTGACAATCGTGATGCCAAGATTGCGGTTGCTGAAGCAGAAGCCGCGCTGACGAAAGCCAAACGTCAATATACACAAAGTTCTGCAAATAGCAGTTCATTGTCCTCGCAAATTTTGGTCAGTACGGACGATATAAATAGTGCTAAAGCACAAGTGGCACAAGCCGAAGTCGCTTATCAACAGGCCCAACAAGAATTTGCTCGTCGTCAGCAGTTAAGTGCAACAGGTGCAATTTCGAAGGAAGAATTTAGCAAAGCGCAAAGCGCTTTAAATAATGCCAAGGCCAGCGTTGATGTGGCAAAAGCTGCGCTTGCGCAAACTGAATCGAAACGAAAAGCAGCACAAAGTAACCTGGATGCCAACGAAGCTCTGATTCGTGGTACTTCACAGAGTTCAACACCTGATGTCTTGGTGGCTCAGGCAAAACTTGATCAGGCACTTTTAGATTTACAGCGTACTGAAATTAAAGCGCCGCTAGATGGCATTGTGGCACGCCGCAGTATTCAAATTGGGCAGCGTGTTGCACCTGGTGCAAGTTTGATGAAGATTGTTCCAATTGCTGATCTATACGTCGATGCAAACTTTAAAGAAAGCCAGTTAAAAAATGTCAAAGTTGGTCAAAAGGCAACTTTAACTTCTGATCTATATGGAAAAAATGTTGAATATCACGGTACAGTGATTGGTTTTTCTGGGGGGACAGGTTCTGCATTTGCTTTGATTCCTGCACAAAATGCAACGGGTAACTGGATTAAAGTGGTTCAACGTCTGCCCGTGCGGATCAAACTTGATTCTAAAGAATTGGCTGAACATCCGTTACGTGTGGGTTTGTCCATGAATGCTGAGGTTGATACCTCATCAGCGAAGTAGTCGCTTATGAATACAGCAACATTTCAAAATGAGCTGAAGGGCGGGCGCTTGCTGCTCGCTGCATTCTTTTTAGCCCTTGCCAATTTTATGGTCGTACTGGATATGACCATTGCCAATGTTTCTGTACCCCATATTACGGGAAGCCTAGCGGTTTCAAGTTCACAAGGAACTTGGGTCATCACGTCCTATGCCGTTGCTGAAGCCATCTGTGTGCCTTTAACAGGTTGGCTGGCTGGGCGCTTTGGCGCTGTGCGGGTATTTACCATCAGTTTGATCGGTTTCACTACATTCTCCATTTTATGTGGTTTATCCAATAGTTTGGCGATGTTGGTGATCTGTCGTATTGGTCAAGGTTTGTTTGGTGGTCCAATCATGCCACTCAGCCAAACACTGTTGATGCGTATTTTTCCTCCTGAAAAGCATTCTCAAGCCATGGGGATGTGGGCAATGACCACAGTTGTAGGTCCAATTTTAGGTCCAATTCTGGGAGGAACGATCAGTGATAACTGGTCATGGCACTGGATTTTCTTTATCAACATCCCAGTGGGGGTGATCTGTGCTTTGGGTGTCATGCGTTTGATGAAAACAGCAGAAACCCCGATTGCAAAATTGCCGATTGATACGATAGGTTTAACTTTACTGATTATCTGGATTGGTGCATTACAGCTCATGCTGGATCTAGGGCATGAGCGAGATTGGTTTAATAATACCTTTATTTGTATCTTGGCTGTGATTTTGGTGGTTGGATTTATTGCCTTTTTTATTTGGGAATATTACGAAAAACATCCTATCGTCAATATACAGATTTTCAGATACCGTGGTTTTACCATTGCTACAATTTCGCTAGCGTTTGCCTTTGCTGCGTTTTTCGGCAGTATTGTTCTAATTCCACAATGGTTACAGATCAACTTGGGCTATACCGCTTCTTGGGCAGGTTATCTCACTGCAACGATGGGCTTCGGTAGTTTGATGATGTCACCGATTGTGGCAAAAATGGCAACCAAATATGACCCAAGAGCATTGTCGAGTTTTGGTTTGATGGTTCTGGGTGGCGTGACCTTGATGCGTTCATTTTGGACCACTGATGCAGATTTTATGGCATTGGCTTGGCCACAGATTATTCAAGGTTTTGCTGTTCCATTCTTCTTTATTCCCTTGTCTAATATTGCCTTGGGTGTGGTTCGTCCGGATGAAGTCGCTTCTGCTGCGGGCCTAATGAACTTTATGCGAACCATGGCGGGAGCAATTGGTGCTTCTCTGGCTGTGACGATTTGGGATGACCACACCAAGTTGGCACGGAGTGAAATCGTGTCGACCATGCATGTCGAAGAAACTCAGCGCAATTTAGTCAATAGCGGTTTTAGTCCAGAAATGGCTTTGGGGACGATTTCCAATCTGGTGGATAAGGAAGCTTTAACGCTTTCAGTCAATCATGTGTTTTTGGTTTTTGCGATGGTGTTTATTTTTGCAGGATTAATTATCTGGTTATGCCCAAAGCCGAAAGGTAATGTAGGCGCAGGACATGCCCATTAAATTTTAAGTGTGATTGAAAGCCTGCTGAAAAGCGGGCTTTTTTGTGGCTATTTTTTTATGTTTCGTTGACAGATAGGCCGTATTTTATCTATTCATCAAGATCAGGTTATAATATGCAGATTGTGTACCACGATGAGGAATATGTATGAAGCCTGAATTCCAACAAGGAAAAATTAAACAATACGATGCTGAAAGAGGCTTTGGATTTATTGGTGGGCTTGAGCAGGATATCTTCTTTCATATTTCTGATTTTCCGCTTGCTGAGGGTGAACCGAAGCGTAACGAACGAGTTAAGTTTATCGTGGTTGAAAATAATGGTAAGTTCAAAGCAACTAAAATTGAACGTGTAGAAGACCAGTCTGCTAAGGCCAAAAAGACCAGAGTAGTTGAAAATAATAAAGCCATTACCAATACGTTGTTGTCTAATTTTAGAAAGTGATCGCTGATTTTTAGTGATTCAATTCCTCCCTTTTTAGTTGAAATCTTTTTAGATTGAGGGAGGATAGTTTAATCAAGTAAATTAGAACAATGAAACCTTATAATAAAAATTTGAAGCAAGCTTCCCGTGATCTTCGGAACAATATGACAGATGTTGAAAAGTTTTTGTGGTCAAAAATCCGTAACAAGCAAATTTTAGGTGTACAGTTTTATCGGCAGAAACCGATTTTAAACTTTATTGTGGATTTTTACTGTCCTTCTGCAAATTTGGTGATTGAGTGCGATGGTAGTCAGCACTATACAGATGAGGGGCTAGAGGCAGATCGGATTCGTGACCACGCATTGGAACAGTTGGGATTGAAAGTGCTGAGATTTGATAATAGGCAGGTGATGGGGGAGATTGATGCAGTGGTTCGGGTTGTCCTTGATGTGATTTCTCTACAATTGGAATCCCCCTAAATCCCCCTTCTAAAAAGGGGGACTTCGCGCGAAGTTAATGATGGTATTAAATTCAGTGCGTTCCTACCTTTTAAAAAAGAGCGGAGCTGTAACGTAATTCATTAAATCACATGACATCCCCCCTCTTTTTCAAAGAGGGGTTAGGGGAGATTAAAAAAGAAAAACTCAAGCAATCGAATCATCCAAATTCGGTGCTAACCAACGTTTTGCTTCATCCAAAGTCCAGTTCTTACGTTTTGCATAGTCTTCCAACTGATCTAATGCAATTTTACCAACATTAAAGTATTCAGATTGAGGATTCGCATAATAAAAACCACTGACACTTGATGGTGGCCACATGGCAAAACTGCTGGTCAGTTGAGTACCAATCTTATCTGTTGTACCTAACCAATCAAACAAAGATGCTTTTTCAGAATGCTCAGGACAAGCAGGGTAGCCCGGTGCAGGACGAATACCGACATACTTTTCTTTGATCAATTCTTCATTCGACAGTTGTTCATCAGCTTGATAACCCCAGAATTCTTTACGAATACGCTCATGCAAATGTTCAGCAAATGCTTCAGCAAAACGGTCACCTAAGGACTGAGCAAGGATGGCAGAGTAGTCATCACCTTTGGCTTTAAACTCATGTGCCATTTCTTCGGCACCAAAAATTGAAACCGTGAAGCCTCCCAAGTAATCCTGAGCTTGCGCTTGAGTCGCCACAAAATCCGCCAAGGATAAATTAGGTTTCCCCGTGACTTTATCGGATTGCTGACGGATATGATGGAAAGTATGGGTGACATTTGCACCAGACTCATCATAAACTTCAACTGAGTCCGCTGCCGAACGATTGGCAGGATAAATCCCGAATACTGCACGAGCATCAAAACGTTTATTTTCAATAATGTCTTTGAGCATGGCTTGAGCTTGATTATATAAATCAGTTGCAGCTTCACCGACCACTTCATCTTGTAGAATTTTCGGGAATTTGCCTGCCAAACTCCATGAAATAAAGAAAGGCGTCCAGTCAAAATAATCGACTAATTTTTCAAGCGGATAGTTGGTAATGGTTTGTAGACCGATAAAGTTTGGTTTTGCCGGCGGATGAGTCGCAAAATCAATTTTTAACCCATTCTCAATCGATTCAGCATAAGACAACTTGGCAGCTTTGGGCTGTTTGTTGGCAATACGCTCACGTACTTTTTCATATTCTGCACGATGTTCTGCAACAAATGCAGGCTTCATGTCTTGGGACAGTAATGTGGTCGCAACACCCACTGCACGAGAAGCATCCGCTACATAAATTACTGCATCATTTGAATATTGTGGGTCAATTTTTACCGCAGTATGCGCTTTTGATGTGGTCGCTCCTCCAATCAGCAACGGAATTTTAAAGCCTTTACGCTGCATCTCTTTAGCGACAAACACCATCTCATCTAAGGATGGGGTGATTAAACCAGATAGACCGATAATATCCACTTTTTCATCAATTGCGGTCTGTAGAATTTTTTCGCATGGCACCATGACACCAAGGTCAACAATATCATAGCCATTACAGCCAAGCACCACGCCCACAATATTTTTGCCAATATCGTGAACATCGCCTTTTACGGTTGCCATCAACACTTTGCCTTTGGATTGGCTTCCAGTTTTTTCAGCTTCAATGTGCGGGTTTAGCCACGCAACGGCTTGCTTCATCACCCGTGCAGATTTCACCACCTGTGGCAAGAACATCTTGCCCGAACCGAATAAATCACCAACAACATTCATCCCGTCCATCAATGGACCTTCAATCACATCCAATGGACGTTTTGATTTTAAACGGGCTTCTTCGGTATCTTCATCAATAAAGGTGGTAATGCCTTTAACAAGCGCATATTCAAGACGTTTTTCAACAGATTCATTACGCCATTCTAAGTTTTCAACTTGTTTTTGAGCAGCACTTTGACCACGGTATTGTTCTGCGACTTCAAGTAATTTTTCTGTCGCTTCTTGTGCCCCCGCTTCTGATGAAGAGTCTCCCTGATTTTGATTGAGAATGACATCTTCAACCGCATCTTTTAATTGTTGAGGAATGTCATCATAAATCGCCATTTGACCAGCATTGACGATCCCCATGGTCATGCCTTGTTGAATGGCATGGTACAGGAATACGGAGTGAATGGCTTCACGCACAGGTTCATTGCCACGGAAAGAGAACGAAACGTTAGAGACACCGCCAGAAATCATGGCATGCGGTAAATTCTGTTTGATCCAACCTGTGGCTTCTATAAAGTCCACAGCATAGTTATTGTGCTCTTCAATCCCTGTTGCTACGGCAAACACGTTCGGGTCAAAAATAATGTCTTCAGCAGGAAAGCCGACCTCATTGACCAAGACATCATAAGAACGTTTACAGATTTCTCGCTTACGCGCAGCTGTATCCGCCTGACCTGTTTCGTCAAACGCCATGACAATAATCGCTGCACCGTATTGACGGCATAGGCGTGCTTTATGGACAAACTCGTCATAACCTTCTTTTAAAGAAATCGAGTTTACAACGGGCTTGCCTTGCACGCATTTTAAGCCTGCCTCAATGATTTCCCATTTTGACGAGTCAATCATGATGGGAACTTTAGAAATTTCAGGCTCGGATGCCACCAGATTTAAAAAATGCACCATGGCATTTTCTGAATCCAACATCCCTTCATCCATATTAATGTCGATAATTTGTGCACCAGCTTCGACTTGTTGTTGAGCAACATCTAAAGCTTCGGCATAGTTTTCTTCACGAATTAAACGTAAGAACTTTTTAGAGCCGGTGACATTGGTACGTTCACCGACATTGACAAATAAAGAGTCATCATAAATGTTAAATGGCTCTAAACCACTTAAACGACAAGCAGGTTTGGTTTCAGGTACTTGACGAGGTTTGATGTCTTTAACTGCATGATAAATCGCACGGATATGGTCTGGCGTTGTACCACAACAGCCGCCAGTGATATTAATCAATCCACTTTCAGCAAACTCTTTTAAAAATGCAGCAGTTTGTTCAGGCGTTTCATCATAGCCACCGAAAGCATTGGGTAAGCCTGCATTTGGATGCGCTGATACAAAAACATCTGCGACGTCTGAAACCGTTTTGACATGCGGACGCATGGCATCTGCACCTAAAGCACAGTTAAAGCCGATTGACAACAAGTCGCCGTGGCGCACAGAGTTCCAAAAAGCTTCTGCTGTTTGACCTGTTAGCGTACGACCCGAAGCATCTGTAATGGTACCTGAGATCATCAATGGCAGCTCATGACCAAGCTGTTTAAATACTTCTTTTACTGCAAAAATCGCTGCCTTACAGTTCAAGGTATCAAATACGGTTTCGATCAGAATAATGTCTGCGCCACCCTCAATTAGTGCATATGTGGCTTCAATATAATTTTCTTTGAGTTCATCAAAAGTAATATTACGAAAAGCAGGATCATTCACGTTGGGCGAGATCGAGCAGGTGCGTGATGTAGGACCCAATACGCCTGCTACAAAACGTGGTTTATCGGGTGTTGAATATTTTAAACAAGCTTGTTTGGCAATACGGGCAGCTTCACGGTTAATCTCTGGAACCAAGTCTTCCATATGATAGTCAGACATGGATACACGAGTACCATTAAAGCTGTTGGTTTCAATAATGTCTGCTCCAGCATCCAGGTATGCTTCATGAATACCTTGGATAATGTCTGGCTGTGTCAGCACCAAAAGGTCGTTATTGCCTTTGAGATCGGATGCCCAGTCCGCAAAACGCTCACCACGATAATCTGCTTCTTCCAGCTTATGGCGTTGGATCATGGTGCCCATTGCGCCATCAATTATGAGAATACGTTGGGCAAGAAGCTCTTTTAACGTGGTAAGCGTAGACATTCAAACTCTCAATAAAATCGGATTTTAAAAATAGCGCTATGTTATCAGAATGTAGCGAAGCAAGGTATTCATCTTTGTCGATAAGGATGATTTGAAAAATGAATGAATTTAATTAACTTTCAATAAAAATAATGACCAATTGAGGTCAGAAAATACAAAACAAGATGATGATTTCAATCGCGTTATTATCATTAATTGTGACTTTTTTTGTTTTTCTGTCTCTATGAAAATCACAAACTCATTGGATGGGGCACAAAATAATAAATAGGTTAAGTCTAAAATGTTATTCCTCATAAATGACGATAATTTTCAAGCCAAAATAATAAGAAGTTGATGATTCTCAAAGAAGCTTTGAAAAATGGAAAATCATTGGTGATCAAACAAAAGTCGGTTTTTTGCTTCAAAAATTGTACCCAAAAGTCAATTATTCATTCTAAAAAATCAACCATTTTCGGATATAGCTGATTTTTTTGCATACGTTATGAAAAACATTGCAATGAGTATAAATAATGTTAACCATGTCTCATAAATATGCTAAAAACTTACGGTAATTATCAATGAATAAAACATATAAAGTCGTTTGGAACGAATCACTAGGAACATGGTGCGCGATTTCTGAAACTTCAAAGGTTCGCGGTAAACGCTCTACTGGTAAAGCTGTCGTTGCCGGAGCCATATTGGCTGTTTCCGCATTAACTGTATCTGGTATGTCCTTTGCTGCGAATCCTGATCACTATATTAGTGTCAACGATGGTGGTACCCAATCGGGCAATTACGATAATGACGGAGCAAAAGGTCAAAATTCGGTTGCTGTAGGTGTAGATGCAGTTACAGGAACAGTTGGAAATGACATTGCCATTGGTTCTGGTGCGCAGGCGATGGGTGGACGTGCGGTTGTCATTGGTTTAAATGCAGGTAGTGGCAATGTGTCGGATGGAGACGCAAATGTACTCATCGGTATGAACGCAGGTGCCAACAATGATGGTCGTTGGAATACAGCAATTGGTTCGAACAGTGGCTTTAATACCAAAGGCGAAAGAAATACCGCTTTAGGTGACTATGCGGGTCGTGATGTTACAGGGGGCGGCAACATTGGATTGGGGGCGAGTGCTGGTGTAAGCGTTACAGGTGAAACGAACCTTGCTGTTGGTATATCGGCTGGTGGAACAGTCAAAGGTGACCATAACGTTGCTTTAGGTCGCACAGCAGGGGATGATGTCATTGGTGCTGGTAATGTCGCAACAGGTTTAGATTCAGGCAGTATTGTACGAGGCAGTGCCAATGTATCTTATGGTCAGGGATCTGGTCGTAGTGTGACGGGGGACCGAAATACTGCTATGGGTCTGAATGCTGGTAATGGGGTTTCGGGTAACGATAACGTGGCAATGGCTTGGGGAGCAGGTTACGAAGTAGCAGGGCGTGGCAACCTTGCTCTGGGGGCACTGACAGGTCGTACAGTAAATGGTAATGATAACATTGCGATTGGTAGCCAGTCTGGCACAAAAGTTAATGGTTCTCGCAATATTGCACTTGGTGTTCAATCAGGACAAGATTTAGATAACGTCAACGATGCCACTAGTCTAGGCAGTAGTGCTAAAGCCAATGCAAACAATGCAATCGCGATAGGTAAAGGCGCAAATGCTTCTGCAACAAGTAGTATTGCATTAGGTAAGGACAGTACTACGACTACGACCATGAAAGGTGCAATTGCAATTGGTGATGGTGCTTATAGTGGTGGAAAAAACTCAGGTGGTTCAATTGTTATTGGTGGTGCCATTGATCAAAGTGATTATGCACCAGCTTTAAGCGGTGCAAGAAATGATGAAAGTGCGCAAGCTTCTATCGTCATTGGTTCTGGAGCAAGTAATAAAGGTGCAATAGCAACTGTAATTGGTACAGGAGCAAGCGCTGGTGTTGAAGGAGGCAGCACGGTTATAGGTAGTTTCGCTTCTTCTACAACAACTGGTACTGCAATAGGTGGTTCCGCAAAAGTAATGGGGCGAAACGGTACGGCTATAGGGCAAGAGGCTGTTGCCTATAATGATGGGGTGGCACTAGGCACATATTCCATAGCGAACCGGGATGCTGGTACCTTAGGATATGATCCCAGTAGCAAAGGTATAACTGTTGCAGGTTCTAATATCGCTAAACTTTCAGGTGCAATGAGTGCTGTTTCAGTAGGTGATGCGAATAAAAAAATCTATCGTCAAATTACTAATGTCGCGGCAGGTACAGCAGATACGGATGCTGTTAATATTGCACAACTTAAAGCGGCACAAGCCGCAGCTGAAACCCACTATGTCAGTGTCAATGACAATGGTACGCAAGGTGCTAACTACAACAATGATGGCGCAAAGGGTAAAAACTCGATTGCCATTGGGATTGGTTCAAAAGCAGAAAATGAGAATAGCGTTTCTATAGGAACAAATGCGACTTCAAATTATGGTGGTATTGCGATTGGTAGTGGTGCTACCGCTTCAAATGGTGGTTCAACTGCTATAGGCACCAATAATGTTGCTTTAGCAAACAATGCGCATGTTTTTGGTGCAAACAATCGTTCTGAACAGCAAAATAGTAGCATTCTAGGGAATGAAAATCAGATATTAACCTCAAGTGGTACAAGTCTTGCCATTGGAAACAACAATACATTAACCAGCGGTGGTGCAGCAGCCTTAGGATTTGGTAACCAAGTTTCAGGTGCTGGTACGCTTGCACTTGGTAATGGTAATAATGTGGCAAATATTAATGCTACAGCGGTTGGACTAGGAAATCAGGTTTTAGCAAATGGCAGTACAGCACTAGGGACTGATAACAATGTAACGAGTGACTCATCAGGGGTTGTTGGACGATACAATACGGTTCAGAACGGCAGTGTTGCTTATGTCTTTGGTCAGGCGAATACTGTTACAGGTAGAACTTCTGCTGTGATGGGTATTAGTAATACTGTTGCCAATAGCAATACTTTTGTTCTAGGCAATAGCGTTAAGACGACGCAAAATAACAGTGTGGTGCTGGGCAATGAGTCGACTGATCGTGCTGCAACAACCGTTAATAAAGTGACCATTAACGGTAAAGACTATACAATTGCTGGAACTGGTTCTGCTGGCAATGGTATTGTAAGTGTCGGTAAAGCGGGTGGTGAACGTCAGATCATCAATGTGGCTGCTGGTGAAGTGAGTGCAAGCAGTACAGATGCGGTGAATGGTTCACAGTTATTTGCAACCAATAAAGCGATTGCTGATAGCCAAACCCACTATGTCAGTATCAATGACAATAGTGCGCAAGGTGCTAACTACAACAATGATGGAGCAACGGGTAAAAATTCATTGGCAATCGGTGTAGGTGCGAAAGCCAGTGGGGATAATGCCGTTGCCATTGGGAGTGTAACTACGGATGCAGCAAATAGTATCGCAATCGGTAACAGTAATGTCCTCAGCAATACTGCGGTAGCAAGTACTGCAATTGGTAGCAATAACACTGTTACAGGTAATGAGGCTGTAGCTTTAGGTTCCAATAATATTGCAAAAGACTTTTCCGGTGTTGCTGTTGGAAGCTATAACAATGCTGAAGGCTATCGCTCAATTGCAGTTGGCGCAGAAAATAAAACTAAAGGTCAATGGTCATCCGCATTTGGTGTTTGGAATGAGGCTGAGGGAGAGCGATCCTCTGTTTTAGGTGCCAACAATAAGATTCAAGGACGCCGTGCTTTAGGTCTTGGTGTAGCTAATGATATCTCAACTGCAAGTGAATATAGTTCTGCCATTGGTGCTTTTAACAAAATAACTGACAGTACTCAGTCTTTAGCAGCAGGTTATAACAATGCAATCACCAATGCCAAAAACAGTACAGTATTGGGTAATGCTAATAAAGTAGAGCAGGAAAATACCCAAGTTCTGGGTAACAAAGTCACGACCACTCAAGCCAACAGTGTTGTATTAGGTAATGAATCGACGGATCGTGCTGCAACAGCCGTGGATAAAATCACTATCAATGGTGAAGATTATAGCGTTGCGGGTACGGGGGCTGTTGCCAATGGTGTGGTCAGTGTCGGTAAAGTCGGTGGTGAACGCCAAATCATCAACGTGGCTGCGGGTGAAGTCAGTGCAAGTAGCACAGATGCAATCAACGGTTCACAACTCTATGCAACAAATCAAGCGATTACTGAAGTAGGTAAATCGGCAGCGACAGCAAAAACCGAAGTGGTTCAAGGTGACAACATGGTTGTGACCGAAAGCAAAGGTGCCAACGGTCAAAGCATTTATAACATTGCAACAGCCAAAGAAGTCAACTTTAACAAGACCACAGTGGGCACGGTGATCACCGACAGTGCAACAGGTAAAATAACAGGTTTGACTGCGGGTGAAGTCAGTGAGACCAGTACAGATGCGGTGAATGGTTCACAACTTTATGCAACCAATAAAGCCATTGCAGACAGCAAAACCCACTATGTCAGTATCAACGACAATGGAAATACAAAAGGAAACTATAACAATGATGCTGCAACTGGTTTAAATTCAGTCGCAATTGGCACAGATACCTCTGCAAAAGGAACTTCTTCTATCGCATTGGGGGATATCTCGAATGCTTCGGGCAACTTTGGTATTGCGATGGGCTATGGTGCTCGTGCACTAGGTCTAGATAGCTTAGTCGTTGGGAAAGGCAGTGAAGTATCTGGTGGTGCTAGTACAACATTAGGTGCAGGCAATGCGATTGCAGGTAATTTTTCTACAGCTGTAGGTGCTGTAAACAGAATTGATCAGGATCAGACTGTGGTACTGGGCAATTTTGTCACCACCACGCAAGCCAACAGTGTTGTATTGGGTAACGCATCGACTGACCGCGCAGCGACTTCCCAATCCAAAGTAACGATTCTTGGTCAAGATTATGCCTTTGCAGGCGTAGGATCAGCAGCCAATGGTGTCGTGAGTGTGGGGAAAGTCGGTGGTGAACGTCAGATCATCAATGTTGCAGCAGGGCAACTCAGTGCAACCAGTACAGATGCAGTCAACGGTTCACAATTGTACTCAACTAATCAAGCGATTACTGAAGTAGGTAAATCGGCAGCGGCAGCAAAAACCGAAATTGCACAAGGTGATAACATCGTTGTTAGCGAAAGCAAAGGTGCCAACGGTCAAAGTATTTACAACGTTGCAACAGCCAAAGAAGTCAACTTTAACAAGACCACAGTGGGCACGGTGATCACCGACAGTACAACCGGTAAAATAACAGGTTTGACTGCGGGTGAAGTCAGTGAGACCAGTACAGATGCGGTGAATGGTTCACAACTTTATGCAACCAATAAAGCTATTGCAGACAGCAAAACCCACTATGTCAGTATCAACGACAATGGAAATACAAAAGGAAACTATAACAATGATGCTGCAACGGGTTTAAATTCAGTCGCAATTGGCACAGATACCTCTGCAAAAGGAACTTCTTCTATCGCATTGGGGGATATCTCGAATGCTTCCGGCAACTTTGGTATTGCGATGGGCTATGGTGCTCGTGCACTAGGTCTAGATAGCTTAGTCGTTGGGAAAGGCAGTGAAGTGTCTGGTGGTGCTAGTACAACATTAGGTGCAGGCAATGCGATTGCAGGTAATTTTTCTACAGCTGTAGGTGCTGTAAACAGAATTGATCAGGATCAGACTGTGGTACTGGGCAATTTTGTCACCACCACGCAAGCCAACAGTGTTGTATTGGGTAACGCATCGAC
>NZ_JADVOP010000031.1 GCF_016508585.1 Acinetobacter baumannii
ATTATATTTAAATTTTATATATTAAGGTAAAATCATATTTCATTTGAATGTAACATTTTGACTTAAGCTGACATGTTCCAATTTATTAATCAACAGACTGAACTTGAATCTGTGTTGAATTTAATGCAACACACATCAATCTATGGTCTAGACACTGAATTTATCAAGGTTGATACATTTTGGCCTAAACTCGGTGTATTTCAAATCAATGTCAATGGTCAAGTGTTTTTACTCGATGGTACCACGCTAAATTTAGATCAGTTTTGGCATCGACTATTTCAAGCACAGCAAAATATTTTTCATGCCTGTGGTGAAGATATTGATTTAATCTATCATTATGCGGATAAAAAAAATCTTGAAAATGTGTTCGATACCCAAGTAGCGTTGTCATTTCTAGGGCATGGCTTACAGGTCAGTTATCAAAATGCTTTGAAACTGATTTTAGATATTGATATTGATAAAGATCAGACGCGTTCAGATTGGTTGGCCCGCCCTTTAACAAGTGAGCAGATGAATTATGCTGCAAACGATGTTCTCTACATTATGAGTCTGGCTGAAAAAGTTAAAGCTCAGTTAAAACAGAAGAACTTATACCAACAAGTATTGGAAGATTGCCAAAATCTGACCTTAGAAATTGCTTCAGAAACGCCAAAAGAAAAGTTATACAGTGATATTGGCAACTATCGCCACTCGCGAAAACAATTGATGCAATTACAACAGTTGTGTGTATGGCGTGAAGAAATGGTCAAGGCGCTGAATCAACCCCGTAGTTTCATTCTTAAAAATGCAACAATGATTGATTTGGTTGAAGTCAATCCTAAGAATAATTTTCAATTATCCAATGTAAAGGGCATTCGTCCGAATATCGTTCGTGAACATGGTAAAACTATTTTAGACCTATTGAAATTCTTACCTGAGATGGATGAATGGCCATTACGAATTGCACGACCAATCAAACATTCCTCGCAAGGCATCACGGTTGAAGTTGATGAGTTAATTTCACAAATTTCATTGGATATGCAAGTCCCTAAAGAAGTACTCATGCGTAAAAAGTGGTTGAATGCTTTGTATCATCATGTGGTGTTTCAAGGCAAAGAACAAGATTTACCGCGCTATTTACTAGGCTGGCGCTACGAGCATTTGACGCAACCGCTGATTCAGTTACTACATGCAGATATTCATTATTTAAGTATGCAAATGAAAGTGAATGAATGACTTGAAGTGTTGTTTAAAGATCAGTTTGCATGGTTTTTTAACAACATCTGTTAAAGTGGCGTCACGATATGCGATGCTTTATTTTTGCTCAAAGATTTCAAAAATGGTCATAAATAACGACTGATACGTTAAATTTCGATAATGTATCTCTCGTTTTTTTCATGTATGCTGTCACATAAGTTTTATAGAAGCTGTTGTTTAAAATGCATTGTGATATTTATAAATCGAGCAAAAAAGACGAAATGTATCTTTATGTGGCTCGTCCTAATCATCCAGACCATGACCAAAGCGCAGATCCTCTAGATGTTTTATCTGAACCTGTACGTATTGCTTTTGGTCGTGCAACACATGTCATGCACCTTGAACTTAACGAATCAAGAAAATTAGCCCGAGTCAATGTTCTGCATGTGATTGATTCGTTGACTACAAAAGGCTTCTTTATTCAAATGCCGCCAGAAGGTTTAATTAATCCTAATGCGGTTGAACCAGAGGGATTACGCGGTGCTTGATCAGTTATCAGGAATATGGACAAGTTTTTTAGATCTATTGGATTCGATCCCAGAAGATAATATTGCGATTTCTGTCTATATTCTTGGGACGCTCTTGATTTTATGGTGTTGGTATTCAATTTCAAAACGACTGCCATCACCGCTTGGTGGGATTACATGGATTATCGTATTTGCAGTTCTTGCAACACCCACCATTTCTGAAGGACCAAACTCAGCAATTGCGCCTGCAATATTTGGATTGCTATTTGGTATTTTAACAAAAGATTCTGCTTTGATCTGGTCCAACATTGCCTTAATTGCATTCGTGATGGGCCTGGGATTGATCATCGGATTTTTTTGGTCGAAATACAAAACCAATAAAAATACGCAAGCCAATGCTGTAGCTAAAAATATTTCACCACTTTAAATAAAAAATAAAGGTAATGTATGTCTGTTGATGCTCAACAATTCACTGGTACTGCACAGTATATCGCAACTGATAGTTTAAAATTAGCTGTAAAGGCTGCCCGTGCACTTCAAAAACCCCTTCTGGTTAAAGGTGAACCTGGAACAGGTAAGACTTTACTGGCAGAACAGGTTGCTGAAAGCTTAGGGCTTAAGCTGATTACATGGCACATTAAATCGACAACAAAAGCTCAACAAGGTTTGTATGAGTATGATGCTGTATCACGTTTGCGTGACAGTCAGTTGGGTGATGATCGTGTCTATGACATCAAAAACTATATTAAGCCCGGAAAGTTATGGGACGCATTTACCAGTGAATCACGTTGTGTATTGTTGATTGATGAAATTGACAAGGCAGACATCGAGTTTCCAAATGACTTGTTGCATGAACTGGACAAAATGTCTTTTTTTGTTTATGAAACAGGGGAAACCGTTACAGCTACTCAGCGTCCTATCGTGATTATCACTTCAAATAATGAAAAAGAACTGCCGGATGCGTTTTTGCGTCGTTGTTTCTTTCATTATATTGAGTTTCCGGATGAAGCCACCATGCGTGAAATCATTGCGGTACATTTTCCAAATATTTCTGGAACTTTGGTTTCAGAAGCGCTGCAAGTGTTTTTTAAATTGCGTCAGGTCCCTGGCTTAAAAAAACCACCATCAACCTCGGAATTGATTGATTGGTTGAGCTTGCTTATGGCAGATGATATGCCAGAAGATGTGTTGCGTAATCATGATAAAGCTAAGGCAATTCCACCGTTATATGGCGCATTGATCAAGAATGAGCAGGATGTCCAGTTGCTTGAACGCCTAGCCTTTATGTCGCGACGTTAACGAGGAGATCGCCATATGTTTGTGCGATTGTTTTATACCCTCAGAAAATATGGTGTACCCGTATCTACCCGTGAATTGATTGATCTCAACCAAGCGGTGAGTGAGGGCTTGGTATTTGCGGATCAAGATGATTTCTATCAATTGGTGAAAACTGTCATGGTCAAAGATGAACGATTCTTTGATAAATATGACCGCGCCATGAAAGATTATTTTGAAGGTATTCATACCTTTGATATGGATGATTTACTCAATAAAGTTCAAAAGCTACCCAAGGACTGGTTTGATTTAGAACTACTTGAAAAACATCTTACTCCTGAGCAACGTGCTGAATTAATGAAAGCCGGTTCGCTTGAAGAATTGATGAAAATGTTGGAAGAACGTTTACGTGAACAACATAAAAAGCATCAAGGTGGGAATCGCATGATTGGCACAGGAGGTACTTCTCCATTTGGTGCTTATGGCGACCATCCGGAAGGGGTACGAATTGGTGGACCAAGCCGCAAAAATTCGGCAGTAAAAGTATGGGAACAGCGTAAATATCAAAATTTGGATGATGAGCAAATTTTGGGTACACGGCAAATGCAAATGGCTTTGCGTCGGTTGCGTAAGTTTGCACGTCAAGGCGCTGCTGAAGAATTAGATATCAATAGCACCATCTATGAAACTGCGAAGCAGGGTATTTTAGATGTACAAATGGTGCCTGAACGGCGTAATCGGATTAAAGTTCTGATGCTCTTTGATGTGGGCGGTTCGATGGACGCTCATATTGCCCAGTGTGAAAAACTCTTCAGTGCTGCAAAAACAGAATTTAAAACTTTAGAATATTTTTATTTTCATAATTGTTTATATGATTATGTTTGGAAAGACAATCATCGCCGTTCTTCTACACGAATGAATACCTGGGATTTGTTTAATACTTATGGTAAAGACTATCGTGTTATTGTCGTCGGTGATGCCAGTATGGCACCCTATGAATTAAAATCAGTGGGTGGTTCTGTTGAGTATATGAATGATGAAGCAGGTGATGTATGGTTGCGCCGCTTACGTCAGCATTTTGAAAAAACAGCGTGGCTTAATCCAGAGGAACAAAACTACTGGCATTACACGCAAACCATTGCGTTGATTAAGCAGATATTTGAGGACCATATGTTTCCAATGACTTTAAAAGGCATTGAAGATATGACTAAATATTTGTCACGCTAAACGTTGAGTCGAAAATATTGCAGAATTGTCAATAGACCGATTAATTCAACGGCTTATATTTTAATGAGGGATAGATATGGATCATCAAATTAATGGTATTGCACTGCCGAATGAACAAGGATTCTTTGGAGAGTATGGTGGTCAATTTATTCCACCACATTTAAAAGCAGCAATGGACGAAATTAATATTGCCTATGAAGAAATTCGTCAAACTGCTGAATTTCAGAACGAGTTGGCAGATTTATTTGCCAATTATGTTGGTCGCCCAAGCCCTTTATTTTATGCAAAACGTCTTTCTGAGCAATTGGGGGGCGCACAAATTTATTTAAAGCGTGAAGATTTGAATCACACTGGTGCACATAAAATTAACCATTGTTTAGGTGAGGCTTTGCTTGCCAAGTATATGGGCAAAACCAAAGTAATTGCAGAAACCGGTGCGGGTCAGCATGGTGTGGCTTTAGCGACCGCTTGTGCATTGGTGGGAATTCCATGTGAAATTCATATGGGACAAGTCGATATTGAAAAAGAGCACCCAAATGTCGTTAAAATGAAAATTTTAGGCGCTAAATTGGTTTCAGTAACACAAGGCACTGCAACATTGAAGGATGCGGTAGATAGCGCATTTGATGAGTACTTAAAAGATCCTAAAAACTTTATTTATGCCATCGGTTCTGTTGTTGGTCCACACCCATTTCCAAAAATGGTACGTGATTTTCAGTCAATAATCGGCAATGAGATTAAAGTTCAGGCACAAGATCGTTTTGGTGCCCAACCTGATTATGTGGTTGCCTGTGTTGGTGGCGGTTCAAACGCAATTGGCGCATTTACAGCATTTTTAAATGATGCAGATGTTCAGTTGGTTGGGGTAGAGCCGGCGGGACATGGTTTGGATACTCAACAGCATTCAGCAACATTGACATTAGGTAAACCGAGTCAAATTCATGGTATGGCTTGTTATGTACTTGAAGATGAGCGGGGTGAGCCTTTGCCTGTCCATTCGATTGCTTCTGGTTTGGATTATCCCGGTGTTGGACCACAACATAGCTTTTTGAAAGATTTGGGACGTGTGGAATATTCAACGGCCACTGATCAGGAATGTTTAGATGCTTTTATGATGTTGTCTCGTGTAGAAGGCATTGTGCCTGCATTGGAAAGTTCACATGCTGTGGCTTGGGCAATTCGTGAAGCACCGAAATTATCCAAGGAAGCTAAAATTGTAGTCAATCTTTCTGGACGTGGTGATAAAGATGCAGACTACGTTGCAGGAAAGCTAAATCTTAATTGATTTAAAACCAAACACTCTAAAACCTGGCTTTGGCCGGGTTTTTTATTTATCTGTTATCATAATGAAATTATTGGAATTAATGAGAGGAAAGGGGGGAAGCAATAAAATCAGTTTAAATTGTTTGATATTTAAATGATATCAGATGTTCTATTTTTAATAAAAATCATTGAAGCATTGCCGCTTAATTTTATAACATTGTTGAGTCATTACATTGGAAATCAGAAACCGTAAATATATAAATTATAATTTATGGCAGCAGGAGCATATTGCTCAAGTCATGCCTATTTCAAATTTAACAGAAAAAATATCCTTAAAAAATTGTTTAGGCAGAAAGCTTGCAGTAGATATTTTTGCGAATTCAGCATATCCGGCTGTAGCATTATCAGCAATTTCTGGGAAATTTTTGAATATCCAAGATGATATTATTACTGTAGAGCAGTATAAAGAAATCGAAACCATACATTTCCTCCAGGATTTAATGAACGGTAAAAATCCATTTATAATTAAAGAGGCAAAACCATACCTGTCCGGTATAGCGCCATATATGAAAATAGGCGGTATAGCAAATACGGTGATATCTTTAGAACAATATTTACCCTGGTTTAGAGCGGCTTATCTTAGTCCTGAAAAAGGAGATGTGCTGGCTGATATAAAAAAAGGAACCGGCATTGTCAATATTGGGGCTGACTATCTAGAGAAGGATTTGATTTTAAAAAAAGATGATATTATTACCAATGCCAAAAAAGCCTTATTAAGACAGGCGGGTGTAAGTGAAATAGAGGTTTATAAAAAGTTAAGATTTGCAGTGCTTTGCGTAGATTATGATCTTGAAAATTTGAATAAAAATTTTGAAATGGAATATATTCAGGATTGCATGCAGAGCTGGGGTTTTGATTTTGAAGTGATTAAAATAAAACCATTCAAAAATGTCCCGCCAAATACAGAAACTACTGATGACAGCATTGCGACTGGTTTTGAAACTTATTTAAACAATATTCATCAGCTTACCCAAAACTATGATTATATTGTTGCATGCGGTTTAGCAGATGATCTTTTTTTCAAACAATTGGGTTTGTTTAGATCTTTAAATGAATTAACAAGACTATATTCTCAAGGTGAGTATAATCAAAAAATCCAAACGACTGGCAATCATTTCAGATTATTTTCAGGCGCTTTACGAAGCGATGTGTGCCGAGAAGATGTGAGGTTCTGTAATGAACAAGGGCGTTTGATTGTCCAAAGAACGATGACTTATGAAGATAAAGCCTTGATGGGTTATATCTCAGGTTACATCCTTGATATCATTGTAAATATGCATTTATTGGTAAAGCCCACTATATTACAGCGGATGTATCGAAAACCTGTTCTCCCTGAATGGAAAATAGGGATTTTAAGCCATGATTATAGTCTTGTTATTGACCAAGAGTACAAATACACATTTTTATGGGCTTATGTATCACCTACGACTTATGATGAAAGACATAGAATTGTGACCAAAGAAATTCCAGAAATTAAAATAATCACTGTCGAAAATGAACGTCCTGATATGTTGAATTTCTTTAAAGAATGTAATTGTTTTATTCCAGTACCAAATGAAGAGCAGCAATTAAGCGCAGGTGATTATTTTTATTATCTAGAAATTTAGAAAATGATTGAAGTATTCACCCTAAGGTAAAATTGTTAATCATATAGCCCTCTATGAGTAGCAGGGCTATATCTTTTTACTTAGCCAGAAATATATTGTTGTAACTGTTCAATCAATTTTCTTTGATCTTCCATTGTGGCCTTAACAAGATCTCCAATAGATACAAAACCAACTAATTTTTCTGCTTCAATAACCGGTAAGTGACGTAAATGACCATCAGTCATTAAACCTAAACATTGTTCGACTGTATGACTGCGTGTGACTGAAATAACTTTGGAAGTCATGATTTCAGCAACGGTTGTATGATCTGAGGTACGCTGCATCAGTGCGATTTTACGGGTGTAGTCGCGCTCAGAAAGGATGCCGACAACTTTTGTATCTTCTGTGACCACGACAGCCCCAATACCTTTATTTGCCATAAGCGTAATGGCTTCTAATACGGTGGCAGAGGGTGAAATCGTGTAAATTTCATGACCAATTTTATCTTGAATGACCTGTGCTACTGTCGTCATAATTATTCTTCCTTTTCTTTGGTGCTGATCAATCTGCACATCTTTAAATTAACTGTATTTTTTAACTTTGCAAATACTCTACAGTCACAAAATATAAAGTTTATTTTTTACAACATTTTGAAAACATAAAAATATCGTAATGGTCCCCTAAGCGGTTTGAAATTGCGCGGTATTGTGAAAAAAGAAATGATCCATTTGAGAGGTTGAAAGTTTGAACTTCCGAGATGAAGAGTTAAATAATGCAGGCATGATATTCAAACGGGTAAGCGTGGGTAGTAAAGATTCTCGGAAGTCTTTTGGTGTTATTTTACGCGGTGTGTAGTGAGGCCAATGAATCTTGGCGTATTGGTGTGCTTGAACGGCATTCAGCCAGAATGGGAAATAGACTTCTTCTGAAGCTGATTTCATTGCCCAGCCATCATGATAAAGTCCCCAAAGCACGCCACAATACATCAGTGATTTTAGAATAGAAATTTTAATAAACAATTCGTTCGATATAGGTTGGAGGTGAGTATACTTCTTCATAGTCGATAGTCTGTTTATGTACCAGGGTTATTGTAATAGAAATACATTCAAGAACTGTGAGTGCTTTATGCTGAATCGTAAGCATTTATTAAAACAATAAAAAATGTATCAAATGCGTAATTATTTATTAATAGAATAAAAACAGGACATTAAAAAACGCCACCTAGGTGACGTTTGCTTATGCTTGCATCGTGGCCATCTTTTGCCAGTACTGCGCTTTTAAAGAATCACGTTCTACGCGGAAACCTTGGTAGTAAAGTTCTGCAAGAAACATTGCTGCTTTACCATGTCCAGCTTTTGCTGCATCTTCTAGTGCTTTTACTGCTTCTACAAAGTTCATTTCACATTGAATTGTATTTACAGCATCTGCATAAACATGTTCTAAGTCTTGATGAGAGATTTGGTGAATCATAGATAACTCCTTATTGTAATTATGATCTTTTAACATAGCTCCCCATCGGAGCTTATACTTAACTAATCTAACTTAACTTTATTAAACTAATATTACAGTTTGCGTAACTTGTCAAGTATTTTGAAATCTACACTTGACGAAAATAAGATTACATGATTAAACATTAAACAGAAATAATATTTATTAAAATCAATATGAGAATTAAGACAAAGGGAGAGCAAAAATGACAAACACGATAGATGGCTTTACTTTTGATGTACCCGCTGCTGAGTCTCAGATTGTTGAATTAGCTCAGTATCATCGTCGGCAGTTGGATGAAGCAATTTATCATCAAGAAATTCATCTTGGTGATTATTGTTTGGCTCAACGCAAACGTGTCTACGATTATACCAGAAATTTAGACCCAGTGCAAAAAAAGAACTTTTACCATGTTTATGATGGGGAATTAAGGCGTCTTGCTGATGATGACGATTTGCATCCTGCGCATGCTGAAGGTGGAGTAAGTATTTTTGCTGTATGCATAGCTTTAGCAATTATTGCAATCATTCTATATTTTGCATTTTTACGTGCAACCATTGCTTGATGGATGTAGCTTGGCATCATTCAAACTTTATCGGATTTAATCTGAAGCCCTTTTCTAAAGACGAGGGCTTTTGTGTATATAATCCATGCAATAATTAAGCGGGGAAAGTTCAATGAGCATGTGCTGGGATTCCCGGATGCTACTCTCAATCCAAGCATCAGCAACTATCGCTGCAGTCTTGTTCAGGTGTCGTTCAGAAAGCGCTATATTTTTATATTCATAATGATAAACTATCTGTAATTAGAGGTAGTTCATGCAAAAAATCAAAGATTATTTTCAAAAATTATGCTATTCATTTCCTGTGGAAAAAATCTTGAATTCTTTTGTTGTTGTGATCATCACACTGATGATTGTACTGGCAACATTGGCTCTGTTGCGTCCAATCAGTCCGGAACAATATCAATATGTTATTCAATATTCACAACAAGCAGCGTATCCTCAAACCCAAAATATAGCCAATCAATTACGACATCAGGATCAAATCTGTGTTGCTGATTATCTGCGGTTATTGCGAGCCTATCACTTTGAAAATCAACGTGTCAGAGAATATCCTGCGGTAGATATTACCGATCCTGAATAATATTCAAATGTTATTTTGAAGATTGTTCTTGAGGACGGATGGTTTTTTTAATGATTAATGCTGGGATATCAGGCATCGGATCTGTCACTGATTTTTGCGTTTGATTGGGTTGGTTTTGATTATTCTCACCTAGATCTTCTGTTAGCATCTGTTTGAGTTCCTGTTGATCGAGTGTAGGTGCGACAATGACCAGCGTAAGTCGATCTGCACGAAGGTGCTTTTGAATGGCTGCTTGAACCTGTTTGACTGTAATCTGACTCAGTTGTTTTTGATACTGGGCTAAATAATCAGCGGGCAGTTGATAAAATCCAATCGATGCAATTTGCGCATTAATATTTGCATTTGAACTAAAGGTCATGGGGAAAGAACGTAACATTCCTTCTTTGGTTTCTTCGAGTTGCTTCTTTAGCACAGGTTTTTTGACAAAATCACGTAATGCTTGATGTGCAACTTGAATACTGTCCATCAACTGATTTTGTTCAGTTGCATAATTCACACTGAAAAAGCCTTGTGCCAATGTGGTGGCCAATGTGCTATATGCGCCGTAGGTATAGCCGCGCTTGACCCGAAGTTCTTTCATAAGCACTGAATTAAAGCCACTGCCACCAAACATTTGATTGGCAACTTCTAAAGCCACGCGGTCGGGATCACTGCGTTTTATACCCAGATGCCCCATCATGACATTGGCTTGGGTAGAATTAAATGGAATGTAATGGAGATTAAAATCACTTTGCTCTTGTGGTTCAGGCAGTGCTGCAGCTGCTTCACCTTGAGTAATATTTTGGCTCATCGTATTGGCAAGTCGAGTAGCTTCAGCAGCACTAAGATTACCCGTAATGGCAATATTCATATTTTGGGCAACCAATAATTTCTGTCTAAACAAGCGTAGTAACTCAGGAGTAATTTTTTTTAAACTGCCATTGGTCCCAACAGTAGGTTCCGCATAAGGATGTTGTCCATATAATGCGCGATAAAAACGGATGTTCATCATCCTGCTTGGGTTTTCTTGAATTTGTTTTTGACCAACTTTGGTATTGTTGAGGACAAGATTCAGACCAGATGGATTAAACTGAGCATGATTGAGTACATGTAGCATCATATTGACTGCTGGATTTAATTTTTCCGGGTCTGACAGTACGCGTAATCTTACAACAAACATGTCTCGATATGCGGTCACATTAAACTGAGCGCCCAATCCCTCGAAAGTGGATGCAATCTCTTTTGCTGAAAATTGATCTGTACCCTCCGTAATGAGTTTTGCTGCCATATTTGCCATACCGAATAGACCTTGCCCAAGGGCCTGGTCTTGTGAAGAACCTGCATTAAAAGTGAGCTGAATATCTACAATAGGGAGGTCGGTTGTCGATACAAATAAGGTCCTTACTTTTTGGATGTTGTCTAGATCTTGTACAAAGGGAGTCTGATACTGTTGCTGCTTATCTAAATTTTTTAAACTCTGTAAGCTTGAACTGGCTTTTAATACTGTGTCATCTAAGACATTCTCGCTTTCATCATGATTGTCGATTTCGACTTCGGCGTGATTGACGCTTGAATAGAGCAAGGTGATGAAGATGAGTAATGGTGTTGTGAATGGATAAATAGAGAATGATCTGAGATTCATGCTGTGTCCTTATTTATTCTTTTGAATCTTCGGGTAATAAATACAAACTACTGAGATTGTCTTTGACAAAGTAAATATTGGCGATACGTTGTAAATCTTGCGGTGTCACTTTGTCATAGTGTTTAGGTAACTCATCCATCAAACGAAAACTTAAGCCGTTTACTTCTAAATTACCAATCATGTTGGCTTGTCCAGCAATATCATCTTGGCTATAGATCAAGTTGGAAACAAAGTTATTTTTCACTCGATCAAGTTCGGTTTGATTGACCAAGTCTGTTTTAAATAAGTTCATTTCTTTTTCAATTGCTTTCTGTGCTTCCTGGAGTGATACACCATCGCTCGGTATGGCTGAAATCATAAATAAACTGTCCCCTCGATTATAGGGGTCATAACTGACACTGATGGCGGTGAGTGCTTTTTTATCGCGAATCAAACGATCTTGTAACCGCGCTGAAATTCCTCCATCGAGTAGTGATTGAATGATCGTCAGCGCATAAGCATCCTGTGGGTTTTTCGCTGTGGCAATGGATTTAACATTCCATGCCATAAATAGATTAGGGACGTGTACAGGGAGGTGCACTTCCATGTGTCGATAACCCATACGATCAAATTCCAGCACATCATTACGATCAGGAAGTTCTTTTTTGGGGATTGCTGCAAAGTATTTTTCGACCTGTTTCAATGCCTGTTCTGCATTGACATCTCCTACAATGACGAGTGTTGCATTATTGGGCGTATACCAAGTTTGATACCAATGTTTGAGATCATCCAGACGAATATTTTGCAGATTCTTCATAAATCCAATCACAGGCTGTCGATGATGGCTGGTTGGATAGGCAATCCATTTAAAACGTTCAAAGGCAAGATTGCGTGGATTATCGTCTGTTCTTTGTCGTCTTTCCTCCATAACGACTTTGATTTCAGGATCAAAATCCTGTTGTCTCAATACCAAATTGGTCATTCGATCTGCTTCAAGTTCTAGAGCTAAAGGAAAGTATTTTTTGGGATAAAGCTGATAGTAATTGGTGTAGTTGGTATAAGTTGCGGCATTTGTACGCCCGCCATAAATACGACTCAATCGTGCGAACTCATCATCAGGTACTTTCTTGGTTCCTTTAAACATCATATGTTCAAGGACATGTGAAATACCTAAAACATTGCCGGATTCATCACTACTGCCAACGCCGTACCAAATCTGGGTCATAACAATAGGGGCGCGGTGATCTTCGCGAATAATGACTTTTAGACCATTCTTAAGTGTGGTTTCAAAAGTTGTACGTGCAAGTTGGCTTTCTGGTGCTGAATGAAGCTGAGTATTAAAAGTATAGGTGGATAAGAATAATAAAGGCGCAATAATAACTTTGGAGTGTTGCATAAGTTGTAAGAATTTAGATTTCAAAATATACACAGATGACCTAAAAAAATTATTCTAAATTTATAACTATTCTCAAAAAATGAACCATTTAAAGCAAGCCGATAATGTTGCATTTTGGTTCGCTTGTTTTATCGCTGCTTTAACGCTAAAAATGTTTCAATTTATGCTAAACTCATTGTTTTTAACGCTATGCTTTTCAAGGAATCGGCATGCAAGAACAGCAAAATAAATTCTTGATTGATGCGGATATCGGGGATGACGATGTCACATTACCTAGTTTACCAGCCGTCAATGTGCCTATTATTGAAAATAATAAAGTAGAAACACCGAAAACGGAATCTACTCAAGCCGATAGTCAAGAACAACAGATTGAGACGACTGAAGAAAAAACCAAAGGCGGTTTTTTCAGTCGTATGAAAGAAGGTTTGTCTAAATCGCGTAAAAGCTTCGCTGATGGGATGGTTAACATTCTGATTGGCGGGAAAGAGATTGATGATGAATTGCTTGAAGAAGTTGAAGAACAGCTTTTAGTCGCTGATATTGGTGTTGAAGCGACAAAGACCATTATTGCGAATTTAACCGAGCGTACTGAACGTGGAGATTTGATCTATTCGCATTCACTGTATAAAGCTTTGCAAGAAGAGTTGGTCACATTACTTGCACCACGTGTAAAACCGTTACATATCGACCCAAATAAAAATCCATTTGTGATTTTAGTGGTAGGGGTAAACGGTGTTGGTAAAACTACCACTATTGGCAAGTTGGCAAAACGTTTGCAGGGTGAGGGTAAAAAGGTCATGCTTGCAGCAGGTGATACATTCCGTGCAGCAGCAACCGAACAACTTCAGATCTGGGGTGAACGTAATAATATTGCTGTTGTTGCTCAAGGTCATGGTGCCGATAGCGCTTCTGTGATTTTTGATGCTTTTGAAAGTGCGCGTGCCAAGGGTGTGGATGTTCTTATCGCAGATACGGCTGGGCGTTTGCACAACAAAAGTAACTTGATGTCAGAGCTTACCAAAGTAAAACGCGTGATGCAGAAAATTGATGCCACAGCACCACACGAGGTGATGCTGGTTGTAGACGCGGGTACTGGGCAAAACGCCATTAACCAAGTTGAAATGTTTGATGAAGCTGTAGGTCTTACAGGTTTAACGATCACTAAATTGGATGGTACTGCAAAAGGTGGGGTGTTATTTAATATTGCCAGCCGCACACATGTACCAATCCGTTTTATTGGTGTTGGTGAAAAAATTGATGACCTGCGTCCATTCTCTGCTAAATCATTTGTTGCTGCACTTTTTGAAACGGATAAATAATCTTAAACGTTATTAAGCGCCAAAAAACTCCGCCAAATGCGGAGTTTTTTATTTTCAATATCTTTTACAAAATAAAAGATATTGAAAATGCTCGGCTCAGTATAAATAGCTTTATCCATACCTGCAATTTATAGCTCGGTTGAATCAGGAGTAACTCTAGAGCTTGGTATGGTTCCATCAATGATAATCAGATCAATTGCTGTTCCAACTGAATTTAGCACCAAATGTATTTTGGAAGAGGGCTAAGCTCCGCATTTTGATTGTTTTAACAAGCACAAAACCATCATCGTTGTAATTTTTTAAATTCCGGCAGTGAGCATCAACTGAGAGAGGAGGATACTGATGATAAAAGTAAAGTATTGCCGTAAATGGTTTTTAAATTAATTGAGATAACGCACAAATGTAGCTAGGTCAAAGAGAATTCTGGTAATCCCTAATCTTGTTTTTGAATGCTAATAAATGTTGCTATTTTCAATATTGTTCTAAATATAGAACACATTGTTATGTATTTATGCATGGAAACAGTCAAAATCATGCAATAAACTCTGTCTATGTTAAAGAAAACTGCATATAGCGCCAAAGAAGGATTATCATCATGTCATTTTTAAATCAAATCAAACATCGTCGTACAATTTATGCATTGGGTAAAGATATCAGCTTAGACCAAGCAAAAGTTGAAGAAATCATCAAAGATGCAGTAAAACATAGTCCATCTGCATTTAACTCACAATCTTCTCGTGCAGTCATTTTATTTGGTGATTCACACGTAAAATTTTGGACCATAGTTTTAGAAACTTTACGTAAAATTGTTCCTGCTGAAGCATTTGAAGGCACAGCAGGTAAAATTAACAGCTTCATTGCTGGCGCAGGTTCAGTACTATTTTACGAAGATTTAAGCGTAGTAAAAGGATTGCAAGAGCAGTTCCCACTTTATGCGGATAATTTCCCAGTTTGGGCTGAGCATTCGACTGCAATTGCCCAGTTTGCAACTTGGACGGCTTTGTCTGAAGCGGGTATTGGTGCATCTTTACAGCACTACAACCCAATCGTTGATGAAGAAGTTGCAGAAACATTTGAAATTCCTGCTGATTGGAAACTTCGTGCACAATTGGTATTTGGTTCAATTGAAGCGCCTGCTGGTGAAAAAGCATTTATTGAAGATGCTGCGCGTTTCAAAACATTTAATTGAGGTTAAACGAGATCGAATCCATGTTGGATGAATGTTGCGTAGATTCAGATCCGGCTTAATCCCATCCAACCTGCTTAAGGGACCAATCTTAAGCAGGTTTTTATTTCCTCGATTTTTAAAACAATAAAGTCAATCATAAAGCTCATTCAATTAATTTTAATCATTGCTTAGCATGCAATCGATCATGTTTTAGGTCTAAATACTGAACTATCAATCAAAGTCAGAATATTTCGAACAATTCTTTACATAGAATTTTTACTTTGCTTTATCGACATTGGGCTTTATTCGTGGCTTAATCTTTGCTCAAGCAAAAAAAGTGTATTTAAAAATGAGTAAATTAGCGTAGATTCAGCACTTTGGTCTAATTTAGACATTTTAAAAACTTTATACACTGTAAATAGCCATTCAAATTGATGATATTGTCGGATTTCTGATCGTTATTTTTTAAGTTAATGTATGTATTTATTTTAATTAAAATGATCACTATTTAGGAATGTGATAATACTATTCAGTATGGTTTAAATCGGTATACTAGAAACTCTTGTTATAAAAAGTAGCAATATCAGGAAAGACAATGACTGCACGTATTCAAAAAGGCAAGTTAGCGATTGCTAAAGAACTTTACGATTTCATCGAAAATGAAGCACTACCAGGTTCTGGTTTGGACAGTGAAACATACTGGAAAAACTTTGAGCAAGTTGTTGTCGATCTTAGCCCAAAGAATAAGGCGCTTTTAGCAAAGCGTGACGAGATTCAGGCTAAAATTGATGAATGGCACCGCAACAATAAATTTGAACTTGAAGCTTATAAAGCTTTCCTAAAAGAAATTGGCTACTTATTACCAGAAGTAGAAGATTTCCAAATCAGCACAGAAAATGTAGATGAAGAAATCGCATTATTGGCTGGTGCACAGTTGGTTGTACCTGTGCGTAATGCACGTTACTGCCTAAATGCAGCAAATGCACGTTGGGGATCTCTATACGATGCACTTTACGGTTTTGACGTTATCTCTGAAGAGGGTGGCGCAGAAAAAGGTAAAGGCTATAATCCTGTACGTGGCGACAAAGTTATTGCTTTTGCAAAGAACTTCTTAAATGAAACATTCCCGCTTGCAAATGGCTCACATGCAGATGCAACTCGATATGCAGTTGAAGATAAAAAATTAGTGGTCACCCTAAAAGATGGTTCAACCACCACTTTAGTAAAAGAAGCTCAATTTGTCGGTTTCAATGGTGAAGAAGCTGCACCGGTTGAAATCGTCCTGCTTAATAATGGTTTACATGTCATTATTGAAATTGATGCAAATAGTCCGATTGGTAAAACGGATGCGGCTGGTGTTAAAGATCTTGTATTGGAAGCTGCTGTAACAACGATTCAGGATTTGGAAGATTCGATTGCTGCTGTAGATGCGGAAGAAAAAGTTGAAGGCTACCGTAACTGGTTAGGCTTGATGAAGGGTACGCTTGAAGAGTCTATCGAGAAAAATGGTAAAACCGTTACTCGTAAATTAAACAAGGACCGTAGCCATAAGAACCTAATCGGTGGCGAAACTACCCTCCATGGTCGTTCATTGATGTTGCTTCGTAATGTAGGTCATCTAATGACCAATCCGGCAATCCTTGTGGATGGTGCTGAAATTTACGAAGGAATTATGGATGCTTTGATCACGCCATTGCTTTCTTTTGCAGACATTAAAGGTCAAAACGAAAACAAGAACTCTCGTAAAGGTTCTATGTATATTGTTAAACCAAAAATGCATGGTCCAGAAGAAGTTGCTTTCGCTGTTGAATTATTTGAACGCGCTGAACAAGCATTGGGTTTACCTGCAAAAACCTTGAAAATCGGAATTATGGATGAGGAACGCCGTACATCTGTAAACCTGAAAAACTGTATCGCTCAAGCAAAAGACCGTACGATTTTCATTAATACAGGCTTTATGGACCGTACAGGTGATGAAATCCATACATTCATGGAAGCAGGACCATTTGTTCGTAAAGGTGAAGTAAAATCGCAAATTTGGTTCCCGGCATATGAAAACCGTAACGTGATGGTCGGTCTTCAAGCTGGTTTACGTGGCAAAGCACAAATTGGTAAAGGCATGTGGCCAAAACCAGATATGCTTTTAGACATGTACAAAACCAAGATCGAGCATCCTGAAGCTGGCGCAAGCTGTGCTTGGGTTCCTTCTCCATCGGGTGCAGTGATTCATGCGATTCATTATCATCAGTGCAATGTTTCAGCGCGTCAGCAAGAGTTATTGAAGACTGAAGCTTTGCCATTAGATGATTTGCTTACTCCTCCGTTGGCGACTGATACAAACTGGTCTGAAGAAGAGAAAACCAAAGAGCTTGAAAACAATCTTCAAGGTATTTTGGGTTATGTTGTACGTTGGGTCGACTTGGGTGTAGGCTGTTCTAAAGTACCAGATATCAATAATGTTGGTTTGATGGAAGATCGCGCAACTTTACGTATTTCATCTCAACATGTTGCTAACTGGTTACGTCATGGCATCGTTACTCAACAGCAAGTTGAAGAAGTTATGCAGCGTATGGCAAAAATTGTGGATGAGCAAAATGCCAACGATCCGGAATATACCAACATGGCACCAAGCTTTGATGGTTATGCCTATAAAGCTGCTTACGATTTAGTCTTCAAAGGCGGTGAGCAACCTTCAGGTTATACTGAACCATTATTGCACGCATACCGTTTGAAATTAAAAGGTTATACAGGTGATTAATTTTACACTGTAGATTTTAATTTAAACATAAAGCCTCTTCGGAGGCTTTATTGCTTTTAAAGGGTCAAAAAAGACAGTTTAAAGACCAGAAAATTTGTTTTAGCTGAAAGCCAACAACACGAAAACTCTGCTACAATTTAAAAGAGTTAATTATTATGTTGAATTATAAATGACATCAATTCTGAAATTAGATGCGCTGAAAGATGCTGAAGTGATGACGACGCCTTATCCATTCTTTGTGGTTGAAAACGCATTGGCAGACAGTGAAGTTCAAGCAGTAATCAAGGATTTTCCAAAAATTGAACAGGGTGGCAGCTTCAACATCGAAGATGTTGAAATTAAACCTAATTTTGATCGCTTTTTAAAATCCCTGGATACGCCAGAGTTTCGTCAAATTCTGACAGATAAATTTGATGTCAATGTAATGGAGCATCCGATGATGATTACCTTACGTGGTTATTCTCGTCAAAAAGATGGTCGTATTCATAGTGATTCTAAAAGCAAGCTGTTGACCATTTTGATTTATTTAAATGAATCATGGGATGCGCCAAATGGTCGTTTACGTATTTTAAATGATGACAAAGATATCAATAACTATGTTGCAGAGATTGGGGCAGGTCCAGGTTCTCTGGTTGCATTTAAAGTCACTGACAATGGTTGGCATGGCTATATTCCTTATGAAGGGCAGCGTCAATCGATTCAAATCAACTTTTTAACCAGTGAAAAAGCCAATGCGAAACATAAATTTTTCCATGGTTTAAGCGCAAAAGTTAAAAAAATATTTGGATAAGCTATTTCAGGTAGACTTCGGTTAATTCTAAATATACCAGGAGTATTGAGTTGGATCACATTTATAAAACCCTGAGCATGAATGTGACCAACCCATCATCATATTTTTATGTGTGCTAATTTTAAACCGATCACAGCCCTACAAGTAAAACAACTTGGCTTGCCCGACCTTCCATTTACCTATCAAGAAGAAGTGTTCCCTGGTTTTGAAATGCCGTTACTTTTTAATGCCCAAACAGGGCTTGAATGGCGTTTGGTCAATTTTGGATTGATTCCGAAATGGGCAGAAGATAAAGAAGCCGGCAAGCATACCTATAATGCTCGCAATGAAACCTTGATTGAAAAACGTAGTTTTACAGAAGCTTTCAGCAAGTGCCAATTCGGGGTGATTCCTGTTACAGTGTTTTACGAATCAAAATATATCAATGGAAAGCCGCAGCGTTGGGGAGTGAGAAGAAGGGATGGGCAGGCATTTTATATTGCGGCATTATATGAAATTGCACGCTTAAAAAATGGTGAAGTTATTCGGTCTGCAACAATGATCAGCATGGATGCCCATTTTCATGCCATGATGAGTGAGTTTCATGAGCCACGAACGGATAAGCGTTCTGTAGTCGTGATCCCACATCATAGATTGGATGAGTGGCTCAACTTAAAACAACCTGATATTTCGAGTTTTATAGAGGGGTTTCCCGTGGAGGAGTTTGAATGCTTTTATTGTCCTAAACAACGTAATGACATTAACTCTCCACAGTTAAGTATGTTTGGGGAATAATTTCAACATCAATGCGAGAGATTTTTAAAAATAATTTTTAAATTCTCTATGGTTTTTTCAATTTGAAGTGGGGTCAGCCCTTCGAAGGATTGTTCTAAAATAACACCCATTAAATCATTGATTTTTTGAGTCATCTCTTTTCCTGCCTCAGTTAAGCAGACGCGAGTAATTCGCGCATCTTTTTTGCAGGAATACGTGTCTACAAGTCCTTCTTCTTTTAAACGATAGACAATTTTTGTGGTTGTCGACATTTTGGAGACAATCATTTCGGAAAGCTCAGATACACTGGCATCGGGTTTGGCTTCTAGTGAAACCAATAAACGTCGACGTGAATTATCAACCCCATATTTTTTGAGTACTTGGTCTAAGTTTAAGACGTACTGAGCGTGGACCTGTGTAATCCAATAATAAGGAAAGTTTTCAATATTAAAATTTTCTGCAGAAGGCAGAAATTTTGAATATTTTTTAGTCATCTGAATGTCCCTGTTTTTTTGTAATTATTGCCATATGTTAAGCGCTAATAATATTTTATTTCGAATATCTGAATCAATATGTGTGTCAAACTTAATGCTAAAAAACAAGAAAAATCGATGAAAAATAGATCCATCTGGAAAATTAACTTAAGTCAAACTATTCCATAAATACATAGAAAAACAGTTTTTATATGAATAGATAACAACATCATATAGGAAAAAAAGTTGCTTCTTCATGCAATTGCAGATCAGTACTTTCATGTCTTCCAATCCCTAAAGTACATTGTAAATTATTTAAAATAACTAAATTGGTTAGTTTATCTTAAAAACATACTCGAATTGAAAGCTACCCCTTTTAATCATTGATGATCAAAATGAAAGATTGATTTAGCCTCAGTATAAAGAACAATCTTGATGAACTTTGTTCATCACTTCTTTCCGTGATTCAAGCCATAAATTTCAACAATGTTCTGCCACAAAATAGGTTTATTTGTTAAGAAAATTAACATCATTTGTTATTATATCTGAAAAATAAAAAAAACCAAGTTGACTTTATAAAAAATATTGTCGCTTGTGCTTTATTATTTTCACACTTATTTTATATAAATGCATAATATATCAATTTTCGGATATAAAAAATTCAATAAAATCAATAGATAAAAATTCAGTAAAATTTATCGAAATCTACGGCTATTTTCTTGAGTTGTTCAACTGCCTATGGTCAATAAAGAGGGGGCGTGGGGAGGAGATGAAGTTTTGAAAAAATGCGAAATATCTAAAGATTAAATAAATGTAAAAATTTAATGAAAAATAATTACAAGCCTTCGATATTGTGCATAATTAAATTAATTTAGTTGAAAAGGTATCATTCATGGATCCGTCGCCGTGTAGGTTTAGCTCGTATTTCTCCAATTTATATAGTTATAAGAATAAACAGGAGATCTAATAATGGAATTTTTATTAGACCCTGGAATTTGGGTTGGTCTGTTAACCCTCATCGTTTTAGAAATTGTACTGGGTATTGACAACCTCGTATTTATTGCCATTCTCGCAGATAAACTTCCTCCTGAACAACGTGATAAAGCACGTGTTATCGGTCTTTCTTTAGCCTTGATTATGCGTCTAGGCTTATTGTCAATCATATCTTGGTTGGTCACTTTGACAAAACCACTGATTGCATTTGCAGGATTTTCATTTTCAGGAAGAGACCTGATTTTATTATTTGGTGGTCTTTTCCTTGTCTATAAAGCAGTGACTGAATTACATGAAAAAATGGAAGGGAAGCCTGAGGTCAAAAGTTCAGGTGCTGCTGTATATGCGAGTTTCTGGGCGGTTGTTGCCCAGATCATTGTATTGGATGCAGTATTTTCTCTAGACTCAGTAATCACTGCCATAGGGATGGTTGACAATATATATGTCATGATGGCTGCGGTTACTATCGCTGTGATTGTGATGTTAATTGCGTCTAAACCATTGACGGCGTTTGTAAACAAACATCCTACAGTCGTTATTCTCTGTCTAAGCTTCCTTCTATTAATTGGTGTCAGTTTAATTGCAGAAGGTTTTGGTTTCCATATTCCTAAAGGCTACATCTATTCAGGTATTGGTGTTGCGATTTTAATCGAGGCATTTAATCAATTCTCTAGCCGTAATGCAGAAAAACATCAATCCAAAACCCCATTGCGTCATCGTACAGCGGATTCAATTTTAAAGTTGATGGGGAGCAAATTAGATGCTGATTTACTACAAAGTCCTGAAGCCTTAGCTGCGCAGAAAGCTTTTGGTGATGAAGAACGTTATATGGTGGGTGGAGTACTTACCCTTGCTGAACGCTCAGTGGCATCGATTATGACCCCTAGATCACAGATTTCTTGGATCAATCTTGATGATGATACTGAAAGTATTCGTCAGCAAATTTTAGCTGTACCCCATAGTTTATTTCCTGTTTGCCGTGGACAATTAGACAAAGTGGTGACCGTTGTTCGCGCCAAAGAGCTTATTGATGTTCTGGATGAACCAGAACAATTGCAAACTTTATTGAAACGTAATCGACCAATCTTCATTTTTGAAAAAATGAAGGTCATTGATGCAATTCATACTCTTAGAACATCCAAGGGCTCACTGGTTTTAGTCAGCAATGAGTTTGGCAATATTCAAGGTTTGATTTCTCCGCTTGACGTGTTTGAAGCCATCGCTGGTGAGTTTCCAGATGCCGATGAACAGTTGGAACTGATTAAAGTCGATGAAACCACCTGGAAGGCATCGGGTATGCTTGACTTGTATCAGCTTGAGTTGGAGTTGGGAATGCTTGACCTCGTTCAAGAAGATTCTGGCTATTTTAGTGTAGCCGGCTTAATTCTGGATAAAACGCAAGGTGATGCACATTTGGGTACGCAAATTGAACATGAAGGAATATGGTTTGAAGTCATTGAAATGGATGAGAATCGAATCAAAACGGTAAAAATTACCCGACCAGAGCAATTTTCATAATCAGTGTCTGTATTGATTTAAATGATTCATCCTTGAGAAAAATGCCTCAATCATGAGGCATTTTTTTTGAATAAAAAGAGCACTTAAACAGGATTACGAATTTAAGTACTGGAAACTAAAGTGTTGAATTAAATATTTTCTGCGTCATGATTGGCCAAAGATTTTGATGGCTTTTTTTAAACATCAGCATATGCCCAATCATTTTATGACCATGTTGTTGTGGGTTAAGCTCGATCATATCGGTTGCAGCTTTAGGATAAAGACGAAGTAGGTCTTTTACGTTGGTTGAGGTTGCAATCTCATCATCTGAAGACCAATAGGAGGTAATAGGACACTCAATCTCTTGATGATAATCTTCAAATACGGTTTTACCCACGGCATTCATTACATAACCAGGTTGACTACAGAATTCTGCCCATTGCTTGGCTACTTTTTGCGGTAGATTCTCTCCCATACCCAACATTTTAGTTGCACCGTAACCTTTGATGAGATTTGAAATCGGAAAGACCAAGTTAAACATAACAGGTGCTAAGCGTTTAGTGCGACCTTTAAGACCTTTTACATGACCGGTAGAACCAGATACTGAAATAACCTGTGCGACTTTCTTATAGTTTGGAACAATACCGAGCAATTGACCGCCTGCACTATGACCAATGAGCGTTAGTTGGCTTTTACCGGTCTTGTTTAAAAGCGATTCAATAGCAGCAGGAATATCTAGCTGTCCCCAGTCTTGGATACTGGCTTTGGACTGTTGCAATGGTCCGTGCAACGAGTCACCAATGCCGCGGAAATCAAAGACCATAACATCAGCACCTTGCTGAGTCAGCCATTCGATAAAATGATGATAAAAACCCTGTGTAATACCTGTTGCTGGACAAACCAAAATCGGTAAATCGTGGGTTGGCTGTTGTGCCGGGTAAAAACGTGCACTTAAGCTATAGCTATCCGCACAGCGAATGGTTAATTTCTCATATATTGTCATCATAACAGTCCATAGATGATTCTTAGCACCTACTTTACATAAGTTCCAAAAAGAAACTTGTTTAAAATATGACTATCTAGTCAGGTGTATATAATGAAAAGGAAATATAGAGGGTTTAAATGGAAGTCGTTAATCTTAGCTTGTCAGTCAAGCTTGCAGTGATTTTTAGTGGAATCTATTTGTGGGTAGGGATGCTTACTGGGGTTTGGAAGTACGTTCAGATTAGTCGTTCAGAACTTGCCAGAGCACACTATTATGTCGATATAGCACATCGTAGTAGCTTGCTTTATGCACCTGCAAGCTTAATTTTGGCGGTAATGGCGTACTGCTCGAGTTTTCAGAAAATAATTAATTTACTCTGCGTCATGGTGAATTTAGTTTTTTTTAGTTTTTCTATAGCAAGTTATATTCTACATGGCTGGCTCAAAGATACGACGAATCAATTCAAGCAGCCCCATCAACTAGGCAGTGTACATTTACCGAAAATTTTACTTCGTTTAGCAATGATTTTATTGGTGATCGGAGAGATTTTTGCAACAGGAGTATTACTTTTAGGGATGATCAAAGGATTATTTTAATTTTTTGTTATATTGTTATACATGAAGATGGATGCTTGGCATCCATCTTTCATTCAGTGATTTTTGCGAGTTTTCGCGACTTATGATCTACAACATCCCAAATATAGAAAGCGGCAGATACAGCTAATGCATAGGCAAAATATTCAGGTTTTAAATTGTCCTGAATCAGTCCGTGGATGAGCAGGGTAGCCAAAAGGGCAATCGTTGTACTCAAATATGTGACTAGTTTTGTGTTTGCCTTCAAAGAATTAATGAAGACTTGCTTGTTGAAATGTAATGATAACATCTCCATCCCTCCTGTCTGCTCGACAAAAACCTAATTGTTTTAGTCTGGATTGGTTTATTCAGTTGTACCATATTTAATAATTATTTCAAGAGCAAATACTTCTATTATTCAAAATAATTATGACATATTTATTACAGATATGACTTATTTTATAAAAAATGAAAATATGAGTGATTTTTTTCTTAAATAGTGTATTTAATGTTGAATAAGTGTGAATTGGTTATCAATTTAAAATACAGCAACTTATAATATGTGCAAGAGAATTTTGACTAAAGTCGATGAAAATTATGCAATATTTATGCAAGTTTTATAAAAAATTATGATCATGGATAAAAAACAGATTTTAATTGTAGTAAATTGTAAATTGATGTGATTCGTGGTTGAATTTTAAGCAGGTTGCTATCCTGCATATATAGGTAAGATTCTTGTCGTCTCACTAATTTAGAAAATCATGTTCGAGAAGTAAAGCGTAAATGTAGTTTACAGCAATCAAGAATAATGGGATCGCAAGTATTGAATTCGTTTTGAGTTGTGTCGCAAACAATAACAGTCTGTTGGGTAAACATGACAATTATTGATCACAGTTAAAATTGGATTTGGGTAAAATCAAATTTTAATGACGATGATTAAGACGCTTTATTTCTTAACTTTATCGATAACGACACAAATAATTAAAACAATCAATGATGGTATAAGCCAAGCAAGGTTTTGTTCATTTAAAGGCAAGTTTTGGATCACTAAGGGTAAACTATCTTTGAATTCCGTGACTTTGATACCTTCAATAATCCCAAATAAAAATGCAACGCCAGTTACTGGTGCAATTACTGTTGCAGGATGATTAAATTTGCTCCAAAAGAAGCTCAATAGAATAACCACAATAGCGGGTGGGTAAATTGCACTGAGGACAGGTACAGAGAATGCAATCAGTTTAGTCAAACCTAAATTTGAAATGACCAAAGAGAATAAAACTAAAATGATCACTAAAACTTTATAAGGAATTTTAGTCAGTTCGGAGAAGTATTCTGCACATGCACAGGTTAATCCAATTGCAGTGACCATACAGGCAATAAAAATTAAAGCAGTAAGAAATAATGAGCCAAGATCACCAAAAGCGTGCTGAACATAGGCATGCAAAATCACTGCACCGTTTGCTGCATTGGGTGCTGCATCATGACTACCTAAACCCAGTTTAAATAAGCTGATATAAACCAGTGTTAAACCGACACCGGAAATTAAACTTGCAATAATGGCATATTTAGTTACCAGTTTTTTATCAGTGACACCACGAGAATGGATGGCGTGAATAATCACGATACCAAACACTAATGCACCTAAAGTATCCATGGTTAAATAACCATTTACAAAGCCTTCAGAAACAGGGCTGGTTGCATAATTATTTATGGCAGGAGAAATTGAACCAGTCGGGATGATAAAGGCTGCAATACCAAGAATTGCCAGTGCAATAATCTTAAGTGGAGCAAGAATATGACCTACGGTATCCAAAAGTTTGTTTGGATAAAGAGACACTAATGTTACAAAAGCAAAGTAAATCACGCTATAAATAAATAGCGGTGTACCACCTGTACCAAAGTAAGATGAAAAACCAATTTCATACGAAACTGTGGCAGTACGTGGCGTTGCAAAAAGTGGACCGACTGATAAGTAGCATACGACGGTCAGAATTAAGCTTGCAACTTTGCCTAAAGGAGAACTTAAAATGGCAATAGAACCTTCAGTTTTTGAAAGTGCCATAATGGTGATTACAGGTAAGCCTACAGCGGTGATTAGAAAACCTAATGCTGCCAGCCATACATGTTCACCTGCTTGTTGAGCGACAATGGGTGGAAAGATAATATTGCCTGCCCCAATAAATAAGGCAAAAGTCATGAACCCTAAAGCAATAATATCCTTGGTACGGAGATTAGTCATAAAGTGTGGTTAAAAACGCAAAACAGCGATTTTAGTGGAAATGCGACATTTTTTGTATTTTATTTTATGGGTAATATTCCTATTTTTTATAAATTTTAACCAATTAACCATATGAGTTATATTTATGTGGATGATTCAGCTCTTAATTTAATTAAATTCGAATAAGACATTTTTAAAGAAAAATTTATATGCTTAAAAAGCAAATCATCGCAGTTTAATACTTATTTTAATCATTATGAGTACCAATTCACATTTTAAAGTTGCATCCTCTGCAAGAAAAAGCCCTAAAGCAATTGAAAAAGCATATAATATCGATTCACTTTTGCGGACAGATCCAATGAAAGCTTCAACAGTCACCATCAAAACTGGACAAGACCTTGAAAAACTCAGAGTGTCAGGGCGTCTAGCGGCTCAAGTTTTAGAAATGATTGGTGCATATGTTAAGCCAGGGGTAACAACTGAATATTTGGATGATATCTGTAATGATTATATTGTGAATACCCTCAAGGTTATACCGGCGAATGTTGGATACTATGGTTATACAAAAACCACCTGTATTTCACCCAATGAAGTGGTATGTCATGGTATTCCATCGAAAAATACTGTTTTGAATGATGGTGATATTATCAACATTGATGTTGCAATCATTAAAGATGGTTATTTTGGCGATACCAGCCGTATGTATTATGTGGGTACTGTCAAGCCTGAATCTAAAAAACTAGTTGAAACCACATATGAGGCGATGGTTGCAGGTATACATGCCGTGAGACCGGGTGCAACACTTGGTGACATCGGTCACGCTATACAAACTGTTGGTCAACGTGAAGGCTATAGTATTGTTCGTGAATATTGCGGTCATGGTATTGGCAAAATTTATCACGAACAGCCAAATGTACTGCATTATGGAAAATCAGGACAGGGACTTGTACTGAAACAAGGTATGGTATTTACCATTGAACCTATGATTAATGCCGGTAAAGCCAGTGTAAAAGAATTAAAAGATGGCTGGACTGTTGTGACCGCAGATAAATCTTTATCTGCCCAGTGGGAACATATGGTTGCTGTGACGGAAACAGGATTTGAACTGTTAACACCTTGGCCTGAAGGTACAGGTCACTATCCTGAAATCTAATACTTTGGTCTAATTTTTGGCAGGTTTGACGCCTGTTATAAATTTTTAAATTAAAAAAACGAGATTTTTTTAACGTTAATTTTTACAGTTGTGAACTGTTTAATTTTATTCTAGAGTAAAAATTATTCAGTTAGATTTTTTATATATTGGTTTGCGTGTTAATGGGTCATTATAATCTGCTGCAGATTCTTTTGAAGTTTCTATTGTTGTTACAAGTTTCAAGCTTATCCATCCTAGGATAAGCTTTTTTTATTTAAAATTGCCTTTCTCTATCGCATAAATTTTAAGTTCAACATTCTTTTAAACATATTGTGGCGCTGTATCGTTTGAAACAATAGACGCGTGAAGGCATCTATTCAACTGAAGTTTGGATAAGGTAAGTCAAGCACTCACCTTATCGTGTATGGTTATTTTCTAACGTTGAAATTTAAAATCAGTGAAACGGCAAAACCAAATAATAATCCCCAAAATGCAGAACCAATCCCAAAGAACTGTATCCCAGAGGCACTAAAAAGAAAGGTCAGTAATGCCGCCTCACGGTCCTTGACTTCATGAAATGCAATCGCAATGTTGTGGCTGATGGTACCAAACAATGCGATACCTGCTAAAGCAACAATAAATAAGTGTGGAAAAGACATCAATAAACTTGTTAATGTAGCTGCAAATAGTCCCATTAAAATATAGAAAAATCCACAGCTCATACCTGCAATATAGCGTTTGGATGGATCAGGGTGGACCTGATCATCAAGACTTACTGCTGCACTGATTGCTGCAATATTCACGGTATAACAACCAAAAGGAGAGAGCAGCGTTTGAGCCGTGCCTGTCCAACCAATCAACTGATTGACATGTGGTTGATAACCATAACTTTTAATCATGGCAATCCCGGGTAAGTATTGAGATGCCATATTGATCACAAATAACGGTAGCGCCAGTCCCAAAATAGCAGACCATGTGAATTCAGGTGCCATCCATACAGGTTTTGCCAACCCCCAATGCAGTACTGGAACATGAAACTCCATAAAGAAGGGACAGATGATGATTCCTGCAATTACAGTAATCACGATACAGTAACGTGGCCATAAACGTTTTGTAATCACATAGACTGCCAATAAACTGAGGATAAATGCCCAGTCATTTTGCATACTGGCAAATAAGGCGATTCCAAATTTTAGCAATACCCCTGCCAACATGGCACTGGTCAAACTCTGTGGAATATAATTGATTATTTTTGCAAAAATACCTGAAAACCCAAGAACTGCTGTAAGCAAACCTGATACCAAAAAAGCGCCGATGGCTTCATAAAGCGAATAACCACTTGCTGTTGCAATGATTAATGCGAGTGCAGCAGTAGACCATGAGGTTGCAACGGGATATTTGAATTTCCAAGACAGAATTAAACCTGAAAGACCAATACCGAGACCTAATGCCCAAAACCAAGAGGTAATTTGTGCTGGATTTGCACCAAGTAATTGAGCAGCTTGAATCACTAAAACAGCTGAAACACTGATACCAATAAGAAAAGTTATAAAGCCTGCGAATACGGCAGGTACTGAGAAGTCTTGGAGAAGCTTTTGCATGATCCCTTGCTTTTAAATTTGATTGAATGGTTGAAAATGCATCCATCATACATGGATCATTTTAAAGCGGACAGCGTTAATTAGTATTTAATATCAAAAGCAAATAGAAAAATTGAATTTATTATCATTGTTGGATAATTCAAGCTTTTTGCGATCAAGCGATTGTATCCATGAGAATTGCTTGATCCTGATTTAGGCGCTTAAAATGGGATATTTTAACTTCAATAAAACATTGAATTAGAGTTTACCCCATTTCTTTCCTGCTTTTACATGGTTGAAACTGCAAGCTTTATACCAAAGGCGCAAAACAATAACCCTACCGCTGCTACACATCCTGCTGCAACTTTATAGCGTGTGTTAAAGAATGCTGCGAGTTTTACTCCAGAAAAAATTAAAATGGTTAAGTAACTCATGCTAATGATTTGTAAAATTATAGAAAGTACAGCAAAACTTAATGCAGGATAAGGATAATCGGGATCAACAAATTGAACAAAAAATGATAAATAAAATAAAATGGCTTTCGGGTTTAACAAACTAATCGTCAATGCTGTACGAAAAGGATGAAACTGTTCAGTCGTAGTTGATTGAGGAGAGTCTGATTGGATTGTCTGTGGTGTACTACGCCAGGTTTTAACACTGGCGATCAATAATCGAATCCCGAGGTAGGACAAATAAGTCGCCCCCACCACTTTAAGTATTACAAATAACCAAGGAAAAGCATGTAATAAGGATGCAGCACCCAATACCGTACAAAGGATCAGGATTAAATCACCTGTAAAAACACCCAAAGCACCAATATAACCTGTTTTAATGCCAAATCTTGATGCAATAGACATCACATAAAGTGAGTTTGGACCCGGGAGAATGACGATAAAAATTGTCCCTAATATATATGTCACGACATCCGTAATACCAAACACAATATTCTCACAGTTTAAGAAAAGCGAATAAAAAAGCCGAGTGCTTATGATAACAAACTCGGCTTTAGAATGTGAGCCACTTTAGTGCATTTAAAGCACGCTGCATGGTTGAAATTTAATCAATAAAATCGGCTTCAAGTCCAAAAGATTGGCGTAATAATAAAGCCAATTGTTCACGGGCTTTAATAAAGCCATCGATTCCACTTTGCAACAATTGGAATGCCATCAAGTCTGCTTCTAGTTGCTGCTTAAATTCAGCTTTAGAAATTTCCTGATGTGGATGATCTTGATGTGTTTGTGCATGGTCAGGATTTAACTGGGTGCTTACAGTACGTTGATCATCTTCCAATTTCTCAAGAAGTGCAGGAGCAACAGTAAGTAAATCACAACCCGCCAGTCCTAGAACTTGATCTACACTACGGAAACTTGCTCCCATAACTTCTGTTTTAATTTGGTGCTGTTTGTAGTAATGATAAATCTGTTTGACAGAGAGTACACCAGGATCTTTTTCAATCGGGTAGCTTTCAACATTTTCAGCTTTTTTATACCAGTCTAGGATACGGCCAACAAAAGGAGAGATCAGGGTGACTTTGGCATCGGCACATGCTTTGGCTTGATGTAAACCGAATAATAAAGTCAGGTTACAATGAATCCCTTCTGCTTCAAGTGCTTTTGCTGCCTGAATACCTTCCCAGGTAGATGCAATTTTAATTAAAATGCGATCTTGATTGATTCCGTAGCCTTGATACAGTGCTAACAGTTCTTTGGCTTTAGCAATCGTTTCTTCGGTATTGTAGGAAAGTGCAGCATCAACTTCAGTTGAAACTCGTCCTTCAACAAGATTTAAAATCTCTACACCAAGTTTCACTGTCAGAATATCAATGGTGCGTTCTACCAGTTCATCAAGTACATAGCCTTCTTGTTTAGCTTGTGTATAGGCATCTTCAATCAAGGTGCGACTTTCAGGCTGCTGAGCTGCTGCCGTAATCAGTGAAGGATTTGTTGTTGCATCTAATGGGCGAAATTGTTGAATAGCATTTAAATCACCTGTATCAGCAACAATAGTGGTTAAGCGTTTTAATTGGTCTAATGCAGATTGAGTCATTACCGGTTATTTCTTAGTTAAAATATTTGTGATTTAGTTATAACACAATGCGATTTCAGCAAAATAGGAAAATGTACTGAAAGACATATTATTTTGTATGAATTCTTTGATTTCGAATGTGATTAATCAAAAAACGAGCAGCCGAACCTAAATTACTTTCACGGCTCCAAACCAAATCAACAAAATATTCAAATTTTGGTGTGAAATCGAGCAAATCTAATATTTTTAACTTATGTTTCAGTTCTGGGTTTTCATTAAACATTTCCAAGGGAAGTACTCCCCAGCCTAATTCCTTTAAGATGAGTGAACATGCCGAGTGATGATTGTCGGTACGCCAGTAGTTTTTAGAATAGAGTAGCTCAGGTTTAATTGTGCGGTCTCGGCTAGCAACGACAATCTGCCTGGATTGCAATATTTGTTCAAAACTCACTTTTGAGTGGGCTGATAGCGGGTGATTGATTGCAGAAACTGGCACTAAAGCTTCTTTTTTTAACTCAACAAATTGTTCGCGGCTTTCTAGCATCTCACGTTCAAACATCAATGCCAATTGCGCTGTCTGATTCATGAGCATTTTAAGAGCATCTTCTTGTGGTGCCGAAAAAATGTTGATCTGTAAACTTGGAAACTGTTGGGCAAGCAATGCGATATATTCGGTCCAATCGGTATGTACCAACTCTGAAACCACCACTATATTCAGTGACGATTCCAAACCTTCACTGAGGGCAATGGCTTGTTGTTTCCATTGATTCATTTCGATGAGCAGTTGTTCTGTTTTTTCATATAAAAGTTGTGCCTGTGGCGTTGGTATAGGCTCACGCCCGACCCGTTTAAATAATTTGAGATTTAAATCAATTTCTAAATTGGCAATAGACATGCTGACCGCAGAGGGTACTTTTCCAAGCTGTCTTGAGGCAGCAGAAAAAGACCCTGTTTCTATAACTGTTTTAAAAATCACCAACTGTTCTTGATTGATATTCATGTTGAACCGTGATTAGTAATTTCAATCATGTGAAAATGAAAGAAATATAGAAAAAAGAATGAAACTGATCTTTCAATAAAATTGAAAGAATCTAACTCGATTGATCAATATTATAAAAATATAATGCCATTATCGAAACAAAAAGAGTAGTTTTAAATGATGGTTTCCAAAAGAAGGATTATTCATGCATTGAGCTATGAAATCATCCTATTGGTGATCATAGCGATTGCGTTAAGTTTTATTTTTGAAGTTCCTATGGAAGTTACGGGTGTGTTAGGTGTGGCTATGGCTGTAACATCTGTTATATGGAATATGATTTTTAACCATTTTTTCGAGAAGTTCGAGCATAAAAGAAAGCTTAAGCGTACGATTGGAGTGCGAGTTCTGCATGCTATTGGTTTCGAAGGTGGTTTGATGTTGGCGACCATTCCAATGGTTGCTTATGCAATGGATATGACATTGTGGCAGGCAGTCCTATTGGATTTAGGAATGACCACATGTATTTTAATCTATACCTTTATTTTCCAATGGTGCTACGATTTGATCGAGGAACGTATGGGAATAAAACCCGTTCATTCTTAATTGAACACTAAAACATCCAACTTGATTTTGGTCAGAATAGTCATCGTTACTTGAAAATGGTTCTGCTGTTTAAAAAATGCAGAACCATTTTTCATTTTAATCTGCCATGTAAATCGGATATGAAATCTCCACAGAGACTTAACAAACTTTTGCAAAAGATAATCTAATGCGATTTGTTTTGTTAAATGATTCGCATAGAATATTCAACTCTATAGAATCTAAAAGAGATGGATTAAGCAGATTATGGTGCAGACAGTTCAAGATCAGCTGCCAAACAGGCACCAACTTGCTGCACAAGAATTAATTCAAGTTTCAGCAAGCTTAGAGCGTATTTATCTTGATCAGTTGTACTATTTAAAAGAGGTGAATGCTGATAACTTTTTTCAATTTGATCATGTGCATCAAAAACTCGGTATAGCCAATCAATTATTACAGATTAAATTTGATGAAGCAGCAGGGCTGTCTTTTGAATTTCATCAGGACAAGCTGGCACATTTATCTGAGACACCGTGTTATCCTAAGCGGCTGATTGAATATGTCTCGCAAGAGATATTTTTTTATACCCGATCTTATGATGAAATTCACCCTACTGATCTAAAAACGAAAGCACAAATTCTCCGTCAAACATTGATTGAGCAGATCTTTGATTGGATTGATGGTGAAAATAGAGTAGAGCAGTATTTATATAATATTCGTGAGGCAGATGCTGAGCAGATTGATCGAATCTTAATACGCTATAATTATTTTGAACGAGCTTATGTTTCTGATTTTGCTAAATATGGCAAAGCTATTCCGCTGAGTGTAGAAATTAATATTAAGCATTTACTGTTGATTAATTCTGTTTTGGGGCAAACATTCCTGTCTATTCAACAATTCATTCCAAAACTCCATCACGCTATTTCTGCACTAGACCAATTCCTGCCGAAACATTTTTTCCGGATTTTTAAAGTTTTTCATCCTGAGTCATTACGTTTGTGTGAGATCGAACAATATTTCACAAGTTATCGATTATTGTCTAAACATGCACAAGAGTTTCCTCAAATGCTGGCATATACCAAGCATATGAAACGAGGTTTTTGGCAGTATCAGGATTTATTGAGTAAACAGCATTTTTTGCAGGCAGAGGATGAATATTGGGAATTAGATCGGCTTGTTAAATTACCCATATTCACTTTAAAGCGTACAGTGAATTGGCTATACAAACAAAACGAACAGGTCAATGATTGGATTAGTCGGCATATTGGTGATGTAAACGTCAGAGTGACAATCACTGTATTAAGCCTGATTGATACTTCAAAAATCTCTCCTGATGTCATATTGGCTGTATTGAAGTATTTTAAAAATAGTGCCGCCCGCTTGTTTTTAATAGAGTGTCATTCATTTGCAATTACACATGAATGGCAAAAACATCCCAAGAATCGTCGTTATTGTTTTGGCGAATCACCAAGTGAACATAAATCACAGCAAAAGTTGATTTCAAATTCTTATTTATATATTGAAGAATGGTTGGATTTCGCTGCATTGATTCTTGGTGATCAAGCTCAATCCTATAAGAAAATATTTGCCAAGCTCAGCCGTGTTGTTCAGGCATTTATGTTGTTTGTTCAGCAGATTGCCAACCAATTACCTCCACAATTGCTAAGATTTATAGACCCTCAGTTGCAACAGCATCCTGATTTTTTTATTCAAATGCGCAAGCACAATATTCAGGTTGATGATTTTCGCAAGAAGTTTAAGCATATCAATACGGATCGAATGCCGCATTACAGTATCTATGACAGCTTTGTGCTTGATTATGTAATGTATTTATTTAATACGCATCATGAAATTGAACGTAATGTGACTTGGTCTGGTCTTTATCAACAAGCGAAGAAATGGCACATGCACAATGACCTTGTTGCTACAATGTCGAAGCTCAAAGAGAAAATCACAGTGGATTCGTGGGATCGCATTGCACCGATGCAAAAGATTTATTTTGAAGGCTGGTGTTATGAGGAGCTCAACAGTCTTCAAGGAATCACTCAAGAGTCTGTGGTTTTCAAACATTGTCTAGCTGTTTCATACAGCACAAGAATAGTGGAACGCGAATATGCTGCATTTCATATGTCAAATATAACCGAACCCAATCAAGTCATGACTTTAGGTTGTTATTATAAATTGGGACAGTTGAGTTTTGATCAGCTGCGTTTGCCCAATAATCATATCCCGGAGCAATATTACATAAGCAAGGCACTGGCATTTATTGAAAATGTAAATCAGCATTTAAAATGGAAAAGCAGTATTCAACCGAATGAGGAACTCGGTAACCTATAGCCATCGTTAACGGGGTTTATTCTGTTTTCTAAACTATTTTTGGCTTAACTTTTTAATTAAAAATCGTTAGGCTATAGCCGTCCCATCCTGTTTAGGTAATTCAAGGCTGTTATGAAACAAGAAACTGCACTCAAACTCATGAAAGCGGGTGAAAATGTCTTTTTGACTGGCTCTGCTGGTGCAGGAAAAACCTATACGTTGAATCAATACATCAATTATTTGAAAGTCCGCAAAGTCCCTGTCGCAATTACTGCATCTACTGGGATTGCTGCAACGCACATGAATGGTATGACAATTCATACATGGGCAGGTATCGGTATTAAAGACACGCTTTCAGATGATGATTTAAAGCGGATGAAAGAGCGTAAATATCTCAAAGAACACTTAGAAAATGCTCAAGTATTGATTATTGATGAAATTTCAATGTTGCATGCCAAGCAATTGAATTTGGTTAATCAGGTTTTGAAATATTTTAAAGAGTCTGATGATGCCTTTGGTGGAATTCAAGTGATTGCTGCCGGTGACTTCTTTCAGCTTCCGCCTGTAGGAAAAAATAACGAATTAAATCGTGATAAGTTTTGTTTTATGTCTAATGCATGGGTCGAGGCAAAATTTCGGGTGTGTTATTTGACTGAACAGCACCGCCAGGATGACTCAGCACTCAATGATATTCTCAATGCAATTCGTGCACAGCATATTCAGCCACAGCATATCCAAGCCTTACAGAATACGCGTCATCAAGATATCGGGGACACATTTACCCGTTTATATACACATAATATGGATGTAGATAGCATCAACTTTCAGCATTTAAATGCAATTGATGGAGATGACCATCAATTTGTTGCAGTCACAGATGGCAATGAAAAGCTGATAGAAACATTAAAATCCTCAGTTCGTGCACCCGAAGAACTAACCCTAAAAAAACATGCCAAAGTGATGTTTGTTAAAAATAATTTTGACATGGGATATATCAATGGCAGTTTGGGTGAAGTGATTGGTTTTGAAGAAGATGATGAAATGGGAATGTTGCCAAAGGTGAAAATGACCGATGGGACAACTTTATTGGTCGCTCCAGAAACTTGGTCGGTAGACAATGAAGGAGGCAAAACCATTGCAAGTTTACAACAAGTTCCACTGCGTTTGGCTTGGGCAATTACCATTCATAAATCTCAAGGCATGACTTTAGAAGCTGCTGAAATTAATTTGAGTCATACTTTTGAAAAGGGACAAGGTTACGTTGCTTTATCACGGCTAAAATCAATCGAAGGGCTTAGATTGCTTGGCTTTAATGATCAGGCATTAGAACTTGATAGTTTGGCAATCAAGGCAGATCGTCGTTTTCAAGAGCTTTCCAATGAAGCAGAACAGCACTATGCTGATGCTGATCTGACCACGCAGCACAATGCTTTTATTCGTCATTGTGGTGGAACTTTGAATGCTGTTGAAATAGAACGTAATGAGAAAAAACTGGCGCGTAATAACGGTAAAGTCAATTATGCTTCAGCTACATTGGACGAAACCCGAGAGTTGTTTGAAAGTGGTTATGAAATTCAAGACATTGCCATTGAGCGAGGTTTAACGCCAGCAACCATCATTAATCATTTGGCCAGACTGCATAAGGAGCAGGGGCTTGATATTTCTGTTGCCAATCCCGGTGAGGAAGTTGTAGAGAAAATACGGACTATTTATAAAAAATTAATGAAACGTCAGGATCCAAGTCATTTCAATGATGATGGGGCGATTAAATTACGCCCAATCGTAGAGCTGACAAGCCCCAAAATGGGTTATGACCAAGTGCGTCTAGCACTGCTGTTTGTCGAATAAAATCATTCTTGTGATGAAACAATGAATAAGTTTGAGAAAAAATTACTCAATTCGCGTATAGCAGTGTTATCAAAACACAAGCATATGCAGGATTATAGTCTCAGCTTTCAGTTATGCCCATTTTATCATGCACAAACATTAATTGATTCAAGTATTTCTTTTGAGGGACTGCCATTACCTTCATACAATTTAAAGGATTCGAGTGGCGTGAAGTTGATCTTTGATCAAGATGAATGTGATCAATTTAATGGCTGTTTTACGATCAACAGTATTCATAATCCAGTCGAGCTTTAGCAACTGGAATCTATTGAAAGTCGTGATGGCTTTTTAAAAGCTGTCGCAAAAATCAAAATTGTTTTTGAATTTGAACAATTTGATGATTATGAAAACCTAGAATTGGTCATCAGTTCTAGAGTTGCATCACAAATTTTATGATAAAACCGCTATCAATTAAGGTGAAGTAAATGCCACAGATGTTTATTGATTATTCTGACAATATCCAGAATTTAGATAAAAAGAAATTAATGCTGGGCTTAAACCATGCATTGTTCGATACGGGATTAGTGAGCGATGCGCATGATATTAAATCGCGAATTAAGTCAGTATCTGACTATCTGATCGGTTTTGGAGATGAGGATGGTGCAGACAAGCAACACGCATTTATCTTTGTGCGCTTACAAGGTCTGAGCGGACGCACAGAAGAACAAAAAGATTTAATGACTGAAAATTTGTCACAATTTCTACAATCATTTCAGGATTATTCAGCACAAGGCTTAGAAATTCAACTCTGTGTAGAATTTGCTGAAATGCCAAGAGAAATCTATAAAAAAGTCTTTGTGCGGAAATGATTTAACTGGGGCTGAGCATATAAGCCCCAAGTTTCATAGCCACCAAGATGTCTCATTGGACAAGGCTTATTTTGTATTGGTTGGTCGAGGACTTACAGGAGTAAGTCTGTCTTGCTAAACAGCCGGTTTAAAAATCTATCTGGATTTGCTTGAAGACCATGTCTTCTACAAAGTTTACTTTAAACTACAGGTTGAAAACCTGAATATCGCTATATTCCCAAATCCTATCCGCATTCATTTGATAAATTTCATCTAAGAACGCCACATTAAAACTTCCCACAGATGACGCTTTTTCATAAGCCAACCGACCTGCAATGGCAAAATGAATATGAGCTGAAATGGTGGCAATTGCGGGTGTGGTTACTGCACTATATGCCGCGATTAAAGCACCAAGAGCACAACCTGTTGCTGTGATCTTCGGTTGTAAAAAGCTTCCACCATTGATTTGAATCACATGATTAAGTTCTTTTGAAAGAATAAAATCTGATTCTCCAGAAATTGCTGCACATTCACAATGATTTAAAAGAGCATGAGCCTGCAAATAAACTTGATGACTTGAAACTGCACTATCAACCCCCTTGGATTCAACTTGGTTGCCTGCAAGTGCACTGATTTCTGATGCATTGCCACGAATAATGGTCGGATTAAGTAAAACCAGTTGATCAACCATTTCACTGCGCCATTTTAGAAATGGACCATAACCAACAGGATCAAGAACCCAAGGCGTGTTTTTAGCTGCAACAGTCTGTGCTGAAATCTGCATGGCTTGCATTTGTTCTGATGTTGGTGTTCCGACATTGATACTTAAGGCAGCAGCGATTGATGCAAAGCTTTCTGCCTCAAAAGGATTATCAATCATTGCTGGAGATGCACCAGCAGCCAATAGCACATTGGCAGCGTAATTTGCTGCAACACTGTTGGTAATACAATGTACCAAAGGCTGTTGTGTTTGTAGTTCGGTCCAAGCATCTACAACTTTTTGCAAGATAACATCAGTTTGGATATGAAGTTGATCCGATTGAGAATGGCTAATATTTTCAGGATGATTCATATAAGGTCCTTACTGAGTGAAGTAGTGGTCTTGGTGTTTACAGTTTCGACAGAATAATGTCACATAATTCTGAGCATCATATTCAACGGTGAGCTCATTTGACCCACAATACATGCAGCGTTTCTGTGAATAGAAATTTAAACGCGGTTCAATCTTTTTCCAGGATTTCCAAACGGGTTGAAAGAAGATGCCTTCATCGTAGCCTAAAAATTGATAAAACAGAATTTCACTCATTTTACTCAATGGAATATTAGGAGGGCGAGGAAGCGTCGAGGTTTCCCATTTTTCCGCTAAGGCACGTTCACGATATTGCTGTACAGTTTTCTTAAGAATATTGGTGTTGATGAAATTTTCATTACGCACTTGTAATGCTTTTTTCTGATACAAGTATTCTAGGGCTGTTTGAATCAAGTAGAAAATCTGTCCAACCGCCAGAGAGTCAAGTAGCCGATAGCAAAAGCTTTGGAAGTTTTTATTTCCTGAAATCTGAATACCCCAAGTACGGCAATAGTGCTGGGTAAATTGCACGATCTCCTGATACAGCACCACATAAAGTGCATTTTTAACTTCTTCTGAATTTCTAAATGGTATGCCCTGGCTCAAATTTTCATAAAACCAATGGCGGAGCTGAGTGGTAATACTAAATAGACTGGGTTCAGAATAACCATCTAAACGAACATTGATATAGTATTGATGTGCATCATCACTAAAGTCTTTAGGCACCAGTATATTTTCTTTAATCAGTTGATTAAGAAGCTGACTTTGAAAATAATAGTTGGGTGTAATCGCGTGGTATTTTATTATTTCCCAGTCAATAAACTCATGATGATGCGTATTTTCATGCACTTGATTGTCTAAAAGACTTAATAAAAATAATTTATGCAAAAAACTGAGATGATCTAAACCTATTTCAAAATCATCTTTTTTCTTTAATTTTCTGGTTTCTTGCAGACGTGTTTCTTTAATTAATTTACGCCGTTTACTTTGACAGGTTTCACAATGGCAATTACCTTGCTGGTTTGGAAAAACCTGATGATGACAATGGCTGCATTGGTGAAAGTGAATTTCTTTTTCAAATTCTTCAGCCTCAATATAATACATACTTGCCTGACACAATGGACAAAATGCACTTTCATCGAGCTGTTTTTGTAGAATTTGAAGCATATGGAATTAAATACAAATTTATTGATGACTTTTCATTATACACATCTATATTGAGGAAAGCTGATTGCTTAAAATGAATGTTTTATAAAATCTAGCTATCTGATGATGTTTGATGCAATCGTATGGTTATTCAATGAGATTGAAAGATTGAATCTCAATTATCGAATTCAACTGATTGATACGTTTGAGGTATCAGCATGGGATCATTTTCTAATCTTTCCAACGCCAAACTACATTGAATGTCGATATGGTGTTTTTCGACTTACAACACTTCGACAGATTCAAATTGATTCGATTGAAAATCGTTATATCGGGCGGCGAGTGGCTTCGAAACGTATTGACCATTCTGGACTGTTGGAAGAAAAAATATAGCACTCCAGATTGCATTACTCTTTTGAAAATCATGTATTCACGATCACTTTATACAAGTAGCAGTGTCGAGATTGTTAAACATTCAACATGTATAAGTGAAAGTGGCAAATACGGGGCTGATTGTATTTGCCACTAAAAATGGAATTTAAAGTACAAGCTAGATACTGATAGAAATTAATAGGCAGCAGGACAAGGTAGTTTTGAATCCTCAAAATGATCCATTTTAGCTTGTAATAAAGCTTTAGCCTTTTGAGCTGAAACTCTGTGCTGTCCTAGGCAATCATAGTGTCTTAAAATACTGCTGACATCCTCTGTCGATAATGGAATACCTTCACAAGTCATAAATAATGCAATCACTTGATGATCTACTTTTGCATCACTCAGCATTTGCATGGTCTTGATATTTTCAACACGGACAATATGGTCTTTAAAAATCATGTTGCACCTCTTTTTCTGTTGAGTATCTTTTATTGTGCGATATGCACCTATTAAAACAAGCAAGAATTGTGCTCAAAATGTAGTCGCTTTGAAAAAAGTGTAATGTTATACAAACTCAGCTGATTGTTATAATGAGTCCATGTTTTAAATGAATTTAATGTAAAGTAGTCACTTTAAAAATCTGGTTGTAATGATCTTTGCAACATTTACAGTCAATTGCAGAAGGGTAAAATGACTGCTTTGCAAGTCAAATAGCGATTCAATGTTTTGACCAAAATGGATTCTATATTGACTTGAATCTGGGGTAAATCTCTGTCAAATCAGATGCTTTTGATCAAGATCGAGGCTAAATAATTAATACGCTAAATAAAAATAAAGAGCCAATCAATGATGTTTCAGGATAAAACCGCAGTCATTGTCATAAAACTGTCATCACCACATTGCATAGTGCAATAAATTTTACATATTTTTGACATAAGAGTAGGGCAACATGGCATTTAAATACGGCATTGCTGCATTGAGTTTAATGTTAAGTGGGTCAGTTTTTGCAGCAGTCACGCTATCTGCGCCAGAAGAAATTGTTGTATTGGCTGTAAATGATCAAGAAGTCAATTCAGGTTTGATTCGCAAGAAGAACGAATATCAAGTTGATCCAGGTCAGACGGCGGTAAGTGTACGTTATCAGCAGTATTTTGAGCATTTAAACGGTGAACACGATATTTTAAAATCAGGTGTGGTTACGATTACAGCACCTGATTTAAAAGATGGGCAAAATTATAAATTGGCTTTGGTCGGTGCACCCAAGAATTTTGATGATGCAAAAAAATATGCAGAACAGCCAACGATTGCAATTTTAGACAATAATAATCGATTAGTGGTTCAACAAACAGGTGCCAATACTGAAGCCAAACCATGGTTTGGTTCTGGCGTATTTGGGCGTGTGATTGATTTAACTTCAAGTAAAAAAACGCCTGTAAATCAACCTGCACCAGTATATGCCGCGCCATCTCAAGCGGCGGTTTCAAATACTGCACAAAAAAGTGTACCTGCTGTAGCCAATGGCAATGCTGCTGATCAGCAATTGATTCAAATTTGGCAAAAAGCAAGCAAAGCAGAACGTCAAAAGTTTATGACTTGGTTGGCTGATCAATAGAGTCAGATGACACTTTGCAGATGTTTATGTTTGTGATGTTAAAGATTTTTAGGCAAGATCAAAGACCATTTCGATGGTCTTTTTTAATGATTTATAGATTAAAGGATCTATTTTTTTGTTTGAGAAAAATATTTAAGCTCGATATTTCTATTCAAAAACCACGCTTCAAGATTGCTACGCAAAACTGCTTTTCAAAATAGTCATTAGGTTTTATAAAGTCATTTGTTCACAATAAAATGATAGCCTTAAAATTCAATGAAACATCAGCTTAGATTTAGATCTGCACAAATTTTAGATATTCAGAAATTGGTTGATTTGATCAATTGCGCCTATCGGCAACAACAGGGAAATAGTTGGACAAGTGAAGTACAAATGGTCACCGGTGCTCGAATCAATGCCGAACAATTGGCACAAATGTTGTCAGCTGATCATTTTAAATTATTTATTGCTGAATACGCTGAAGAGATGGTGGGATGTATAGGTCTAACATTTCAGCCATTGGCTGTGGAGATTGGTACATTTTGTATAGCACCGAAAATGCAAAATCAGGGGATGGGTAAGGAAGTGCTGGATTTTGCAGAACGCTACGTACGAGATGATATGCGATCCATTTATCCTGATTTAACGTATTTTGTCATGTGGGTACTCAGTGTCCGTCAGGAGTTGATTGCTTATTATGAACGCTGTGGTTATCAACCAACGGGGCTAATTGATGATTATCCTTTAAGTGCAAATGTGGGTACACCAATTATAGATTTACATTTAGTTGAAATGAAAAAGAATATAGCTGACAGGATTTGAACTGATATCAAACAAAAAAAACCCTGAATAAATCAGGGTTTTCTTGTTTTTAGATTAGGTCAAGAACCAGGTGTAATAGCCCCACAGCATAAGTGGCCATGCCACATAGGGGCTAAACAGCCATTTCCATAACCAAAACTGTGGCAGAAATCCTACACCATGTATAAATCCACCTGAGATACCAATCATGACCAGCATCAGAGCACTATGGTTATAGTGCCCATTGGCATCAAGCATTGCACCAGGGTGAATGAGTAATACAGCTGCAAGTGGCAATGCCATCAAAAACGAAATGGCCATTGCAAACTTGTTCGGCTTCCTTTCTTTTGTTGTCATTGCGATCTCTGCCATGGTTTATTCCTCATCTAAATCTTGATGATGTTCGATATAGAGGGCACTTAACACACCTGCAAAGCATGCCATCAAGATCCCTAAAATCCAAGCGAAATACCACATAATATTCTCCTATTTGCTTAGACACAGCCTTAATACAGGCTGTGTGAGTTCTCTTGAACATGTTTGTTGGTAATGACGCCCCACATTTTGTAATAGCACCATGTGGTGTAGGCTAAAATCACTGGAACAAATATAGAAGCCACTACAGTCATTACCGTTAGGGTATTTTTACTCGAAACAGCATCCCACATGGTTAAGCTTACAGTAGGATTGATACTTGATGGCATTAAGAATGGGAACAGAGCAAAACCAGCGGTTAAAATTGAACCTGTTACAGCTAAGGTCGAACCTGTAAAGCTCATACCTGCTTTATTTTTTCCTGCACCGAAGATGATCAGGATGCCCCCCAAGATTGCTGAAACTGGTGCCAGTATCGTGATCGGATAAGTTGAATAGTTATTCATCCAACCGTGGTTACCTGTAGTCAAAACCTCTTTTGCCAATGGATTTGCAACAGCATTGGTATCAAAAGGTTTGACTAAGGTATAGCCCTCGATTCCACCAAAATACAGCCAAGCACCAACAGCTAGGAAACACACCAAAAATATTGTACCCATGAGTTGAGTGGCTTTTGCTGAACGTTGACGTAATACCCCATCAGTACGAAGCATTAACCAAGCGCCACCATGTGCACAAAGCATTGATAAACTGACAATACCGCAAACTAAAGCAAATGGATTGAGTAGCGCAAAGAAACTACCTGTATAGGTTGATCGTACAGTTTCATCCAAGGTAAACGGTACACCCAAGAACATATTACCAAAGGCAACACCGAACACCAGTGCAGGTACTGCACCACCAATGCATAAACCCCAATCCCATGAGTTGCGCCATTTGGTATTTTCAAGTTTAGAACGGTAGTCGAAACCAACAGGTCTGAGGAATAGTGCGAATAAGACCAGTAACAGTGCCCAATACATACCTGAGAATGCTGTGGCATAGACCATTGGCCAGGCTGCAAAGAGCGCACCACCGGCAGTGACAAACCAGACTTGGTTGCCTTCCCAGTGTGGAGCAATCGTGTTAATGGCTGCACGACGCTCGTCATCTGTTTTACCTACAAACGGCATCAATGCCATTGAGCCCATATCGAAACCATCGGTGAGCGCAAAGCCGATCAGTAAGACACCAACCAGAACCCACCAGATAATTTTGAGAAGTTCATATTCGATCATGATTGAGCCTCCCCAGCTTGAGCTTGTTGAGCTTCAAGTTTTTCAAAGTGATATTTACCAGTATGTAAAGAACTTGGTCCTAAACGTGAGAACTTGATCATGAGATACATTTCAATAATCAACAGCACAGTATAGAACGCTGCTAATGCAATGATTGAACCCCACACATCACCAGTGCTTAAACTTGATGCGGATAGGTGTGTAGGGAGAACTTCACCAATGGTCCAAGGTTGACGACCACCTTCAGCAACATACCAGCCAGTTTGTGCTGCAATCCAAGGAAGTGGTAAAGCAAACAATGCAAATTTAAGTAACCATGGTTTATTTTCAGCATTACGTTTTGCTACTGCAAAAGTTGCAAGGATAAATAGAAGGAGCATTAAGAAACCAGAAGCCACCATTGCACGGAAAGAAAAGAACAATGCTGTTACGTTAGGAATCGTATCTTTGGTTGCTGCCTGAATGTGTGCTTCAGAAGCATCCGTGACATTTTCAGTATATTTTTTAAGGAGTAAGCCATAACCTAAATCTTTTTGGTTCTCTTTAAAAGATGCCATAAGTTCAGGAGAGCGGTCACCGGCACGAAGTTTTTCAAGTTCACTATAAGCCACCATACCATTGCGGATACGTGCTTCATGTTGAACCATTAAGTCTTTAAGCCCCGTTACTTCTTTATCCAATGAGCGTGTTGCAATAATACCCATAGCATAGGGAATTTTTATGGCATAGTCAGTACGTTGTTCTTCTTGGTTTGGAATACCAAATAGAGTAAACGGTGCAGGTGCTGGGTGAGTTTCCCATTCAGACTCGATTGCAGCCAGTTTTGTTTTTTGAACATCACCCAGTTCATAACCAGATTCGTCACCCAGTAAAATGACAGAAAGTGTTGATGCTAAACCAAAAATTGCAGCGATGGCGAAAGAGCGACGCGCAAAAGGTAAATCACGTTTTTTCAATAAGTAATAGCTTGAAATGGCTAAAACAAAGATTGCCCCAGTGACATAACCTGCTGAAACAGTGTGAACAAATTTTACCTGAGCAACAGGGTTAAAAATCAAAGCACCAAAATCTACAAGTTCCATACGCATGGTTTCAAAATTAAATTCTGAACCGACAGGATTTTGCATCCAACCATTGGCAACTAAAATCCACAGTGCAGATAAATTCGAACCGAGCGCAACCAACCATGTCACACTTAAATGTTGAACTTTTGAAAGGCGATCCCAGCCAAAGAAGAATAAACCAATAAAAGTTGATTCTAAAAAGAATGCCATCAATCCTTCAATGGCAAGTGGCGCACCAAAAATATCACCGACATAGTGAGAGTAGTACGCCCAGTTTGTACCGAACTGGAATTCCATAGTCAGACCAGTGGTTACGCCTAGAGCAAAGTTAATACCGAAAAGTTTGCCCCAGAATTTGGTCATGTCTTTATAGATTTCTTTACCAGAAATCACATAAGTGGTTTCCATAATGGCAAGAATAAAAGCCAGACCGAGAGTAAGAGGTACAAATATAAAGTGATACATCGCGGTCATTGCAAATTGGAACCGCGAAAGATCGACCACGCTTTCAGAAATCATCAACGTGTCTCCTTGATTTGGGAAGGACTGCCAGCAATACGCTCAGCAACTTGGTTATCAAAATCTTTAGGAATAGTCGGCGCATCAAACCAGATATGTTTGATCGTCATTAAAAGTGCAATCTTAATTATTAATATGATTGCAATTTCTCTGACTAACCGACGGTTTAAATCATTAGGTTTTAAGCTCATGCGTTAAGCCTATTATTTAAATATGCTTATATTATTAAACAAAACACAACAAGAAATAAATAGATAAAAC